>CAVKML010000072.1:0-3188 GCA_963657715.1 uncultured bacterium | reverse complement strand
AAATTCACCGCTGTAAATCATCTCAAATGTACAAAAAACGAAAGCAATTCACAACGCGGAAATTATCCCCGATTGCGCAAGTAAGGCTGTAAATCATCTCAAATGTACAAAAAACGAAAGACAGTAAGATATCGCGTGGACACTTAAGCAACAATAACGAGCTAAAGCGTGGCCAAAGGGTGTAACATGGAAAACTTAGGCAACAAAAAAGGGCAAAAGTGTCGCCGAAGGGTGTCGCGTGGAGAACTTGGGCAACAAAAAAGGGCAAAAGTGTCGCCGAAGGGTGTCGCGTGGAGAACTTGGGCAACAAAAAAGGGCAAAAGTGTCGCCGAAGGGTGTCGCGTGGAGAACTTGGGCAACAAAAAAGGGCAAAAGTGTCGCCGAAGGGTGTCGCGTGGAGAACTTGGGCAACAAAAAAGGGCAAAAGTGTCGCCGAAGGGTGTCGCGTGGAGAACTTGGGCAACAAAAAAGGGCAAAAGTGTTGCCGAAGGGTGTCGCATGGAGTCCTTGGGCAACGAAAATGGGTAAAGTGCGGCCGGAGAGGGATAGAAAGACATGGTATGAGCCCATATTTGAATGAAAGTGTGTGGGATACAAAAAAAAGACCGCAGGGAAATCCTGCGGTCTGATAGAAAATATTGTCAGCCGAAACGGCTTGATAAACTTGGGACTAGGCCTCAGCCTCAACGGTCACCTTAACGGTGGCTTTGACTGACCTGTAGCACTTGACAGTGCCTTCGTACTCGCCTACGGTCTTGATCTCACCGAGGGTGATGTTCTTCTTATCAACCTCGACTCCGGCGGCCTTGAGAGCCTCCTCAACCTGAGCTGTGGTGACAGAACCGTAAATCTTACCAGACTCGCTGACCTTCACGGCTACCTTGACTGGTGTGGCCTCGATCTTGGCTGCGAGAGCCTCGGCGTCGGCGATAAGTTTGGCCTCTTTGTGAGCCCTCTGACGCTTTGTCTCCTCAAGCTGCTTAAGAGCGGACTGAGTGGCGGCGCAAGCGAATCCCTGAGGGACAAGATAGTTGCGGCCGTAACCTGACTTTACCTCTACCACATCTCCGGCCTCGCCGAGATTGGCAACCTCTTTCTTCAAAATGATCTTCATAATCTCGCTCTCCTATTATTTAAGAAGGTCAGTTACGTAAGGAAGCAGAGCAAGGGAACGAGCCCTCTTCACTGCCTGAGCGACTTTCCTCTGGAACTTCAGCGAAGTACCGGTGATACGGCGAGGGAGAATCTTACCCTGCTCGTTGAGGAACTTCTTAAGGAACTCGGCGTCCTTGTAATCAACATACTTGATGCCTGCCTTCTTGAAACGGCAGTATTTCTTCTTTCTAACCTCTACTGTAGGAGGATTGAGATAGCGGATTCCCGCGTTCTGAGCGTCATTCTGTGCCATAATTTATTCCTCCTTGATTAAGCGTTTTCCTCTTTTTTCTCTTCTGCGGCGACAGGAGCCTCCTCAGCCTTAGGAGCGGCCGGCTTGTTCCTGTTCTCTCTTCTCTTCTCAGCATAAGCCTCGGCGTGCTTGTCAAGAGCTACAGTAAGGAACCTGATGATCCTCTCATCACGGAAATACTGTGTCTCAAGAGTAGCTATGAAGCTTGGCTCAGCCTTGAACTGAATAAGGTAATAAAAACCTGAGGTCTTGTGCTGGATAGGATATGCCAGCTGACGAAGTCCCCAGTCCTCCTCGTACACTACCTCGCCACCATTGTCGGCGATAAGCTTGGTGTACTTTGCAACCGCTTCCTTCATCTGTTGTTCAGACAAAACGGGAGTAGCGATGAAAACGGTCTCGTACTGTTTTAACATTTGACTTAATTGTTTAATAATAAATAAAATACAGTCCTTTCAGGGACGTATGCCAACCCAAAAGGACTGCAAATATAGTCAATTATCTCAACTTTCGCAAATTAGCGTTCAGTTCGAGACTACTTTTCAGGAATATTCTCAAGCACAGCGACGAGGAACTTCCAAGTCTCGGCGACAGAGGCGATGTTCACGCGCTCGTCCGGAGAGTGAGGATAAAGGATGTCCGGCCCGATGGAAACCATCTCCCAGTTCGGATACTTGGCTCCCATAATGGCACACTCAAGTCCTCCATGGGTGGCGGTGATCTTCAAATCCTTGGCGAAGAGTGACTTATAAGTGTCTTCCAGAACCTTGATCATAGGTGTTCCGAGTTTCGGAGCCCAACCGCTGTAAGCGCCTGACGTTGAATATTTCGCGCCAGCGAGTTCGAAGACATAACGGATAGAGTCTGCGAGGTACATCTTGGCAGCGTCAATCGAGCTGCGGGTCAGCGAATGAACGGTAAGATGTCCTTTTTGGGTGCGCACGATCGCCATGTTTGTGGATGTCTCGGTCAAGCCAGGAAGAGTATCGCTCATTCTCTGAACTCCGTGAGGACAGGCGAGGATAGCCTTGACAGCCTTGCCGATAATCTTAGGGCTGATGTAGCGGGCAGCCGGAACGTTCTGCTTCTCATAGATGAGAATCATGTCCGGATCAGAGTACTGGTACTCGAACTTGGACTCCTCAAACTTTTTCTCCACTAGAGCCTTGACCTTGCGTGAGTCAGCTGATGGCACTAGGATCTCGGCCTCGGCCTCGAATGGAATTGCGTTGCGGAGGGATCCACCGGCGACTGACACGACCTTGACATCATATTCAGAAATCATGGCTTCGAGAAGACGACAGAGAATCTTGTTGGCATTGCCTCTGAAGAGGGAAATGTCCATTCCGGAGTGTCCGCCCTTAAGGCCCTTCACGGTAATCTTGTAGCCTACGAAACCTTCCGGAGTCTTGTAAGTCCTATAAGTGAAATCAGCTGTACCGTCAACACCTCCGGCGCAACCTGTACAGAGTTCACCTTCCTCCTCGGAGTCAAGATTAAGAAGAATATCCCCCTTCAAAATGCCAGGTTTCAATGAATTGGCACCAGTCATACCGGTCTCTTCGTCATAAGTGATGAGAGCCTCAAGCGGACCGTGCTTCAGAGTCTTGTCCTGAAGAACAGAAAGCGCGAGAGCGACTCCTATACCATTATCGGCCCCGAGGGTAGTACCCTTGGCGGTCACCCACTCCCCTTTTATCTCGGTCTCAATAGGGTCGGTGAGGAAGTCGTGCTTCGTGTCGGCTGTCTTCTGTGGGACCATGTCCATGTGAGCCTGCAT
>CAVKML010000071.1:0-3324 GCA_963657715.1 uncultured bacterium | reverse complement strand
GAGCAGGAGAAAAAAAGACTCTCCGCTTACAGGAGAAACGCTGACTTCAAGGGATTCCGCAAGGGAATGGTCCCTGCTACTCTCGTGAAGAAAGTCTATGGTGACCAGGCTCTTTACGAGGCAATCAACGCTGTCGTGTCAGAGCAGCTTGACAAGTTCATCAAGGACAACAACCTGCATATACTCGGTGAGCCTATCTCCAGCGAGTCCCAGAAGGAGCTTGAGTGGAAGGATGGCAATGATTTCGAGTTCAAGTTCGACCTTGGTCTGTCTCCTGAGATTAACGTTGATGTCACCAAGGAGGACAAACTGCCATATTACAAGATTGAGGTGACTGACAAGGCTAAGGCTGCCATGAAGGAGAACATTCTCAGGCAGTACGGTCAGCTTGAGGAGGGTGATGCCGCCGGAGAGGAGGATTACGTTGTCGTTGATTTCAAGCAGGGTGAGAAGACTGTCGAGGGCGTTTATGTCGCTGTCAACAAAGTTGAGGGTGACGCCAAGAAGAACTTCCTCGGCGCTAAGGTTGACGCCAAGTTCGATGTCAATGTCAACGAGGCTTTCACCAACGAGACTGACAGGTCTTCAATGTTGAAGATGAAGAAGGAGGAGCTTGCGGCGCTTGATCCTGTATGGAATGTCACTATCGTGAATGTCAAGACCTTCGTTCCTGCCACTGAGTGTCAGGAGACTTATGACAAGGTCTTCGGCAAGGACGCCGTGAAGATATCCGAGGAGTTCGACGCCAAGATCGCTGAGAGACTTGAGGCCAACTACAAGCAGGAGGCTGATTACAGACTCTCCCAGGATCTGCGCAAGTACCTTGTTGACAAGGCCAATGTCAATGTCCCTGAGGCTTTCCTCAAGAGATGGCTCTATGAGAACAACAAGGAAAAATTCTCCAAGGAAGACATCGAGAAGGAGTTTGACGGATTCCTCGGAGATTTCCGTTGGCAGCTTGTCAGAGGCTCTTTGATGAAGAAGTTCGAACTCAAGGTTGAGGATAAGGACATGCTTGAGGCCGCCAAGGCTTACGCCGCCTATCAGTACGCCATGTATGGAATGGGCAATGTTCCTGAAGAACTTCTAACAGAGGCTGCCGCTCAGATGCTCAAGGATGAAAGGCAGATGCGCAACATCGAAGAGAATGTCGAGAACGAGAAGGTGATCGCCGCCGTCAAGGAGAAGATCTCCCTTCAGAACAAGAAGATCTCCGAGGAGAAATTCCGCGAGCTTAAGTAATCATGGACAAGGAATTCATGAAATATGCGACCAAGGGTCTTGGGCTTAGTTCCATGACCCTTGACCGCTATCAGAGAGCCACGGACGCCTACATCAATCCGACCATCATCGAGGAAAGAAAGCTGAATGTCGCCTCGATGGACGTGTTCAGCCGTCTGATGATGGACAGGATCATATTCCTGGGTGTCCCGATCGATGATGATGTAGCCAACATCATCCAGGCTCAGCTGCTCTTCCTTGCGTCCACTGATTCCAATGCGGACATTTCCCTGTACATCAACACTCCTGGTGGTCAGGTGACTTCCGGACTTGCGATTTATGACACGATGCAGCTGGTCGAACCTGATGTGGCCACAATCTGTACAGGAATGGCTGCCTCGATGGGATCGGTCCTGCTTTGCGCAGGCGAGAAGGGCAAACGTTCCTGCCTGCCTCATTCCAGAGTGCTGATCCATCAGCCGCTCGGAGGCGCCCAAGGTCAGGCCGCTGACATAATGATCGCGGCGAAGGAGATAGAGAAGACCCGCAAGGAACTTTACGACATCATCTCCGAGCATTCAGGACAGCCTTATGACAAGGTCTTCGCTGATGCCGACAGGGACTTCTGGATGACAGCCCAGGAGGCTCTTGAGTACGGGATGGTGGATGAGATCCTTACTAAGAAATCCAAGTAATGCCTCAGAAAAAGAACACAGGAACAACAAGGCATTGCATGTTCTGCGGTAGGTCGGAGCGTGAGGTTCCCTTCCTGCTTCAGGGCTTGGACGGTTTTATCTGCAGTGACTGCGTGGAACTCGCGCACGACTATCTCAAGGACACATTGAACGGCGCTTCCAAGGACGGCAAACCTTTGGGCCGCCTTGAGGCCTTGAAAAAACCGGTGGAGATCAAGGAATTCCTTGATGAATATGTCATCGGACAGGATCGTGCCAAGAAAATGCTCGCCGTGGCCGTTTACAACCACTACAAAAGGATCAACCACAACCTTGTGGACCGTCCTGACGACGGTGTTGAACTGGAGAAATCGAATATCCTGCTGGTGGGTCCGACGGGAACCGGAAAGACTTTGCTGGCCAAGACAATCGCGAAATTGCTCGATGTCCCGTTCACGATTGTGGACGCGACGGTCCTGACCGAGGCCGGTTATGTCGGCGAGGATGTGGAGAGCATTCTCACAAGGCTTCTTCAGGAGGCTGACTTCGATGTGGCCAAGGCCGAGAGGGGAATCGTGTTCATCGACGAGATCGACAAGATCGCCCGCAAGAGCGACAATCCATCCATTACCCGTGACGTGTCCGGTGAGGGTGTTCAGCAGGCCATGCTGAAACTCCTCGAAGGCAATGTCATCAATGTGCCGCCGAAAGGAGGCCGCAAGCACCCGGAGCAGGAGTTCATCCATGTCAACACACAGAACATCCTGTTCATCTGCGGAGGCGCTTTCGAGGGAATTGAGCGACGCATCGCCCAAAGGCTCAACACACAGGTGATCGGTTTCGGAGCCGCTCAGAAGCAGGTCGTTGACAAGCAGAACCTTCTGAAATATGTCGATGCCCAGGACCTGAGGGCTTACGGTCTTATCCCGGAGATCATCGGCCGATTGCCTGTCATCACCTATCTTGACGCTCTTGACAAGGAGGCTTTGCTTCGGATTCTGACAGAGCCGAAGAACGCCATTCTCAAGCAGTACACAAAACTGTTCGAACTTGATGGAATGACACTCAAGATTGAGGATGGAGTGAATGAACTCATTGTTGACACGGCGATAAAGAACAAACTCGGTGCCCGTGGTCTGCGCTCTATCTGTGAGCAGATCTTCGATGATGCGATGTACGACGCTCCGTCATCCCGCAAGAAGATTTTCACGGTGACACTTGATTACGCGAAGTCCAAACTGGAAAATTCGCTGTAGCCCTCGTGGAGGCTAACTGATTGGTAGCCACTTGAATAATAGACCCTCCTCCTGCCCATAATGGATAGGAGGAGGGTCTGTCAATATATTCATTTATAATGAATTGTCCTCCATGCTCGTAAGCCTCCGAAGAAAAGCATATTGTAGCCGGGAGAGATCCTGGCTACTTTTGC
>CAVKML010000070.1:0-3916 GCA_963657715.1 uncultured bacterium | reverse complement strand
CCCGAAGGAATATTCATCGGGGTGTGGCGCAGTTGGCTAGCGCATCTGGTTTGGGACCAGAGGGTCCAGTGTTCGAGTCACTGTACCCCGACAAATAAATAGGAGGAAAACGAACAGTTTTTCTCCTATTTATATTTTATAGATTTCGGCTTATTTTTCCACAGGTCAGAAAAATAAAATTCCTAATTTTGGTAACGTGCAAAATTAGGAATTTTCGTTTTTTCTGACCTTTAAGCCACTAAGGTAGCTTCACAAACTCAATTACGGATCAGGGGAAATTACCGGTTTCGTCATCGGCCACCGCCACCGAAGCCGCCGCCGGAGAAGCCGCCGCCACCGCCCCAGGATGACATTCCGCCACCGCCGCTCCAGGATGAACCGGAACCGCCGGAACGGGAAGTCTCGTAGGTGCTGGCGGCCGTGTTGAAGTTGCGGGAAGTCATATTGATCATATTCCAGATCATAAAGGTCGTGACATTATCATCAAGCAACCTCGCCGCCGATGACAGGGCGAAATATTCGGGGCAAACCTTGCGGAAGTCCTTCATCACCTGATCGGCGATGCCATATAAGGAGGCGAAGATCAAGTAGTTGTTCCAAAGCTTGACCTCGACGACTCCTCTGTCTTTAATTAAAGTGAAGTCCTTCAAGTACTTCTTTAGACCGAACACCTGACGGGCCTCATCAGGTTTCATTGTCCAGATATTGACGTAATTACGGGCATCCAGTCCCCAATCGTAGAGTTCCTCGCCGTGGCGGCGAGCCCAGTTCTGAAGCTCGTTTTTCTGCAGGATGCCGTCATTCCCGGCGGCCTCCTTGATGAATGAATATAGTCTTGATTCCAATCCAGTGTCAGAACGGGGATCAACCGTGTCTTCTATTTCCAGAGATCTAATCTTCATCAACGGTTTTGATTTACCTGGCTGAGGAACAACCTCAAAGGCTCCACGGTAAAAAAGTCTGGTTATGTAGGCGGCGATCAGATTCTGCCTCTCAGTCATCACGTTAGAGGAAAAAGCCAACAAGATGTTGCTTGACCGTTTGAGGTCTCCACCCAAAGGAGCGTCCCTGAACCAGACCACATCCTTCATTTTGCCACCAAGAAGTTCTGTCTTTCTTTTTGCTGTATCAATCGCGGACTTCACACAAACGATCAGAAGGATGACACCGCCTCCGATCAGAAACAAGCCGATCCATCCGAAGAAATCTTCAGCGCTGTCATCCTCGGAATAGTCACTGCCCTCCATGGCCCTTTCACGGACTTCCTCGAAGGTCCGGTCCTCAGTCAAGGTCGGATGGAACAAACCTTTCTCGAAGCCGACCATCGCGATCAGGACACTGCGACTGGTGAATGGCTCAGTTGTACGTGCGGCCACGGCTCCGTCCTCCACGTGGATCTCTCCACGGAATCCGAACGCCCAGACCTTGGTGTTCTCAGACGTGAATGTCAATCCCGGCTTTCTGATTGTAAGCACAATGGATTGAGGTGAAGAGCCAAGCCCGCGTGTCACGAACATGTGGTTGAATCCGTCCATATCCTCGTGTCCCTTGACCAATCCCGTAAGCAGGTACCGCACGGTGTAGGTATGCCACCCGGAACTTCCTACGCCCCAACAAATCTCATAGCCGTCGGATTTGGTGACGAGCCCGCACCGTCCAGCCTTGCGGGCACGGCTGCGGTTCACGTCCCACTCGCCTTCATTTATATATTCATAAGATTCATTGGCAGTCTCATCGCTGACCCTCAGGTCCTCGATGGTCATCCGCCCCATGTTGTCCGCGACAAGATACCATTCGGAGATGTCATCGGAGACGTTGATCCTCCAGATCTCGGTCACGACAGCCGCGCCATCGTCACGCAGTTCCACGTTGATTCTCAACGAGTCAACGTCGCTGCCGGCACAAAGCGGAACAGCGACGAGCGAAATGATGACGGCCAGGATTAATGCCTGAAGCCTTCTCATATTCTTACTTGTTGAATATATCCGAGACCGATGGAGCGTTGACGACCGACTGGTCCTCAGGCAGAAGATCATGGGTAGTGAAATGGAGCATCGAGGCGACCATGGAAGAAGGCCACTGGCGTACCATCATATTCATTCTGGTCACACAATCATTGTAAACCATTCTGCTGAGACGGACCTTTTCCTCATAGTCCTTGATGTCACCCATAGTCTTGACAAACACCGTGTTGGCACCCAACTGAGGATACTGTTCGGCGACGACGTTCAGACGCCCCAAAACGGAACGCAGAGAAGCCTCGCTCTCGGCAAGCTCGCCAGGATTGGAGACATTGGCGTTGCGCTTCGAGATCACGTCCGCAAGCGTGTCGTGTTCGTACTTTGTGTATTGCTTGGTCATCTCGACCAGATTCGTCACTGCGTCCCACCTGGACTTCATCTGCACGTTGATCTGGCTGAAAGCGTTCTTCATCTTTTCCTCCAAAGCGACAAAATTCCTCTGGGTCAGAAAGATGTAAATGAATATGATCGCCAGAAGGGCGATTATCACCAAAACTGTCGTTGACATGATACTGATAGGTTAAATGGTTAAACGATACTATCCGACCACCCAGACAAGCACGTGGTTGTCGAAGGTGATATATTCCAGCTCAAACTCTTCCTCGTAGCCGTCCTTGTGGATGAAGGTCGCGTCAAGCTCCCCCTCCCCTTTCGGACGGAAGCGCTCGACCTCAATCTGCTCGGCGAAATTCACCCTATAGGCGGAAAGCCTTTTGAATATGGCTTCCTTGGCGCACCAGTAGATCGCCAGCTGCTCGTTCCTTTTGTCATCATCAAGGTCCTCCAGTTCGTCCTCGGAAAGGGCCTTGCGCTCCACGGCGGAGAAGTCGCGGGACAGGGACTCAATGTCGATTCCCACGTCCTCGTTGTCATTGAGTATGACAGCGACGTACTTGTCCGTGTGGGTTATGCTGATGTTGGTCACACTGTTCTCAAGATAAGGCTTGCCGTTGTCGTGATGGCTCAAATAAACCTTCTCGCCGAACAGCTCGCAGAGAAGCGCCCTTACCGCAAGTCTCTGCTTGCGAAGTGACTCATTGCTTATGAATGAGATTTCCTCCATCTCGTCCGACGGTACGGAGGCAAGCTCGCGAAGCTCATCTTCTGTCTCGGTTATCTGCCAAACCCCTATCAGGGATCTGGATTCTTCCAATTCCTTTTTTAAATATAGTGCCATAAATTCAGATATTCATATAAGACAATACGCCCGCTGCCTTGACCTGGCCCGGGAAGTTCAATGAATGATTATACAATGTATCGCACGACAGCGGATCCTCCGATCGGGGGTCCGCCTTTGATTTACCGTCTGTCAGAATAGAACTGGGAGGTTCCATATAATCAGTCAATCTTCTTTATCTCTGCAAATATAATGATTTTTTGAATTAGAAAGAAAATACGACAGAAATTGTTATCTTTGTATCGCTTTTTGACAGTTATAGGATTTTAACATAAAATTTTATCAATCATGGGATTTTTGACAAACGAGAAGCTGCTCATCGTCGGAGCCGGCGGTGCGATTGGTTCTAACATGGCTCAGACCGCCCTTATGCTCGGTCTTACTCCTAACATCTGCCTTTATGACATCATTGAACCGGCCGTTCACGGTGTTGCTGAGGAAATGTGTCACTGCGCGTTCCCTGGAGCGAACGTAAGCTGGACAACAGATCCGAAGGAGGCTTTCACAGGAGCCAAGTTCATCATTTCTTCAGGCGGCGCGCCACGCAAGGACGGCATGACCCGTGAGGATCTTCTCAAGGGCAACTGCCAGATCGCCGCTCAGTTCGGTGACTACATCAAGGAGTACTGCCCTGATGTTAAACACGTTGTGGTCATCTTCAACCCTGCCGATGTGACAGCCCTCACCGCTCTCATCCACTCAGGCCTCAAGCCTAACC
>CAVKML010000069.1:0-4467 GCA_963657715.1 uncultured bacterium | reverse complement strand
GCTATTTTGTGTATTCAAAAATATAATATTTTACGATTTTTTACTACCTTAGCGGACTGTTAAGTAAAAGAACAATGGCGATTATAACCAAGGAAGTGATCAGCAGACAGGATCTGAGGCGTTTTGTCCAGTTTCCTAACGAACTTTACAGAGGCAACAAATACTACGTTCCTCAAATCGAATCAATGGAAATGGACACCCTCACACCGGGCAAAAACCGGGCCTTTGAGGTTTGTGAAGGGAAATATTGGATGGCCTACAATGAGAAAGGGGATATTGTCGGCAGGGTCGCTGGAATCATAAATTACAAATACAACAAAAAGGTTGACAAGAAAATCTGCCGTTTCGGATGGATAGACTTCGTGGAATCACAGGATGTGGTTCACGCCCTTATGGAGAAAGTAAAGGAATACGCCGATGAGAAGGGCATGGAGGTCATCGAGGGGCCGGTCGGATTCCTTGAGTTTGACATCTCCGGAGTCTTGGTTGAAGGCTTTGACCAACTCCCGACAGCATACGGGAAATATAACGCTCCATACTACGAGCCGATGCTCCTGAACGAAGGTTTCGCCAAAGAGACTGATTTCGTGGAGTATAAAATCACGGTGCCTGAAAACATCGACCGATATATCCACTTCGCCGAAATGATCGGTGAACGCTACAACCTCAAGGAAGGCGACTACAAGAACAAGAATGAGCTGCTTCACAAATATGCCGACGGAATATTCCGTGTGATGAACGAATGCTACTCTGTCCTGCACGGATTCTCCGAGCTCTCCCCCGCCCAGTGCGAGGATCTCAAGGATCAGTTCTTCCCGAATCTGAATCTGGACTTTGTGTCCGTCATCGTAGATCAGAACGACAAGGTTGTCGGCTTCGGAATCACTCTTCCTTCGCTATCCAAGGCTCTGCAAAAAGCCAAGGGACATATGTTCCCGTTCGGTTTCATCCATATTCTCAAGGCATTACGGCACAACGACACTATTGATGCCTTGCTGATAGCCATTTCCAAGGAATATAAAGATAAAGGTGTCAACGCGATGATCATCTCCAAGATCGGCAAGGGAATGCACAAGAACGGCATCAAATACGTCGAGAGTACCCGCGAGCTTGAAGAGAATCACAACGTTCAGAATCTCTGGGGCAAATTCGAACACCACCTCCACAAGAGGGCAAGAATATACGTCAAAAACATCTAACACATAATTAATATGGCAGACAAGAAAGCGGAAAGAATACAGACCTCCATCTTGAATGGAGTCGAGAAGAAGGCCCTTGTCTGGCTGGCCGAGAGGCAGCCGAAATGGGTCGTATCCGACACACTTACAGCTATCGGCACACTCGGAGCGATCATGATCGGTGCCGGATACATCCTCTGCGGAGTAAACATCAATTTCTTATGGCTAAGCTGTTTGGGATTTGTGGTCAACTGGTACGGAGATTCGCTTGACGGTACTTTGGCAAGAGTCCGGAAAACTCAAAGGCCTATCTATGGCTACTATCTTGACCACACGGTCGATTGCATCAATGAGGCATTCATGTTTGTCGGTCTCGGATTGTCATACCTGATGCGCTTGGATCTGGCCCTTATGATCTTCGTTGTCTATCTTTGTCTTACGGTGAATGTCAGCGTGAACGCTCACTTGAAGAGCGAGTTCAGACTCACCTACGCCAAACTCGGGCCGACCGAATTCAGGGTGATCGCGATCATCCTGACCTCACTGTTCGTGTTCATCAAACCGCTCAGAGAGTTCAGCGCTGTGGTCAGGATATTCGGCAAGGATATAGACCTCAGAGCGCTTGACGTGGCCGGCCTTGTCATTCTGGCCCTGCTTGTGATCATATACCTTGTGACAATCATCTGTGACGCAAAGGGCTACGCGAAGATGGATCCGATGCCAAAGAGAGAAGACAAGTAATGCCGCTTCTTCCAGTAGAACAGATTGAACAGCTCGCACCGGTTTTCAAAGGGAAATTCGGCAACGCTGCCGCTGGCTTTTTAAGAAAAGTTCTTTCAATCAAGACCCTGTCCGACCTTTACGACACAATTGAGGAATATAAAGGGGCGGATTTCGCCGGAGCGCTTCTTGACAAACTTGGAGTCAACTACCAATTAGGTGGCTCGCAAAGGCTTGCGAATCTGCCTGACGGTCCGTTCATAACCGTCAGCAACCATCCCTACGGCGGGATGGACGGAGTAATTCTCATCGATCTTATCGGACATATAAGGCCTGGATTCAAGGTGATGGTAACGGAATTCCTTGCCCTTGTCGAATCACTCTGTCCTAGTTTGATAGTCGTCAATCCAAAGAATAATCTGAACAAAGGGGTCACAGCCAAGAACATTCAGGGGGTACGTGAGGTTCTTGGCAGGCTGCATGATGGGGAGCCTATAGGATTCTTTCCTTCCGGGGCGGTCTCGGATCTCAGCCTTAAGGAAATGAAAATCAGGGACAGGGAATGGCAGGAGGCTGTGCTACGGCTTATTCAAAAAGCTAAAGTGCCGATCATCCCGGTGCGTTTTTTCGACCACAATTCATTGTGGTTCTACAATCTTGGATTGATAGACTGGAGAGTCCGCCTGTTGCAGCTTCCACACGAGCTTGTCAATAAGAAGCACAGAAGAATCAGGGTGGGAGTCGGCGAGACACTGACCGTCGAGGAGCAGTCGGAGCATTCAGACATCAAGGATTTCGGAGCGTTTCTGAGAAGCAAGGTATATGATATGCCGCTGCCGGATGATTTCATAAAGTACAAGGATTATATCGCGTCAACAAGATAATCTACAGGCTTTTCCGAAAACTCAGACAAGGAGTTCAGCCATTGTTTTCATCATATTTAGATGAAAATTACTTGAATATGATGGCTTCGTAAATGATTTTTTGTATATTTGCAGTCCAATCGGGGTATTAGCTCAGCTGGTAGAGCGCAAGGTTCGCAATCTTGAGGTCAGGAGTTCGATCCTCCTATGCTCCACATAAAAATAGAGTGTGAGATTTTCTCACACTCTATTTTTATGTGGAGCAGTTTACCCCCAGTCACTTCGTGACAGCCCCAATGGGGCATTGGGGAGCGTTCTCCCCAAACCCCTTGCGTCGCTTCGCTCCTAAGTCTTTTCATTACTGGCCGGAAGCTTTATATTACCTATTCCTACTCTTTGACGCAACGTACCGAGTAGGCATCGGCACGACTTGCGGCGGCTGTCGCCGAGACGGATATTTCAGCAGGCTCATTCATGAAAGCCAGAACACAGAATCCAAAACCGGTGGTTTCTCCATATGATTTGGCAGGAGCATTTCCCCAATAAGAACCCCATAGGCCACTCTTGGATCCCATCAGCATTGCCCATTGGCCATCATAGCGAGCGGCCGAAGGAAAAAACAGGCTTCCATTCTTCATGTTGAAGCACCATCCGTAATTGTAATCTTTCACGTTAATCACTCCATCTCCATTTGAGTCCGCCACATCAAAATCCGCCATATTTTGTGTGTAGGCACCCGTAGCGGTAAACGTTCTGAACACATCAGCCGGAGGAACGCGGTATCCGACAGGACATGGGTCATAATATGACTTGGCACCTTTGTTAGGATATTCATTCTCCTGATTCCTCTCGTTGCCTTTAGGATTTCCCCATAGAGCGTCATTGCTGTCTGATGATTTAAGCCAATCCTTGCATGTGGCATAATGTGCATAATTAGAAAGACATATTGTCGGATGCTCTATAGAATACTCTATTGTGTTGGCTCCGGTAGAAGTCCATGGGGAATTAGAAATCTTGACCTCCTCCCCGTCCGGACCATAAACCGGCACATTGATCGTGTTCGTGTTGCCGGTAAGAGTCGGAGATCCAGGGAACGGGTCCTTACGCCCCCATTGATAAAGTAGTCCATACGGTTTCACACTCGAAGTCTCTCCAAAAGAGGATGTAATCGCGCCAAGGTTCATATTCATAACCTCGTAACCAGTCTTAGTCGTGGAAGTCTTCACTTTCTCCTCTGGAAACCAGATATGCCAACTCCAGATGATTTTCTTGTCAGCGGAATATGCGGCGATCACCGCATTGCCGTTAATACCTGCCGCTTTGAAAGAGATCGTTCCATCTTTTAATTTCACATCAGTGATCATACCTCTGTTGGTTTCCCAGAGAAGAGCCGCGGAATACGGAGACATCTTTTCCGGAGCTTCAAGGCCTTCCGTAGAGGCTCCATTGCCCTTGACGGTGGCATCAAATGAACACGCGCCTTCCTGCAGGATAATATAGCTGTTGGATGTTCCTCCCGCACTAAGATCCCTGACTACAATGTCAGGTGTTGGATCTACGCCAGGCTCTGGATCAGGTGTCGGATCCGGATCGGGCTCAGTGTTGTTCTTGCCACAAGCCGTGGCGATCAGGAACAGAGTGCCCCAGACAAATCTTCTCAGATTCTTTTTCATAATAGTTCGTTTTAATATACATTGCTATTATAC
>CAVKML010000068.1:0-4657 GCA_963657715.1 uncultured bacterium | reverse complement strand
GTGGACTGGTACTTCTCAAAGCGTACCTTCCCCTATTGGTGCGTGCTGCTGCTGGACAGCGCGATAATCCTGTTTTCCGGCGTGTTCATATACTGGTGCTTCAACCGTGGCGCTGCGCTCCAGTCGAACTTCTGGCCGCTGTTGCGTCTGCTGTCCCTGTTCATCGCGCTGCACCTCGTGTTCTTCGCGGTGTTCCGTACGTACTCGGGGATCATCCGTTACTCGTCGTTCAACGACCTTCTTCGCGTTGCCTACGCGATGGGCTGCTCCACGGCGGCGGTTGTCCTGGCCCACTTCGTGACGAACCGGTGCCCGTCGTCGCTGTTCGCCCACGTTCAGATCCGCCAGATAGTGACGTCGGAGTTCATCTCGACCGGGCTGATGTGGGCGATGCGCGTCGTGATCAAGCGCCTCTATGACAGCTATTTCCGTACGGAGGGCGCCCGCAACGTCCTGATCTACGGTATAAAGTCGGGCGGCGTGGGCCTCGCGAAGGCGATCCGCAGCGAGAAGCCGATGCGTTTCCGTCTCCGCGGTTTCATCAGCCACGACCCCGCCCTGTGCGCGAACGGCACGCGCCTTATGGGCGAGCCGGTGTACGAGGCGGACGGCCGCCTACCTGAGGTGATCCGCCACCGTAGCGTGGACGCGGTGCTGGTTGCCCCTGGCCGCATCGACCGGTTCCGGAACGACACGGCGCTTCAGGACTATATCCTCGGTGCCGGGGCGAAGATCCTTGCCGCGAACAACGTTGTCGACACCGATAACTGCTCTATCGAGGGCGCTCCTGCCCTGAAGGAGGTGAGCATAGACGACCTCCTCCCGAGGGACGAGATCCATGTCGACCTTGACAGCGTGGCGGTCTCCCTCCGCGGCCGCCGTGTTCTTATCACCGGCTCCGCTGGCAGCATCGGCAGCGAGATCGTGCGTCAGGTCGCGTCGTTCGGCCCTGCGGAAATGATGCTGATCGACTCTGCGGAGACGCCCCAGCACGACATACGTCTCATGATGGCGAAGGAATATCCTTCCGTGCCGTGCTCCACGGTGGTGACGTCGATCACCAAGCAGGACAGGATGGAGGAGATATTCAGGAGCTTCCGCCCCGAGTACGTGTTCCACGCTGCGGCGTACAAGCACGTGCCGATGATGGAGGACAACCCTTGCGAGAGCGTGCAGAACAACGTGTGGGGTACGAAGGTGCTAGCGGACCTGTCTGTGAAGTACGGAGTGGACCGCTTCGTGATGGTGTCGACCGACAAGGCCGTCAATCCGACGAACGTGATGGGCTGCAGCAAGCGCATCTGCGAGATCTACGTCCAGAGCCTCAACAAGGCGGAGCGCGACGGCGAGGTTGAAGGCCGCACGCAGTTCATCACGACCCGCTTCGGCAACGTGCTCGGCTCCAACGGCTCCGTGATCCCCATCTTCGAGCGTCAGATCAAGGCCGGCGGCCCCGTGACGGTGACGGACCCCAACATAATCCGCTTCTTCATGCTGATCCCGGAGGCGTGCGAGTTGGTCCTTGAGGCCGGCACGCGTGGCGAGGGCGGCGAGATCTTCGTGTTCGACATGGGCAAGCCGGTGCGCATCGCGGACCTGGCGAGGCGCATGATCGAGCTGAGCGGCGCGCGCGGCGTCGAGATAAAGTACACGGGCCTGCGAGACGGCGAGAAGCTGTACGAGGAGGTGCTGAACGAGCAGGAGTCGACGAAGCCGTCGTTCAACGAGAAGATCCGCATCGCGAGCGTCCGCGAGTACGACTGGAGCGAGGTGAGCCGCGAGATCGACTCCCTGATCGCCCAGTCTCACCGTTACGACGACATGGCGACTGTGGCGGCGATGAAGCGCATCGTCCCGGAGTACATCTCCAATCACTCCAAGTACTCCGCGCTGGACCGCAAGGGGTGATGCCGCTTCTGTCCGCCTCGCGTCCCCGGCGGCTTTTCAGGTCATATAATGAATGTCTCTAAAACCGCAGGGAGGCAGCCCTCAACAGAAGGACACCTCCCCTTGGCAGCACGGATGCGATAGACACCAGCCGAAGCCGGTCAAGGCTACACCCTAAAGTTCCCTATTCTTTCGGGCGTATCCTTTGACAAGTTCTTTCTTCCCATTGCGGTACCTCACATAAGGTGCCACTTTGGTTTGCTTGGCCTTTTCGCTGTCTAAGCGAATCTCCAGCCTCACTACAATTGCTTTTCTCATATTACAATGTGATTATTCCTTGAGAATTATGGAGGGTAGGAAAGCTAGACATCCGGCTGTAAAAGCAAGAAGAGCAGCCGATAGGGACGGCCACTCTTCATAGAGTTCGAAAAGCAATTTTTCTCCTCAACCCGTCAATCACATTGCATTACAAATATAATGGATTCCTCATGAAAGTCAAAGCCTTTCGCCATGAAAATGAAGAAAATTAATGGCACTCATGTCTAACGTGTGGAATCCCTCGGCGCTTTCTTCGAGGATGTGGTGACGTTCGGACGGAAGCATCTTGAGTATCGGAGTCTGTCGCCTGCATAGAAAAGTGAAGAAACAATCAACAAGTAATAACAAAACTGACAATGATTGGGTCTTGCGGCTGGTCGAGTGGCGGTTATGTGCTTGATTATAACATAAGTCCGGAACTGACTGCTAATAAATCGAGCCTTGTTATGTTTTTTTGAACATTATAGTAACCACTTGACTTTGTGAAGACTTTGGAATTATCTTTAAAATACATTACCTTTGAAGAGGTAATTTAAACGATAACGATCATGCCGTCAATAAAATCATACCGTTTGGCATCGGATAAGGAACCTTCCGACACTTTCCTAAAGATTTTGATGTCCCAGGTTGGGTCTGATGCCAGGCGCAGCAGCCGAAAGGCCAGGGCTGAGCTTGCACGCCGTATGGATGAGACGATAAGGATCTGCTCAGAAGAATAGGAATATGCTGGAAAGAAAGCATGTGCTGTGTGTAGTTGCCGGTCCGAATGGATCCGGTAAGACCTCCACAACGGTCAGGTTACTCTCCAATGAATGGGCTTCGGATTGCATCTACATCAATCCCGATAATATAGCCCAGAATGATTTCGGAGATTGGAACTCCGGAGATGCTGTTTTGAAAGCGGCGCGAAAAGCCACCGAATTGAGGTATGATTGTCTTGAAAAGAAAGTTGACTTTGTTTTTGAGACAGTCTTTTCCTCTACTGAAAAACTGACTTTTCTTCAGAAGGCTAAAGACGCAGGATTCTTCATCAGGCTCTTTTTCGTTTGTACCGACGATCCCGCCATAAATATTCGGCGAATATATCAGCGTTACCTTAATGGAGGCCACGAGGTCCCAATGTCTAAAGTGACAGACAGGTACTATAAGTCCTTGATCAACATGTCCAAAGCGATAAGATTCGTGGACAGGTCGTACATCTATGACAATTCCGTTGATGACCGTGATCCACAGTTGCTGTTCCGGACAGAATCCGGAGTAATGAAGAAGCGATATACCAAAGACTTCCCCGAATGGACTAAACCGCTTGTTGAGTCTCTGATTCTTGAGATTGAATGACTTTGTGTAAGTTAATAGCAGTAAGAGTGAATTTGCGATATATGCAGTCAGAGGGACTGTCAAAGGATAGTCCAAAGGAATCTAATACAAAATAGGCGTTGAATTACTTCGACCACTTCAATGACAGTTTGTTCCTTTTCCGCAGTATAATCCTATCTGCAACAACATTGTGGAGCGTCACGTGAGACCATTCATGGCATAGCGGAAATCGATCCATCACCACAGAATCGATGACGGAGGGGAAATGGTAGCTGCCTATCTTGGCGTAGTGAACACGGTGAAGCTCGCTGGTGTGTCGGTGAGGTATTTTTTAGTGTCTTCTTAGAGGACATAGTGACGGGCAGGAGAAAGCATCTTGCCTATCAGCTACTGTCGTCGGCATAAAAAGTGAAAAAATAATCAACAAGTAATACCAAAACGGGCAAAGATTGGTCAGACGATGGGTCGAGCAAAGGTTATGTGTTTGATCATGACACGAGTCCGAAAATTAACTACCAATAAATCGATCCTTGTAATGTTTTTGAATAAGAAAGGAATGCAAGGTTATTAGTTTACGAAAGAATATAAGAAGTGTCTTAACATTATGACTATTCAAGAAAAAATTAAAGACATTGTGGATAACAATGAAGTAGAACACACAATAACAGGACGTGAGTTGTTACGTTTTCTAGGCTTTGAACGTAGGACGTGCGGTGTTTGTGCAGAGGTGGATCGATTTTTGGAAGAAAATGAACTTATGGTTGACCCACATTATAATGATGTATGGATTGACAACAAAATTGTACTCAAACATAAACCGAAAGCTAAGACAAGGTTGGTTCAAGATCCGATATTACGAGTAAGAATCTTGGAAGAGGCAACAAAAACTCCAGTGTTTATATCGAATGATGCTACTTCACTGCTGTCCACTAAAAAGTGGACAAGTTCATAAATTATAATAATTAAAAATCAAACAAAGTTGGTTCACTGTAACCATCAAGTTCATTGACAATATTGCAGTCAGGTTTTACAAACAAGTCTTTGAGAGGCGTAGTATCTGTCAGTGAGACGCTTACGATCGTACGCGTCCACTTTTCCGCATTGTCATTTGGGATTGACTGAATATCTTTGGTGC
>CAVKML010000067.1:0-4923 GCA_963657715.1 uncultured bacterium | reverse complement strand
TCGTAAAGGAGCTGCTTGCCCAGTAGTTATTAGTCGTCATCAAGGAATATGTTTGGGCTATGAAGCCTAGGCATATTTCCATATAGAAATATGCATTAAAATATAACAACAGCATCTATGATTAAAGAATCACGGAATATCGCTGCTGCTTTTGCCGCGCTGACATTGTCGGTTGCGGCTTTTGCGCATAGTAACGGAAGCATGGTAGCTTCGACAAGCTCAGCGACCGGAAACGGTCCAGCGTCCGGCCAGGACCTTTACAAAGAGTTCCAGAATCCTCCGAAGTCAGCCCGTCCAAGGGTGTGGTGGCACTGGATGAACGGGAACATCACCAAAGACGGAATCAAGAAGGATCTTCTGTGGATGCAGAAGACCGGAATCGTTGGATTCCACAATTTCGACGCCGGCCTTGAGACCCCGCAGATTGTGGACAAGAGACTCATTTATATGACTCCTGAATGGAAAGACGCTTTCAAGTACGCGGTCAACCTCGCCGACAGCCTCGACATGGAGATGACCATCGCCAGTTCACCGGGATGGAGCGAGACTGGTGGACCGTGGGTCAAGGACGAGGACGCGATGAAGAAACTTGTCTGGAGACAGATCGAGGTCAAGGGAGGCCGACCAATCAGCGTCAAACTGCCGGAAGGCTTCGACATCACCGGGCCGTTTATGGACTTCACCGGCTCGTTCGACGGTGTCTCGCAGGTTTTTCTCAAGAAAAAGTTCTACAGGGACATAGCTGTGGTTGGAGTGAAGCTCTGCGACAAAGACATCAACCTCAAGGAATTGCGCCCTACGATAACCTCCAGCGGATGCGAAGCCACAAGTGATGAGATGCTTGAAAGAATCACCGGCGACAGCGTCGGCGACTACCTCGATGTCAAAGCCGACAAAAACGGCCGATGCTGGATCCAGTACGAGTTCGCCGAGCCGCAGACCATCAAGGCCTTGGTGGTCTCAGAACTAAGGAAGGACACGAACCCTTACGTCCACACAAAGGAACTCCAGTACAGCAACGACGGAGTCAACTTCAAGAGCGTGAACCTTTCCTATCAGGCCAATGCGCAAAGGACCTACGCTATTCCAGCCACCACCGCCAAATATTTCAGGCTCAGCATGAAAGACAACAACGGCAAGAAGGATTGCGAGTTCGGGATAGCCCAGTTCGCCCTCTCGACAGTCACAAGGATCCAACTAGCCGGAGACAAGGCCGGCAACAGTTTCTACCGACTGCTCTGGATGGAGGACACGCCGCACAGCACCGATGCGGCCAGACTGGAGGATGTCGTTGATCTCACCCCATTCGTAAAGGACGGAATCCTCAGCTGGAACGCCCCGGAAGGCAACTGGAGGATATTCCGTTTCGGCTATAGCCTGACAGGCAAGACCAACCACCCAGCCTCACCGGAAGCCACCGGACTTGAGGTTGACAAGCTCGACCCGAAGGCGATCACAGAATATTTCCACAATTACCTCCAGACCTATGTCGATGCCTCTGGCGGAAAACTCGGCAAAGGCGGAATAGAATATCTCCTCACGGACAGCTACGAGGCCGGAGCGCAGACTTGGACCGGGAATATGTTCGAGGAGTTCAAGGCACGCAAGGGCTATGACCTTCTCCGCTGGATGCCTGCGCTGACCGGAATGGTCCTGAACAGCACTGAGGAGACAGAGCGTTTCCTTTTCGACTGGAGGCGCGCCATAGGAGACATGATCGCTGAATATCACTACGATCTCCAGAACGAGATTCTCAAGCCTTACGGCATGAAGCGTTACACGGAGAGCCACGAGAACTACCGCGCCAACCTTTCCGACGGCATGGACTGCAAGCGGAACGCCGAGATTCCGATGTCCGCGTTCTGGATGGATTACAAGAAAGGTAATATATTCAACCCTCGTTTCGAGGCTGACGTGCGCGAATCCGCCTCCGTGGCGCATATCTACGGACAGAACATCGCGGCCGCGGAGTCGTTCACTTCCGACGGTTACAGGGACGGAGCCTGGGTATTCTCCCCTGCCGTGCTCAAACCTACCGCCGACGCCGCGATGGCCGCAGGACTCAACAGGTTCGTGATCCACACGTCGCCTCACCAACCGGTGGATGACAAGGTTCCTGGAATCGGACTCGGAAAATGGGGCCAGTGGTTCGACCGTCATCAGACTTGGGCTGATCAGGCAAGGGTCTGGACAGACTACCTTTCACGCAGTTGCTACATGCTTCAGCAGGGTCGTTTCGTAGCCGATGTCGCCTACTACTACGGCGAGGACAACAACGCGACGGGAATTATGCTCAAGAAAGTTCCCGCTCTCCCTTACGGCTACAACTACGACTATTTCAGTCCGTCCGTGATCCGTGATCTGGCCAAGGCGGAAAATGGCATTCTGACAGTACCGAGCGGGATGAATTACAAAATTCTGATGCTCGACGCCAATGTGAAACACATGTCAATCGACATTCTGCGCAAGATCAAGGAATTCGCCGACGCCGGAGTCGTGATCTGCGGAGCCAAGCCACAGAAACTGGCCAGCAACACTGGCACGGAGGAAGAGTTCAAGGCTCTTGTTAACGACATCTGGAATTCCGGACGAAAGAACGTCACAGCCGGAGTCCCGGCCGAAAAAGTCCTTTCCGCCATGAATCTCAAACCTGATTTCAGCATAGCAAACGGAAACAGCAAGGACATTAAGTTCGTCCACAGGTCTATTCCTGGCGGGGAAATCTATTGGGTAACAAATCTTTCCAAAGATTCCAGAGACCTCACTGCCTCATTCAGGACAAACGGCCGGAAGCCGATCATCTGGCATGCCGAGGATGCTTCCTCCGAGCCTGTCAGCTATGAGTTCACGGAAGGAAGGACAAACGTCAAGATGAGCCTGACACAGCACCAGTCCGTATTCGTCATATTCACGGAAGACACTGATGTGGCGAAAGTTGAGCTGCCCGAGACAAGCGCCGAGACCATCGTGGAGATAAACACCCCGTGGTCTGTCAAGTTCCAGCAGGAACGCGGAGCGCCGGAAAGCGCCACTTTCAACCAACTCGCTTCCTTGACTGAAAGTTCCGAGCCGGGAATCAAGTACTTCTCCGGAGCGGTGACATATTCGAACATCTTCAAGTTGAAAAAGAAGGAAATAAGAGGCAAGGATTCCATCATTTTGGATTTAGGTGATGTGAAAGATCTGGCGGAAGTGACCGTGAACGGAAAGAATCTGGGAGTGTGCTGGAACGCTCCGTTCAAGGTTGACATCACCAAGGCAGTGAGGAACGGCGACAACACCATCGAGGTCAAGGTCATCAATATGTGGCACAACCGCCTCGTCGGAGATGTCCAGCCGGGTGTGACAGAGAAAATTACCTACACCCAAATGGAGTTCTTCAAGCCGGAGGAGCCGCTGCTCCCTGCCGGACTTTTGGGACCAGTCAAAGTGATTGGAACAACTGTAAATAAATAAACAATAAATGAATATGAGAAAGCTTGTGTCAGTGTTTTTGGTGGTTGCGGTAAGTCTGTCGGTTTCAGCCAAGAAGCCGGTAAAGCCCGTGTTGCGATTCAATGAGAACCATGAGTTTAAGGTCCTCCAGTTCACGGACACTCACCTGATTCCGTCAAACGCCACAACCCCTCTTGTCTGGGAAAACATCAGAAACGCTGTCACAAGTGAAAATCCGGATCTGATCATGCTGACCGGAGACCAGATCTACGCCAAGCCGGCGTTGGATAACTACCGGATTCTTCTTGACACCCTTGACAAGTTCGGGGTTCCATACGGAATCGTGTTCGGAAACCACGACAAGGAATTCGACCAGCCGAACGCGACTCTTTTAGAGGAGGCGATGTCACGCAGGCTTTGCGTGACATCGGACACTCCGGGACTTCGTGGAGAGGGCAATTGTTCCATTGAAATCAAATCCAATTCAGCAGACACCACCGCTTCCGTGATCTGGTGCTTTGACACCGGAAGCGCGTCACAGTTCTCAAAGAAAGAGGTCAAGAGCTATGACTACGACTATGCCCACTCCGACCAGATCGAATGGTACGGGAAAGCCAGCACGGCAATTACTGCGGAACACGGAAAGAAACCCCTTCCTTCGATAGCGTTCATGCATATTCCTTTGCCGGAATATTCCTACGCATTTCGTGAGAGCCTGAATTTCAAGTCCTATGGCACGCATCGCGAACAGGTCTGCTGCCCGCATCTGAACTCGGGACTTTTCTGCAAGATGCTTGAGTGCGGGGACGTGATGGCTGTTTTCTGCGGGCATGACCACGACAATGACTGCTCGGTCGGCTATTACGGCATCATGCTGGCCTACGGGCGGTACAGCGGCGCGGCCACCGTCTATAACAATATAGGAATGAATGGCAGCAGAGTCATTGTGCTGCATGAAGGCGAGCGCAGGCTTGACTCTTACATTCGTCTGCGCGACGGCTCGACAAAAGACCTGACGCATTATCCTGAATATTACAACTAACTACCCGGTCGCTGAGCCTGTCGAAGCGAGGGTGACACTTTCGGTCGCTTCGATGCTTCGGCAAGCTCAGCGACCGAAAGTTCAGCGACCGAAACCAAAGAAAACCATTTAAACCAAAATATTATGAAAACTGTTTTGAAAGCGCTTTGCGCCGCCGGAGCCATCTTTCTTGGCACGGCGTTCCATTCAGGAGCGCAGACATCCTCAGGAGATGTCAAAGGATTCAGGTACGAAGCCAACCTGATGGTCGGCGTGATGCAGATGGCTTACGACAGCGATGAATTCCCTACTCGCTATTGGTACCACAGCGGAAATGAACTTAGTGATTTCTACGAGACCTACACCGGAGATCCTGGATGTTCCGCCTTCTACACCGCTGATTTCAATGTCTATCTAACCAAGTGGCTGAAAGTCGGAGCAAGCGCGGGCTACGCCAAAGCCTGGGC
>CAVKML010000066.1:2829-5865 GCA_963657715.1 uncultured bacterium | reverse complement strand
GCACCAAAGATATTCAGTCAATCCCAAATGACAATGCGGAAAAGTGGACGCGTACAATTGAATCTCGCCAATGATTGGAAAGCCTTTCTCAAATTATTTGATTTTGAGATCGAATACTCACTCATTTTGAAAACTCATTGAGTGCATGTTTTTATCGATGTATGCACCCATTGAGTGCATCGAAGGGGCTTACCGGAATGCGGCCTTACTTCCTGTTAGTGGTCAATTTTTAGATTCGGTTCAAAGTCGGGCATATACCATCAGTCCGACCCGTCATCACGTCCTCAAAGAAGTCACAGAGGAACCGTCATGCCTCTTAAATGCCATATTCAATTTTCCAGTCCAGGGTGTTCACACTATCCTTCAGGGAAAAGTTCATGCCTAACTTCACGATTTCCTTTCCCTTCATTTTAAAGGCATCGGAATAGCGTTTCGCATCAATCTGCTTCAGTGCCTCCTCAGCGCTTCCACCGAACTTCAGCTCTATAACATAGACTGTGTCAGAGGTTTCCAATGTAATGTCAATCCGGCCTTTGGACGTGCGCTGCTCCACCTGGATGTTGTAGTCTGTCAGCAAGGCGAAGATAATGTAGAGCATCTGCTGGTAATGCCCTTCGAAGTGGGTGTTGTCGCAATAGGGGACGGTCTCAAGGAAGTCACTCAAAAGCCGCATGGCCCCATCCGCATCCCTGTCATTCAGACAGGCGGAAATGTCAGCTATCACGACCCTTCCTGTGTCAACCTCAGAATCCAGATATCCCGGCAGCAGGCTATCAAACAAACCAACCCTGATCTCCTTGTTCGGGATGTCGAGCGTGTAGACATCAAGCCTTTCGTCATAGTCCTTGATGGTGAGATAGCCGCTTTGGTAAAGCAACGGGACCAACGAGGTCATTCTCTCCGTCGCCACATCGAAAGTGGCCTTCTTCGCCCTTACCTTACCCAGTTGTGACGGCTTCACACCGAATTCTCTCATCTTGTGGATGAGGTAGGTCGGCGTGCCCGAACCGAACCAGTAGGAGTCCATCCTTCCGTCGGCGAAACAATTGAGCAGACTGAATGGATTGAACACGTCTGGCGAAGGCCAGCAGAAATGATAGCCGTCATAATGGCTCTTCAACTCCGCTATGGTTTCCTCTCTGCCCAGTTTCAGCCTGCGGGCGAGTTCGTCTATGTCGCCGCTCATCTGGGAGAGCATCTCCTCCTCGGTGATTCCGCAGATACCGGCATAAGGCTCGTCCATGCTGACGTTCTTGATATTGTTCAGCTCGCTGAAGATGCTAAGCTGCGAGAACTTGGTGATGCCCGTCAGGAAAACGAAACGGAGCATCGGCTCGCAATCCTTCAGGGGGGAATAGAAGTTGCGCATAGTATTCCGCAACGCATCAAGGCGTTCCCTTTCATGAGCCACATCCAGCAAAGGTGCGTCATACTCGTCGATGAGCACGACCACCTGCTTGCCGGTCTTCTGATGCACCGTCTTTATCAGATTGATGAGCCGGACGTTCGGATCGGGAGAATCACTTTTAACCCCGAAACGCTTTTCATTGTCATCCAGGATAAAAAGCAGATAGCGTTCCAGTTGATCCTTCTCCATGTGCTTGCCTCCGGCAAGGCTGAAGTGCAACACAGGATACGCCTCCCAATCTTTCTCCAACTTTTCGATTGCAAGCCCCTTGAAGAGGTCTTTCCTTCCCTCGAAGTAACTCTGGAAAGTTGATACCAGCAACGACTTTCCGAAACGGCGAGGGCGACTCAGAAAGAAATACTTTCCATCTGTGTGCGTCATGCGATAGACGTACATTGTCTTGTCGATGTAGAGGTTTTCGAGCCTACGAATCTCCTCAAAAGTCTGTATCCCGATAGGGTATAGTTTCCTTGTCATGGCCGTTGCCTTTTGAATACTTGCGTAAAATTAAAACAAATAATCGAATCCGTCAAGTTACCTTCACGCATTATGATCTTGCTCCGCGCATGGCGTGACTTCGCATGAGCTTTTATGCGGCCTTACTTCCTCCAGACCATCCTGTTGACGATGCCGGTGTAGGACTGGATGATCTTGACGACTTTGGTGGAGACGTTCTCGTCGGTGTAGGCGGGGACGGGGAGGCCGTAGTCGCCGCGGCGGTTCATCTCGACGGCGGTGTCCACGGCCTGCAGGAGACTTCCCTCGTCGATGCCGGCGAGGGTGAAGCAGGCCTTGTCAAGGGCTTCGGGACGCTCGGTGCTGGTGCGGATGCAGATGGCCGGGAACGGGTGGCCGACGCTCGTGAAGAAGCTGCTTTCCTCGGGCAAAGTGCCGCTGTCGCTGACCACGGCGAAGGCGTTCATCTGGAGACAGTTGTAGTCGTGGAATCCGAGCGGTTCGTGCTGGATGACGCGGGGATCGAGCCTGAAGCCGCTCTGCTCAAGGCGCTTGCGGGACCTCGGGTGGCATGAATATAAAATCGGCATGTCATACTTGGCTGCCATCGCGTTTACCGCGTTGAAAAGTGAGCGGAAATTCTTCTCGGTGTCGATGTTCTCCTCTCGGTGTGCCGACAAAAGAATATACTTCCCTTTCTCCAATCCCAATCTTTTATGAATATCCGAGGCCTCGATCTCTGCGAGGTTCTGATGCAGTACCTCCGCCATCGGCGAGCCGGTCACGTAGGTGCGTTCCTTCGGCAGCCCGCACTCGGCAAGGTACCTTCTCGCATGCTCTGAATATGCCAGATTCACGTCGGAGATGATGTCCACGATGCGGCGGTTCGTCTCTTCCGGCAAGCACTCATCCTTGCAGCGGTTTCCCGCCTCCATGTGGAAGATGGGAATATGCAGCCTCTTGGCTCCGATCACGCTCAGGCAGGAGTTTGTGTCCCCCAGCACCAGCACAGCGTCCGGCTTCGTCTGTGCGAAGAGCTTGTACGAGCAATTGATGATGTTCCCGCAGGTGGCCCCGAGGTCGTCCCCGACAGCATCCATGTAGACCTCCGGCTCCTTGAGTTTCAAGTCCTTGAAGAATATGCCGTTGAGGTTGTAGTCGTAGTTCTGGCC
>CAVKML010000066.1:0-2819 GCA_963657715.1 uncultured bacterium | reverse complement strand
GGCCGGTGTGGGCCAGGATCACGTCGAAATATTCACGGCACTTGGCGATGACGGCAGCGAGGCGGATTATCTCCGGGCGGGTACCCACCACTATTATCAGTTTCAGCTTGCCGTTGTCCTTGAAATGTATGTCCGAGTAGTCAAATCTCGGCGTTTTCTGTTCTGTTTGCATGTTTTCAATTGTTGGTGTCCCTTCGACAGGCTCAGGGACCATAGGTGTTGACCTAACAACCAAGCCTATTTCTTCTCTACAGGGTCGAAGTAGGTGTCCGGGCGGTTCGGGTCAAACAGTTCGTTGGCCCAGATGAGGGTCACGAGATTTTCGGTAGAGGAGAGGTTGATGATGTTGTGGGTGTAGCCCGGCAAGGCATGGACTGCCTGTATGTTGTCACCGCTGACCTCGAATTCGATAACAGGGTACGGCTTGCCGTCAGCATCAAGCCCTTCCTGCCTTTCCTGAACAAGGCCGTGACCGGAAACCACAATGAAGAATTCCCATTTGGTGTTGTGCCAATGTTGGCCTTTGGTTATTCCCGGCTTGGAAATGTTCACACTGAACTGGCCGCATTTTGCCGTTCTGAGAAGTTCTGTAAAACTGCCGCGGTCGTCCACATTCATCTTTAATGAATATGCTACTTTCTCTTCCGGCAGATAGCTCAAATAGGTCGAATACAATTTCTTCGCGAACGAGCCGTCCGGAATTTCCGGCATGACAAGAGTTTTTGGCTGCTCATGGAATTCATTCAGGAGGCGGACAATCTCTCCGAGCGTGACTTTATGTGTCACAGGTGCTCCGCAGTAACGTCCGCTGTCTGTGAAGACTGTGTCCACACCGTTGAATTCGCAGTGACGCTCCTCGTTTCTCAATGCGGAAATCATCTCGTCCACAAGATCATCGATGTAGAGGAGTTCCAATTCGACATTCGGATCATTGACTTGAATTGGCAGGTCATTGGCGATGTTGTTGCAGAAAGTCGCTACCGCGCTGTTGTAGTTTGGACGGCACCATTTTCCGAAGAGATTCGGGAAACGGTAAACAAGGACTTTGGCTCCTGTTTCTTCGGCATATTGGAAAAAGAGTTCCTCTCCGGCTTTTTTGCTGCGGCCATATTCACTGTCCCCGAAACGTCCGGACAATGTCGCTTGGATTGAGCTGGAAAGCATTACCGGGCAGGTGTTTCCGTGCTTTTTCAGCGTGTCCAGCAGAGTGGACGCGAACCCGAAGTTGCCGGCCATGAACTCAGCCTGGTCCTTGGGACGGTTGACGCCTGCTAGGTTGAAAACGAAGTCTGCCTTGCGGCAGTACTCGTCCAGCTCCTCTGAGGTGGAGTCAATGTCATATTCATAAACATTGTCAATCCTGACATCGCCGTAGAATCTTGCCTTGCCGTCCTTTATGTTGTTGAGCTGCGCGCAGAGGTTCCGGCCGACAAAGCCTTTGGCTCCGGTCACAAGTATATTCATAAGAGATGATTTTGATTGGTAGGGGAGTGGAGGATGCTTATTCGGACCTGATGTCGCGGGCCTTGGCATGAGGGATAAGTCCGAGATCCTCCTGAATGAAGCGTAGGCGCATCAACTGCTCTTTCATGCCGTCGATGTCGAGCCTGCGGGTGTTGTGGGAGTGGTAGTCCTCGATCTTGGTCATGTCGGTGTTGCCCTCGGTGAAGAATTTATCGTAGTTGAGGTCGCGTGTGTCACAAGGGATGCGGAAATAGTTGCCCATGTCAATGGCTCTGGCCATTTCCTCTCTTGTGACCAAGGTCTCATAAAGCTTCTCGCCATGACGGGTGCCGATGACCTTGACCTCCGTCTCACCGTATTCAGGTTTGACTTTTGAATATATTTCCTTAAGTGCCGTGGCGAGTGTCATGAGGGTCGCGGCCGGCGCTTTCTGGACGAACAGGTCTCCATTATGTGCGTGCGTGAAGGCATAGACAACAAGATCAACGGCATCGTCAAGTGTCATCATGAAGCGGGTCATGTTGGGATCTGTGATCGTGATAGGTTTGCCTTCCATCATCTGTTCCACCCAAAGCGGAATGACGGAGCCTCTGGATGCCATCACATTGCCGTAGCGTGTGCAACAGATTGTGGTCTTGGCTCCTTCTCCCAGCTCTCGCCCTTTGGCGATCGCCACTTTCTCCATAAGTGCCTTGCTGATTCCCATTGCGTTGATAGGATAGGCGGCTTTGTCGGTAGAGAGTACGACTACATTTTTGACTTCGTGTTCGATGGCTGAGAGAAGGACGTTGTTTGTGCCTTCTACATTAGTCCTTGTCGCTTCCATCGGGAAGAACTCGCAGGAAGGAACCTGTTTCAGGGCTGCGGCGGAGAACACATAGTCAACTCCTCGCATGGCGATGTCAACGGAAGACTTGTCGCGGACATTGCCGATAAAGAATTTGACTTTCGGATTCTGGAGCGCATGACGCATGTCATCTTGCTTTTTTTCGTCGCGGCTGAATATTCTGATTTCCTTGATGTCCGAGTCGAGGAATCTGCGGAGCACGGCGTTACCGAAACTTCCGGTGCCTCCTGTTATGAGGAGGGTTTTGTCTGTGAAAACTGACATGATGATATTGTGTTGTTTATTTTAATCTTAGTTGCTTATCTTGTCTTCGGATACCTTGTGGCTCCGGAGGTAGTCTGAGTGTCCTACTCCTTGTCCCCGTAGTAAGAGTCGGCGTGGTAGCCGTACCCGTAGTGGCCATAATAGCCGTAGTGTCCGTAGTAGCCCCCTCCGACGGCGGTGCCGTTGAGGACGCAGCAGAGGTTGCGGTACTCCCCGTTCCTGTAGAGCGCCTCCAGGTCGGGGA
>CAVKML010000065.1:0-6079 GCA_963657715.1 uncultured bacterium | reverse complement strand
CTTTTTACATATTTATATTATTTCCAACCCCGGATGCCGCGCCAACGCAACACCGGGGATTCTTTTACATAAAAAAAGCGAGTCCTAAGACCCGCTCTAAATGTTTGCACAACGGAATAATCCTTATTGTGAATTGCTTCGTTATTGTAACTGCAAAGTTAAACAATTATATCTTTTGTGCAAATATTTATGGGAAATATTTGTCTCTTAAAGAATTAAGTGTAACTTAGCCAAAAGATAACCACACAAAACAGAATGAAAAAAGTATTAGGACTTGATTTAGGAACCACAAGCATAGGATGGGCAGTTGTCAACCAGGCAGAAACCAGCGAAGAAAAGTCATCCATCATCAAAGCAGGAGTCAGAGTCAATCCTTTGACAACCGATGAGAAGGATGCTTTCGAAAAAGGAAAGGCCGTCACCACTAACACGGACAGGCGGCTGAAACGCTCAATGCGCCGGAACCTTCAGCGGTACAAGCTGAGAAGGAAGGAGTTGATCTCCATTCTCAAGGAACTCGGTTGGATTGACGACTCAACCATATTGGCGGAACATGGCAACAAATCAACTTTTGAGACATATAAGCTACGCTCAAAGGCTTGCACGGACTGCGTTTCTCTCTCGGAATTGTCTCGTGTCCTGCTGATGCTCAATAAGAAGCGTGGCTACAAGAGCAACAGGAAACTAAACGCTGATGAGGACGGTCACCTTGTTGACGGAATGACTGTCGCCAAGAAGCTCTATGAAGAGGACAAGACTCCAGGACAGTATTGTTACGAGCTTGTCAGAAAAGGGAACAACGCCCTGCCGGAATTCTATGCCTCGGATCTGCTGGCGGAATTCAATAAAGTCTGGGAGACACAATCGCCGCACTATCCGGAATACCTGACAGAAGAGTTCAGAAAACAAGCCGAAGGGAAAACCAAATCATCGTTGTCTAAACTATTCTTTGCCAAGTACAAAATCACGACAGCTGACAACAAAGGCAAAGACAAGAAGGTCAAAGCCTACGAATGGCGCGCGGCGGCGGTCGAGAGACAACTTCCCATTGACCAAGTGGCATACGTTCTTTGTGAAATAGCCGGAAATCTCGGGTCATCAAGCGGTTATCTTGGAAATATAAGCGACCGAAGCAAGGAACTGTACTTCAACAAACAGACGGTCGGACAGTTCCTATATGCCAATATTCAGAAAAATCCACATTTCAGCACAAAGAACAAAGTGTTCTACCGGCAGGATTACCTTGACGAGTTCGAGGTCATTTGGGAAAAGCAAGCGTCCTTCCATCCTGAGATGACGGCGGATCTTAAGAAGGAGATCAGGGATGTTGTGATATTCTTCCAAAGAAGGCTCAAATCACAAAAAGGCTTGATAGGTTACTGCGAGTTGGAGAGCCGTAAAGTTGATGTTGTCGTCAATGGAAAGACGATCCAGAAAATCCGAGGGTGCAAAGTCGCCCCAGTGTCATCACCGCTGTTTCAGGAGTTCAGGATGTGGCAGAAAATCAACAACGTCATAGTCACTAACAAGGCAACAGGCGAACAGCGTCCACTGGAGCAAGAGGAAAAGGAAAGACTCGCGGAAACACTTCGAGTCAAAGACAAAATGTCGTCAAATGACATTCTGAAACTTCTGTTCAGGAAGCCTAAGGAGTTGGAGATGAACTTCAAAACCTTGGAAGGGAACGAGACTCTGACTAAGATATATTCAAAGTTTATGGAAGTGCTTTCCTTGAAAGAAGGAATGGATTATGACTACTCCAAGATGCGTCAAGAGGAGCTGATGCATACGCTCAAGACCGGATTCATCAGGAATCATTTCAATATTGAGATCCTTGAATATGATCCTCTGCTGCCAAAGGAAGAATATGAGAGACAGCCGCTTTTCAAACTCTGGCATCTGCTATATTCATACGAAGGAGACAATTCTCTAACAGGTAATGAGAGTCTTGTCAAGAAAATCGGAGAACTCTGCGCGATGCCGGAAGACCTTGCCAAAATGGTAGCGACGATATCCTTCAAACAGGATTACGCATCCTTGAGCAACAAGGCGATGCGGAATATTCTTCCATATATGATGGACGGCAATGAATATAGCGTAGCCTGCCTCTGTGCCGGTTACAATCATTCCAAGCAATCATTGACCAAAGAGCAGATAGACAACAAGATTCTTAAGGACAAACTTGATGAGATACCGAAGAACTCGCTTCGCAATCCGGTTGTGGAAAAGATTCTCAACCAGATGGTCAACGTGATCAATGCTGTCGGCGACAGGTATGGCAAACCGGACGAGATCCACATTGAGTTGGCGCGCGAACTCAAATCCTCTCAGGAAGAAAGGGCGAAAGCGACAGAATCCATCGCTTCGAACAACAAAGAGAATGACAGGATCAAGAAGATTCTGGAGGAAAAGTTCCATCTTACGTACGTCAGCAAGAACGATATCCTTAAATATAAGCTGTACGAGGAGTTGAAAAACAATGGCTATAAAACATTGTATTCCAACCAGTATGTTCCGGAGGAAAAGTTGTTCAGCAGGGAAATCGATATTGAGCATATCATACCACAGGCTGTGCTGTTCAACGACTCTTTATCCAATAAGACCCTGGAATACAGGAATATAAATCTTGAAAAAGGAAAGGAGACCGCCTACGATTACGTGAAGAACAAGTATGGAGAGGCTGGTCTAGAAGATTACAGGCTGCGCGTTCAGAAACTCTACGAATCCGGCGGTGTCTCCAGAACAAAGCGTGACAATCTGCTTCGCGACGCCTCAAATATTCCGGAAGGTTTTGTTGAACGTGATTTGAGGGACACTCAATACATCGCCAAGAAAGCTCGTGAGATACTTCTTGAATATGTACGCACGGTAGTGTCCACCTCTGGTGCGATCACCGACAGATTGCGAGAGGAATGGGGGCTTGTGAACGTGATGAAAGAATTAAATATGCCGAAGTTCGAAGCCGCCGGGCTTGTCGAGACGATCACATCGTCCGACGGCAAGGATATCCGTAAGATAAAGGATTGGACAAAGAGAAACGACCATAGGCATCACGCGATGGACGCGATCACCATAGCGTTCACCAAACTCTCGCATATTCAGTACTTGAACAACCTTAACGCCAAGAGTGACAAGTCTTCCTCCATCTACGGGATTATGATGAAAGAGACTTACCTTTCCGGTTCGAAGAGATTGATGGTTCCGCCGATGCCTCTCGACCAGATGAGGCGGGCTGTTCGTGAGCAGCTTGAAAACATTCTTGTGTCGATCAAGGCCAAGAACAAAGTGATGACCGAGAACTATAACCGGATCAGGACAAAGGAGGGAGTCAAAGTCACAAAATGTCTGACACCACGTGGTCTCATGCACAAGGAACAAGTTTACGGCCAAAGGAAACGCTATGAGACGTATTATGTGAAGGTCAACGCAAAGATGGACGAGGATATGATCGCCACGGTGGCCTCAAGTGAGGTCAAGGGCGCATTGGCATTGAGACTCGCACATTTCAATGGCGACCCCAAGAAGGCCTTCACTGGTTCCAATTCCTTGGACAAGAATCCCATATGGCTGGATGACAATCATTCGAGAAAGGTTCCCGAGAAGGTCAAATGCGTCCGTTTCGAGAATGTTTATTCCATCAGAAAACCTATTGATCCGAACCTGAGCGTCGATAAAGTGATGGACGGTAGGATCCAGAAAATATTAAAGGCGAGGTTGGCGGAGTTCGGCAACGATCCTAAGAAGGCGTTTGTCAATCTGGACGAGAACCCGATTTGGTTTGACAAGGAGAAAGGGATCTTGCTTAAAAGCGTGACTATCGCTGAAAGATTTGACCTTGATCCTATCAGAATCAAGAGGGACAATTTGGGGCGTGAGATTCTTGACAGCAAGGGGAATCCTATTCCGTCAGATTTCGTGAATTTCAGGAATAACCATCACGCGGCCATATTCGAGGATGCGGATGGGAATATTCAAGAACACATTGTGTCATTCTACGAAGCGGTTCAGAGGAAAACCGCCGGTCTTCCGGTTGTTGACAAGACTTTCAATTCCGAGAAAGGATGGCGGTTCCTGTTCACGATGAAGAGCAATGAGATGTTTGTGTTCCCTAATGAGAAGACGGGGTTTGATCCTAAGAAGATTGATTTGATGGATCCTCGGAATTATCCGGCGATCAGTCGTAATTTGTTCAGGGTGCAAATTATAACGAGTCATGATTATCGTTTTAGACATCATTTAGAAACTATTTTAGGCGATGATTTACGATTAAAAGACATTACTTGGAAGCGTGTAAAATCACTGAATAAATTATCGAGCATTGTTAAAGTCCGCATCAACCATATTGGTGAAATAGTCTCTGTCGGCGAATATGATTAAAAGAACACTATATTTCGGCAATCCGGCGTATCTGTCTTACAGGATGAAACAGTTGGTTATCCGTCTTGTGGCGAATGATCAGGATGAGCATGCTGAGCAGGTCCGCACTGTCTCCGTTGAGGATATAGGTGTCATAGTCATTGATAATCAGCAGGTGACATTTACTTCGGGTCTAATGTCAGCCCTACTGGAAGAAAATATTGCTTTGGTCACTTGCGACTCAAAGCACATGCCGACAGGCTTGATGCTGACACTTCAAGGACATTCCTCCCAAAATGAACGTTTCAGGAACCAGCTGGATGCGTCCCTGCCGCTCAAAAAGCAATTATGGCAGCAGACCGTTGAGTGCAAGATTCGCAATCAAGCGGCCGTCTTGAAATATGTCTCAGGAGAGGAGGCAAAGAATATGCTCGCTTGGGCTGGTTCTGTCAAAAGCGGCGATTCAGAGAATCTTGAGGGGCGTGCCGCGGCATATTACTGGAAAAATGTGTTTGAGACGCGCTTCGTCCGTGATCAGTTCGGAGAATATCCGAACAATCTTCTGAACTATGGTTATGCCATTCTCCGTGCGATTGTCGCCAGAGCGCTCGTAGCCAGCGGAATGCTTCCATTGCTTGGAATCCATCATCACAACAAGTATAATGACTATTGCCTCGCCGATGACATCATGGAACCATACAGGCCATTTGTGGACAGGTTGGTTCTTCGGACAATGGACGAATATCCAGACGATAAGGAGTTGAGCAAGAACATAAAAGCACGACTCTTGACCATTCCTGTCCTAGATGTGGATATTGACGGGCATAAGAGTCCGCTGATGGTTGCCGTGTCCACAACAACCGCCTCATTGTACAAATGCTTTAGTGGAGTATGCCGGAAGATAGCTTTTCCTTCAATGTAGAAACCAGATACAGTAAATACCGGTCTATGTGGGTTCTCGTCTTGTTTGATTTGCCGGTTGCGACAAAGAAAGACATGAAGGCCGCCGCGGCTTTCAGGAAGAGCCTCATTGAATATGGTTTCACGATGTTCCAGTTTTCAATCTACCTAAGACATTGTCCATCGAAAGAGAGCGCAGACGTGTATATCCTTCGGGTAAAGCGCATTCTGCCACCCAAAGGGAATATAGGTATCCTTTACATTACCGATAAACAGTTCGGCAGTATGGAGTTGTTCATCGGAAAGGATTCCTCCCCTCTCCCTCAAGTAGAACAGCAGTTGGAACTCTTCTGACAGAATCTCCAAATCCTTGATAAACAAAGAAATCCCAGCCTTTTCAAACTAGGATTTCCGCTTTCTATCACAGTTCACAACCCTCTGACCAATAACATTTTGCAGAGATTGAGCTGTAAATCATCTCAAATGTACAAAAAACGAAAGCAATTCACAACTAACACCTCATTAGGCATTTCCGAAATTGGCTGTAAATCATCTCAAATGTACAAAAAACGAAAGCAATTCACAACTAATACGTTGGGTAAACAATTATCTTCCCGCTGTAAATCATCTCAAATGTACAAAAAACGAAAGCAATTCACAACGCTTGATACTCTTGATTATGTGAATGAAATGCTGTAAATCATCTCAAATGTACAAAAAACGAAAGCAATTCACAACGCTTGATACTCTTGATTATGTGAATGAAATGCTGTAAATCATCTCAAATGTACAAAAAACGAAAGCAATTCACAACGCTTGATAC
>CAVKML010000064.1:0-7121 GCA_963657715.1 uncultured bacterium | reverse complement strand
GTCAGAAGATGATGTATTGGATGTCCAAGAGCAGATTAGAGAATTGAAATTTCCGTTTCCGATATATGTCGATTTGTACGGAGATTTTTATAGGATCAATAAGGATTTCCCATCTGACCGGAGATTTCATAGTTTCTTAATAGGAAAGGATGCCCATCCGGTCTTTATCGGTAATCCGCTTCACGGGAAAAAATTGTCTAAAGTATTTGAAAATGTATTAAAAAAGATAAACGTAAATGTATAAAAATACGAACACATCCATTGATGTGATTTTTATCGCTAATGTTGAGGCCTTGTCAGAAGCGGAACACGGAGAGTATGTAAAATGTTGGAAAAGCATTCGTGATGATATTTCAGATGTTGTGCTTTATTGTGGAACTTGTACGGAACTCCCAGGGACATATAGAGGAGGAATGAATTTCTGCAAGCCATGAGAAAGATTTTATTTATACTTACCACATTGGTGTTAATTCTGACATCGTGTGAACATAAGGACTATTTTGCATTCGATGATGTAAGTTTTGTGCAGAACTTTCCAAATAAGTATGCGTTAGGAAAGGCTGATACATTGGATGTGGATCTAATAGGAATTCACGGGATCAAGAGTTTCGGGGACTATCTTTTAGTGTCTTGTGCCGACCCCAAGGGGTGTTTGTCTACCGTGACTTTAGGAAAAGAAACCCAAGTGACAAACACCTTCTTGATGATTGGCTCCGGTCCTGGAGAAGTGCTTTATCGCCCCTATATCTCTTGGATGAGTTTTTATGAAAAAGATGGCAGATGTGAGGCCGGAGTGTATGACTATGCAGGGTCATTTATTGAGCTTGATGTTTCGCAGGATTCCCTTTCAAATGCCTATAGATACTTGTCGCGTTCTCTTTCAACAAGGTCTGGCTCCCGTTATTTCTACGTTTCTCCAAACCGTTTTCTGTGTCGTCGATCCAAGGCTGATGGCAGTGGATTTGAAAGGATTTTGGTGGATTCTTTGGGAAGAGAGTATCATATGGCTTCGATGGATTTTCTGAATGAGATCTCATCTTCAGAACAGAACCTTCTTTCGTCCTCTTTCGTCATAGACGATAAAAGCAAAACAGTGGCAGAAGTAAGTTCCTATTTTAATGTCATTCAACTATATTCATTAGATGCTTCAAGGAAAGGGTTCGCGAAGACGTTGGCTCTTGGAGGAAAACTTCAAAATATCCGCGATGTTGAAAGACAAGGCCTTGATCTAACTCCAAGGGCCTATTATGACGTACATCCGTACAAAGACTTTTTTGCCGCCCTTTATGTGGGAGCGAAAATGGACGATTTTGAGCAAGGGCTCTGCTCCCCTCCCTCCATCCATTTGTTCAGTTGGACAGGTGAGCCTTTGGCTGAGATTAAGTTGCCTGTCAATGCTCTGTTATTTGACATTGACATAGAAAACAATGTGATTTTTGTTGTGGAGAGTGATTCGGAGAAAATTCTGAGATATGATATGCCTGACTTCCGTATCTAACTATGTTGTTTATAGTTTCATTGGCCTTGTTTGTCTGTCGGCGAGAGGTGGCTGAGCGTCTAGTCGTCTTTGTGCTGTCTCTATGGCTTGCCTACGAGTCGGTGTTTGGGATTATGCAGTTGCTTGGACTTGCGATTTCTCGCAACACTATGTGTCCTATGACTGGCAGCTTCGCCAACTCCGGTCCCTATGGCGGATTCCTCGCGGTCTGCATAGCCGTGGTTTTAGCCGCGGCGTGGAAATGGCGTGATTCGAGAAATGTGTATGATAGGGCATTGTTTTGGTTATCAGTTGTTTCTGGATGCTTGGGCGTTGTGGTTTTGCCGGCATCAATGAGCAGGGCTGGTTTCGTTGCGTTGGTCGTTTCGGGGGTAGTTTTCGCTTTGACCGATATGGGGTCAAAGTCATATTTGAAATCGCATAAATGGATGGTTCTGTCTGTTACGGCTGTGATTTTTGTTATCGGTGTGGGAGCGTTCAGCCTCAAGAAAGACTCGGCGCTTGGCCGTTTCCACATTTGGGAGATGGAATTGCGTGCCATTGCCGACAAACCATTGACAGGCCACGGATATGGAAATGCACTCGGGGCATACGGCGATGCTCAGGCGGAATATTTTGAGGCGGAGGAACGCAGTCAAGAGAGGGTAAGGATCGCCGGCTGCCCGGAATATGCGTTCAATGAATATCTTCGTATGGGAATGGAGTTCGGGATTCTTGGCTTGTTGTTGTCGGCGGCTGTGATAGTGCTCGGAGCATTGGCGTTGTTTCGTGCAAAATCATCATTGGCCTTTGGACTCGTTGCTTGGGGAACATTCGCGATGGCTTCATATCCTTTGGACGTATGGCAGTTACGATCGCTTTTAGCTGTCTTTTTAGGAGCGGCGATAGGTGCGAGTGTAAAGGTCGGGAAAATTGGGAAGTGGATTTTGGTTCCGGCGCTCGTCTGCTTATCGGTTGGATTGCTGATGATATGGTTGCCGGAAAACAAACGTAGAAAAGAAGCGGAGAGTAAATGGCTTGATGAGCGGAGGCTCGCTAACTATGAGATTTTCGATGGTATGGCGGACAGGCTGGCGGAACTATACCCGCATCTCCGAATGAAGTTTCGCTATCTTTACGACTACGGCTATGCACTACACAAGGAAGGTCGTTATGTTGAAAGCAACGTGATCCTAAGGGAGGGGGTCTTAATGTCATCGGATCCTATGTTCTACAACATCATCGGCAAGAACTTCGAGGCTCTTGGAGACTACGGGCAAGCCGAACGCAATTATATTCATTCGCACAATATGGTGCCGTCGCGTTTGTATCCTTATATCCTGCTGATGGAAATGAAAGAGAGACAGGGTGACACTGAACAGGCGTTGGCTTATGCGCAGAAAGCATTGTCCCTTCCTGTAAATGACAGGAATATGTCGATGCGTGATCTTCATAACAGAGCGGAGAAGTACTATGATGAGCATACGCAAGATAATTAGGTCATCACTTGTTTTCTTGGTGTCGGTAATGGCTCTTGCCCTTTTCTACTATGTTGGCAGGGCTCTGGTCTGTGACACTTTCATTGTGAAAGGGGAGTCTATGGAACCGGTGCTTCATAGCGGCGAGCGTGTGTGGGTGAACAAGCTTAAAATGGGTGCGAGGATCTATACCGACTATGATTTCACAAAACCGACTTTGTCCTCGTTCCGTCTTCCGGGGTTCTCAAAAGTCCGGGCTGGTGATCTGGTTGTTGCGAACTATCCTTATGCGAGGTCCAAGGACACGATTACATTCCGGATAAACTATGTGTATCTGAAACGTTGTTATGCCGTTCCGGGCGATACGGTGAGAATAAAGAACGGGTATTATGTTGATCCTCAGACTGGAGGGCGCTTAGGTGATCTGAAATATCAACGGATCTTGTCTGAAACTCCTGATTCGGTTCTGATGGATGCGGGAGTGGTGTTAAAGGCTATGCAGGTAAACAAGAATCTTGGCTGGACGATACGTGATTTCGGACCGCTGCCTGTCCCAAGAAAAGGAGACACCATTGAGATCAATCCTGACAATTACAGAACTTGGCGCAGACCCATATTGTATGAGACCGGTAAGCGTCTGAGTGAGAGCGGCGGACAAGTCTTCCTTGGGCGGACACCATTAAATGAATACACCTTCAAACATAACTGGTATTTCCTTGGTGGCGACAACGTCTTGAATTCAAGGGACAGCCGCTATTTTGGTCTTGTGCCAGAGGAGTACATCATCGGGATAGTGGTTCGATGACAGAAAGAGACCGATGTTTTGTTACATTTCAGGTTCTCGGCCTGGATGCCAAAACGATGTCCTATGTTACAGGCTATTCTGTCGCAACGATCTACACGAAACGTAACCGTCTAAAAGAACGGCTGTTAGAATTGAATTCGGAAAATCGAAACCTGTATCTTGAAGTTCTTTGTTAAAATTTTAATCTTTTGATTATCAGTATGGTCTGCTGATTTGATGAAGATACGTTTTCTATAATTTCTTGATAGATAGTGTGTTGTGCCGCGTTGTTAAGATTGTGGATCTTGACGACACGATAAATATTTGATAATTAGCGAGATTGGATATGATGAATCAAAACTTTTTTTCATGGACTTTTGCTAAAATCTTCTTTACTTTGTATTCTGAAATGAAACGTTAAAAACACTTCGATGCAATGAAACGAATAGTATTAACAATTGTTTTTTTTCTCTAAAAATGAAGATGATTAAAATGACAAAAGATAGACTCTTTTTCCTGTTTGATCTCCTGCTTGCTATAGTAGTAGTCGGGTGTTCAAGAAGCAATGAGGATGCTGGCGGAAAGATTCCTGTGGATTTTACCAACTCGGTTTCGCCATTGGCTAAGATTGTCAATTCAATAGAATTCGTTCCTCTGGAAAATGATGGTGAACATCTCTTAGGCACGACCGTAGATTTGATGGTCATGGATGACTCGTACATTGTAACTGATTATTTAAATGGGAATATCTTTCGATACTCCTTGGATGGGCATTTTGTCAATAATATCGGTCGGCGAGGAAACGGCCCTGAGGAATATGTCCACATCAATGACGTGCAGTATCGAGACTCTGTCGTCTATGTTTTCTCTGTCCCGTCCAAGATCCAGCGATTTGCTTTGGATGGGATAATGATCGATTCAGAAGTTATGGATGAGATGGAGCTTGGAGCCATGTCGTGGGTCACGAATGACGGTATTTTGTCATATTACGGCTATGGCACAGGACGAAAAGGACGGTTCTCTCTCTTTTCTGAGAATTCATCAGAAGATTTTTATCCATCGGAGGAGAAGGTCTTGAATTATACCCCTTCCGGGCAGATATTCTCAGAATCTCATGATTCCGTTTTTGTCGTGGATTCATATTCGGACATCATCAAGGTTTATAGCGGTGGGACAATGACAGATGGGCCTTGCTTCAATTTCGGTAAATATTCAATCCCGAAAAGTTTTTATGAATATGACGACTCTTTTATGGCGATGGATTCTCTTTTAGGCAGTGAGTTTGCCATGATCAACAGATACGTATGTGACGGAGACAGGAGATTTGTCTCTCTGACTCTTCAGAAACAAGGTGAGCCTTACACGTATTGTGGTCTGTATTTGAACGGTCAATGGAGTTGGTTTTACGCTGGTAAAGTAGGGACGGATGCCATGTCCAACGCCTGCCAAAGCTTGAAAGGTGGCGTTTTGTACTGCCTGTTTGATCCGTCTTTGATGAGTACATTCCCTGCCTCCTTGAAGAAGTTGGTGACAAACTCTGAAGTCCTTGATGATTTGGACAGTGATGATAACTGCATCATTGCAAAAATGACTCTTATGTAATAAAATTCTGACCATTGATAAATATGAGAGGATTTGTGGCAACTATTCTGTTGTGTCTGTTTTTGACGACATTTCTGTCTTCTTGCGATGATGGAAAAATCATCCCTGTCAAAATTGAAGATGGACTTTATGCCATTGATCGTCATGGCCTTGTGGAGAATTATAATCCGGATTTGTCCAGGAAAAAGATTTATGGTTATTTGACTACAGGTTGTGTCAATGAATGGCTAAGCAGGACACCACGAGGAAAGATCGACAAGATCATGGCCGAGAATCCAGATTGGGAACTCTTGGTGTATGTGAACGGGAATGTGGAGGATACCACCAAAGTGAGGATGAAACTAGATCAGTATGATTGTGATTTCCCTGTGATTTTAGACACGAAGGGAGAGTTCCGTAAGACGAATAAAATGAAAGACACGGTCTTGTGGGGCGTTATCTGTGATAGGAGTGGTGTTGTGCGTGGTGTTGGTATAATCGGGGATGGCCTAAGTATGTTCGATTCTGAATTTGAGAGAGTGAAAAGAAAAACGAATGGAAGGTATTAGAAAATATATTCGGAGACAAGGCAAAAATCCGAGGATCCTGCGGAGATCATTATGAAAGTTGCCATCCCGAAATCAGATAAAGGTTTTGATGTCAGTCAAATTGCAGATTTCGAAAGAGTCATTCCTCTAGAGACTGCTGACGACGCGCTAATCGGCGAGATTGACAAACTTGAGATGGATGACAGCCATATAGTGATTCTGGACAAGCGGATGCGAACTGTTTGGCCCCTTAGTCTTTCAGGCACCCTATCGGAACCACATATACACCGTCTTCACGTCGGTAGGCAACCTCTCCGATGCCGATGAGAACCATCAGGAACGAAGGACTCTTCATTTTCGTAATGTCAATCTTGTTCTGGAGTTTTATGAGTGTTTCCGCACCTTCGTTGATGAGTCTTTCACCGCCTATCTTGATTTCGATAAGGCCGTAACTGCCGTCACGCAGATGTATGATGGCATCGCACTCCAATCCTTCGGAATCACGATAGTGGTAGACTTCCCCAAGAAGGCTGGATGCGTAGGTCCTTAAGTCACGTACGGCCAATCCCTCAAAATGAAGACCAAAGGTGTTGAAATCTGACAGCAGATCTCCGGGACCAATGCCTAAGGCTGCGGTCCCTATTGACGGATCTGTATAGTACCGTGTGTTGGTCGTGCGGATGGCTGTCTTGGAACGGAGGTTAGGATTCCAAGCTTTTGATTCCTCAATTACAAAGAGTTTCCGCAGTGCCTCGATATAGGTGGAAACCGTTTCCGCATCCATCCCCTTGGGTTCGTTGGCTTGCATATCAGCGGCAATAGTCTCGTAAGAAACCTGTGAGGCTATGTTTCTGGCATAGGAACGCATCAACTGCCGCACACGCTCCGGGTTTCGTCTGATCTTGTCAACCACTCGATTCATATCTTTTTTTGCCACGGAGTCCACGTAGTCGAAAGCTTGATCCAGTGCGATATCTCCTTGTAAGTCTATAGCGGCAGGCCATCCTCCACGGCAGAGGACAAAAGCAAGATCTTCTCGTGTGATGCTGCTTTTGGCATATATCTTCTCCGGAGTGTTGAAGAGATCCTTCAAGCTGATGCCGCCATTGGATTCTCCGGATTCGTATAGGGCCATTGGACGCATCTTCACCCAGCCATAACGGCCGGTTCCTGAGTGGCGTATATTCTTGCTTTCATCATCATCTTCTTCAACAGGAACGGACGAACCGGTAAGGATATAGTGTCCGTTACCC
>CAVKML010000063.1:0-7256 GCA_963657715.1 uncultured bacterium | reverse complement strand
GCTGCCACTTTTGTGTTATTGCAGGGGCCTCACGTAGTTGGTCGGAGGCTTACCCTGAAATTTCATATTGTCATAAGCATTTAAAGCAATATTTCAGCACTATTATACTAATACAGAATACATAAAAAATTAGACGGAGGTCTACTCCGTCTAATTACAAGCATGTTATTTTCTCAAAGCTTCTAAGGACCAAACAGCGTCATCTATGCTGATCTGGAGACATCGAGCGATGTACTCGGAAGTGATCATCTGCATAGAACAAGATCTTTGCTCCATCTCGATGAAGTCCGCAACTCGTTTCTTCAATTCTTCTGTGATCATATTTCTATCATTTATGGTCCAACTGAAAGATCTTCTCCATAAGATGCCACTTTTGGGTTGATGTCATGGAAGGATCGCAGCCCTGGAAGCGGGCGACGTAGGCCTCCCATTCCGCCTGACGGGGAAGGGTCGCAAGCCTGGCGTTGTCCTTGACGAAATCGAAGTCGTCTGTGGTGTCCATGATCATGAAGACCTTGCGCTCAAAACGGTAGATCTGCATGTCAAGGATGCCGACAGACCGTATCCCCTCCTGAATCTCGGGCCATACGTGGCGATGGGCATCGATATACTTCTCAATCATCTGGCTATCCCCTACCAACTCTAGGGTTTGGCAATATCGTTTCATCTCTTCTGAAATTAATGCTATAAAGTAAAGTTCTGTTCGCATATCGTTCGCATTCCGTACGACATTAAGCAAAGGCTGATATCGTGCGTAATACCGGCATCATCGCATACAAAGTAACGATAGTTACATTCCTCCTCGTCTAATGGTGATCTCGATGGCACCATCCGGGAAGGTGTGTCGGGAGGTGCAGACCAAAGCCAGATAGCCTCCACCGCCGGCTCCCGGCATCTTCCATGCAAGGACACCAGGCTTCCGGGAATATTTGTCAATGTAGGCCTGTACGGTCGGAAGAAAACCATCCTCAGGAATATGTCCGTCACCGCCGGCCGGATTTACCATGCCTGGGAACATGGCGACCTGAGCGTCAAACGAGGCACGGTAGGCGGCGGCGAAACGATCAAGGTCCATGGCCAGAATGGCGTTCCAACAATCATCTGCGGCTTTGGCCAAAGCCTGTACCTTCGAAAGGGTGATGTCCTTCCCCTCCACGACCGAACAGCCGGGACGGCGGGGGAACATCGGGATCAGACATATGTGTTCCTCCAACCACGATAGGACATTCTCATCGTTGCAGGTCTCTATCCTCACAGGCCAGAAGCGCTGGTCATAATAATGACGGGCAAGGCCCGGCACGCATATTCCTATGGCGTCCTGCGCGCCGGAGATCACTCCGTCCGAGCGTTCGGGGTCGTTCTCGAAGCAAAAGACAAGCTTTGCGAGCATCTCCGGATCCATATTCGGGAGCTGGTACGGCCAGATCTTGCGGATCGCGTTGCGGGTCGAGGTCGAAAGGCCGCAGCGTTCCCGAACCTCGAAAGTGGGCTCAAGCGACACGGTTATCGCCCAACCCGGCGCAAGGCATGACACGTACGGCTGGTCTATCCACGTCCCGGCAAGGTCCAGGCGGGTCGGGATGGAAGACTCGGACTTCTTCAGATCGGTGCTGGAGCGTGCCGCCAGACCCTCAGACGGACGACGCTGAAGGACGACATATTCAATGCCCCTCTCTGCGCAGAAGCGGCGTTTGTCCTCGTTCGACCCGTCCTCGTTGACGACGAATATGTCGGGACGCAATTCCTCCACGGTCGATACGAAGTCCATGACGCCGTGGCCACGGTTGATGAACGCGTCCTTCACGTAGCGGATCGACTTCACCATGAAAAGCCGCTCCCGCTCGCTGTACACTGTCTTGTGGTGCTTGTAGTCAAGGATCGTGGCATCGGAGCCGATGCCCACATAGAGGTCGCCGTAGGCTGACGCCTCACGGAAAAACTCTACATGGCCGCTATGAAGGAGGTCATAGCAGCCGGAAACAAATACTTTCTTGGTTGGCATGTATGTTAAGATTTTCAGTATGTCGGAGAAACCCATGTTCCCGACTATGGAAGCATGGGCTTGTGAATCTAGAAAAACTGGCGTTTATACTACTGTCAAATGGTGAAGTTTGGTGAGTATGCGTCGAAATCAACCTCCGGCAGTTTGCTGCCCTTAGACCTTACATCAATAATGAAACTCTCACACTCGTCTTTTGTCATCTTGCCTCTTCTTAAGGCATAGTATAGGAAATCTACAGTCGTTAAGTATGTGATCTTTTGTCGTTTGCAATAATCTTTAATGTCTTTCAGGTTGCTGCTTCCGATAACGTTGTTCGTAAATCTGCAGTATGCCATACATGCACTTTCTCCTGAACCGAACTGAGTTAATAGATTCGCATATTCACGACGCATTTCTCCTGTTGGGGCGAATTGTTCTACAGTTATGTTCTTCAGTAATGCAATCTGTTGATTTAGTTGGTGTTGAATGGATTTCACCTCGTCAAATACCGTACCGAGCACAACATGATCATACTCTGGTAATATTGACGGCAGCAGATTCAGATACCCCGCTTTGGAAAAGTGAATGAGTACATCAGAATCCAGGACAATCTTCATCTTTGCCATAGTTGATCATATTAAGTAAGTTTAGGTAATGGCTTTCAGAAATCTTTTCCTTGTCGTAAAGATGCTTGGCCAAAATTCCGAAATCTCCAATGTACAGCCCCTCATTGCCCTTTTTATACAAGATTCCGTCAAAGCCCCTTAATGTTGCTTCTTTTGTGATCGAAAGGTTTGACAAATAGCTGTCGCATTCGTTGGAGATTAATTTAAGCTCTTTCATTCTTACGACCATTGTCGAATGCGATACCCCATAAAGGTACTCTAGCTTGATGGCAGTGTCTACGCTTACACACTTTGACTTTATTTCTTCAGATGGTATGTTCTGATAAAGGCCGTCTTTGGGCATCAGCAACGCAGAAGCGAACATGTTGGCTGAACGCTCTGAAGAATCGGACAGATTTGTCTGTACACAAAAATGAGGAGTAGGATTCTCATCAAAATATAGATGGTACAATTCATGGGCTATTGTGAAATGTTGGCAGCCACGTGTTGAATTGCTGTTGACCAGGATAAATCGGTTCTTCCTGTCCGGACTTTCCAGAGAGAGACCCCATAGGCGATTGGATAATGGCTTATATAATGTCTGCACATTCAACTGGCGAACAACCGTCTTCATGTTCAAAGGTTCGCTGGCTGTCACATGAAGATCTCCTCTCATTTGACCTGCCAAGGCCTCTGCCGTTTCTAAAGTCAATCTGCTCATTGTGCCAGCAACCTTTTCATTTTCATGTAGTTCATCACTATGTTCTTGAAAGCGGCGACTTCTTTCATATCATTTCCACAAAGGTCATCCGCCCGGAATGCACAAACCAACATCCCATGTAGTGCTTCCTCATCTTCGGAAAACAGTAGATTAAGTTCACATCCGAAAAGCTTGCATGCAGACTCCAGAATTTCAATAGGGGCCTCTCTTTCTCCGGATTCATAGTTAGCATAGGCGGAACGACTCACTCCAAGGAAACTTGCGACTTTCTCTTGAGTGAATTTATTGGCTTCGCGCAGAGCCTTCAAATTACGACCGACAGTAGTATTCATATCAACATAGCTAAAAACAGTTATCGTCTTTTTACTATTCAAAAACCGTGGCAAAATTAATACAAAAAATCAGCATTTACAATTTTGCCACGGCTGCCGTCCTATTTTTGATCATTTCGCACACTGACAAAATCGAACTACCTCTCGGCCCTCATCGGATTGTGAAGGAAGTCCTCGTAGGCGAGACGGACACCCTCCTCCAGTTCCGTACTGTAGGTCCAGCCGAGAGCCGTGGCCTTGGACACGTCGAGGAGCTTGCGCGGGGTTCCGTTCGGTTTGGAAGGATCCCAGAGAATCTCTCCGCCGTAGCCGACAACCCTGGCGACTAGCGTCGTCAGTTCCTTGATCGTTATCTCCTTCCCCGTGCCGGCGTTGACCGTCTCGTCGCCGGAGTAGTTGTTCATCAGGAACACGCAGAGGTTGGCGAGGTCGTCCACGTAGAGAAATTCCCTCAAAGGGGACCCGTCTCCCCAGCATGTCACCGACGGTGCGCCGGAGACCTTAGCCTCGTGGAAACGACGGATGAGGGCAGGAAGCACATGGGAATGGGTCGGGTGGTAGTTGTCGTTCGGGCCGTAGAGGTTCGTCGGCATCACGGAGATATAGTCCGTGCCGTACTGGCGGTTCAGGAACTCGCAGTACTTCAGCCCGGAGATCTTGGCGAGGGCGTAGGCCTCGTTCGTCTTCTCCAGAGGTCCCGTCAGGAGGCAGGACTCCCTCATCGGCTGCTGAGCCATGCGCGGGTAGATGCACGACGACCCGAGGAACTCCAGCTTGCGGCAGCCGTTCCTCCACGCCGAGTGGATGACGTTCATCTCCAGGATCATATTCATGTACATGAAGTCGGCGAGAGCCTCCTCGTTGGCCACAATCCCGCCGACCTTGGCGGCGGCAAGGAAGACATATTCAGGCCTCTCCGACTCAAAGAAGGACTCCACCGCGCGCTGGTCGCAGAGGTCAAGTTCCTTGTGCGTCCGCAGGACAAGGTTGTCGTAGCCCTGGCGGCGCAGCTCGCGGACGATCGCCGAGCCGACCATCCCGCGGTGGCCGGCCACATAGATTTTCGCGTTCCTCTCCATCATTTCACAATGCCTTTTTCAAGATATTCAACAAGATTCATCTTTCGCACGTCCTCCGCCGCGCCGTCGGCGGCGACCTTGCGCATGTCATGCTCGACCATGATGCGGACCAGCTCCTCGAAGGATGTCTTGGTCGGATTCCATCCGAGCGTGGCCTTCGCCTTGGTCGGGTCGCCCCAGAGGTTGACAACATCCGTCGGGCGGTAGAAGTCCGGCGACACCTCGACAAGCACACGGCCGGTCGCCTTGTCAATTCCCTTCTCTTCCGCGCCCTCGCCAACGAACTCCAATTCGATTCCGGCCTCATGGAACGCGAGCCGGCAGAACTCACGCACGCTGTGCTGGACACCGGTGGCGATCACATAGTCATCAGGCTTCTCATTCTGCAGGATGAGCCACATGCACTCGACGTAGTCCTTGGCGTAGCCCCAGTCGCGCAGCGACGAGAGGTTGCCGAGGTACAGCTTCTCCTGTTTTCCCTGGCGGATCCGCGCTGCCGCGAGTGTGATCTTCCTCGTGACGAACGTCTCGCCGCGGCGCTCGCTCTCGTGGTTGAACAGGATGCCGTTGCAGCAGAAGATGTTGTAGGCGTCGCGGTACTCACGGACAATCCAGTACCCGTACTGTTTGGCGACGGCGTACGGGCTGTACGGGTGGAAAGGCGTGTTCTCGTTCTGAGGCACCTCCTCCACCTTCCCGTAGAGTTCGGACGTGGAGGCCTGGTACATGCGGCAGGTCTCCGCCAGGCCGGCCTGGCGGATCGCCTCAAGGATGCGCAGCACCCCGGTCGCGTCCACGTCTGCCGTGAACTCCGGGGAGTCGAACGACACCTGCACGTGGCTCTGCGCCGCGAGGTTATACACCTCGTCAGGACGGACCTTGTTCATCACCTGGATAAGGCTCATAGAGTCTCCAAGGTCGGCGTAGTGGAGATGAAAGTTTGGCTGCCCCTCAAGGTGAGCGATCCTCTCGCGGTAGTCCACCGATGAACGGCGGATCGTCCCGTGGACGTCATACCCCTTAGACAGCAGCAGCTCGGCAAGGTACGAGCCATCCTGGCCCGTGACACCGGTGATTAGGGCGGTTCTCATAGGATTATCATGAATGATTAACTTGTTTAACTATGAGTTTTTCACTATCTCCACAAAGTTCTCGATGACATACTCCAAATCCTCATCCGTCATCTTTGTGTTCAGAGGGAGGGTGATTTCATTCTCAAACTGATGGAACGCATTCGGGAAATCTTTGATGTCAAACCCAAGTTTCTTGTAAGCGGTCATCATAGGAAGAGGCTTGTAATGCACGTTGGTGGCGATTCCCCTATCAGCCATCTTCTCAATCACACGATTTGCCTCCTCGCGAGTCTTGCCAAGCAGGCGGACAATGTACAGGTGACCGGATGAGGAATATTCATTCGTGTAGTGAGGCAAAACCGCCACATTCAAATCCTTGAACGCTTCGTTGTAACGCTCGATCATCTGACGACGACGCTCAAGCATGCCCTTGTAACGACCCATCTGAACCAAACCAATGGCAGCAACAACATCAGTCATGTTGCACTTGTACCAAGTTCCGATGATGTCGTACTCCCAAGCCCCGAGTTTTGTCTTCGCCAACGCATCCTTGTTCTGCCCATGAAGGCTCATCAGCTGAGCGATTCTGTAGAGTTTCTGATTCCAAGTCTCACCATCAATCTCAGGCACACCACTGAATATGCTTTCAGGCTTTTTGTCCAAGACCTTCTCAGCGACCTCGTCGCCAAATGGAAGATTCCATGTCAAAGCCCCACCTTCCGCGGTTGTAAAATTCTTCACAGCATGAAAAGAGAATGAACTGAAATCAGCGATAGATCCGACCATCCGCCCTTTTCTCGAAGCCCCGAAAGCGTGAGCCGCATCGCAGCAGACCGCTATGCGACCAATCTTACTTTGAAGATCCGTCTTAGGTACAAACAATGATTTCTTACCCTCAACAATCGCAAAGATCCTGTCATAGTCACACGGGACTCCCCCTAAATCCACCGGAATAATCGCCTTTGTCCGCTCATTTATCGCTCTTTCGACCGCTTCGTAATCCATCTCCAGACGATCTTTCTGCACATCCACAAAAACCAGCTTCGCTCCGACATGAGTGACTACCGATGCGCTTGCCGTGTAGGTATAGGCAGGCACAATCACCTCATCACCCTCACCTATCCCAAGGAGACGAAGCGCCATCTCCGCACAAGCCGTCTGGGAATTCAGACAGACAGCCTTTTCAACTCCGACAAACTCAGCGACCTCCTTCTCCAGCTTTTTGGTCCGTGGTCCGGTTGTTATCCATCCAGAGAGAATAGCATCCCTCACTTCAGCCGCCTCAGCCTCTGTCATGTCCGGCGGGCTAAACGGCACATTGCGTAATTTCATTGTCATAATAATGATTCCGTTAAACTCAAAACAACAAAAAGAAAAGCGCCAGGCCGAAGCCAGCGCTTATAATTCATTACGAACTATATTAAAAAATGCGAAAAAAGAGTAAAAATAGGGTGAGATTGATCTC
>CAVKML010000062.1:0-8080 GCA_963657715.1 uncultured bacterium | reverse complement strand
AGCTCTGGCGGCTCTCCTCATCGACCTTGTCGCGTCCGCGTATGGGCATGATGGAGAACTGCCCGTAGTCGTTGATCCACGGCGAGGGCTGGTGCGTCTGCTTCAGACCTCACTAAAACCGTCTTACAGCATGTTGTAAGACGGTTTTTCTTTTATTTTCTTTTGTCATGCATTTATAATACCAGACAGTATTACATAGTTTTACTTTCCTTTTATTTTCTGATTCCGCTTTAATTCTTTTAGCGGATTCTGGTTGTATACTTGTTTGAGTTTATATAGATCCGTATTGGGTTCGATAATAGCTTGTCGATAATTGACGTAATATCCTATAATGTATCAATGTAAAGGTTTCCGGTAAGTATGATTTGCTAAAATCGTTTCTGTGAATAATATTCAATGTCATTTCCCATTCTTTGGGTGATACATTTTTTGCAATCACAAAAGGCTTTCCACCATGAATGTGTTGACGCATTGCATATTGAATCATTTCCTAAGATTTCAATAGTCATTTTCTTTCCTCCATTTTCAAGCCCAAGCCATTCGAAGAAATAGCGATAAATAATCATGGTTTCAGGTATCTCAAGGAGTTTATGGTACTCTTCGATATTTTCGCCAAAGGCTTTCCTGAAAAAAGATGTTCCCTTGCCTATTTTACCTTTTGTACTATTAAGAACAGCTTGAATAGCCCGAATATACTTGCGATTCCAATATTTGCCAATATAGTCCCGATTGTGAGAATAATCTTCACCCATATCCGTAGTGCGACGGATTGGGTGGCATTTCATAGGGAAAGAGTATATGCTCACATTTAACCTATCACACAATTCTTATATGGTTTAGCCCTAAATCCATACAGTTGGTTGGACTTTAGAAATTTGCACGGTTTATGATGGGATAAGGTAACGATCAGGCGACGGCTCTGTTTTCCGCATATTACGCCGATATTCACCACCTCAAATAACTGAAGTAAAGATAGTAAATAATCCGAGAAAGCAAATAAAAAACTTCGTTTTTTCGGGTTTCCAGGGCTATTTTTGCATCCCCGCGCCACAACGCCCTACCTCTCCGACACCTTGGCTGCGCTGGTCGCTACCGACACAGGGGCAGGGAATATAAGATACAAGGCACCCTATTAGGACCCTTAAAAAAAGGCAATAGTCTGAAAAATTGGGCTGTTGTATTTTTTATAATAGGACGAGGCAACGAAAAGGCAACGATTCCACTTGCTGCTGCTTGCGTTGGCGTTCACAATCTCAAATAACTAGCATAAAAATAATAAAATTATTGCACGAGAAAAAATATCACCTCGATATCCAATAACGAAATTACTACTTCATACCAATATTGTCGTACCTTTGAAACACGCCAGACGAAGCAGACATTGGGGATAATAATAAAAATCACGTCCGAACAAAACCGCAGAAGCGTTGTTAAGTTTTCCTTCATGCAACAGGTTGAATTTTTCGAGTATGGTCGGCAAATCCTCCCTTATGGTCGCTTCGGGCAAACGTCCGCATTTGATGCCCCCAGGTACCGCGCCCATGACGGCATGTTCGTCAAGGTCGGATATTTTAAGGTCGGAATTCGCCATAGCCTCCCAAGCTTATTATCCTCCACGCTGCATCAGGTGCTGGTTGTATATTTCCTGCGGCATGGTGGATGTCATTTCCGTTTCCATACCTTTATAACTCATTATCCGTCATCATCCTTCTGCAACGCTTGGAACGAGCAAAACGACATACTTCTATCGGTTTTGAATCAATGCAGAAATAATCTTCGCCTCCATCTATTTCTGCGGCTATTCTTTCCCGGATTGTATTACATAGGGACAAAGTAATTTTACGTCTGTCATTGTATTGTCTGCGGAATATAAGATTGTGAATTTCAATACTATATTCCTGTAACTTTGCAAACAACAATGACTCACTGTCAATGCCAACAGCCTTTGATGTCATGTTCAATGCCTCTATTTCAAGGTCTGAGAACTACTCCTCTTCTTGACATATTCCCTGATTCATTGACCAAATTGCCGACTATTTGCTTGTATGGGTTAGGATTTTTTGCTAATATTGTGTTACTACATTTTCTATTGAAAAGTTTTAATTTGCTAAATATCAACAATATGCACAACTTTTTATACATAAATCTTTTTATCAATCTAATTCCGCCAACGGATTTTTAAATACCAAATATTTTATGAACGCACGTACACTTCTTATTCCACGTACACTTCTTATTCTTAGTCTGGTTGTCCTCTCCGGAGCGCCATGCGCATCTGCGCAGTCTTTCAAGGAAAGACTCAAGAACGCCGCAAAGAAGATAGAACAGAAAGTCAAACAGGAAGTAGCGCCCAAAAAACTTCCGGAAAAGTCCGGTAACACTTCAAGTCTCGACAGCGAACTCCAAAAGCGCCACGACGCCATGGTGGGGCCGGACAACAATAAGAACGCTGAAGACGAAGCTCCCACCGTCAGGTTGCCGGAGACCCACACTGCTCTTTTTGCGCCACTCGGATACCCTGTCGAGGCAACGTATGGGATCAAATCGGTAAAGCCGGTGATGCCGCCGAGAGAGGCATCCGATCAGGTGAACTGGAGTGAAAAACAGCCGAATGTCTATGAGCTCGACAACCAGAGCCTTGTAGCCGAGTTTCTGATGCTCGACGACTGCTTTGCCGACGGCTACATCAAAACCCTCACCCCGGCACATTGGAGATACGATGAGATCGTCAAGGGCGAACTTTGGGCTCGCGTGGGCGCATTGAACAAGATGGTCGAGCAATACAACGAAGCCAAAGAAGAATACGGCGCCGACACTTACCAGTGGGTCATCAACGGCATCCACAACAAAATCGCCTCCGTGCTTGACTCTCGCGAGTACAAAACCCTGATCCGCTCATCCCTCACTCCGCTCTTCACACTTAAAGACAAGTGGATCAGTGATGAGACCAAGGCATATTTCAATGCTCACGGAGGCTATGAGAACGCCCACAAAGCCAACTGGACCGTCTGGGATCCGCAGCCGAACAAAAAAAGCATCACGACATCAGCGTCCGGCCAGACCGGGAAAGTGATTGAGGAGGTCGGGGCTGGTGCTACGGTTGACATCGAGGGAGTCCTGTATGTCCTGCACAACTCCAACAACGGCGGCGCATCCCACGCATTCATCTCGGAAGTGGCGAAGACGGCCGTTGCCGGCAAGAACATCGTGATCCCGGACTATGTCACATACAACGGTAAAAAATATCCGGTGACGGAAATGCGTGGCAATATTTTCTCCGGCACCGCCATCAAGTCCGTGAAACTTCCGTCCACGTTGACGGAGATTTCCAATTCGGCATTCCGCGAGACTCCTATAACTGAAATAGTAATCCCGGCCTCGGTCAAGATAGTTCAGGGTTCGGCTTTCTACGGCTGCAAGAACCTCACGAAAGTAGTCTTCGAAAACGACGTCATGGATGAAGTCCACGGCTGTTTCCAGAAGTGCATAAATCTGAAAAACGTCAAGTTCCCACGCCGCGTCGGACTGATGAGTTACGATATGTTCGAGGGCTGCGTCAATCTCACAGAAGTGATGCTTCCGGAGAATCTGAGCGAAATTTATTCATCCATGTTCAGTGGCTGCAAGAACCTCAAGAATGTGGATATCCCGGCGAGCGTGACCAAGGTCGGCAACAGCGCATTCTCGGACAGCGGCATCACCTCGCTCGACCTCTCCAATGTCAAGGAATTCGAAGGGTTCTGCTTCTCCGGATGCAAAGCGCTCAAGACTGTCAAGCTGAACTCCAGCCTGAAGGAGAATTTCCTTATGGAGACCTATCAAGAATTCACGGAATGTCCGTTACTGGAAGTCAAGTACATAAACAACGAATATGTCTTCCCGGAAGGGTTCATCTTCGTAGACGGCAGCAAGTAGAGTCATGAAAAAGATATTATTTCTACTTTCAGTGGCGGCACTGCTGCTGCCTTTGGATAGTTCGGCCCAGAGCAAGCCGAAGATCAAGTCAGTGGATTTCACTATACAGGTTCCGACCCCGGGGATGTCGCTTTTCGATGCACGCGAGATGCAGTTCACATCTGCGAAGACCGAGTTCGGAGACCTTGCCGCCACGGGCGGCATCCAAGTCCAGGAGATTGACTGGATCGGGGATTTCCGCGAGGACGATGAAGGGGACATGTTCTTCAAGGACGGGTTCATATACAAGGCCCGGATCAAGTTCATGGTAGACCCTTCGGGCAAGTACGACACCGATTACATATTCAAGGACAACGACTACTACATCGACGGCAGCCGCATCAGCGCCACAGTCAACGGAGTGCAGGCCAAGGTCGAGCGCAGCGCTCCTTACTTCATCGACATTGAGGTATCCATGCCTGTTGGAGCCGGTGGAAAAGGCTCGATGCGTGATCTGGCACAGAGCAGCCCAACGGACTATGAGCTCAACAAGGACTCATACCGCGCATCGCAGAAAGCGTATTCAATCGCCGAGGCCGATGCTGCTTGCCCGGATGTGAGCCCGCTTGACGTGATAACCATCAATAATACGTATCACGCGGCGTTCCGTGCCATGCGCGAGTTCGGAGATGAGTTCATCGGGCATAAGAATATGCTTGTCACCAAGGTAATCGTAGATACCGATGACGAGCGCATATATGGAGATGTGGCATCGGACGTCAACAATACCATACAAGGCCCATTCAACATCAGGGAAGTCTGGCTCAGCGACAAAGTCGATGCGGTAAAGTTCATACGCGCCATATTCGCAGTAATGCAGGGTTATACACCGGAACACAGCGATATCTACTGCCCCGAGTTCAGTTACCTCTTCCATACCCAGCGTGCCACGCTCTTTATCCCGGAGACTGCTGTAGCCGATGTAAGGGCGATGTTCAGCCGTCCGACCTGGAGTTTCCGCACACTGTTCTCGCTGAAAACCTACTCCGGCGACGTGCACTCCGCACAGGAAGCCGGTGCGACGGCAGCCAAACCGTTCTGCACAAGCCACGTATTCACCGACAAGGTAGCTGCGGCAGACAAGGTTTTCAGGTACGGCACCTGTAGCAATTGGCCGGAATATTATTATTCCTGCAAAATCTGCGGAAAGTGCGAACACAATGACAAACACGTGTTCAGTATGAACAGGCCAACGTGGGAGGTCCGGGCTCATCAGTATGATCAGCCTGTTGCTGATGACCAGGCTTATGTCGGAGTCAACTCCGCCGGGCAGCATGTATGGTGGTACAGTTGCATCTGGTGCGGACACTCCGAAGGCTATGACCAGAGGCACATAACCAAAGCAGAATGGCAGGCAAGCGGCACAGAGGGAACATACGAGAGCTATAGGGACGCCATGGCCGACATGACAAAACAGTTCGAGGAGAGTGCCCTTCTGAAGACCACGGCACAGCCGGGGATGTTCATTCTCAAAAAAAAGTCGGACTCAAAGATGAGTCCTGCCTTCCAGAGTAGTGTGAACTTCGCCCTCAATGACAACCTCTTGGATGAAAGTGTCCTTGGCAATGATTATACACTTCCCCTGAATCACCGCCAGCTCAACTCGCTGGCCGAGCATCTCGTGAAAGAACTTACCGGCAGCGAGGCCACGGCGTCCTCCATTGGTCTGGACAAGGCTCTTGGCGGAAAAGCCCCGGCAGACGACTCCCCTGTCTCCCGCCAAGAGATGGCCGCCGTGATGTACCGTGCCCTTAGGTATATAGAAGAGTGCGGAGTATACTCATATACGGAGTTCGTTTCTGGGTTGGATAAATACTCCGATCACATCCGCATTGCCCCTTGGGCCAAGGAAGCCATGGCATTTATGGAGGCTCTCGGGCTTATGAACGCTTCTTCCGGCGGTACCCTCTTTCCAGAGAAGACCTGCTCCATCGAAGAAGCCATAGACCTGACCGAGAAGTGCACGCACGCCCACCAGCTCGGCTGGTATCAGGCAAGGTCGTGGGGCGAAGGTGACGGCAGATCCTATTTTGGCAATGTCTGTTATATACCTCACCAAGAAATGAGTACCAACCATACCTATGCCCCGGGTGAGAGGGTTTGGGTTACTGGACCGCGTTTGGGCGGGTCATCGAAATCCCTTCCGATTTTGGAGCCGTACACCGGCCAGATTCTGTATGTGGATGCCGAGTGGTTCCGTCCTGTGCGGAAGTTCGTCTATACATCGAAGCGCACAATCACAGGACCTATCATCTTCCAGGATTATTTTGATGGTGTTTCCACCAAGACTTTCTAAAACGAAGAAAGCGGCTAAAAAGGCAATAGACAGATGAATATCCGACGCCAAGGCGTACACGCGCAAATTCCTGACAGGATCTGCAAACTGCCGGGCAGATAAACGTAAAGCGGATAAAAATGCGCTGCTACTCTCGTAAAAGTAAACACAAAGAGGTGAGAGAAGATAGAATATTGTACTTTTGATAGGTGGTTCTCCTCGACTGTTCGAGGAGAACCATTTTTTTGAGTTTCCTCTCCCGCTGGTCGTACAGCGTTTCGGGATACGGTCGTACAGGACGGTAAGCCTCGTTTTTGCTGGTTCCGTCTAGCCGGGCTCGGTGATGACGCTGCCGGAGAGTTCCGATTCTGCGACCGTTGCGATGAGTACTTCCGTTTTTTCACTGCCTCTGCGGGTAGCTTCTTTCACCGCTCCGGGTAGATCTTTTGCCAGCCGCTTGCCCATGGCAGCCCTCTTCCACTGTTCCCTATGAGTTTCCATTATCGCCACGAGTATTGTATCTTTTTCGGCAAGAAAGCGACGCAGAGTGTCTATTTCGCCGCCAGGTATGATTGTAGAGTACCGTTGTCCGAGTACGCCGAGCATACTGTCCGTTCTCATGCGATGCGTATGGTATTTGTCCCTTTCCGCATCACTCCATCCTGCCGCAGCCTCGCCTTGCAGGGCAAGCCCGGTGACGTGGCGATGGGCGATGTGTATGTCCTCGTACATCCTCCACAGCCGTGCCACGCTGCCTTCCACTTCCCGCATCTGCCGCCGCTCATATATCAAAATGGCGATCATACTGCCTATGACCGCCACTAAGATGATATATCCGAAAATGATTTTATGCTGCAATGGCATTCGTTTCTTTTCCATCCGTATCACTTCTTATTCAAAATGCAATTTCTCACCACGGCAGACCTTGCAAGCTCGACCTGCCACAAGACTCAACAAAATCTTTCTATCCTTCTTCTCCCAACAGATGGAAGAGCATACAACACTTCCTCCTTTCTTTATCCGAATACTGTCCTAACAGCTTTTGGAAACAGTCGTCAGTACACCGGTTCCTCAGAAAGCAAGGACGGGACGCACACCGACGCTGCTGCCGTCCTTACGGTCCCAGTAACAGCCCACGCGACCATTGGATTGCACGTACCAGTACCGTGCGAAGAATTCCGAGTACTCCGAAGACGACCAAAACCACTTACCGCTTCTAAAATTATCCTTGCTGTCTGTGGCAATTTTCTCCATCCATGCGTTTAAAGCAGCGGGAACATCGCCTTGACCTGACCAACCGAAATCATCGTCTTGCGATGAGGCTTGTTCATCCGGCTTTGCCAAAGCCGTACAACCGCCCAAATTTTGCAGGATGTCCCACCACTGACCCGAGGCAGGAAGATACCAGCCGGTAGTAGTCGTGGGAACCGGGCAGGTCGTGTTGTAGCCGTCGGCGGCCTTGAAGGCGGGATAACGGTCGAAGTTTCCGCGATTGGCGCGGATATGCTCGCAATTGCCGTAACCACTGATGTCGCTGTAGTTCCGGGCTTTCGTCTCGCATTTCGCCAGATCCTCGTCTGTACCAAATAGTCCCCACGATTGGAATGTCGTAGCATTCTTCACAGCCATGACAAGACCGTGGACATTGCCGCCCAACTTATCTTTTTCTGCCTGACCGATGCGGCTCGGGTCGGTTTGGAAAACTATGCCTACCACATTGGCTGTCTGGACGTCGTATGCTTCGGCATAATTCGGCATCAGGTTGCCGTCGGCGAGGAAGAAATCACCGACCTGCAAAATGTAGTTCCTTATGGTTTTTACTGCGCCGTCCACCTTGTATCTCTTGTATTC
>CAVKML010000061.1:0-8212 GCA_963657715.1 uncultured bacterium | reverse complement strand
ACCACATCCCAGGGCTGCTCGATGTCTGACAAGTTCAAGGCGAACATCTGGATATGCGGCCCGGCGGCGTTGATCGTCACAGCCATCTACGTCATCATCGGGCTCAACCACGGAGCCACACCAGAGATAGGGGAAATTGAATATGTCAAACTTATCCCTTACCTGTCGGTCATCGTGCTGGCCCTGTGCGGCCTGAATGTCCTGCTTGTGCTCGGAATAGGGTTGGTGCTCAGCGCGGCCATCGGCTTCATGCACGGAATGACGTGGCTCGGATTTCTGGGCAGCATCGGTGACGGAATCTCCGGAATGGGTGAGCTGATCATAGTGACTATGCTTTCCGGAGGAATGCTGGAACTGATACGGCACAACGGCGGCATCGATTTCATCATCAGAGGTTTGACAAAGGGCATCAAAGGCAAGCGAGGAGCAGAGTTCAGCATTGCCGGGCTGGTCGGCCTGTCGAATTTCTGCACTGCAAACAACACGATTGCAATTCTGACGACCGGGGACATCGCCCGTGACATCACCAAGAAATTCGGTCTTGACCCGAGAAAATCCGCAAGTCTTCTGGACACGTTCTCCTGCGTTGTGCAGGGCATAATTCCTTACGGGGCGCAATTGCTGATGGCTTCCGGATTCGCCGGGATTTCCGCTGCGGCAATCATACCTTGCCTCTACTATCCGTTTGTGCTATGCGTGGTGGCTTGCTTCTCAATCATATTCAGACTTCCTAAACGCTACTCATAATGGACAGGACAGCAAAAGTGACATTCGTGACACTGGTCGGATCGGTAGTCAACATAATACTGACGGTCTTCAAGATCATCGCCGGAGTCCTCGGACGATCAACGGCGATGATAGCGGACGGAATCCATTCTCTGTCAGACCTTTTGAGCGACATTGTGGTGATTGTCTTCGTAAAGATCTCGGCCAAGGGAAGGGACAAGGATCACGACTATGGACATGGGAAGTTCGAGACATTCGCAACACTGATCATCAGCCTGATGCTGATCGTGGTGGCCGCCAACCTGATGTCCGGCGGAATAAGCAAGATCCGTCTGATTCTTGACGGTGGAGAGGTCAGTTCTCCGGGAATGATCGCCTTGTGGGCGGCAGTAGCATCAATAGTACTAAAGGAAATCCTTTACCGTTACACAATCGTTCAGGGAAAGGCACTGAACAGCCCGATGATGATAGCCAACGCCTGGCATCACCGCTCAGACGCTTTCTCGTCCATCGGCTCCCTGCTCGGAATCGCAGGGGCCATATTCCTTGGTGACAAGTTTGTCATTTTGGATCCTATTACAGGATGTGTCATCAGCATATTCATTCTTGTGATGGCTGTGAAGATGTCCGTGCCGGCGATCAAGGAGCTGCTGGACGTGTCGCTCCCTGACGATGTGGAGGACAAGATCGAGACCACGGCCAAATCAATCAATGGAGTCATTGACCTTCACGAACTTAAGACACGCCGCGAAGGGCCGGGAATAATAATGGAAGGCCACCTCGTGCTTAATTCGGAAATCTCTTTGAAAGAAGCGCACGACATCTCCAAGAAAGTTGAGGAGGCGTTACGGAGGGAATTCGGAGCCGAGACACAGATTTCACTGCATCTTGAGCCTGAAGACGATTCACAGTAATCAGGAATACATCCAGCCTATTACCTTGAGTACCAACCCCTGAGGCAGTCTGCGAATAAGGAAGACCAGAAGGCTGTACAGGAACGTCGGAGTGACCTCCGGCTTCATATTCTTTCGCTGGAGTTGCCGCAGAATGGCTTTGCCGATGACCTCCGGGCTCATACCCTCACGCTCGTCCTTCGCCATAGCCGCGACAGCATCAGCACAACCCTTATAGTACGGCGAATCCTCTCTCTGTGCTTTCGCAGCCACGCGGCGGGACTTGGTGAATCCTGTTTTGACATCACCCGGCATCACTACGCAGCATTGCACTCCAAAATCCTTAACCTCTATGGCCAAAGCCTTTGTTAACTGCAATATTCCAGCCTTCACGCAGGAATAATATCCTTGATACGGCAGAGGTGCGAGAGCCGCCACGGAAGAAACCGTCACCACACGTCCGTGTCCCTGCTTACGGAAAGCCGGCAGACAAGCCTGAACCGTCTTCACAACACCATAGAATGTCGTTGAATATTGCGCCTCAATCTCTTCGATGGACGTTTCCTCAATCGGTCCGGCGATCCCGTTCCCGGCATTGCAGACCACAGCGTCCAGACTCCCCCGCTCCCTGACAATCCTTTCCACCACGGCAGCAATCGCCTCACTGTCATTCACATCCATAACCACAGGAATCATATTCCCGTTCTGTGAATATCCCTCCGGAGCCTTTCCGCTTCTTGATGCCGCATAGACCGTCATCCCGGCATCGCACAGAAGCCGCGCCGTCGCAGCCCCAATTCCGCTGCTCCCGCCAGTCACAAGCACTGTTCTCACGTTCGTTTTCATAACCGCTACATTTTTTTCTTCAATTCATCAAGAATATCCTTTTTGAACTGTGAGATCACTTTCTGTTTATCCTCTTCAGTAGGATATTTGCCATAGGCGAAATTCTTGTTCAGGATGCCATCCACAAAGTAGTGATCGTCGAAGAAACGGATATAAAATGTTTTTTCTATATGAAGATTAGGGCAAGGCGGGTCTTTAGGCGACATCATTGTGCATTTGAACCACACAGATTCAGCATTGCCGATGTATTCATTTAATTGACTGTCACTTAATTCACGTGTCACGTAATTCACATTCAAGCCCCCCTCGGAATCTGCGGTTTTCGACAAAAGATTAGACTGCGAAGTGAAAGAAAATCTGAAAACACTGTTCAGCCCATCTACGGCTTTGCAGAATGCCTCTGAAAGTGGCATAAATACAAATCCCAACACGTTCCACACCTCCTCAGGACACTTGTGCTTGACAGACTCCGCCTCCGCAATCTGCTGTTTTTTCAAACGTTGAGCTATACGGGCTTCCTTAATGAAATCATCATCTTCTTCGATGCTCTCGCCCTTGGCAGCTTTGATGCAGATATTCAGAGCGCGTTCCATACACTTTTCGATGTATTCCACGAAAGGGTGGATCTGAGATATTTCCGCATGAGAGTCGGCAGATGGCGCCGTACCGACAAAGCCATCACAGGTACTGAGGGCATTGAGGTAATTCTCCTTGTCGGCACTCTTTACCACAATCATCGGGTAATCGTGTCGGCACAAAATATAATTAACCAAAAGACGGGCTATGCGACCATTACCATCCTCGAATGGATGAATGCGAATGTAGCGATAGTGGAACAATGCGCATAATTCGGCAAGCGAAAGGTTTCCTTTATCTTCTTCATCATTGTACCATTCCACGAGGTCTTTCATCAAAGCAGGGGTCTCCTCTGGCGATGCATATTCAAACCTCTCACCAGTTCTGGTAATCACACTGTTTGGGCGGGTTTTATACGTACCTGCGTGAACGACGTATGATGTGTGTTGTCCTCCCGGCAACTGACGATAGGCGATATAGTCCTCACGAAGGATAGTCTGATGCAACTGGCGAATGAAGGTCTCCGTCAACGGATATTCCGACAATGCCTGTTCCTTCATCATATTCAAACCAACGTTGCTGGCCTTCATATCCTCCAGATCCTTCATATTGGCAGCATCCACGACCTTGCCGAACAGAAGCAACAATTCGGTCTGTCCGTATGTCAATGTATTGCCTTCTATATGGTTGCTGTTGTAGTTGAATTCCAACATAAACTTCTGGTTCAAACGCAGCCTGTCTTCATCCTTGAGCGGTTGAAGGCTCTTCCATTCTGTATGTAACTGTTCTATAGTCATATTATCATCTAACTATTAAATAGGGTGGTATCCTACCACCATGAAAGGTGGCATCGGTTTACTTCTCACTATTATCAATTTCTTGACCGACTCCGGCAACGGATGGTGATTCAAGTTATTGATTTCATAAAATTTCGGTGTAAATATAACAAAAACAAACGAAATAAATTTCTTCCCACTAAAGTAGTTTACCAAAGTACCAATGGCATAACATTCCCATAATGAATATAATCCCGGAAGCCTGACGAAGACTTCCGGAATTATATTCATTTCATTATGTGTTTATGCCTTCAGGGCGCGCATCGCATTCAGGACGGCGAGGACGGTGACACCGACATCCGCGAAGACGGCCATCCACATCGTGGCGACACCAAGAATGGCGAGGACAAGGACCAGAAGCTTTATGAATATGGCGAAGAAGGTGTTCTCCCTTGCCAGACGCAGGGTCTTGCGGGCGATCTTCACGCCAAGGGCAATCTTTGAAGGTTTGTCATCCATCAGGACAACATCGGCAGCCTCTATCGCGGCATCGGATCCGAGTCCGCCCATCGCTATTCCCAGGTCGGCTCTAGCAAGCACAGGAGCATCGTTGATGCCGTCGCCCACAAAAGCGAGAGTCTTTCCGGAAGGATTCTTTGCGAGAAGCTTCTCTAATTCAGAGACTTTATCAGCCGGCAGGAGTTCAGCGTGGAACTCGTCAAGCCTGATGGCCGATGCGACATATTCACCGACCTCGCGCTTGTCGCCGGTGAGCATAACCGTTTTTGTCACACCTTCGGCCTTCAGCGCCTTTATGGCCTCGGCGGAATCGGCCTTGATTCTGTCAGAGACCACGATGTGGCCGACATAGACTCCATCGACACTGACGTGCACGATCGTGCCGTTCTTCTCGCAAGGCTTCCACTGCGCTCCGACCGAGTCCATCATCTTGGTGTTGCCCACGCAGACAGTCTTTCCGTTCACCACCGCGCGGACACCGTGACCGGCGATCTCCTCCACATTCTCGACCGAACATCCGTCGGCCTCGTCAGGATAGGCGTTCTTCAATGAGACAGCGATAGGGTGTGACGAATATCTCTCCACGTGCGCGGCAAGATGCAGAAGTTCCTTCTCGTCAATCTTTTCCGGATGGACAGCCGTGACATCGAACACGCCTTCCGTCAAGGTTCCGGTCTTGTCGAATACAACAGTTCCGACCTTTGCCAGAGCCTCAAGATAGTTCGAGCCTTTGATCAGGATTCCTTTTGAGGACGCTCCGCCTATGCCTCCGAAGAACGAAAGCGGAACTGAGATCACAAGGGCGCACGGGCAGGAAACGATAAGGAAGGTCAATGCCCTGTAGAGCCAAGTGGCGAATGTGCCGCCGAAATCGCCGGACAGAACCGGCGGAATGAAAGCGAGGACAAGGGCGGCGATGACCACAACAGGAGTGTAGATTCTGGCGAACCTTGAGATGAAGCTTTCGCTCTTGGACTTATTCTCGGAAGCGTTCTCGACTAGGTCAAGGATCTTTGAGGCGGTGGACTCGCCGAATGCTTTTGTGACCTTGGCGCGGATGACTCCGGTAAGGTTCACACAGCCGGAGATCACATCATCATCCTTAGCGATGCTCCGAGGTACGCTTTCTCCGGTCAGAGCCACGGTGTTAAGGCTGGAGGTTCCTTCGAGGACGATTCCGTCCATCGGGACTTTCTCGCCCGGCTTTACTACGATCGTCTCTCCGACCTTGACTTCTTCAGGATTGACTATCAGGAGTTTCCCGTCACGTTCAACATTGGCGGTGTCAGGTCTGATGTCCATCAGAGCGGAGATTGACTTGCGGCTGCAGCCTTCGGCGATGTCCTCGAACAGTTCTCCGACCTGGAAGAACAGCATCACGAAGACGGCCTCGGGGAACTGTGTCTCGGCTCCGGGAAGGAATCCGATGCATAGCGCTCCGATCGTGGCGATGCTCATCAGGAAGTCCTCGTCGAAGAAGTCACCTTTGAGGATATTCTCTCCTGCCTCAAGCAATGTGTCGTAACCAGCGATGAGATAAGGAACTAAATAGGCAAGGAGAAGTTGCCAGACGCTGAGGTCAAGTCTCTTCTCCACCAAGACTGCCACGCCGAGAAGGGCGGCTGAAAGAACGATTCTCGCGAATCTGATTTTGTTTTCCTTTTCCATATTCTTTCTTTGACTTTGATTTCAACGAAGCAAAGGTCGATAATCATTTCTGCAACTTGGTTGCAAAGTTGTTTTTGAATATAGTCGCTTCGATGCTTCGACAGTAAAAACAAGAATACAATACTTCAAAAAATTAAGTAAATTTGTAACCGTGAAAAAAGACTGTGATATGCCGAACATAGACTTGACAGAACTGCTTGAGCGGCACGACATCAAAGCCACGGCCAACAGGCTGGTAGTGGCAAGGGCGCTCCTTACAGAGGAGCGGCCGTTGAGCCTGATGGAGCTGGAGGACAAGATCGGCACGATCGACAAGTCGGGAATATTCAGAAGCCTGACGCTGTTCAAGGAGCATCACCTTGTCCATGCGATAGAAGACGGCGGCGACGGGACCCGCTACGAGATCTGCCTAAGCCACGACTCTGAACACGACGAGGACGCGCACGTCCATTTCTTCTGCGAGAAATGCCACCGCACCTTCTGCCTTGAGGACATCCACATCCCTCCGGTGAAGCTTCCGGCGGGATATTCAGAAACCACGGCGAACTACCTTATCAAAGGAATATGTCCGCGATGCTCAGAAAAAGGCTATGACGAACAGTAACACGAAAGGGACTGGCAACCTGAAAGGACATCTGGCCCTGCTGGCGGCCTACACTATCTTCGGGATCAACATCGTGCTGACGAAAGACATCTCTAACTCGGCGGTCGTCTCCCCCATCGCATTGTTCACATTGAGAGCCGTCGGAGCTTCCGCCTTGTTCTGGCTGATCTCATTGTTCATGCCTAAGGAGAAAGTCCCAGTCAAAGATCTGATACAGATCGCCTTGGCATCTATATTCGGTCTCTTCATAACGCAATACACCTTCCTGAAAGGCATCACGATGGCAACGACCATCGACGCTTCGATCATCGGAACCCTCGGCCCTATTTTCACGATGTTCTTCGCGTTCATATTCGTGAAAGAGCCTATCACCGCAAAGAAAGCGACAGGTGTGGGGATCAGTTTCATCGGTATCATATTCCTGATATTCAATTCAGCACACAGCCACAATGGGGTCGAGGCGACCAAGCCGCTTGGCTTCATCCTGCTGTTCCTGAACAGCATCAGTTTTTCGCTGTATCTCGGGGCCTTCAGGCCGCTGATCCAGAGATATTCAGTGATCACTTTTATGAAGTGGATGTTCCTGTTCTCGCTTCTGATGTCGCTGCCGCTGTCTTTTGGAGACCTGATCCACACTGATTACGCCGCCATCAAATTACCCCAAGTTCTTGAAATCGGTTATCTTATCTTCTTCGCGACTTTCGTGGCATATTTCCTGATACCGGTCGGCCAGAAGAGCGTCCGCCCGACCATCGTGGCGATGTACACCTATCTCCAGCCGATCCTGGCCTGCCTGCTCAGCGTCATCGGCGGAATGGACACGATGACCTGGCAGAAAATCGTCGCCATCATTATGGTCTTCAACGGAGTGGCCGTCGTCAACCGAAGCCGCGCCGCGTCATCACACAATCCAAGTCTCAAACATTAAACTCTATGAATATGAAAAAGATCATCCTTGCTTTGGCAGCCGCCGCGCTGGCCACTTCCACACTCGCTCAAGAAGTCATCAAGCTTCCGCAGCCAGATAAGAATGTGTCAATGACTCTCTATCAGGCACTTCAACAAAGAGCTTCTGTCCGTGAATATTCAGATGTTCAAATCAGTGACGCGGCATTGTCGCAGCTTCTTTGGGCCGCGTGTGGAGTGAACCGTGAAGACGGGAAATTGACTGTCCCGTCAGCGATGAACACCCAGGAGGAAAGTGTCTATGTCTGCAGGGCTGACGGAGCCTGGCTTTTCAACGCCCAGGAAAACACCTTGACCAAGGTCTCCGGAAAGGACATACGCTCAGATCTGGCAGGTCGCCAGACATCTGTGGCAAACGCGCCTTTGTTCCTCGTGATTGTCAGCGATCTGAACAAGTACAAGTTCCGTGATGAAAGAACCGCTATGTTCGGTGCCATCGACGCAGGCTATGTCTCCCAGAACATATGCCTTGCCTGTGAGGCACTCGGGCTGGCGACCGTTCCGCGCGGAAGTATGAATCACGAAGCCGTCAAATCCGCCCTCGGGCTCAAGGACGGACAGGAACTTTTGCTGAATCACCCGGTCGGACACAAGAAAAAGTAACCCGTCTTACTACTTTTATAAAATGGTTTAAATAT
>CAVKML010000060.1:0-10747 GCA_963657715.1 uncultured bacterium | reverse complement strand
GAATGGTCTTATTCAATTATCCCTCTTTTAGTTATGATTCATCGAACTCACGTTTTTTATTATTGAAAGTGTCCTTGAAAAACCAAAAACTTAACCTTGATAAGTGGTGTGTTATGCTTTGTTTTCATCGGTTGTGTTTGGTGGGACTTTTGACCAATATTCGGTCATACTTTTGGAAATGTTTTGTCTGTGGGCGAAAGACTTCTTACGCCCTTTCAATTTGGCTGAAATCTTAGCCTTGGTTTCGGGACTTAATGCCCTTTGTATTCTTTTGTATGTCATATTGAAGATGATTTTATAATATAAATAGGGAAGTAGTGATAGAAAGTAAAGTAAGTTCTTGAAAATTTATGGAAAAATCACGGGAAAATTTTCGTGACGAACTGTTGGATGGCTATGTGTGCAATGCTTCCACGGTGGCATTTATCGGGATTACAGAGAGAGGTGAAAACAATTTTACGTCCCTGCCATGGTCAATGACCGTCATCTTGGGGTTGAATCAACCTGCCAAAATTGTATATCCTAAATCCGGCTTCGCATCATAGGTTTTGTGTCAGATTAATCTAAAAGATGAAATGGATACAAAATCTTGTTCTATCAATGGTCGTATCAAAGATTATTTTGATACACTTGCACTTTTGATACACTTGCACTTTTGATACGGATTTCTTAGATTTACCGAAAAGACGATTAATATTAACAATTGTACCTCCTACGTACATTTGGGATTTTTCGGGTCAGGTATGACGAAACGCAACGCCCATATCTTTTCCAAATCTTCCAAAAGTTCGTTCGAGAAAAGGACAGCAGGGGGTACAAGTAGAACAAAACATCTCCAAAAGTCGAGGATTTGACTTTTGGAGACATCTTTTTTCTAAGTCCTTCAGCTTATCGCCTCCGTTTCCGGGCGGAGCTGAGCTTGTGGACTTAACTTTTTGATATTCAGAGATTGTCGAACGTGAAGCTTTCCCATGGAAGTTGGGCGTCCTTGCCGCGGTCCAGCACATCGGCGACGTGGCACAGCATCGGGAACCTGGTCAGATCGACCTCGCCTTTCTCCGCACGCTTGGAGATGGCCGCGAACACTCTGCGGGACACAACGAGACTTTCCAGTGTGACACCGGAAAGGATCTCTATAGCCTCCTCATAGGTCTTGCCTTCGCCAAGCAGGATGCCGATCTTCCTTGTTCTTCCTCCATAGACGGTCACGTAAAGGTCGCCGATTCCGATGTTCTCGCAGTCGCGGCTAGCCCCCTGAAGCTCAAGAAGGTAGCGCATCTCCTTGACCGCCTGATAGAAGGCTCCGGCTTGGCTGTTGTAGTGAAGCCCGTCATTCATTGTCCTGTTCACCAGACCGATGGTCATGGCGACCGCTAGCGCATAGCCGTTCTTGAGAGCGACCGCGCTTTCCAGTCCTTCCACGTCGTCAGTCAGCGAAATGTGGTAGTAATCCGTTGACATGGCCGCTTTCATCATCCTGAGAACCTCAGGCCGCTTGCCGCAGAACGCCACTTCTGTCTGGTCATGGGCCACAAGCTCATAACTTGTGCAAGGGCCTCCGATGGCGCAGATCTGCCTGTCGATGCCTTTCTTGGCAAGCTCGCGCTTCCAGTATTCTGGGTAGGAGATCAACGCCCCGTCCTCAAGGTTGATCAATCCTTTGGTTACAGACAGCACAGGAACCGAAGGATCTAGTTCCGCAAGGACGTTCTCAAGGAACCAGTCCACGCCGAACGAGCTGACTCCTCCGATGACGAAGTCGCAGCCTTTCACGGCCTCTTTCCATTCCTCGAATTGGAAATATTCAACTCCATCAGGGAATGGGACATTGAATTTGAGGTGCTTGCCTGTTGATTTGCAGGCATCGATGATCTCCTTGTCCAACGGTGTTCCTACAAGTCTGACGGTGTTCCCGTTCTCTCTGGCCGGGAAAGCAAGGGCGGAACCCATCATGCCGGCTCCGATGATTGTGATTGTTTTTGCCATTTCTTTTTTTATGTATATTTTTGAAAATGTCTTTGATTATTTACACCAGCGGTCAAGCCAGTCGAAGAAACTGCGGTGCCAGAACAATGCGTTCTGCGGCTGGACAACCCAGTGTGTCTCTTCCGGGAACACGATCAGCTTGGACGGAACCCCCATCATCTGGGCGGTGTTGAACGCGGCCATGCCCTGGTCGTATGGGATGCGGAAGTCCATCATACCATGGATGCAGAGGATCGGAGTGTGCCACTTAGTGACGTTGAGGGCAGGGGAGTTGGCGTAATGGCGCTTGGCCTTTGCCGCGTCGCTCCACGGGGAACCGGCTTGCTGGATGCCTCCGAAAGTCTTGCCGTCGCCGCGCGGACCCATCTCACCGGCGGTGTATGAATATTCAGAAAGCCCGCCATTGTCAAAGTTAGGGAACCACATCTCCTCGGTCTCGTAGTACATGTATTTCTCATCGAATATTCCGGCGTGGGCGATGAAGCAGTCATAGACGTCGCCGTGGATTCCGGCCATGTAGTAAACGCTGAATCCGCCGTAAGACGCGCCGCAGCCCGCCAGCTTGCCTACATAAGGCTCGGCCTTGAGTTCTTTGGCCGCGCTGAGGTAGTCCTGCATGTTCTGACCGATGTAGTCCCCGCTGATCTGCTCGCACCATTCCTGGCCGAATGCAGTCGTTCCGCGGCGGTTAGGAAGGATCACGATATAGCCCTGGTTCGCCATCAGGCGGTAGTTCCAGCGGTAGCTCCAACCCTGGCTCAAAGTTCCTTGAGGACCGCCAAGGAATATCTCTATGGCAGGATAGACCTTTGTGGAATCGAACTTAGGCGGGTAGAGGACCCATGTCAGCATCTCCTTGCCGTCTGTGGTCTTGATCCAGCGTTCGCGGGTCTCGTAGGCGGTCAGCTGGCCGATGATTCCGCCGTTTTCGTCGGTAATTCTGCTGAACGATCCGTCGGTCTCGTTCACGGCCACGAGTTCGGTCGGAAATTCCATAGAGCAATAGCTTGCGAGAATTGTGCTGTCAACGATAGCGAACGGAGAGTTGAAATCGTACCAGGCGTCGTCCGGAGTTATTCTCTTGATCTCGGTGTCGGCTACCTTCACGTTGCAGATTGCCTGAAGGCCTTCGATCAGGGAATTGAAGTATATGCTCTTGGAGTCGGCCGCCCAGACCGGACCTCCGGCGTTGTACTTGAAATCAGCGGTAAGGTTGCGGATCCCATTTATTTGAGGGACAGCCGATTGTCCATCTGAAGAAGCCTCGGTGTCGGCAAGATCGGCCACCATAAGGTGGACCTTGTCGGCCTCATATCCGTTGCGCTCCATGCTGAGCCATGCGATGTGTTTTCCGTCAGGGCTCCAGACCGGATCGGTGTCGTAGCCTCCTGCCATCGGAATCTTAACGGTTTCTCCGGTCAGGATGCTGTAGATGTAGATCTCCGTGTCCGTCGAGAAGGCATATTCACGACCGGTGTCAATTTTTTTGCAGGAATATGCCACATAGCGTCCGTCCGGGCTCCAGCAAAGCTGTTCGATGCCGCTCAGAGGCTCCAGTGGCAGTTCGTACTTGCCCGCGCCTTCCGCGAGTATATTCATTGAACTGTCTTCTGTTATCTCGCTTCCAAGCGGAGCCACGTAAGACTGTGGCCTTTCTGTCGTCCAGTGGTCCCAGTGGCGGTACATAAGGTCTTCCGTGACGTATGCCTGAGCCTTGTCCAATTTCTCGTCGAAATCTTTAGGGGTCTTCACGGCTCCAGGAATCGTGCTAGTGTAGATAACCTGCGACTGGTCCGGACTGAGTGTGAACTCTCCGATTCCGGCTTCCACCTTGCTGAGTTGTCTTTTGGTTGAAAGAGAGGCCTTTCCGTCAGCGATGTTGATCACCACATTGTAAATCTGGCCTCCCTGAAGGTAGTAGATGGATTTCCCGTCCAGGCTCCATCGCGCGTTGCTGACGCTCTTGCCCTCCGCCGTCAGCTGGATCTTGTCTCCGAAAGTGAAGCCTCCGTTCTCGTTTTTCCTGACCTCGGCCAGAAACAGATTCCTGCATGAACGGTTTTCCTCGATGGAGGTGTAGCTGACCCCATAAAGGATCCAATGTCCGTCAGGAGACAATTGAGGATCCGACAGACGCCCCAGAGACAGAAGTACTTCCGGAGTCATCCTCCCGTCCTCGACCTTGATGTCGGACGGGCCGATGTAACGGCTGTCTGCCTGAGTCTCGTTTTTCTGTGTACAACTCATCATTGTAATCAGTGCCGCCGCCGCAAGGGCGGCCTTTCCATTGTTGATCATAAATATTTATAAGTATTGTTTGTATGCTTTCCAAAGTTCATCCTTGACCTCCTGCCTGACCACTTCCGGCTCCAGAACCTCCAGTCTTCCGGCGTGGCGGCAGAACTCCATCACCAGGTTCCGGTTTGGAATGACGCGGATTCTGAATAGATTCCCGCCTCCTTTCGCGGCCCCTTCCTCCACCTGTGACCGATGGATCGGAAGGTCACGGAGGTAGCGGGCCTCCTCGTCCGTCACCTTGAAACGGATGGTGACCGGCTTCTGGCCTGCCTTCGGAAAATATATTCCATAGCTTTGACTGAATATTCCGTCCACGTCGAAGTCCTTCGGCATCCTGAAAGCCGCGTCGGTCACCTGAAGTGAGGATATTCTGTCGAGTCCATAGACTCTCCAAGCGTTGATGTCATCATTCCCGATGTCAGCCCCTGCTCTCTCGTGGCAGAATGCCACCAGATACCACCTTTTTTCATGCTCCTTTACGGCGAACGGTTGGACATGAATGGTTTCCGAGGAGTCGGAACTGTATTTTCCATAGACGATCTCCAACTCTTTCCCATCCTCCATAGCCTGCATTATCGCCGTTAGGTACTTCTGGCCTGAAGGAATCTCCTCCACGCTTACCCGTCCGGAGAGACGCTCCTTGCCAAGAGAAAGAAGGTTGTTGACAGTGAATGTGTTGACAAGCCACCCGATGCTCTCGTCATTGTCCAGAACCTCACCGCTGTAGGGAATGAGGTAGCGGTTGGCGCTCCTGTCGCAGTCGATGTCGATGCCGAAAAGATCCGCGACCGCAAGCCTATGGTTGTTGAAAGTTCTTCTCGAATATGCCTGTCCGAACCTTCTGGAATACTTTTCGTTAAGTTCCTTGAAAGTCATGCCTGCCCCGCCTGCGGCGATGAGCGTTTGTACCAGCCAGATATATTTCCCGATCAATTCTGAAACCATTGCATTGTGCTACTTTTCGGCACATCAAATATACTAAACAAAAAGCAATTTGACTCTGATTTGATTCATCGTTTTGAAATTTTTCACATCTTTGCAGTATAAAATCTCCTTTGCCCCAAGCAAGGGAATTGATTTTCGGGATTTAATATAGCGATTAAGATAATTTGCCTCGTGTTCGGCGAATTGTTTTTTACGGTTACCTCGTGAGTAGATTTGGGGGTGAAATGATGAAAGTTGGAATGAATATGTTATTGAAGGCGCTGTCGCTGTCGTTTCTGGCGGCTCCGATCTTTATTTCTTGCATGGTTGGGAATCCGGAAGACGGTTTCATCTCGACTTCAGGCGATCAGCCGATATCAAACTATCAGGTCATGGGCAAGGTCTCCGACGTGGATGGCAATCCTATCAACGGGATCCGGGTCATAGCGGACTACAGCGTGGATGTAGTCTATCGCGCCGACACCCTGTACACTGATAAGGAAGGTGAATATTCAAAATTCATGACTATCCCGCGTGTGGACAGTTTTTACTTGACTTTCACGGATATAGATGGCCGGGCTAACGGCGGGGAGTTCGAATCTGGATCAGAGCGGGTGAATCCGGTACGCACCGAGATTTCCAGCGGGCATTTCGGTGGGTCCTACATTGTCTCGTTCAACACCACGCTCAAGAGAAAATGATATTCCAGTGGCTGTAATGGTGTAAGGGTGGATAAAAACTTGTTTTTTATCCACCCTCTTCTTATATTCGTGTCATGATCAGGAACAAGTTGGACACGGATGTGCAGTACCTGCCGGGAGTGGGGCCGAAAAGGGCCTCGCTCTTGAAATCTGAACTTGATGTCGCCACTGTCGGTGATCTTCTGCATACCTTCCCGTTCCGCTACATCGACCGCAGTTCTATCCAAAGGATAGCAGACATCCAGTCCACAAGCGCTTATGTCCAGATCCTGGCCCAGGTAGTCAGCGTCCAGATGACCGGCAAGAGATTGAGCGTCATGGTGAAGGATCAGAGCGGAATGATGGAATTAGTCTTCTTCCGTGGGGTCAAATACACTGCGGAACGTCTTAAGCCGGGTTCTGTCTTCTTGTTTTTCGGCAAACCCAACCAGTTCAACGGACGGTACAACATAGTTCATCCTGAGATTGACAACCCTCCTGCTCAAGGGGCTTCCGGCTTCTCTGGAGTCCTGACAGGGGTATATAACTCTACCGACAAACTTCGCAACGGGGGAGTGACCGGCAAGGTGATGAATCGGCTGATGGCCGAAGCGATAGACCTTGCGATCGGCGATGTGGAGGAGACCTTGCCTGAATATATTCTCCGGGAGAAAGGTCTTGTCCCGTTGAGGTTCGCCATCCGGAACGTCCATTTCCCGTCCGATCAGAACGCTCTTGAGAAGGCTCGGTACCGTCTCAAATGGGAAGAACTGTTCCTGTTGCAGCTGTCTTTGCTGAAGCAGAAATATGTCCGCAGCCGTTCCGCCGTCGGGATTCCTATGCCTAAGGTCGGCCCGGCGTTCAACGCTTGCTACAATTCTTTGCCTTATGAGCTTACCGGCGCTCAGAAACGTGTGATCAAGGAGATCCGCTCTGACATGATGAGCGGTCACCAGATGAACCGGCTTCTTCAGGGAGATGTCGGCTCCGGCAAGACCATGGTCGCCGTGCTTTCAGCTCTCATTGCGGTCGGGAACGGTTATCAGGCCTGCATCATGGCTCCGACCGAAGTCCTTGCCCAGCAGCACTACGCCAACGTATCCAAGTATCTGGCTCCGACCGGAGTCCGTTGCGAACTTCTGATCGGCTCGACCGGAAAGGCGGCGCGAAGACCGATTCTGGAAGGTCTGGCAGATGGTTCGGTGGGAATAATCATAGGTACTCATGCCTTGATTGAGGACACGGTGATATTCAGAAACCTCGGTCTCGCCATCATTGACGAACAGCATCGTTTCGGCGTGGAGCAGAGGTCAAGGCTTTGGGCCAAAGGGGCTTCGGGTGTGCCGCCCCATGTCCTTGTCATGACTGCGACTCCTATTCCAAGGACGTTGGCGATGACGTTTTACGGCGACTTGGATGTCTCCGTCATCGATGAGATGCCTCCGGGCAGAAAGCCCATCCAGACGATGTTGATAGGAGAAGGCAAACGTCCTCAACTTTACAATTTCATGAAGAAGGAGATCGCGGCTGGCCGTCAGGTGTTCGTCGTCTATCCTTTGATATTCGAAAGCGAGAAAGTTGACTATCAGAATCTTGAGGCTGGCTATGAGAACATTGTCTCCAGGTTCCCGTTTCCGCCTTACAAAGTGGCCATTGTGCATGGTCAGCAGACCAGCGAGGTGAAACAGTTTAACATGGACGCTTTCGCTGCGGGGAGGGCGAATATCCTTGTGTCCACAACAGTGATCGAGGTCGGGGTGGATGTTCCGAACGCTTCCGTGATGGTGATTGAAAGCGCCGAGCGGTTCGGACTCGCGCAGCTTCACCAGCTTCGCGGGCGTGTCGGCCGTGGATGCGAGAAATCCTACTGCGTTCTGATGCACGGCAACAAGGTCAGCAAAGAGTCCCGCAAAAGACTGGAACTCATGTGTGCCACGGAGAACGGATTCGATCTGGCCGAGGAGGATATGAAGATGCGAGGACCGGGTGATCTGGAGGGAACACAGCAGAGCGGCCTGCCGATTGAGTTGAACATCGCCTCGCTTGCCCATGACGGGGCTTTGCTTGCGGACGCGAGAAGCTACGCCGAGCATGTGCTGGCACATGACCAGACTCTGGAACTTCCTGTCAATGATCTTCTTGCCAGGGAACTCCGCAAGGATAAGTATAACATCAAGGATTACAGCAAGATCTCGTAGCCGCCTTAAAGTTGAGAATAACTTGACGCTTACTGAAAGTCTTCCGGTCGGCAATCTCTCAGTGCCGGATGGTTTCGGTCCTTTTCTGAGAGGATTATCTTGTCTGTCGGTATCTTCCAGTCAATTGCCAGATCAGGATCGTCCCATGCGATGGCTCCCTCGGACTTAGGACAGTATAAATTGTCGCATTTGTATTGGAAGATCACCTCGTCGCTGAGAACACTGAATCCGTGGGCGAATCCCCTGGGAATGAAGAACTGCCTGTGGTTCTCTTCCGAAAGCTCTGCTGAGACATGCTTGCCGAATGTCTTGGATCCAGGCCGCAGGTCCACCGCAACATCCAGCACTTTGCCTTTCACCACCCTCACCAGCTTGCTTTGCGAGTGCGCTCCTTTCTGGAAGTGCAGCCCTCTGACGACCCCGTAGCAGGACTTGCTCTCATTGTCCTGAACGAATATGACCGGGCCGACCTTCTCGTTGAATTCCCTTTGGTTGAACGACTCGAAGAAATACCCTCTGCTGTCCTGGAATATTCTTGGCTCTATGATGAGTAGGCCTTCGATTTCTGTTGTTATGATGTTCATGCCGTCTCTTCCGTTGTTATATTCATTGGATTATTCCTCCGCGATCTTGATCAAATACTGCCCGTACTGGTTCTTGAGCATCGGCTTTGCCAGTTCACGGAGCCTTCCGGCCGTGATCCAGCCCTTTCTGAAGGCGATTTCCTCCAGGCAGGCTATCTTGAGCCCCTGGCGTTTCTCGATGACCTCGATGTAGGTCGAGGCTTCGGCGAGGGATTCGTGAGTGCCGGTGTCCAACCAAGCGAAACCACGTCCCAGTTTCTGGGCCTTCAATTTTCCAGCAGCCAGAAATTCCTGGTTCACAGTGGTTATCTCCAGTTCTCCTCTTGCTGACGGTTTGATCCTGTGGGCGATCTCCACCACTTCGTTAGGGTAGAAGTAAAGTCCTGTCACCGCATAGTCGCTCTTTGGCTCGGCCGGTTTCTCCTCGATGCTGAGACAGTTGCCGTCTTTGTCGAATTCAGCCACACCATAGCACCCAGGATCACTGACTTGGTAACCGAACACAGTGGCCTTGCCTTCCTCCTCGGCCGTACGGACCGCCTCTCTTAACTGATCGCCGAAACCAGTGCCTTGGAATATGTTGTCTCCCAGCACCAGGCAGACGCAGTCATCGCCGATGAATTCCTTCCCGATTATGAATGCCTGCGCAAGCCCGTCCGGGGATGGTTGCCCGGCATATTCAAAATTCACTCCGAAATCGCTTCCGTCGCCCAAAAGCCTTTGGAATCCTGGAAGGTCGGCAGGGGTGGAAATAACAAGAATATCTTTGATCCCTGCCATCATAAGCACAGAGATCGGGTAATAGACCATCGGTTTGTCATAGACTGGCAGCATTTGCTTGCTGACTCCCTTTGTGATAGGGTATAGACGGGTGCCGCTTCCGCCGGCGAGTACGATTCCTTTCATGGTTATATTCAGTGTTGTTTGATTCTTTTGATGCAGTCCACAAGGGAATCCTTCCAATAGGGGATGGTGATTCCAAAGGTCTCTTTGACCTTGGTTTTGTCCAGCACCGAGAAGCGTGGCCTCCGAGCCTTGGAGGGATATTCTTCCGTGTGGCAAGGCTGGATGTCGCATGTCGTTCCGCCGGCTTCGCAGATAGCCTTGGCGAAGTCATACCAAGAGATGGCCCCTTCGTTGGAGAAATGGTATATCCCTGTTTTTTCGAGCTTGTTCTCTTCTATGATTTTTACAATCAATGAGGCGAGGTCATGGGCGTATGTCGGCGTTCCGAGCTGGTCGAAAACGACTTTGATAGAGTCTCGTTCCTCCGTCAGGCGGAGCATTGTCTTCACGAAGTTTCTGCCGTAAGGTGAATACAGCCAGGCGGTTCGGATGATGATGCTCCTGCATCCGGATTTCTCGATCTCTTTTTCGCCGGCCAGTTTTGTCGAGCCATATACTCCAAGAGGGTCTGTGGGCCAATCTTCCTTGCATGGCATGGGAATATCCCCGTGAAAGACGTAGTCCGTGGAGATGTGGATCAGCGCCGCTCCTCTTTCCGCCGCTACTTTGGCCAGATTTCCGGCCGCCGTGCAATTCAGCAGCATCGCCATCGGCGGCTCGTCCTCTGCCTTGTCCACATTCGTGTAGGCAGCGCAGTTCACTATTACATCGACTTTCTCCGAGCCACAGACAATCCTGAGCGCATCAATGTTCGTGATGTCAAGATTGAGTGTCTCGACTTCAGGCGGCGATGTCACGTCTGAGAATATGTAGTTGTGACGGCTTCCTTCCGTCACGTTGCGGAGTTCGGTTCCCAGCTGACCGTTGGCTCCTGTCACAAGAATGTTCATGATTAATATTTTCCTATCGGTTCCGTCAGTCACAGTGACATCGCCACTCACAAATTTAATCAGAAATATTCCGTTATCAAAATCTCTTGTTGCAAGGCTGTCATGACTGGAAAAAGTGCTGATTTTTGTTAAAGGCTCCCTTTGACAACGCAAGGATCCGAATGTTGCCCGCCTTTACAATCCCCCCAAAAGAATCCAAGACCCCATGCGAACGATCCGCGAGTTTGTGGACTGGTACTTCTCAAAGCGTACCTTCCCCTATTGGTGCGTGCTGCTGCTGG
>CAVKML010000059.1:0-11107 GCA_963657715.1 uncultured bacterium | reverse complement strand
GGAGGATCCTTCCAAGCCGAAGTTCTATGTTCTGGACATGTTCCCTTATCCGTCGGGAGCAGGGTTGCACGTCGGCCATCCGCTGGGCTACATCGCCAGCGACATATATTCCCGCTACAAGAGACTCAAGGGCTTCAACGTGCTTCATCCGATGGGATACGACGCTTTCGGACTTCCTGCCGAGCAGTACGCCATCCAGACCGGGCAGCATCCGGAGGTCACAACGGTGAACAACATCAACCGTTACCGTCAGCAGATGGACAGGATCGGTTTCTCTTACGACTGGAGCCGTGAGATCCGCACCTGCGATCCGGCCTACTACAAGTGGACACAGTGGGCATTCCTGAAGATGTTCGGGTCCTGGTATGACAATGATGCGCAAAAGGCACGCCCGATCGAGGAACTTACAGCGGCCTTCGAGAAAGGTGGAAGCACCGCTGTCAACGCCGCCTGCACTGAGCACGAACCGTTCACGGCGGAGCAGTGGAAGGCATATTCAGAGAAAGAGAAGTCTGACGTTCTGATGAACTACCGCATCGCCTATCAAGGTGAGACGGCGGTGAACTGGTGCGCCGGGCTTGGAACCGTGCTGGCCAACGACGAGGTGAAGGACGGGCTTTCCGTCCGCGGTGGCTTCCCTGTTGAGCAGAAGAAAATGAAGCAGTGGCAGCTCAGGGTCTCCGCCTATGCCGGAAGGCTTCTGGAAGGCCTTGACAAGATCGACTGGACCGATTCCCTTAAGGAGATGCAGCGCAACTGGATCGGAAAATCCAACGGCTGCGAGGCCGTGTTCAAGTGCTACAACGGTGAGACAGAGCACGATGTGACCATATTCACAACCCGCGCTGACACTATGTTCGGCGTGACCTTCATGGTGCTGGCCCCGGAGAGTGATTTGGTGCCGCTTCTGACCGCACCGGAACAGAAAGAGGCTGTGGATGAATATCTTGCCGCTGTCAAGAAGAAGACTGAACGCGAAAGGATCGCCCAGACCAAGACCGTCACCGGCGTGTTCAGCGGCTCATACGGAGTGAACCCGATGACCGGCGACAGAGTCCCTATCTGGATCTCTGAATATGTTCTCGCGGGCTACGGTACAGGTGCCATTATGGCCGTTCCTGCCCACGACAGCCGTGACTATGCGTTCGCGAAGAAGTTCAATCTTCCGATCATTCCTCTGATCGAGGGCTGCGATGTCAGCGAGGAAAGCTTCGACGCCAAGGAAGGCAAGATGATCAACTCTGGATTCCTGAACGGATTGGATGTAAAGGAGGCGATCCCTGCCGCCATTGACTATGTGGAGAAGCATGGAATCGGTCACAGAAAGGTCAACTACCGTCTCCGTGACGCGATATTCAGCCGCCAGAGGTACTGGGGCGAGCCGTTCCCGATTTACTACAAGGACGGCGTCCCGACTCCGGTTCCGTTTGAGAAACTGCCTCTCCGGCTGCCTGAGATCACGGAGTTCAAGCCAACAGAGAACGGCGAGCCGCCTCTTGCAAGGGCTAAAGACTGGACCTACGGGGGCTATCCTCTGGAAACAAGCACGATGCCAGGCTTCGCCGGATCCAGCGCATACTATCTCCGCTATATGGATCCTCACAACAACGATGCTCTCGTTGACAGAAAGGTCGATGAATATTGGCGTGATGTGGATCTGTACATAGGTGGTACAGAACACGCTACAGGACACTTGATATATTCCCGCTTCTGGGACAAGTTCCTCTTTGATCTCGGTTATGTCTGCGAAGACGAGCCGTTCCGCAAGTTAGTCAACCAAGGTATGATCCAGGGACGCTCCAACTTCGTTTACAGGATCGTAGGTACAAACAAGTTCGTCTCCCTTGGTCTGAAGGATCAGTACGAGACCACCGAGATTCACGTGGACATCAACATCGTCCACAACGACAAACTCGATATAGAGGCTTTCAAGGCTTGGAGGCCGGAGTTTGCCGACGCGGAGTTCATCCTTGAGAATGGTGAATATGTCTGCGGATGGGCAGTGGAGAAGATGAGCAAGTCGATGTACAACGTTGTCAATCCGGACAAGATCTGTGATGACTACGGAGCCGACACCCTCCGTCTCTACGAGATGTTCCTCGGACCTCTTGAACAATCAAAGCCTTGGGACACAAAGGGCATAGATGGCGTGAACAGGTTCCTGCGCAAGTTCTGGAGACTCTTCTTTGACGGGGACGATTGTCTTGTTTCCGATGAGAAGGCCACTCCGGCTGAACTTAAGGTCCTGCACAAGCTGATCGCCAAGGAACAGGACGACATCGAACATTTCTCCTTCAACACGACAGTCAGCGCGTTTATGATCGCCCTGAACGATCTGGTCGCCCTCAAGTGCCACAAACGTGAGATTCTTGAGCCGCTGACAGTGATGCTGTCTCCGTTTACTCCGCACATCGCCGAGGAACTTTGGTCTGTGCTCGGTCACGGCGAGAGCATCACCTACGCTCATTTCCCTGAATTCAACGCAGCTCTTGCCGCTGAGGACAACGTGACTTATCCGGTTTCCTTCAACGGAAAGATGCGTTTTACGGTGGAACTCCCTAAGTCTCTGTCTCCTAAGGAGGTCGAGGCCCAGATCCGTGAGATGGAACAGACATCCAAGTACGTCGGCGAGCAGAATGTCGCCAAGGTGATCGTCGTTCCTGGCAAGATAGTAAACTTTGTATTGAAATAGTCTATGGCGATAGATTCTTCGACAATCCTCAGAGGAGTTAAGGAATATCTCCTCATAACCCTCGGCATCGTCATCTACACGGTCGGTTGGGCGATTTTCCTGACTCCGAACAACCTTATAGGTGGTGGAGTCTCCGGTATAAGCGCCATTATTCAGTATGCCACCGGCCTCAAGATGGGATATTCATATTTTGTGATCAACACGATACTGTTGATAATCTCGATCATCATCATCGGCCCTGCGTTCGGCGCTAAGACGGTGTATGCGATAATACTTGCGTCGGTCTGTCTGAACGTCTTCCAAGCCATTATTCCAGAGACAATCATTCAAGATTTCGCATTGTCAAACGGTAAATTGATGTGCTCGATAATCGGTGGATCTATGGCTGGTGTCGGTATAGGTATGTCCATCTCACAAGGCGGAAGCACGGGAGGTACCGACATCATCGCGATGATCATAACTAAATTCAGGAATATATCCCCGGGGCGCATAATCCTGACAATCGATGTATTTATCATTGCCTCTTCGCTGTTGTTCCCTTCATTCGGAGCAAATGGTCAGGCTATCCCGTTCGACGCCAAGTTCTCCATTGCCGTCTATGGCATGATCATCGTCACCGTCAACGGCTATGTGGTCGATCTTTACCTGTCAGGTTCCAAGCAGAGTGTGCAGCTTTTCATCCTGTCTAGACATTATGAGCAGATCGCCGACATGATCGCCAATGATTTCCACAGGGGAGTGACCGTGCTGAACGGTGAGGGGTGGTACACAAAAAAGCCGGCTTCCGTTCTTATGGTCATCACCAGAAAGACCGATTTGAATCTTCTTTTGAGGTCAATCAAGCGTGTGGATCCTGATGCGTTCCTCTCCATCTCCTCTGTAAGCGGGGTTTACGGACAGGGCTTTGATTCCATAAAGGGTGCAAAAAAAAGTTAGTTTTTTATAAAGAAAATACGATTTTTACTTCATACCCCCTGACAGACCACCGTCAGGGGGCTTTTTATTGTTATCTTGTCAGAACTAACTATTGACCAAATGACAAGTATAACCACATTCTTGATTCTCCTTGAGTTGTCTATATTCTTGGTTTACGATCTAAGAGTCAGAAAGGGCGACCGTTCCACAAGGTATGCCATCCGTCTTATGTCATCCATAGGCGGGATTGTCTTGATCCTGTCCGAGGTCCTGCTCCCTCACCGGCTTGACATATCCGAACTGGTGATAGACCTGTCTCTCATTTCGTCCATGCTGGTGATATATCCATGTTCGTTCGAGAAGCCAGACGCTTCGTTCAAGGCGACATTGTGCCTGCTGCTTTTCGGTTTCGCCATGTTGCTGTATTTCAGGTGCAGGCCTTCAGGCGCATTGGATTTCAAATGCCAGCGTGTTGTAAGTTCTTTCGTGCCGATGCTTTTGTTTGTGTTGTTATACTTCCTCTATATGGCGTACCGCCGTTTCTCCGGGATAAGGTCCATATTCCGTAACACGGCGGTCTGGCACAATGTCGAGGAACATTCACGTTTTCTCTATACCATAGCGTTTATGGTTACCGGAATGATTTTCCTTTGCGCCTCCGTGTCTGCCGGACATTTAAGAGGAGTCCTCTCCGTCGTGTCATTGCTCATGTACCTTGCGCTTTACGCCGTACTTTATCTTCGGGCTATGACTGGTAGAACCTTTGTCCTTGACCTGGCCACAGAGAAAAGGATCAAGGACATCATAAAAGGCAATTTGAGGACATCATACGTCGAGAAAGCCGACGAAGACAAGAAGATGAACAACCTTTACAGAAGGGTTGTGATGTACATGGAGGAGAAAAGACCTTATCTTGACCAGACCTTTGACATGGCGAGTCTGGCGGATCTGATGTTCACTAACAAATTATACTTGTCGAAGACAATAAACATTCTTTCCGGTCGCAATTTCAGGCAGTTCGTGAATTATTACAGAGTGCAGAGGGCGATAGAACTGTTCAAGCAGGATCCGAGGCTGAAGATTTGTGAGGTCTCGGAGATGTCCGGATTCCACACCGCGGTGTCCTTTAACATGTCGTTCAAGGTTAACACCGGAAAGACACCTACAGAATGGCTGAACGCCTACACTTCCGAACTGGAGAAATAGAGGGGTGTTGAATGCCCGTAATAAAAAGGATTGATGAGGCGCTGCCTAAAAGAGGTGTGACTAAAAGCTAAGCGACCGATGCTTTTAGTCACACCTCTTTATAATTTCCAGGAAGTGGGAGGCGGAGCGATGATGTCCATCTCCTCTTTCTTGACCGGGTGCACGAATTTGATTTCATGAGAGTGAAGGCATATCCCACCGTCGGGATTGGAGCGTGGCGCACCATATTTAAGGTCGCCTTTGATGACGCATCCGATCCCTGCAAGTTGGCAGCGGATCTGGTGATGCCTTCCAGTAAGTAATTGAACTTCAATTAGAGAATATCTTTCTGTGTCTCTAATGTGAGTGTAGATAAGTTTGGCGAGTTTGGCCCCTGGAGTCTTTTCTCCATCCCTGGCGATGAAACTCTTGTTCATCTTCTCGTTACGGACCAGCCAATCGTCCAACTCCGCCGACTCTACTTCCGGGGCGTTGCAGCACAGAACCCAATAGGTCTTGTGAATATTCCCGGACCGGAACATCTCTGAAAGTCTTGAGAGAGCCTTTGATGTCTTGGCGAAGACTGTTATACCACTGACAGGCCGATCAAGGCGATGTGGAATCCCCACATACACCTTGCCCGGCTTGTCATTCCTTTGGGCTATGAACGCTTTCAGGGTTTCGGCCAGACATTCATCCCCTGTCTTGTCGGCCTGAACGATTTCTCCAGGCTTTTTGTTGAAGACAAGGATATGATTGTCCTCGTAAAGGATTCTGGATTCAAGATCCTTGTACTCCTCGTCACCCAGTCGTCTATATTCCATTATTCGATAGGTACCAGCGCGAAACTGAGGGTCCCTCTGCAGCATAGCTTGCCACCGACTTCCAGTTTGGCGGAGCAGAAGAACAGATTTCCTCTTCGCTCGTCCAATGTGGCCGTCACCTCACACAAGTCTCCCGGCTTTACCGGATTCTTGAAGCGAACCTTGTCAAGTCCGGCGTAGAGGGTGATGTGTCCAGGAATCTCATCTTTGACGAGGATAGCGCAGCTCTGTGCCATGATCTCGCACTGGATCACACCTGGAACTATCGGATTTCCAGGGAAATGGCCTCTTGTGAAGAACTCGTCTTCCTTGATCCTGTATTGGGCGTGGGCCACGCCGTTCTCATCAATGTGGGCCTCCTCGATAAGGAGCATAGGCTCACGGTGCGGCAGGAATTGTTTGATTTCTTCCTTGTTCATATTCGTCGTTTTTTTAGAGAATATTTCCAATTAGTCCTCGAACTTCCTGAAAGCCACACAGGCATCGTGTCCGCCGAATCCGAACGAGTCGGAGATTCCCAGCGTCAGGTCTGTCTTGACAGCCTTGTTAGGAGTGTAGTCGAGGTCGCATTCAGGATCCGGAGTGTCCAGATTGATGGTAGGAGGGCAGATTCCGTCACGCAGGGCGAGTACGGTGGCGATGGCCTCCGCCGCTCCGGCCGCTCCGAACATGTGTCCGGTCATGGACTTGATGGAACTGATGTGAGCCTTGTATGCGAAGTCCCCGAGGACGTTCTTATAAGCCTTGGTCTCCGCGACATCGTTCAGTTTAGTGCCGGTTCCATGGGCGTTGATGTAGAGATTGTCCTTACTCTTGTCGAAGCCGGCTTCCTCAAGGGCAAGCTCAATGCACTTGGCCTGGGTTGTTCCGTCCGGCCTAGGAGCGGTGGAATGGTAGGCGTCGCAGGTGTTGCCGTAGCCGACCATCTCGCCGAGAATCTTCGCTCCACGAGCTTTGGCGTGCTCATATTCCTCAAGCACAAGGGCTGCGGAACCGTCCGCCATGACGAATCCGGCGCGGTTGCCGTTGAACGGTAGCGATGCGTATTTAGGATCTGTGGCTCTTGAAAGGGCCTTGGCGTTGGCGAAGCCGACGATTCCGATAGGAATTGTGGCGTTCTCGCAACCTCCCGTGATGATGGCGTCAGCGTAGCCGTTCCTGATGGCGCGGAAAGCCTCTCCGATCGCGTTTGTCGATGTGGCGCAGGCTGTCACGATGTCAAGGCAAGGACCTTCTGCGTGGTGCATTATCGCGATGTGCCCGGCGGCGATGTTGGAGATCATCGTAGGAATGAACAGCGGTGAGATCCACTGACCGGAAGGGTCTTCTATCATCTTGGCGATCTCTCTGTATTGGGTGGCGAATCCTCCGATCCCGGAACCGAAATAAACGCCGAGTCTGAATGGATCGATGTTCTGGCCTTCTCCCTGAGAGGCGAGACCGGCCTGCTTCATGGCCTGATAGGCAGCGGCGACACCATACTGGGTGAAGAGGTCTTGCTTTCTTATGAAAGGCTTGTCCATTCCATATTCCTCAGCCTTGAAGTCCTTGATGATTCCGGCGATTCCGACCGGCAGGTTGTCTGTCGGGAAAGCCTTGATGGTCTCGATTCCACACACTCCGTTGCAGAGATTGTCCCAGAACGTGTTGACGTCATTTCCGACAGGGGAGATGACTCCCATTCCTGTTATTACTACTCTTTTATTCATTTCTTATCCTTTATAGTCTGTTATTTGATGAACCCCGGTGCGGCGGCGAGCATTCTCTCGGCTCCGTCCATGAGGTCTTCCACAATCTCCTTGGCGGTCTCTTTCTTCTTGATCATGCCCGCAACCTCTCCGGCGAGGAAACTTCCACCGGCCAAGTCACCGTCAAAGACGGCTTTGCGCATTGAGCCGGTGCCGAATTTCAGAACCTCCTCCTTAGGAACGGCAGGATCATATTCCATCTTGAAGAATTTCTTCGCGAACGGGGTCTTGAGACCACGGACGGCGTCTCCAAGTGATTTTCCGGTCACCATGGTGCTGACATCGGAAGCCGCAAGCAGCCTTGCCTTATAGTTTTCATGAATATGACACTCATCGGCGATGAGGAACCTTGTGCCTACCTGCACACCCTGAGCTCCGAGCATGAATGCGGCAGCGACACCTCTGCCATCGAATATTCCACCGGCGGCAAGAACGGGAATGTCAAGGGCATCAACTACTTGCGGTACAAGAGCCATGGTATGAATATCCCCGATATGTCCTCCTGACTCAGCTCCTTCCGCCACAACGGCCGTGGCTCCGAGCTCCTGCATCTTGAGGGCGTAAGCCACCGATGCCACGACAGGAATCACCTTGATCCCGGCGGCCTTCCATTTCTCCATATAGGCGGCCGGGGAACCGGCTCCCGTCGTAACGATTTTGACACCTTCCTCGATGAGCATGTCCGCAACTTCTCCGGCGTTTGGAGCCTGAAGCATGATGTTGACACCGAATGGCTTATCTGTCAAGGTTTTGCATTTGCGGATCTCTTCCCTGACGGCTTCTGTGCCGAAATTGATGGATGAAATCAGTCCAAGTCCACCAGCGTTCGAGACGGCGGCTGCGAGCTTGGCGTCAGCAATCCAGGCCATACCTCCCTGGAACAGAGGACGCTCGATTCCGAGCAAGTCACATATAATACTTTTTATCATATACTTGCAAATATAGTAATTAATGTTCAGATTACCATTCAACTACAGCCGCTCCTGACAGAAGACCGGCTCCAAAGGCGCTAAAGACGAGAATATCTCCCTTTTTGAACATCCCTTTTCTGTTGCACTCATCCAAAAGAATGGGGCAGGACGCTGACGATGAGTTGCCGTGGTCGGTGATGTTGACCGGGAACTTCCAGGCCGGCTGGTCCATGTATTTGATGATGGAGTCGATGATCCTTTGGTTCGCCTGGTGGATCATGAAATACGAGACTTCGCTCTTGTCGATCCCGACCTCGTCCAGAAGTCCCTTTACGCCGTCTGTGCATGCCTTGACCGCGAATTTGAAGACCTCCCGGCCTTTCATCTGCATCGGAACGCTCTCCTCTTCCTTTGTGACGTAAGGGGTGTCGTTCAGTTTTATTGTCTCCCAGATCTCGTCCTTGGACGGCTGCGAGTCCAGTTTCGTGCCTTTTACGTTGTCACCCTCGGTCAGCACGACAGCTCCGGCCCCGTCGCCGAAAAGCACACATGTGCTTCTGTCTTTCCAGGAGACCATTCTTGTCGGCTCCTCGACGCAGGCGATGATCGCATTTTTGATTTTCCCGGACTTGTAGTAGGCCTCGGCCATGTCCAGCGCATAGACAAATCCTGGACATGCGCAGTTTATGTCGAACATTGGACAATTCAAGCCAAGTTTTTCGCCTATGATGCAGCTGATGCTCGGGGTCACATATTCGGAAACAACGTTTGAGACTATGAGGAGATCTATGTCCTCCGCCTTGAGGCCGGACATGTCCAACGCGTTGCGGACGGCTTCGGTTCCGAGGTCCTCCAGATTTTCGTCGGAGATCACGTGCCTTGACTTTATTCCGGTGCGAGGATAGATCCACTCATCGCTTGTGTCCAGAAACTCCGTCAGCATCTCATTGGTCACGACCTTTTTGGGAAGCGCGCTTCCAGTACCGATGATTTTCATAAATTCATTATTATATTAAGGTATATCATCAACAAAAATATGAATATGCCGAAGCCGCTCAAAAATTAAGTGGCGAATATGTCTTTTGAGTAGCGGCTGACATGATTTTGTGGCGATTTCGCCGGATTTGTGGCGAATCCCCGGTTTTCGATAATTCCAAAAAGTGTTATATTTGCCATGTAAAAAGAGAAAATGATGAGTTTTTTCAACAAGCCTCTGCCCGGTTACCTGCGTGGCAAGAACCAACTTATCTACACCGTGACATTCACGGCGTTGTTCTCCGTCGTGTTCCTTCTGGTCAGTCTTCCGTTCTCTCACAACAGCTGGATGGCGTTGGGTAATTCCAGGTTTTTTGTCTTCACGGTACTCTTCGCTCTGGGATCCTTGTTGATAGTCATACTGAGCAAGTACATCATGTACAAGACCAGAAACAAGATAAAGATGAATCTTCTGGGCTACATTATATGGTGTGTCTGCGAGGTCCTCGTGATTTGTCTGGCATATTCATTCATCACCGTACCGATAACGGGGATAGGATGGGATCAGTTCCCTAAAACATTGGGGACGGCTCTCCTGTATGGAAACACTTCTTTGATAATACCTTACATTCTTGCTGGAATGTATTACGCCATTCAGGACAAGAATCAGATCATCCGCCTGATGAATTACGGCAATGTGGTTTCGGACGAGGCGGTGCCTGCCTCGCGGCTGGAGAAGATCACCTTGTTTGACAACAGCGGAGACCTTAAATTGTGCGTCAGCGCCTCGAATCTCTATTACATCGAGTCGGATGACAACTACATCGTTGTCTGGTACACGGACAGCAAGGGCGACCTGAAACGCTACATGCTCCGCTGCCGTCTCAAGACCGTGGAGGAGAGTTTCCGGGGAAGCAGTCTTGTGCGCTGCCATAGAAAGTACATCGTGAATATGGACAAGGTCAAGGTCCTGCGCAAGGAGAAGGATGGCTATGAACTAGATCTTGACAACGATTCGATCGCTCCTATCCCGATCACCAAGACATATTCAGAAAACGTCCTGAGCCGTTTCAACAACAGTTCAGGACGCCGTATGGAATGATATTCCCGTAGCTTTTATTCGCAGAGTTTGTTCAGTGCGAGTTCCACGAGGGCGCGCACCTGTGGCTTGTAGTCCGGGTTGCTGCTCTTGAGGTAGCGGTTTGCGATCGCGCAGCAGATCGTGCCGGCGTCGTGTCCGAGCCGTTTGGCCATTCCGGCGACCGCGGAACTCTCCATTTCGAAATTGGTGATCCTGTATTCCCCAAAGCGGAACGATTCGAAGTCCTCAAGCATATTCGGCATCGCAAGGCCCTGTCTCACAACTCTTCCTTGAGGTCCGTAAAATCCTGAGGCTGAGATTGTCATGCCTTTTACAGAACAATCTTCGAATTTCTTGATCAGTTTCTCGCTGGCCTTCACGAAATATGGCGAAGGCAGGTTCTTGTCCCAATGCGTGTGCTTCTTGAACGCTTCCTCCATCTCAAGGTTTGAGATTTCGTCACGGTCAGCGTACCAGTTCATCAGGCCATCACAACCTACGGAATAATGAGAGAATATAGGTGAGCCGAGCGGAATGTCAGGCTGTACGGCTCCGCAGGTTCCTATCCTCAGGATTGTGAGCGTCCTATGCTCCTCTTTAGGCTCTCTGGTGGCGAAGTCAACATTTGCAAGAGCGTCAAGCTCCGTCATCACGATGTCGATGTTGTCCGTTCCGATTCCCGTTGACAGCACGGTGACTCTCTTGCCGTTGTATTTTCCGGTTGTGGAGACGAATTCCCTTGATTGGTGACGGAACTCGATGTCTGTGAGGAATCC
>CAVKML010000058.1:0-11124 GCA_963657715.1 uncultured bacterium | reverse complement strand
GGCCTGTCCAAGCACGTAGTGACGATAAATCAGACACTCTTTGTTTCCTGCGAGGTCGTCGCTTCCGAATAGTGTATGAAAATCTGTGTCAATGACGTAGTTTCCGCTGTCCATCACCAGCTTCGCGGCACTCTCAGCAAGTTCGAGGTATTTCTTGGCCCTTGCCGCGTCAAGTTTGTGGTAGTACTGCCACGTTCCCTCGAAAAGCATTATCCTGGATGTGAATCCTGCGACAACATACTTGTTGACATAGTTTGCGCCATCATCAACACGAACCTTTTCAATGGCATCCTTAAGCATGTCATATACATGATCCATGACTTCGCCTCTCGGAGTTCTATCCTTGTAAAGGGTCTCTTTGTCGTTGTCTGCCACTTCTGTCTCGAAGTATGGAACATCCCCGAAAGATGTGACAAGACGTGAATATTCAAAAGCCTTGAAGAACTCGGCGATTCCGAGCCAATGGTTGTAGCACTCCTCTGAAACATAGTTCTTCGCGATGTTCTCAACCCTGTTGATGAATATGTTGGTCTTTCTTACGTATGCGAAATTCCAAGTCGCACCCACATATTGCTGCAGCCATGAGTTCGATGTGGCAGTGGATTCTCTGGAGGATGGCACAGAGTTCTCGAACGTGCTCTGTTTGCCGGCCACAGCCTGATCGTCAGAGAATGTAAGGCCATTCTGAGGAGCCCATGCCGATCCCCAACCTGAATTGTAGCCGACAAAATAATTAGGATAGTAGTCATTGGCGTGAAGGCGAAGCTCCTCATCGTTATGCCAATAGATGTCGTCAGTCAGCTTGGTCTGCTGAGGCCTGTCCAGAAAATCTGAGCAGCCTGTCATGAATAGTGCGCTGAAAGCGAGTATTGCTATATATGATTTTTTCATTTTGATAGTCGTTTAGAAGTTAACCTGTACTCCGAATGCAGCTGTCTTGAAAGCCGGTGATCCCTGACCAAGGCGAGAGGCGTTGAATGTACTGTAGCCGTAGGCATTGGCGTTAGATGTGACTTCAGGATCGATAGGCAAACCGCGGAGTTTGTCGAATGTGAAGAAGTTCTCAAGAGACACATAGAATCTCACACTCTTGAGGTAAGCCTTGCGGGTGAGTTTTGGAGGAAGTGTGTAACCTACAGTGATGTTCTTCACTCTCAGGTATGCCATGTTCAGCAAGTACTTGCTCTGGATGTGATAGTTGTAGTTATCATTGCTGTTTGCCATATTATATGGTCTGGCATAGAACGCATCGGTGTTGTCTTCTGTCCAGTAGTCAGACGCAAATGTGTCGGCGATAGCCCCATCAGCTGTGTTGAATCCAGGAATTGCGAGGGATCCGGAACCCCAGTAGTCACGTTTCCCGACTCCCTGAAGGAAAACCGACACGTCGAAACCTTTCCAATCTGCGCCCAAGCGGAGTCCGTACAGGAATCTAGGGGTTGAGTTGCCGATAACCTTCATGTCGCCAGGATCATCAACCGTGCCGTTTCCGTTGCGGATGTCACCGTCTCCGTTGAGATCCTTGTACTTCACGTCACCAGGACCGAATACGAAGTTGCCGCTCTGGAAGAAGTCTTGGTAAACACCGTTAGGATCGCTGAGCTTGTTCATTTCCTTCGCACCCTTTGTCCCGGCAGGCACTTCCTTTCCGTTCAATGCCCAAACCTTTACAAGCTGTCCGTTCTCATAGACGAAGTCATCCTTCTGGTACAGGCGGTCAGTCTCATATCCCCAGATCTCGCCGTAAACTTTGCCTTCGTACCAATCGTTGATAGATCTGACGTTCGAGTCATACTTGTCAATGATTGTCTTGGCATCGGAAAGCGTGAACATTCCATTGATTCCAAGTCCGTTCTCAAAACGGTGGTTGTAGTCAATGGCGATTTCGAAACCTTTGCTGATGAGGCAGCCAAGGTTAGCCATAGGCGCGCTTGTTCCGAATGTGCCAGGAACACTCGCTCCAGGAACAATCATGTTGTTGGTCGTCCTGTTGTACCAGTCGAATGAAAGGCCGAGGTCGCTCTTGAAGAAACGCGCGTCAAATCCAAGGTCAAGGGTTGTGATGTCCTGCCATGTAATGGTGGCTGACACTGTGGATGGAGTGCTGGCGTAAGAGGACTTGTCTCCATTAGGAAGAAGCCAGCTCTGTGTTCCGGTTGTGATGGTTGGTACGTAAAGGTCATTAGGGACGGTTTGGTCTCCGATCGTTCCCCATGAACCACGAAGTTTGAGGGATGTCAAGGCAGGCTTGGCCCATTCCATGAAAGTTTCTTCACCTAATCTCCAACCTGCGGAGAAAGAAGGGAACCATCTCCATTGGAGGTCGGTAGGGAACTTGGACGTTCCGTCATAGCGGAGGTTGGCTTCGAGGAGATACTTGTCCTTGAAGCTATAGTTGATTCTTCCGAAGAAACCGAGCTGTGACTCCCAGGCCCTGTCGCCTCCTACCTGCTGGATGCCGGTCGCGAAGTTGAACTGAGGGTTGGTGATGTCCATGTTGTTGTTTCTCTGAGACCAGCTGGACTCCATGTCGTAGGTGACACGGTTCATACCGAGGAGGAACTTCAGGTCGTGGCTGTCGCCAAGTGTGAGATTGTAGTCTGTTGTGATGTCTAGGGAGGTTCTTCTGGAGTTGCTGGTGGTGCGGCAGATGTAGTCCATTCCTGAACCGGCGGCGGTATATTCATAGTGCTGCAGTGCATACGCAGGCATCGCTCCTTCCGCGCTGGCGGAAACCACTTCGCCCTTGCCGTTCTTGTAGACTTGATTGCCGTTGGCGTCAGTGTAAGGGACCGCAGCCGACCAAGAGTCAGCACCGGAGAACCTTGTACCAGGCTCGTTGATGATGTTCTCGTTGTTGGCGTATGTGTAATCTACATTTACATGCCAATCCTTTGTGAGATTGAGGGTCGTGCCTACGTTCGCGCTTGTGTAGTTATTGATGTTCTCGGCTGTGTTCGCTGTACGCATCTCATGTTCCGGACCACGGATGCCGTAGCCGTACTCATCGTAGCCGAAAGGCATATTGGAACCCCATCTGTACATGTAGTACCAAGGATCGATGGTGCTGCCGAACGAGTATGCGTATCTCTTCATTCTCTTGGAATACATGAGACCTGTGCGGACAGTCAGCCATTTGTTGACATCTGTGCTGACCTTTGCGGAGGCGTTCCATCTTCTGAAATCGTCATGCGCGGCAACTTTGCTCATACCGGATTGGTCAAGATAACCGAGACCGATGCTGTAGCGCGTGTTGCCGGATTTCCCGTTTACAGAAAGAGAGTGTTGGTTAGACGGGGCCCATTCTTTTACCATATAGTCATAAGGATTGAATGTACGCAGACCGATCTTTCTGTTGTTCGCGTCCACATACCAGTCACGTCCGTAAACCCACGGGTCGTTGGTTCCGAGTTTTCCTCCGTAGGTCTTGTCCCATTCGCGCGCGGCCTCGATGGATTCGCTGGTCATTTGGACGAACGCTCCGATAACGTTTCCTCCGGCTCGTTCAGCTGCGGCAAGGCTGTACTCAAGACCGTTCAAGCCTGCCATCTTGTACTCTTTGGCGATGTTCTGGAAAGAAACGCTTCCCTGATATGAGACGTTGACAGCGTCTTCGGCTGTTCCTTTCTTGGTTGTGATAAGGATCACGCCGAATGCGGCTTTCGCTCCATAGATAGAGGCAGAGGCGGCATCCTTAAGGACAGAGATGCTTTCGATGTCTTCTGGATTGACGAGAGAGAGTGATGGAATCTCAACATTATCGAGGAGGATAAGAGGAGTTGCTCCACCTTTTGTGGATCCCATAAGACCACGGATGTTTATAGTCGGGTCTGTACCGACTTCGCCTGTAGGAACCGTGATGGTAAGACCCGGTGTCGATCCCTGAAGACCACGCCCTACATCGGAGACAGGACGACCTTCGAGGGTCTTGCCAACATCCACAGTGGAGACAGCACCCGTCAGGTTGGCTCTTTTCTGCGTGCCGTAACCGACGACCACGACATCACTGAGCATAAGGGTGTCTTCTTTGAGCACGACCCTCATCCCGTTCTTGGCGTTGATCGTGACTGTGGTGTAGCCGAGACAGCCGATCTCGACTTTGGCGCCTTCGGCGATGTTGAGTGTGAATGTTCCGTCAACCTGGGTGACGGTTCCTGTCGTTGTGCCAGGTATCATCACGCTCGCACCCGGAATCGGGTGGCCATTGACATCGACGATCGTTCCCTTGACTGGTTGCTGCTGAGCGGCAGTCGCGGGCAGTAAACCACTCTCACTGACGGCTGCGGCAGCGCTGAATGACAGCGAACCCGATAGCAGCATCATGAGAAAAGCGTTTACTCTGTAAGTGCGATTCTTTTTCATTTACTAAAAGGTTTTGTATTAACTAATGGTTGTTAATGTTTGTGTTTTTTAATGAACATATTGTTGTTTCAGGCCGTTGCAGCTCAGAAATCTGAATTGCAAATTTAACGTTTTAACTCGGATATACAAATTATTTTCAGTCTTATTGTCTTGACTGACCAACGATAGGCGCTTCCAATCCTTTTTTATTTGTGTATAGGGCGGTGCCGCGAACGGAGGAACTTCTTTTGACGGTCCGCAAGCTCTTGAAACTCAGCGGTAGGAATTGTGAAATCCACGAAACGAGACCAAATATAACCTACGGCCTGTTCCGAAGGATGAACCATGTCGGGGGTGTAGAAGCGGTAGTCCCGGAGTTCGTCAAGCACGATCTCGTAGGCCGGGAAATATTCACAACGTTCCGGGAACTTCGCCACAACCTCGTCCAAGGCGAGCAGGAGGGTGCTTTTGCTGAGCTGGTTGCCGTGCGCACCATCCTTGAGGTGGCGGATGGGGGAGACTGTGAATATGAACTCTTTGTCCGGATGCCGCGCTACCATATTCATAAGCAACGTCGCAGTCTCTTTGACTGAAAGTCTACGGCGGGTGAATTCCTTGGCGTTGATTTTCAGACAATTCGAGACAACCTCGCCAGAGTTGGTATATTCATAGATCCATGCCGTGCCGATGGTTATGATGACTTTGGTGGCGGCTTTCCAGCGGCATGAGGCTTCCTCCAGAGATGCGTTGGCGACATTCAGGAAATCTTCGGCGGTGCTGCGTGCGAAGGATGTGTGGTGGCTGAAGGAGCAGACGAGACCGGCACCGGCTCCCATCTGGACGCATTCGTCCTCGCTGAACGGAATCCCCGATGTCAGTCTGGCGATGGAATTGCAGACGGAGACAGGGTTGTAGATGGTTCCGAACGGGTTGACGCATACGTCAAAACCGAGATCGATCATCTTTTGCCCTATGTTGTCCGCGAAGCAGCTGCCCAGGATGAAAATCTTGTCATTCAGGGAGATGCCTACCTTGCTTCTGCCCGCTTCGACGGGAGTCTGTAGCTTGAGTTCGTCCATATGGGTGCGAAATTACAAAATAATAAGTAATTTTGCATAAAATGCCTTGGCACATAGGTGCGTGGAAATGGTTTATGAATATATGAGAAGGAGCATAGTAGTAATAACACTGCTGTTGGCGGCTGGCGTCTGCCAGGCCCAGAAAAAGGTCTTTCTGACCTACGGGGTTGATTTTCAGTACTATTTTGACAATAAGGAATATGACCGCGGTGGCAACCATTTCGACAATTCCGGGACCATCCATGCCGCGAGGCTCACTCCGTTGGCTGGTGTGAAGGTTGACGGCGGGAACATCACTCATCGTCTGAATCTGGGAATAGACGTGATGAAGAATATGGGGGAGTCGCCCACTTCGGCGGAGAATGAGGACCTTCTGAATGAAGATTTGCTCCGGGAGGTGATCTTTTGGTATGGCCTTGAGACGGGACGTTCGGGGAGGAGTTTCTCCCTGCACGCCGGGATATTCCCGCGAAGCCTTTCGGCGTTCGGAGGGCAGTATCCGCATTGGGAATATTCACAATCAGACAATGTACCGACGGTTTTCATCTCCGGAGCCAACAGATTTTATGACAATAACATAGAGGGACTTCTTATGAAGTATAGAACCCGCCGGGGGTATTGTGAGGCCGGGTTGGACTGGATGGGCATGATCGGACATCTTCGCCGTGAGCGTTTCCAGATCTTCACTTACGGCAATTTCGGCATCGGGGGAGACTTGTTCCATGTAGGGTGGACCGGCACAATGTACCATTTTGCCAACACCCTTGAGTACAAGGGTGTTGTGGACAATGTTCTGGTTTCTCCGTTCGTTATGCTGACCTCCGGAGAAAGAAATTTCCATTGGAGCGCGAAGCTTGGCTATATTCAAGGAATACATCAGGACAGGGCGCGCGAGACCGGACTTGATCTGGCGTTCGGAGGACAGCTGACAGTGAATCTTGCCTATAGGAAATTCGGTCTGCTGAATGACACCTATTATGGTTCCAGCCAGATGCCCTACTATGATTTGGTTGACGCCGGTGGCTACCTCTACGGCTCAGATCTTTACGCCGGGAGTCCTTTCTACCGTCTGCATGAAAGTGACGGGGACTGGAAGGATCCCGGGTGCTATAACCGTTCCGAGATTTATTGGCAGCCTTACATCGCTGATTTCGTGAGTCTTCGCCTTTCCGCTGTCTTCCATTTCGCGGGCGGTGGATATCAGGGGTGTCAGCAGAAACTGTGCTTGTACTTTGACCTTGACCGCGCATTGAACGGAAACGCCAGACGCAAGGCCAGATCTGGGACCGCAAGGCAAAGAACCTTTGAGATATACCTTTAATCATTATGAGAAAAATATTATCGTCTATCATCGCTGTTTCGTCCGGCCTTCTTATGGTCGGATGTTCGGGAGGTCCCAAAGATGGGGATTATGTCATCCAGCTTCTGACAACCAATGACGTGCATGGAACTTATTTCGATTCCACTTATGTAGGAAACGGAGTGAAGAAGTCGCTTTTCGCGGTCAAGCCGATTGTGGACAGTGTGCGTGCCGCCGCAGGGGCAGATAATGTGGTCTTCATCGATGCGGGAGACTGCCTTCAAGGGGACAATGCGGCGTACTATTTCAATTACGTCGATACGCTCTCGCCTCATGTTTACCCTCGTCTGGCGGCCTATATGGGCTATGATGCCGTCACTGTCGGCAACCATGATGTCGAGACCGGACACAAAGTCTATGACCGTGTGTCCCGTGACCTGGAGTCCCACGGGATTCCGTTCCTTGGCGGAAACGCCATCCGTAACGACAATGGCAAGCCGTATTTCCCTTTGTACAAGGTTTTCAAGAGGGGAGGACTGAAGGTGGCCGTGCTGGGATTCACCAACGCCAACATGAAGAACTGGCTTTCCGAGAGACTCTGGAGCGGAATGACGTTCGAGAGCCTTGTGCCTCTGGTTCAAGAGGATGTGGACAAGGTCCGGGCCAAGGAAAAGCCGGATGTCGTGATCGTGTCCGTACATTCCGGAACAGGGCCGGGAGACGGATCGATGCTGGAAGGGCAGGGTATGGATCTGTACAAGAGTCTGCGCGGAGTGGATTTCGTTGTCTGCTCGCACGACCACAGGCCGTTCGTGACCTGCTGTGACAGCATCGGGCTGATCAATTCGGGAAGCCACTGCCGCTTTGTCGGTCACGGAACCGTGAACGTCACTGTGAAGGGTGGCAATGTTATTTCCAAGACCCATTCCACTGAACTCATCCCGGTGAACCCTCACAGGATCGATGCTGAGATGGAGGCGAAGTTCCACGAGGACTATCAGGCTGTGCAGGTCTTCACGACCCAGGAGGTCGGCGAGCTGAAGGTGGATATGCGTACACGTGATGCTTACAAGGGAATGTGCGACTATGTCAACCTAGTCCACACGCTTTGCCTCGGCTGCTCTCCCGCCCAGATTTCAATAGCGGCTCCGCTGACCTACGACGGATTTGTCAGGGGCGGAGCCTTGATCTACAAAGATCTGTTTACGATCTATCCGTTCGAGAACCAACTTTATGTGGTCACTATGACCGGCCAGGAACTCAAAGACTATCTTGAGGCTTCCTACAATCGTTGGATCGTCACGGCCACAAAACCGACCGATCACGTGCTGAACATCGTACAGAAGGATGACCCGCGCACCGGACAGAAAGGCTGGTCGTTCATCGAAAGGGCCTACAACTTTGACTCCGCCGCCGGAATAGACTACACGGTAGATGTCACCAAACCTTTCGGCTCAAGGATTGTTATCACTTCGATGGCTGACGGAACTCCTTTCGATCCGGGGAAGACTTACAATGTCGCTATGACCTCATATCGTGCAAGCGGTGGCGGCGGACTTCTCGCCGAGGTCGGCATCGACACGGACAAGATTGCCGACAGGACTGTTGAATATTATCCTGAGATCCGTGAGCTTCTCTACGAATATCTCAAAAAGAACCATGTCATCGACCCTGCCGTCATCGGCGATCCTGCCAAGATCGGCCATTGGACATTTGTTCCTGAGAACATCGCCGGCCCGGCTATCGAGCGGGACATTGACTTGATATTCAAGAAATAACACTAAAATATTCAAAGATGATTAAAAGAATTTTGACCGCTTTTGCGGCATTTGCCGCTGCCCTGTCTGTCTCCGCCGCTGAATATGACGGGAAATGGATAGGCTGCGACTACGAGGGTGACGTGTTGAAGGGCAGCACAGTTCTTCCGGCCCGCTATCTCCGCAAGGAGGTGACTCTGGACGGCAAGGTGAAGGAGGCGACCCTCCGCATCAGCGGCCTTGGAGTTTATGACACTTGGATCAACGGGGAATATATCACCCGTGACCAGGAACTTTCTCCGACTGTCTCTGAGTACAGGACAAGGGTCTATTTCAATGAGTTCGATGTTAAGAAAGCGCTCAAAAAAGGGCAGAACGCTCTTGCCGTGAGCCTTGGCTGCGGACGTTACACCACGATGAGGGAGCCGGGAATGAAGGGCTTCGGAGTTCCGAGGCTTTGGTATCGGCTTGACGTTGTCTATACGAATGGCCGCACGGCTACGATAGTCAGTGACGAAAGCTGGAAGATCACCTGTGAGGGGCCGATCCGCGCCAACAACGAGTTCGATGGTGAGACCTACGACGCACGCAAGGAATTGACCGGCTGGACAAAGGTAGGCTATGACGATTCCGCTTGGGCAAGGGCTTCCTTGATGAGCGCTCCAGGTGGCAAGCTGGTTCTCCAGCTGAACCCGAACATAGCTGTGCAGGACATCGTAAAGCCGATTTCCATCACAAAGACCGACCACGGCTACATTCTGGACATGGGACAGAATATGGTCGGCCGCTTGCAGATCAAGGCCAAGGGACTCAAGGCAGGCGACACCATCACGATGAAATTCGCAGAGATTCTTAACGATGACGGCACTCTCTACCTTGCCAACCTCCGTTCCGCCAAGGTTCTGGATACCTACATCGCGAAGGATAGCAAGCCATTTGTGTGGCATCCTCAATATGTGTATCATGGTTTCCGTTTTGTCGAGATCAAGGGCCTTGAGAACGAGCCGAGACTCAGCGACTTCGAGGGACAGGTGATGTATGACAAGATGGCTGTAACAGGGCATTTCGAGACCTCTGACGCCGTCATCAACCAGATTTATCACAACGCTTTCTGGGGAATCAGGGGCAACTATCGCGGAATGCCTACCGACTGCCCTCAGAGGGACGAGAGGCTTGGCTGGCTCGGCGACCGCACGATGGGTTGCTACGGTGAATCCTACATATTCAACAACCACGCTCTTTACTCAAAGTGGTTGACTGACATCCACGACGGACAGAACGAGGCTGGAAGCATCTCAGACGTTTGCCCTCGTTACTGGACTCTCTATCAGGACAATTTCACCTGGCCTGGTGCCTTCTTCACGGGAGCGGACATGGTCTATCGCCGTTTCGGTGACGACCAATCCATCAAGGATCACTACGGTGCGATGAAGAAGTGGCTTGAATATATGAGGTCTAAGTACCTCAAGAACGGCATCATGATCAAGGACACCTACGGGGACTGGTGTATGCCGCCTGAGTCGCTGGAACTGATTCATTCCAAGGATCCTGCGAGAAAGACGGCCGCTCCGCTCATTGCCACGCCGTTCTATTATTTCCTGTTGAACAAGATGGTGGAGTTCGCTCCGATCGCAGGACATCCGGAGGATGTGAAGATATTCAATGAATATGCCGCCGCAGCCCGTGATGCGTTCAATGCCAAGTATTTTGACGCAAAGGAAGGCTGTTACGGCAACAACACGGTGACCGCCAACCTGCTTCCGCTTTATTTCGGAATGGTGCCGGAAGGCCGTGAGGGTGATGTGTTCGATCATATCGTGCACAAGACCGAGGTTGACTGTGGCGGCCACGTGAGCTGCGGAGTTGTCGGAATGATGGTTCTGATGCGCACTCTGACCGAGTTCGGCAGACCAGACCTAGCCTTGAAGATCGCCACCAATGAGACTTATCCGAGCTGGGGCTATATGGCAAAGAATGGTGCCACGACGATTTGGGAGCTCTGGAACGGCAACACCGCCGACCCTGCCATGAACTCCGGCAACCATGTCATGCTTCTTGGCGACCTTGTGACCTGGTACTATGAATATCTTGGGGGCATCCGCCCTGCAAAGCCTGGCTACAAGTCGATTGAGCTGAAGCCTTACCCTATTGAGGGGCTCGATTGGGTGAACTGCTCATACGATTCGCCATACGGCAAGATCGTCAGCAACTGGAAGCGGGTCGGTGACAAATTCGAGTGGACCGTAGAGATCCCCGCCGGCACCACTGCCACCGCTCTCGTACCAGGACCCGACAGTTCCCGCGAGACCAAGACCCTCGCTCCCGGCAAGCACCACTTCGTGACCGAACTGTAGAATTATGATGCATTAGTCTATTATGTCGCAGAGGCTGTCTCTTTCGGTCGTTGAGCCTGTCGAAGCGACTTCTACAACAAGCCTTCGTGTCTGACGACATCGAAAAAAAGGCAAATGGCAAATTTTGCACGGTGGACCAAAATTTGCCATTTGATTTTTTCGCTGTCTATTGGTCCGGTCTAATGCCATTTCCACCGAATTCAACCGAGTAAGCATAGGGAACACAATGCCTTTAAATAACGTGAGTTCGATGAAATTTAATTAATTGAATACTAATGAAATAGCGAAAGTTT
>CAVKML010000057.1:0-12027 GCA_963657715.1 uncultured bacterium | reverse complement strand
TTGCTGCCACTTTTGTGTTATTGCAGGGGCCTCACGTAGTTGGTCGGAGGCTTACCCATGCTCCGTAAGGTGGCGACGACATATTCGGATCTGGTGCCGATGCGGAACTTGCCACCCCAGATTCCTATGCCGGAAGAGACGTAGTAGCGGGTCTGGCCACGCTGATGCTCTCCCCAGGAGTCCTCGAAGAGCCTATCTGTGATCCAGGATGCCGGCCAGATCTGTCCTCTGTGCGTGTGACCGCTGAACTGGAAGTCAATGCCGTGGTTCTCAGCGTCTTCAAGATGATAGGGCTGATGGTCTAACAGAATGGTGTAGAGACTGTCGGCTGTCCCGTTCATCAGATTGTCAAGGCTCTTGCGTTCCGTATTGGTGTTGTCATCCCTGCCTATTACACGGATGTCTCCGACGATGGCCACACTGTCTCTCAACAGATTTATTCCGGCCTCTTTGTAGAAAGACAAGGCCTTTGGGATTCCGGAGTAATATTCGTGGTTTCCAAAACATGCATAGATCGGCGCTTCAAAGCGGTGAAACTCTTCCGCTACATTCTCCCTTATGAGCGGCTGGACATTTATGTCCACGATGTCTCCTCCTATGAGGATGAGGTCGGGCTTCTCGGCATTGATGATGTCCACCCATTTGGCGAAATCCGCCCTGCGGTTGTGATAGCCAAGATGCAAGTCGCTGATCATCACGATTTTCAAATCTTTGTCAAGATGCTTCTCCGTTGTCAGTTCAAGCGGCTGGCGCACCTTGTGCTTGTAATGAATATTCCCGTACAGGAATATTCCTACGATGGCGGTGAGGACGCAGAGTGATGCCCATCCGTTGCTGACAAGCCAGGCTTTAGGCACGAGATGAACCAATCTTCCCAGATCCAGCAGGACGAAGATCATCACCAGATAAAGCAGAATGAATATGGAAGACGTTCCGATTTCATAGATTGTGGATGATAGCCATAGTGGGGCTTTACCAAGGAACGGCATAAAATTCAGGAACAGGGTAAGGAATGCCGCAAGGCATCCTCCGACTATCAGAATTCTCCATACAGTGTCCAGTGGAAGGATCGTCCAGATGTGCCATAGTGTGTAACCAAGGCCCGCCAGGACCATCAATGTCATAAAAATCATTTCTGTCAAAAGATCTAAAATATTTCTCTAACCTTTTTATGTTAATGCTGCAAAATTAGTCAATATTTTATTAGTGGCAAGGATGTGAATGTTTCGAAAGTACCATAACTCTGGTCAAGTCAGAAGACTTGGCCTTAGGAATAGGTGAGATTCTGAAGCACGCTCTTGAATAATATGTTCCGTAGTGTGTCACATGACTCCGAAACGGTACTCTATTTCCCACTTGGCATCGTGACCAGGTTCGATGCGCAGTCGGGTGTATGGCTCAAAGCATGCTACTTCGTGATTGCTCCAGAAAACGGCGTACTCCATTGTGGCGTCCGAGCGGGCATCAACTGTCAGGCCGTTGGCCATATTCGTGATTCTGAAGCAGTAATTTTCCTGTGGCCGAGGACCTTTGAGATCTCCCATGAAGACTCGTTCGTCCGGCATCAGATCTCTGTCAAAGCATATTCCGTCGCCGGTGAGGCGAACGCAGTCATAGTCTTCGCGCCAGTGCCCTTCGGGTTTGAAAGGCAATGTGATAACTGTGCCTTTACCTGTTGTGGCTCCGTCAAGGACGAAGAAGTTATGGTTGTAAACGTACATATCCAAGACTTTTTCTCCCTTGTTCTGCAGTCGGTGCTCCAGCATAAGAAGCCCTTCTTCCGGTATTGAGACCTTTTTATGGTAACAGTATGCGTAGCCACCGGCTGACAGCCTGTGCGTGAATTCCGCATGGTCAGGCCCGCTTTCCAACTCCCATTCACCGCCGTCCAGTGTTTTGTAAAGATGAAACCGGTCATATTCATTCCCGTCCCTCTCCAATATTCCGACTCCTGTCTTAAGGAATCCTGCATCCTCTGGAGTGCTGTCATAGCCGATAGGAGTGAATTCTTCCGCAGGACCGCAGACAGCATCATGCTTGTAGGGGTCATATTCGTGAAACCATTGGCTGACGTATCTTCTTCCGCCGTGTTCCAAATTGAGGATGATTCCGCTTTTGTCGAATCGGGTGCCTCTGTAGTATGGTTCCTTGACGTCTGGCCTTACCATGACCAGCCTTGTCATTCCTTTAGACAGTTCAATCATCAAAATGTGCTGCGTTTGTTCATCTTAAAGTTAATGTGGGTTTTCCTCAGGGTCTTCTCATTGACCATTCTGGCTACCTCACGTCCCATTTCGTTGAAATCTGTCGAGATTGTTGTCAGACCGTTCAGTACGACACGGTCAACAGGGGAGTCGTTGTAGGAGATTATGTAGTAGTCTGTCCCGACAGTGAGTCCTTTCGCGTTGTCCACTAGGGCGATGAGTCCGGAGTCAAGCTGGCTGGTCAAAATAAGGAACGCGTCTCCTTTTTTCACCATGGCTGGCGCCTCGCTAAGGAACTGCACCTTGATCCCATGTTCCTCGCAGAATTCGGTCACTCTCTTTTTCATGATGGACCAGTATAGGGAAGTTGGCATGGCTATCACTTTAAGGTGCCCGATCCGTTCCAGCTTTTCTGCGCCTTGTTCCAGTCCTGAGTAAACGTCATTTTCGAAATCTTGGTAGGCGGCTCCGAAATTCCCGACCATTCCTGGCATGAGGTGGTCCAACATGATCAGCTGATGGTTTGGAATCCTTTTTATCACCTTTCTGACACGGTCCTGAATCTTTTTTTCAAGACTGAAGTGAGGAGACACTACATACCAGTCGAATTTTCCGAGATTCTCATTCACGAAATACTCAAAGATGTCTATGTCCTGGTTGTACAGAAGGACAGTGTCTTCTGACTGTCCTTTCAGCTCCTGATGAAAACCGCGCACGATCTCCTGCTTGTAGATGCTGAACCTGTCAATGAGGAAAAGCACAGATATCGTACTTTTTGCGGATGGATCCGCCACGTAGAACCCTTTGCCTTGCTGCGCCTCCAGAATTCCGTTCATCCTCAGGATGCCGTACGCCCTTTTTACGGTCTCCTTTGAGATTTCCAGCTCGTCCGCAAGGACGTTCATAGAGGGAATCAGCTCTCCTGTCTTGAGCTTTCCGTCTTTCACTGCTTCAGTAACCGCCGTAACAAGTTGTTTATAGACAGCAGTCTTGCTGGTTATGTCGATCTCGAAACTAATCATATTATTACATATATTTTAATGGTGTGCTTTGGTATGGTCAAATTTACTATAAAATTCTCAATGGCAAAGAAAATTATCGTTTTTTTGATAAAATAGTGTAGTGTGGTGTGGTATAAATTCAAGGGAAATCATTATATTTGCACGAAAAGATGAAAGACATGAAGGAAAATACTTGGATGAAATGGGAAGTCCTTCTCCTTTTGTGGATGGCATATTTGCTGAATCAAGGGGACAGACAGGTGTTCAACACCGTGCTTCCTTCAATCAGGGAAGCATTGAACCTGACGGACACCTCAGTGGGCCTTATCGCCACCGTGTTCAACCTGTTCTATGCCTGCATGGTGCCTCTGGGAGGATGGGCAGGAGACAGGTTCAGCCGTAAATGGGTTGTAACGGTCTCGATCCTGTTCTGGAGCGTGGCTACCATGTTCACAGGATTGGCCAACAGTGTCTTCCTCCTAATAATCATGAGGAGTGTCGCCACAGGTGGAGGTGAGGCTTTCTTCGGTCCGGCGAATTACTCGCTTTTGGGGCAGTATCACACGGACACAAGGGCCAGAGCGATGTCCATTCACCAGACCGCTTACTATGTCGGAGTGATCGTGGCCGGGTGGCTGGCAGGTGCGATAGCGGACTACTTTGACAAGGGCAACCCTGGGGGCGGATGGAAATATTCCTTCATCATTTTCGGCGCTGCTGGAATCCTCTGGGGCATCCTGATGGCTTTCAGACTTAAGGACAAGCCTTTGACCGAGGCTGAGTTGGAGGAAAAAGACAGGGGCAAGCCAGGCATTCTGGACGGTTTTAGGACTGTGTTCACAACACCTACCGCAGCCACTTTGACAATCGGATTCTCCGGACAGATCTTCGTGATTACCGGTTACATGACATGGATGCCGTCATACCTTCAGGAGGAACTGGGGCAAAGCCAGGCCGCAGCCGGATTCAACTCGATGTTCTGGACGTATGTCGCAGCCTTTGTCGGAGTCTTGATCTCTGGTTCGCTTTCGGACAGGCTTGCGGCCAGGAACCATAAGGCGAGAATGCTTCTTCAGGCGACCGGACTGCTGTTGGGAGCCCTGCCTTTGTTCTTCATAGCGAGGAGCCAGACTCTGACTGTGCTTTATTTGTGTTTCGCCGCATGGGGATTCTTCAGGGCGTTCTTTGACGCCAACACCTACGCGGTACTCTACGATGTCACACCCGACAACCTTCATGCCTCCTGCTCCAGTGCGATGATCACGACCGGGTTCGCGGTCGGGGCCCTCGCCCCTGTCGTTCTTGGAGCGATGAAGCAGAGTCTCGGCAGCCTTCAGGCCACATTCCCTGTGTTCGGGGCAATCTGGCTTGTCTGCGGAATCATGATGGCGGTGGTAAGCTACACGAATTATCAAAAAGACTACAATAAATTGAACAAATGAATACGGACGCGAAATTAAGAAAGCCGAAGGCCGGTCTGTTGCTGGTGGCTTCTCCAAGATTCAAGAACCTCTCCGGACCTAAAAGAGGCTCTTATGGCGAAAAGAAGGAAGCTGTCTCACGTCAGATAGTAGAATCTCTTGATTTTCTTGATGTTGAATATCCCGGCATCGTGTACGAGAGGGAAGATGCCGAGAGGGCGGTGAATCTGTTCTACAATAGCAAGGTCGATTTCATCATAACAGAGTTCCTCTCATGGAGCGAGGATTTCGCATGGATCCGTTTCCTGAGGGACTGCCCGGAAATCCCGATGATTTTCGTCAATGTCGCCAAGGACAGGATGGCCTTCGAGACCACTCTTGACGAGGATGATTTTATTGAATATCTCTGCTCCGGTACTTTGGTAGGCTCCCTTGAGGCCTCAGGCTCGGTGCGCAGGGTTCCCCGGGAGGGAGTGCGCTTCGTCATGGGCACCCGCGAGGAAGTGAACGAGCAGATCAGGGTGTTCTCTCGCGCTGCTCTGGCCAGAACTGTGCTCCGCGGCTCCAATGTCGGACTCATGGCCAACATGAACGAGGCGATGTGGTCAACGTACATCGACAACTACGACCTTTTCACCAAGATCGGGCCGGAGCTCCACTACCTGCCGTATTCAGACTACAAGGAATATATCGATGCCCTGACGGACGGGGAGGTCAAGGAATATGCCGACTCGCTCACCTCCCGCTACAGGATGACGGAGGATGTGGAATATGACAAGTTCATCGGCTGCGTGAAGGCCTCGCTGGCGTTGAAGAACATGGCACGGGACAACGACATCGATGTCATGGTCTATAACGACATCGACAGGGCCACCTTCAAGGTCAGCGGCTGCCGTGCCGGATTCTATCACGACTGGTTCAACGAAAACATGAGCGTACTCGTCCCGGAGGCCGATATGGGAGCGGGACTGGCTACCTTTGTCCTGAAGCTGATTTCCGGAGGCCACGTGAACTTCATCGAGCCGTTCCACATAGAGAATGATTTCGGAACCTTCGCCGGAGGTCACGCGGGACCGAACGACCACAACGACCCTAAGTGGCAGGACAATGTGCTGATCGCCAGAGACGTGCGCTTCGCGAAGACCAGTTGGAAATATGCCGGGGCACCGTTCGCGTGGTATCGTTTCAGCACGGGGATGAAGACCGTCACCGGCATCTATGAGGAGAACGGAAAGTACAAGATGGTCTGCTTTCAGGCCGAGTCGCTTCCGGGGAAACATATTCTGGCGACATATTCCCACAGCATCTTCCGCCCTGTCGTTCCGGTCAAGGAATTGTTCGAAAGGCTTCTCAAGGTCGGCGTGACACAGCATTACGCTATCGTGGACGGAGACTGGAGAGCTGAGCTGGCGGCGTTCGCCGAGATTATGGGATTTGAGTTTTATGATATCAGATAAAAAGGAGAAACGAAAATGAGTTTTATGTACAACCCGTTTCCGTTCGATGACCCGAAACCGGTCAATCGTCCGGAACTGTCCAAGAAGACAATCGATGCGGTGGTTTCAGGAGGCACACCCGCAGTGGCGAAGAGATTCGCTGCCTCTGTCATTGAGAACGCCCGGAAGTCCAACCAGATTCTGGCTTTCGACGGCTATACCACCGTGGACTGGAAACTGTTCCTGAACCTTGTGGCGAGGGAATGCCGGATCGCCGGCGTGGAGTTCGTCTCAATCGACCAGAACAAGGAATGCTTCAAGAGCGGCGAGGAGATCGACAGCATGATCGATCCTCTGCTCATCTGGGACACCAAGATCGACCCGACTCTTCTCTACGGCAAGATCTACAAGGGTGGCTACGAGGGGCTTCTTGACGAGGCCAAGACCGTGAGGTTCGAGGAGAAGGTGGCCGCGTTGAAGGAAGGAAAGGGCAAGGTTGTAGCCGTTTACGGCTATGGTTGTCTTATACCGAGATTCCGGAAACTTTACGATGTGAAGTGCTTCTTCGACATCACTCCTAAGACATCCATCCTGCGAATCCGTGGGGGAGAATATTCAAACATCGGCAAGGAACGTCCGGATCAGATCAACCGTGTGATCCGCCGCTGCTACTACTGTGACTTCGAGGTCGCTGTCTGCAACAGAAGGGAACTTCTGCACAACTCCGCCATCGATTTCTTCTTCCTTACCGATGATCCGAAGAACATCGTGATGATGCCTTTCGAGGCTTTCTCCGACATCTGCGCCCAACTGGTGAAATACCCGTTCAGGGCCAAGCCTTGTTATCTTGAAGGCGTTTGGGGAGGCTCCTACATGAAGAAACTCCGCCATCTGCCGGACAACATGAGGAACGCCGCGTGGGTGTTCGACTTCATCCCAATGGAGGTCAGCGTGCTGGTGAAGGTTGGAGGCGAGACCCTTGACATCAACTTCTGCACATTCGTCTGCAAGGAAGGCGTGAACCTCATGAGCAAGGACTGCGTGGAGAAGTTCCACGGCTATTTCCCGATCCGTTTCAACTACGATGACAGCTATCATTCAACGGGAAACATGTCCATCCAGTGCCATTCAGGCTCAGCCTACAACCGTGAGCATTACGGGGAGTTCGGTCGTCAGGACGAGAGCTACTACGTCTGCGTCACCGGCCACGAGGCCAAGACCTTCATCGGTTTCCGTGACGATGCCGACATCCCTCAGTTCTTCAAGGACATCGAGGCCGCGGACACCGAGCACAAGCCGTGCGACTACATGAAGTATGTCAATTACGAGGAGTCCAAGCCGGGTCTTCAGGTGATGCTGCCGGCCGGAACCATCCATTCCTCAGGCCGTAACCAGGTCATCCTTGAGATCGGTTCCCTCACGATCGGCTCCTACACCTACAAGATGTATGATTATCTCCGTCTTGACTTCGACGGAAAGCAGCGCCCGATCCACACACGTCTGGGAGAGGAAAACGTTGCCCAGCAGCGCACGGCGTCCGTGATCCATGATCCGCAGAGTCCAGACTACATTGTCCAGCAGCCTCGTGTCGCGGCGTCCGGTGAAGGATGGAAGGAACTGATCCTCGGCGAGAATGAGCAGCTGTACTTTAGCCTCAGGCGCTTGGATTTCGAGACGCAGTGTCCTCAGGACACTCGTGGTGAACGCTTCCATGTGCTTGCCCTTGTCGATGGCGACCATGTGAAGGTGCGCAGCGTAGCCCATCCGGAGCGTAGCTTCGACATGGATTACCTTGACATTGTCTGCGTCCCTGCCGACATGGGTGAATATGTGATCGAGAATCTCGGCAAGGAGCCGGTGATGGTTCACAAGACCATGCTCAGGGATGGCTATCAGGATGTTGTCCTTTAACATGACGATGGACAAGACTTTGCTTTTGGATGTCGGAGGTACGTTCATAAAGACCTCCGATGGCCGTGAGATCCCGGTCGATTCCAATGCGGACATCAATTCAATCGCCGACGCTTTCTCGTCGGCGGTTGATGATTTCTGCCGTAAGGCCTCTGACGATAAAGGTACCGGGTATGGCATAGGTGTGGCCATACCGGGACCTTTTGATTACTCCGACGGCATATTCAGAATGACTCATAAGTATGCTTCCGTCAACGGGATGTCATTCCGTTCGCTTGCCGGAGTTCCCGATTGTGTCGGACTTCGCTTCGCCCATGACGTGAACTGCATGCTGGCCGGGGAAGTGGCTTGCGGAAACGGAAAAGGGTTCAGCCGTGTGGCCCTTGTCACGCTCGGCACCGGCCTTGGTTTCTCCATGTATATTGACGGCGGGATCTTGAAGAAAGAGTCCGGCTCGCCCCTTGTCTCCATATTCAGCCTCCCTTATAAGGATGGCATTCTGGAGGATTATGCGTCCAAAAGGGGAATCGTGAACTTTTATACCTCGAAGAGTGGAGAGGCACTGTCCGTCAAGGAGATAGCTGAAAGGGGTAAGTCCGGGGACGCGGCGGCACTGAAAGCTTTCACTGTGGCGGGAGGGATCATCGCCGAGGTCATCGCCCCCATATTAAAAGACTACAAAATAGAGTGCCTTCTGTTCGGCGGGCAGATTTCCCGCTCGTTCGGCCTTATGGAGGAGGCTGTGAAAAATGGCCTTGCTGATCTCACTTCCCTAAAGTCAGTGAATGTTGTTTCTGATTTTGTGAACGCAACCTTTAATGGCCTTGAGACACTCATGCGTTAGTTTTAGAATTTATAGTCTCGCAAAAATAAACGATCCGGAAATCTGTGAAGACTTTCCGGATCGTTTTCAGTTTGCCTATGCCCTTGTTGTAGAGCGTGAGACCTTCTATAGGAAATCCATGCAGAGTGCGAGGTCTTCCTCGTCAGAAAGAACGTAGCTCGCTCCGGCGATAAGCATCTGTTGGGCATCGAGTTCCCCCCAGGTCACACCGGCCGGAATCACCCCGGCTTTCTTGCACGCCAGAACCCCTCTTTCGTCATCTCCGAGGTGGGTTACCTCCCTTCCTGTCACACCAAGTTCCTTCACAACCTCCGAAAGGAGCGATGAATATGATTCCACATCGCTCGCGTCGGTACCGGTGTACACCTTGGCGAACTCCACTCCCTCAAGACTCCTTTTGATGATCTCCTTGACTTTTCCCTCGCTTTCAGAGGATGTGAGATAGAGTTTGATTCCTCTTGAATATAACTCCTTCACCTTCTCGCTGACCCACAGCAGGACATTCCCGTCAGCGTCCACCAGCGTGCCGTCCATGTCGAGCACAAGAGCCTTCATGGCCTTGCGCACGTAAGGATATTCATCGAAAGACATGTCGTTCGGGTCGGTTCTCGGGTCGCCGGTCCTGCGCATCCATCTGTGCATCTTGCGGGCCATTTTCTTTCCGACCGCTTGGTAGTCAGGAGATTCGGCCACGTTGACAATCCTGTCAGGGTCGGTCCTTACATCGTACAGCTCCCTTGCCGGACGCAGTCCGAACGCCCGTTCAAAGACCTCTGACGGGTATTCGTCCCGGTGGAACGACATATAGGCCTTCGCGGGACCATTTCCCGTGTCGCCGAACACAGGATCGACTCCTGCCGGAAGTCTCTCCGGGTGAAGATTCTCCACGTAATGATATTCCTTGGTCACCACTGCCCTCATCGGGTAGCCGTAGCCGCCGGGTCTGGTGTTGGTGTGCCGTTCCCTGTCAAGGTAAAGTTCCTTGCGGGTTCCGTCACGTTTCCCTTTCAGGACAGGAATCATGCTTCGTGAGTCCATGTCAGACGGGCCTTTGACCCCTGCGGCCTCGTAGAATGTGGCTGTAAGGTCCATTAGGCTTACGAACCCGTCACAGACGGAACCTGCCTCGACCACGCCCGGCCACCTGATTGCAAGCGGAATGTGGCATCCGAGGTCGTAAAGGTTGGACTTGGCTCTCGGGAACGAGTAGCCGTTGTCGCTGGTCATGACGAGAAGGGTGTTCTCAAGCCGTCCTGATTTCCTCAGGGCTTCGATCACCTCCTCACACTCGTCTTGGAATAATTGAATATTGTAGTAATAATCAGCTACATCAGTGCGGACATCCGGAGCGTCCGGAAGATCCGGGCACAACTTCAAGGAGTCAGGGCAAAATCCATGTTCCTCTCCAGAGCCCACTGAATATGGTCTGTGCGGACGTCGGCTGCCCATCCATGCGCAGATCGGCTTGTCCGCCGGAGCCTGCTCGATCCATTCCGCCAGATTCTGAACCTCATGTCCGGCCGGATTGTGCTCCCAGCCGGTATGTGTGAACACTCCCGGACCCCATCCCTTGTGCCAGTACACGGTCAGATAGCCCGCTTTCTCAAGCACTTCCGGGTACACGGTCAGGTCGCGTGGAAAGTACGAGTTGAGGTTGCAAGCCTCGCCAAGGCGGTGGGCGTAGCATCCGGTCAGGATGCAGGCTCTTGATGGCGAGGAATGCGGGGCGGCGCTGTACGCCTTAGTGAACAGCATCCCCTCGGCGGCCACGGAATCGAAAACCCTCGAATCCACGACTCTGTCCCCGTAAGGTGTCGCGTGAGGAAATCCCCAGTCATCGGCCAGGAGAAGCATGATGTTAGGTCTCGTCTGCTGGCCGTACATATTCTGCGCGGCCAGACAGGCGATCGGAATCAAGATAAGAGATGATTTTCCAGACTTGGTCATATTCTTATTTCAAATTGGCTGTCACCATTATAGGGTAATGATCCGAGATGTAAGGCACGCCCCAGTCCTGGCTGTTCAGGGTCTCGAACTTCGAGATTTCAGCATTCCTGTAGAAGATGTAGTCAAGCACGTGCCTGCGGGTTATCTCCATTTTTCCGAACGCGTTGAACGTGGTGGCGTCGCTGGTCTCCGGAGCCGTGAGACGCGCGTCTTCCATCCAATAGTAATATGGCTGGAGACCCCACCGCCTGATGTCATCTGCCTCATACGAGGCGTTCATGTCTCCGGCGAGGAATACGGTCGCCTTCTTGCCGGCCTGCGACTGCATCATGTCCAGATTCAGCAGGCTTGAGTTCAGCTTGCCCTCAAGGTCGCAATTCAGAATCCCGAGACAGAGATGTGTGCAGTACCAGTAGAATTTCTTTCCTGTGGCCCTTTCCTTGAACAGACCCCAGACCGTGCCCCTCCATTGCTTTGTGGTCACGTCCCAGCACATTGACGGCTCACCGGGAGTGGCGCTGTGGAAGAACCATCCGTTCTTCAGGAGCTTGACAGTGTTCCGGTTGTAGATGATCACCGCGTTGGCCCCTTTGCCGGAGCCCGTGCCTTCGATCTCGATCATGTCATATTCAGGAAGGAGTTCCTTGAGGTCCGCGCGCATCTTGGCTCTGGCCTCGTTCACCGCCACCACGTCAGGCTTGACGGAATCCATCATCCTCTGGATGGCGTATTTGCGTACTTCCCAGTTCAGGACACCGGTGTCTTTGGGAGTGTTGTAGCGGACGTTGAAGGACATCAGCTTAAGTTCGGCGGAAGCCCTTAGGGAGAAACCTCCCAGAAGGACAACCACCATGAATATAAATTTGAAGAAGTTTGTTTTCATATTCAGAAATCACATCAATAGCCAGGGTTCTGCTGGATGTTGCCGTTTGTCACGAGCACGTCGTTGGTCGGGATCGGCCAGAGGTAGCCTTGCTCTTTGTAGAAGTGTCTTTCGTGAATAGTCTGGGCGGCGGCGAAGGCGGACAGACCGTTGAGGTCAGGGAGTCCGTTTTCGTCCACGTCCGGGGTGTAGCCTATGAAGTCGGCTCCAAGTTTCTGAAGCTCGGCCTTCTTGTTGTAGGCGAATCCCCACTCGTAGCCGTTGAGGGCCTTCTCGGCGATTCTCCATCTCCACATGTCGTACATGCGCAGCCTTTCTCCTGCGAACTCCATACGGCGTTCCGTCCTGAGGATTGTGCGCAGCTTGGCCTGGTCTGTGGT
>CAVKML010000056.1:0-12035 GCA_963657715.1 uncultured bacterium | reverse complement strand
TAGTGTCGAAGTGTGGCTAAAGTGTATAATTAGTGAATAATTATTTGTTTATAATGTTTAACCGGTACCTTTGGTAGGCCAGTCTTTCAGATCCGTCTCCGAGTTTGATGACTCCGCAGTATGTGAAGCCGGCTTTCTCGATGACATGGCGCATTATGCGGTTGTCACGGTGGGTGTCGATGCGAAGGTTGGGGGAGACTTCACTGGCATATTCAAGGATTTCTTGGAATATGCCGTGGCTTTCGGGGGAACTTGCGATGCGGTGGATAACTAAGTATGGAGCTGTGTCGTCCAACCACTTGCCGCCTATTGATGAATATGTCGGTTCTGGAGAGGGGAGGAGAGCGAAGTAAGCGACCGGCTTTCCGTCACGCTCGACTATGTGGGCTCCACCCTTGCTGATGTCGGAGCGGACTATTTCTTCGTTAGGGTAGCCGTCTTCCCACTGGCTCATGTTCCCGTTCGAGCGCATGATTCTTTTGGCTGCGGTGAAAAGTTTCATCGCAGCCAGTATGTCTTGTTCTGTGGCCTTTCTGATCATTACTGCACACCGAGCAATTCGATTTCGAAAATCAGCGTGGAATTCGCCGGAATCCCCGGTTGGGAAAAACTTCCGTAGCCGAGTTCAGATGGAATGTAGATCTCCCACTTGTCCCCGACTCGCATCTGCTGGAGAGCTATGATCCAGCCCTCGATAAGATCCCGGAGCCTGATGGCTAACGGATAACCTCCGAGGCTGGTGTCGAAACACTTACCGTCAATGGTACGGCCAAGATAATGGCAACTGACCACACTGTTTGGGGTCGGTTGCTTACCGTTCTCCGGTCCTGATTGGAGAACCTTGTAGCAGACACCTTTGGCCAGTTGCGTCACACCTTCTTCCTTTGCCTTCGCGGCCAACCATTCCTTGTTGGCGTGGGCATATTCATTCTTGTTCATGATTCTATCTTAATTGCCGTGCGTGGTGACAGCTATTCCACGCACTGAGCTTAGGCGAACAGGCGGGGTGGTATATTCCTAAACCTTACTGGTTGAACCTTTTTGCCTGCTCCTCGATGAGCGCCTTGTCGTTGAAGTAGTCGATCTTCATCGCCTTTTTGACATCTGAGAGGGTGGCGGCGGCTACCTCCTCGGCTGCCTCACTGCCCTTCTTGAGGATCTCGTAAACGGCAGGGATATCCTTCTCATACTCCTTTCTGCGGGCGCGGATCGGCTCAAGCTCCTCGTTGAGGATCTTCTCAAGGAATCTCTTGACCTTCACATCGCCGAGACCGCCTTTTCTGTAGTGATTCTTCAACTCGTCAAGGTTGGCATATTCAGGAAGATAGAGGCCGAAGTGTTCGTCGCGGCAGAACGCGTCGAGGTAGGTGAAGACGGTGTTGCCTTCCACGTGGCCTGGGTCGCTGACATTGATGTGCTGAGGGTCTGTGTACATCGACATCACCTTCTTGTGCATCTCGTCGGCTGATTCGGCGAGGTAGATGCAGTTGCCGAGGGACTTGCTCATCTTCGCCTTGCCGTCCGTTCCGGGGAGTCTTAGGCAGGCGGCATTGGAAGGCAGTACGGCCTTAGGCTCAACCAGGGTCTCGCCGTAGATGCGGTTGAAGCTGCGCACGATCTCCACCGCCTGCTCCAACATTGGCTTCTGGTCCTCGCCGACAGGAACATCGGTGGCCTTGAAAGCCGTGATGTCCGCGGCCTGAGAGATCGGGTAGCAGAAGAAACCGACCGGGAGGCCGCTTCCGAACGCCTGCTCCTCGCCGTCCTGGCCGAAGCCGCGCATCTGGATCTCCGCCTTGACGGTAGGGTTGCGCTGGAGTCTCGCCACCGTGACAAGGTTCATATAGTAGAATGTCAGTTCGGTGAGCTCCGGGATCATACTTTGGATGAATATTGTCACTTTGTCAGGGTCAAGGCCGACTGACAGATAGTCAAGCGCTACCTCGATGATGTTCTGGCGAACCTTCTCCGGGTTGTCAAAGTTGTCGGTAAGTGCTTGCGCGTCAGCGATGAAAACGAACATCTTCTTATAGTCGCCGGCATTCTGGATGGCCACCCTGTTCCTCAAGGAGCCGACGTAGTGGCCAATGTGGAGCCGTCCTGTAGGACGGTCGCCTGTAAGTATTATCTTGTTTGACATATAGTTGTGTTTTTTATTTGATCAGATTCAAAAACTCGTTTCTGGTCCGTGCCGAGGTCAGAAAAGCTCCTGAGAATGCGGAGGTTGTGGTCGTTGCGTTGGCCTTCTGCACCCCTCTGATCGACATGCAGGTGTGCATCGCCTCGATGACCACCGCCACGCCCAACGGATGCAGCGCGTTGTCGATGCAGTCCCGGATCTGGACCGTCAGCCTCTCCTGGACCTGAAGCCGCCGCGCGAAAGTCTCCACGACCCTCGCCACCTTGCTAAGGCCAGTTATCTTGCCGTTAGGAATATATGCCACGTGGCACTTTCCGAGGAACGGCATCATGTGGTGCTCGCACGTGGAATACAACTCAATGTCCTTCACCAGCACCATCTGGCGATACTCTTCATCGAATATGGCGGACCGGATGATCTTAGCCCCGTCCTGTGAATATCCTTGTGTGAGGAATTGCAATGCCTTCGCAACACGCTCCGGAGTCTTCACAAGCCCCTCTCTGTCAGGATCCTCGCCTAACAGCCGAAGGATTTCCTTGACGTGGACAGCGATCTCGGCGGTCGTCTTTTCCTCGTATATCTCCTTTTTCTCGTATGACATATTCTTTTGTCCTTTTTTTGGTACGGTTGTTGAAACAACTTCCAAGCCTACAAAATTAGGCAAAAAATACTTATTGTTATGATTTTTTGCATATCTTTGGGGCAAATAGGGCCGCTTTTTATGGCTTTTTTGATTTATTTTAGTGATTATTAACAATTTAATTGTTCGAGAATATGTATTGGACACTTGAACTTGCCAGTAGCCTGGACGACGCTCCATGGCCAGCGTCAAAGGAAGAACTGATCGACTACGCCAACCGCTCCGGCGCCCCCGAGGAGGTCATCGAGAACCTCACCGAACTTGAGGATGACGGAGAAGTCTACGAATCCATCGAAGACATCTGGCCGGACTACCCGACTAAGGATGATTTCTTTTTTAACGAGGAGGAGTATTGATTGATTTTCAATAAGTTATGTTTGGTAATTTAGCTTGTGGCCAAAATATTTGATATTCCATTTTGTTAAGGAAGAAGTATATTTCGAGACATAAGCGACGATTTCCGGCAGGAATTTACAAGATTGATAGCCGCGGCGCCAAGAGCCCGCAAAGCGAGTTAGGTTATATCGCACCTGACTCGCTTTATTGTTGTTTCGTGGCGGTGCACGGCCATAGCGATATTCGAGTATGGGACAAGAATATTCAGAGACAACTTCTCCGGTGAATTGGCGTTCTGCCGGACAAAGTTCCTTAATAAAATGATTCATCCGGGTAAACGCAATTGCTCCGGACAAAATATTAACAAAGATGATAAACAACATTATTGTCCCTGAATATAAGGAACTTTGGCCACTGTTGAGCCTTGACAGGGCACTCAACGGCAATGTCGTGGACGATGCTTCACTGGAGGTGATGCTTCGGATTGAGAAAGAGATGCATCGGCTCAAGGTAATGGGTGATGACGAAAGACGATCTCTATGGATTGAGATTCATCTTCCGGGAAGGCGGTACTATTGGGGTGAGGACAAACGTGACAGGAACGGGAATATCTGGTACTGGATATCTACAGGAAATTATCGTGGATTCCATTCATTGCTGCTGGGCGACAATCACCACAGGTGTGTCGATCTTCGAAGCCAACCCTTTGTCGGCGAGCAACGCAATCCTGAACATATTTATACAGATGTCAGCAAGTCGCTGCTCCGTTTGGAGGAATATGTCAGGGTGATAGTGGATGCCGTGTGCATGGCTCCAGATAAGTACAATGAATATGTCGAAGAGAACCTTCCGTATTGGAAGAGACATGGCACAGTCAGGCGTTCGGTGTTGAACGGTATTTGCCCTTTGTACAGACGTGTAGAAAACCCGGAGGCTGAGGTTGAACTTCTTGAGAATGTGCGCAGTAGCCCATTGGCTGTTTTGAATGAGATGACTTTGAACACCTACATGCATTATTGGCGATTGGCTTATGTGGCATACAGGACACGTGATGACTTTGAACCGGATTCCTCTGAGAAATATGCCGATTCGGACGACCGAGAAGTTTTCCGTCGTTCCAGCAAGGGATATAATCTTGATGGGTATAACCTTGATTCTCAGGACGATTTCATCAAATGGAAAACGGAGAACTCATCGTATCATTGCTTTGATGTCGCATACGCCCGCATCCACTTGTGGCCGGTTCGGGAAGATGATGGCTTGTGGCATTTCGAGATGAGTTACAATGTCGGTGGCTATTTTCGCGACATCTTGAATATTGTCAGGGCATTGTACGAGCAGGGAATAATTGTCGGAATCCGCTATTGGGTGGATGATGCCCTTGCCCAGCTGAGGGAAGAAGACTCAGTCCGTATATCCCCATGCCCGAACAAATATCAGGAGGAAATATCATTGCCGACAGTAGGCGACGGAGTGACGAGAAAGATGGTCAACGCCATAATTCGTGAGACAGTGTGGGATAAGGAAGAGACTGTGCTTCCGGAATCCTCCTGCGGCGGTAGTGGTGACTCAGGGATCTAAGTTGAACGAGCATCGTGCTTTATCCGTTGAAACGCCGTTTGGCCGGATAAAGTCGATGTACAAGATATTCTGACTTGTCTAGCCGCGCCGTTTCTCCTTTCGCGCCGCTTTAATATTTGAACGGTATGAAACGACAGTCCCCGTCAGCGGTGTTCCGGCATAAAATCTTAAAACGACACAGACCGTTCAATTCCTTGAATATATGGCCTGTGTCGTTTTTTATAAACGCTTGAGAATGTTCCGGAAGTTCCGCTTTACAGCATATCCGTTATCGAACTTTTCAGGAAAGCCTCCAGCGGGATTCCTCCGGTCCCGATAATATAGCTGTGCGCCGGTTTGAACTTCTCGGCGAACCGGGACAATCCATTATTCATGCTTCTTCTTCCGCTCTTGACTTCAATGGCGATGCAGTCATCGTCTGCCTGTACGATGAAGTCAACCTCGTCATCGCGCTCCCGCCAATAATAGACGCTGAAGTCATTTTCTTCCGCCTGTGACATCAGATGTGCCCCGACAGCGCTTTCAACCCATCTTCCCCAAATCTCGGGATTCACCCTTCCCGTGTTGAATGACTTCCGTTGAAAGGCCGAAAGAAGCGCGTTGTTGTAAACGAGGAACTTAGGGACGGAGTTATATTTCCTTGCGTCATCATTGGCATATTTCTGCAATCCGCAAATCAACTGGCATTGATCAAGCAGGTCAAGATATGATGCCAGTGTCGTGACATTGCCGACATCCTGCAACTGTCCGAGCGCTTTCGTCAATGAAAATTCCTCGGTCGAGTATCGGCATCCAAGTTCAAACAGACGCTTCATCAGGACCGGCTTGTATATTTTGCTTGTCTGAAGAACATCTTTCTCGATCGCGGGCGATGCGATACTGTCCTTGATGTACATCTTCCAACGTCTTTCGTTGGAAACGAGGCTCGCCGAACCAGGGTAACCTCCAAAATAGATGTATTCATCCAAAGTGAAACCGAATGCCTCGGACATCTCCGAATATGACCAGTGGCCCATCCTGATGAGTTCGAACCTTCCTGCCAGACTTTCCTTCAGACCGGATTGAAGCATAAGCCTTGAAGATCCCAGCAAGACAAGTTTTATGTTCACTTTGTTGTGCGTGTCCCAATCCCACTCCGCCTTCACACCCTCGCTCCACCCTTCGATTTTCTGAATCTCATCGATTACCAGCAGGTGTTTTTCCTCGTTGTTGATCCGCATCAGACTCCTCGCGGATTCCCAAGTGCGATGTATCCAGTCGAAGTCCTTGGGATCCACGCCATCAGCCTTGGACAGGGTGTACGGTATTGTCACTTTTTCAAGCACTTGATCCATCATTGTCGATTTTCCGACCTGACGTGGCCCGACAATCACCTGAATCTTATCCCGTCTTTCATTGATCCGTGAAAGGGCTTCTCTGAATTGGCGGCGTACATATAATCCTCGATTCTCCATTGCAAAATGTTCAAATCTATCCTACAAAATGTTCAAATCTTTGCAAAGATAGAATTTTTTTTGAATATCCTATCTTGCAGAATTACAGTTTAGTGGATGTTTTTTTGATTTAGATGTGCTATGAATATTTTGGAAGCCTTTCCGCTGACTAAATGTGACTGTTTTTTCGGTTTGGCGATTGAGTGTATAGATAAATACTATACATCATAAAGGGTAAAATTGCGTAAATACGCATTTATGACCAATATAGTAAGGAGGTAAACAGAGACAAATTATTGACACGAGTTATCCTCGTTTATGTGATTTTACGATGAAATAACTTGACTTAAATCTTCGTCAATGTCTCATGTCGCACCAGACTCGCTTTTTTTGTTTCGTGGCGACACTTGGCCGGAACTATATTGAGAATGAAACGGGAATATTCAAAGATAAGTTCACGTTTTAGCCAATTGGAAAGCATGATTGCCTATAAGATTGTACGTGTAAGAGCCCCCCCGTAAGCGGAAGTCGCGCTTGTGGTTACTGAGCCTGTCGAAGTGACCATGTCAATTCGGAGAAATAGTCAGAGTCGAGAACTTGTCCGTCAGAAACCCGTTTGGCCGGACAAAAGTGACTGTGGATATTTTTGTCCGGAAGAAAGCCGATATTTCGGACAAAGTGTATTTTCCTGATTTAGAAAATGATAGAGGTTGTTTGTTCTTGGAATAGGTATTATTCAGGATAACATTTAAGAATCATTTCACTGAAGAACCGTCACCGGTAAGGTGTTAGGGCGTAATGACGGGGTATCTCTGGGCAATTTGGTCTGGTGGAGGCCAGAAAAGACACCCTTGGTGTTGGTTTACGGTAAGTGTGCTGTTGGTAGTGATGTTAACAAAGTTGGTTGAGTTGGTGGTTGAGTTGGTTGAGTTAACGAACATAATTTGGGAATAGTGTCAAAATGTTCATAAATTTGGCACGTTACAGCGATGTGGCGTACAAATCAGATGAAAGTGAAAAGCTTTTGTCCGTGGGCTGAAATCAGGAAAATTTCAAAGAGCAAGGAAAAGAGCGGCTTTCATGCTTGTATCGTATGGTCGTGCGGGTTCTCCGCGATCCAGGATACGAGTGCGGAGTTGCCGATTTGCTCAAGGTTATTCCGGAACCCCAGCTCAGATTGACGGATTGCTCCACACTTTTTCGTGTTTATAGGTTCGGCTTTGATATTCGGTGGTGGAATGGCTCATAAGCGAAACAAATGAGCCGGGAATATGATCGCAATGTTCTCATAATGATGAACTTTCTATAAGATGTAGATGTGACCAATTCCGCAAAATCATATTATACTGAATATATAAATATGCGGATTATTTAAAGAATCTCGATAATTATCTCTTTGCGCACACTATGAGGTCAACAACATTTCCATACATGTCATCATTGTTCGCGCCATCTTCAGAAGTGTTCATGAAGAATTCCGTCTTTTCGCCGGCATAGCGGGAACGGATGCGCCAGATCACAGGCTTCCCGTCTTTGTCTCCTGCAGCAAACACTTCATCCTTTCCTCTTGCCGCGAGCGCATTGATATGACCATTATATGATGTCACTCTTGTAAGCTTGCCGTCCGTCCATAGCGCAGCCCTGTATTGCCCCACATATCCGCCGATATAAGTCTTGCCGTCATAGCGAAGGATTGCAAGGGCAGCCGAATTTCCACTGTCGCCGTCAAGGTCAAGCATATGCAATGCTCCATTCTGCCACCAGCAGGCTCGGAAATCTTCCTCGCCTTTTCTCAGATAGCCGCTTGCATATACATCCGAGCCGTCAATCACAATGTCCGTAACGACAGCCGCGTCATAGCCGTCATGCGGCAGTTCAGTGTCCTTGAGGTTCTTCCATATATAACCGGTACCGCCAGCATAGACATCATTTCCATTGACGGCAATGCAGGAAACACGGCCTTCAATGGTCTTGTTCTCGCTCAAGTCTGTCATTGTCCCGTTACGCCAATACGCAGGATATTCCTTTCTGTTCTCAGACCAGGAACCTCCAGTGAAAAGAGTGAGCCCTGACACTGTGAAATCCGCAGCATTGCAGTTCTCCATCACCTCTTCCTGTACCCCGTCCTTATATATTATTGTCTTGAAATCCTTGCCTTTAGCCAATGCGCACGAATACAGATATCTGTCCTTGAGCATTCCCATTCCCGCAACGAATTCCGAGCCTTCGAGCAATGTCAATTTACGATTGTTCCACATCGCTGCGGATGAGCCGCCGCTGAAACTTGCATACACATTTCCAGAGCCGATAATCTCCCAGTCAGCCGGGTCATAACCATACGAATCCTGATGGCTCTGCTTTATATGATATGTAAATATCTTCTGACCATTCCTGAGGATAACTGCTTCTGCATTACGGTCTTTCTGCGACATGTTCTCGCTTATCTTCAGATACTTGTACGCATATCCAGATTTTACGTATTCATCAATGTCAATCCACTTGACAGGCTTCCCGTCAAGCCCTTCCACAGTAACCTGATCCTCCGGCCTTATATCATTTCGGAAATAAAAGTCCGTCTCGTCTGAATATACTGTTATGTTTTCTTCTGTTTTTGAATCAGTATTAGAGTCTTTAGCCGGTGTCTCATTTTCAATATTGTCCGGTGTTTCAGGAATATCCGAAGTATCGTCTGCCCCATCGCACGAATACACAGAAACGGCAAGTGCAAAAGCAAGCATGAATCTTACAAATGATTGCATCATTAAATTTATTTTCATCTCTCAAAAGTCGTTTCAATAGAAAATCACTTGACGTCAGCTATATGGCAATTAATCTCATGTCGAAGTAAAGCGACATGAAAAATCAGCAGTCATATAGCCGCCCGCAACAAAGATACTATTTTTATTTCATAAGTCACCTTGACGGTTTTTTCAGAACAGTTACTGGCCGACCGAGATGTTCTCGATTCGGAGCTGGAATATTCCTGAAGGGGCATGAACATCCACTGTATCTCCCACTTTTTTATCCATCAAGGCGGCACCGATCGGAGACTTGATGGAAATCTTGCCTTCCTCAAGGTTCATTTCGTGGGGACTTACAATCGTATATGTCATTCTGGCATTAGTGGAGAGATTGGTAAACTCCACTTTGCTGAGCAATGAGACCCTGTCTTTAGGCAGCGCGTTCGTGTCGATGACCCTTGAATATTGCAGGACCCTCTGCAGAAAACGTATTCTGCTTATAGCCTTGCCTTGAGACCTTCTGGCGGCGCGGTACCCTGCATTTTCGCTCAGGTCCCCCTGGGCGCGGGCTTCTGAGAGATCTTCCTTGATCCGGGGGTATTCCACGTTTATGAGGTTGTTAAGTTCCGCAACGATCTGGTCGTAGCGTTCCTTGGACAGGTATTCCATAATGCAACATTTATTATGCTGGACAAATGTACGAAATTTTGTCCGGTAGAGTAGCCAGTACGCCGGATAAAAAAGATAGAATGGGCATGTTTGTTTGGTGAAAGACCTATATTAGAAGAATTATTGCTGCTGTGGCAGACAAATTCACTGTAATAAATTTCATATTGAGAACGTCTTTCATTATCTTTGCCTAACATGCGAAAGATTATAGTCAGATGAAGATATTGACAAAACTGATGCAAGGACTTCTGAGATTGATCTCGGCGCTTCCGCTGAGGTTTCATTACGTATGGGCCGGATTCTTCGCATGGATGTTGCGTGATGTCCTGCACTATCGGCGAGATGTCGTGATAATCAATCTTTCGCGGGCGTTCCCGGATAAGAAATACGCTGAACTAAGCAAGATCTCAAATGCATTCTACAGGCATTTCGGAGAGATAATCGCCGAGACGATCTGGTTCGGAGGATGCCGCAACCCTGAGAGGCTGCATAAGAGACGTTTGGTTGAATATACCAACATAGAGGTGGTTGAGGCCGCGCTTTCCGAAAGCCCGGGAGTTGTAGTTCTTAACAGTCATTTCGGTAACTGGGAGCTTACAGGTGGCTGTCTGAATTACGACTATCGCCCGAACCATGGACAGGCGATTATGAATGTCAATAATGTCGTCGCTGTCTACAAACCATTGAGCAGCAGTATGTGGGACGAGATAATGCATGTGAACCGCTGCGCTCCGGTATTGCGTTACGGCTACACCGGTTATGTTAGTTCTTTGAATCTTCTGCGTTACGCGTTGTCCCACAAGGAAGACAAGAAGATTTACATAATACCTACTGACCAGTGTCCATATAAGAACTCGACGGTGAACGATGTTGTGGAATTCATGCACCAGCCGACCCGTACGATGCTCGGTGGAGCGTCGATCGCCCATAAACTTCATTACAGCGTGTTCTATATGAGCCTGATACCTGTGTCGCGCGGCCATTATGAATGGACCTTCAAGGAGATTTGCCGCGATGCCTCGACGATGACACCTCATTCGATAATGCAGGAATATTACGACTTGCTTCAGGTCGATCTGGATAAACACCCGGAGAACTACCTTTGGACGCACAAAAGATGGAAATGACAAAAATTTTATGAATATGAAGAATTACCGCACAGTATCGCTTCTCTGTCTGGCCGCCTCATTGCTGCCAGCCGGGAGAATCTCGGCCCAGGATCCAGTGGGAACCGTTTCCTACGCCCTCCCTCAGACCACCATAACAATCGAGGTGGAGGCCGTACGTGAATATTTCTACGCGGGTCCTTACGCCAAATACGCTCAGAAGTATCTCGGCGTGGACGCCAGGCAGACGGATCAGACAACCTGCAGACTAAGCACGGTCCGTATGACCCCGTACATAGAGGCTGACCAGAATTTCCGTTACTATGTCAACCCTGACAAGGCGGGGCAGTCTTTCCTTTCGCTGACATCCCAAGGACTCATAGCTGTCAATGACGGCAGTTTCGGCGAGGGCGCGGAGTGGAGGTTCACAACTCAGACCGGGGCTGATTTCAACGAAAAGGGTGTAAGCTCCAACCTCACATCCGAGGCAGCGACGCTTTACCGTGGAGTAAAGGAAGAGGCTTCCTACAATCGTATCGCGGTGCAACAGAATATGGTCGTTCAGAAATCCATCGAGCAGAGGGCAAAGGAGGCCGCCGACATGATATTCAATCTCCGTCAGAAGAGGGTGCAGATCGTCACTGGGGACACCGACGCCACTTACAGTGGAGAGGCGATGGGGGCCGCTTTGAAGGAAATTTCCGCCTTGGAGAAGGAATATATGTCAATGTTTATTGGCTACAGTGACTATCAGACCCAGAAACTCAAGTGCGATGTTGTTCCTGTAAAAGATAGGAAATCACAGACATACGTCGCTTTCAGAATCTCGGATACCGATGGTGTCGTCTCAGCGGACAACATGTCCGGGAAACCTTATCTTCTTGAGGTTATCCCTCAGCCTATCGGCGATGCCGCCGGAAAGGGAGTCCAGTCAAAGACAAATGTCGCCATCTACAGGATTCCAGCCATCTGCACGGTCCGTCTTTCCGACGGCGTGACATCGTTCCTGCAGGACAGAATGGCCATCTACCAGCTTGGCACCGAAGGCTATTTCCCTCTTTCGAAGTAAGGCGCAGCCTTGGGGGTGTTTAAACAGATTCAGTTTTGAGCAAAGAATATTAAAGAATACATATTCACATATTAATCGAATAACGCTATGACAATTAAAGAATTGCAGCCAAAGACCGTTTGGGAGAACTTCTACGGTCTCACAAGAGTTCCTCGTCCTTCAAAGCACGAAGGCAAGGTTCAGGAATATCTCCTCAATTGGGGAAAAGAGCACGGTGTTGATGTGAAGAAGGACGACACCGGCAACATCATATTCACCGCTCCGGCGACTCCCGGCTATGAGAACCGCAAAGGCGTGATCATGCAGGCTCACATGGACAT
>CAVKML010000055.1:0-12452 GCA_963657715.1 uncultured bacterium | reverse complement strand
TTCCTGCTCTGTGCGCTCACGGCAGCCTTCACCGCATTCGCCTGAGCGAGTTTCGCGCGGACCTCAGGAGAGTCAATGAAAGCGACGGTGTCACCCTTGTGAACCATCTGACCTTCTTTTACATACATTTCCTCAATCCTGCCAGGGACTTTGCCGGAAACCCTATATTCACTGGCCTCGGCCTCACCCTGGATCACCAGAGGCTTTGGCTTTGAAACGAAGTAGCCGATGACAGCGATCAGAAGAATGATCACAATAAGCGCCACAATGCCAATCACAAGATTGTAGCTTTTCTTTTCCTTTTCCATAATATTCTTTGTTTTTATTATTATCCTTTAACTTATTTTGACTGGGCGTGGCTGTTGCCTTCTGCCTTGTTGAGGTTGGCGGCGAGCATCTGAAGCTCGATTCCCGCGTCGATATATTCAGAATGAGCCTTGAGCCATGCGGTCTGGGCGGCAAGGGCAGTGTTCGTCTCGATCACGCCTTCCTCGAAGCCGACTGTCGCGGTGCGAAGGTTTTCCTCGGCGCTTGCTAGATTGTTCTGAGCCATCGTGAGTTTCTCGAACGCCTCACCTTCCTGCTTGCGAAGCTGGGTGACCTGAAGGTTGATCAGGTTCTTGGCATCCTCAAGCTGCGTCCTGTAGAGCGTGGCCTCGGCCTTCGCCTTGCGGGTCTTGCTCAAAGCCTCGAAGCCATGGAATATAGGAATATTCACCATCACGCCAGCGTTGAAGAAGCCGCCCCAGTCCTTCTCGAAGCCGTTCTTCAGGTTAGGATTGGTCACTGAATATCCCGCCATCAATGCCACCTTAGGCATCATGTCGGCTCTCGCAACCCTGACCTTTCCGTCGTAGATTTTTGAGGCAAGTTCCAGACTTTTAGTCTCAGGCCTGTCGGCATAGATCTGCTCAAGGTCCTTGTCGCCACCCATCTGAGGGACAGGAATGTCGGAAAGAGTCTCGTCAGCGAGAACTATCTCCGTGTTGAGATCAAGACCTATCTGCTTGCAAAGCAGCATCTTCGCGAGAGTTAAACCATTGTCCGACTTGGTCTTGAGCATATCCGCCTCATTGGCCTTCACCTTAATCTGCAAAGCGTCAGACTCTGTCGCGACACCCTCCTTTACGGAAAGCTCGACATCATGCTCCATCTTGTGAAGAAGGTCAGCGTAGGCATCAGCGAGTTTCTTCTTGTTAGCGATGGAGACAATCTGCCAATATGCCTGATCAACATCCACGATAACCTGCTGGTACTGCTGGTCGTACTGGGTCTTCGACAGTTCCTCTGCCAATTTGGCAATATGGTTGGCAGCCACGATCTTCCCGCCCATGAACACAGGCTGCTGAAGCGTCACGGCTCCTGCGAAAATGTTCTGAAGGTCAGGATGGAAGGCATCGTCAATCTCTTTTCCCAAAGCATTGATGGTCTGAGACATATCCGTCTGAGACAACGCTCCGAGAACCGTCTGCCACATCGGGCTGTTGGCGTACTCAAGAGCCGCCGCTGGATTGGATTTGATAGCGGTCATCAGATTCTGGGCGAAACTCTGGGCCTGGGAATGAACCAAAGTACCCATGTTCTGAAGTTTCTGTGAAGTGGCGTCACTGACAAGGGCGATGTCATTGGCGTTGTAGATGTAAGCGCCTGTAGCCGAGATGTTCGGAAGATAATTAGCGAACGCTATCTTACGGTCGTAGCCGGCCATTTCAATCTTTGTCTCGGCCTGTTTCAAGGTCTTGTTGTTCTCGACCGCCATTTCACGGCACTGCTCCAGCGTCAGAGTCTGCTGGGCATTCATCGCCAGAGGCATCAAAGCCATAGCGACCAATGTTGAGATTTTGACAATGTACTTGTTCATATTCATAAATTCTTGTTTTCAATTTTGTGTCAAGCGGCATACAACACTACAAATTAATTGCCAAATTATACCATTTGTATGACCGTTTGGATTTGATAATTATCAAAAGGTCGAATATTGCGAAATTTTGCAATAACAAGAATATTTTCTAATTTTGCCGTCGGACACTAAAAACATTTTATGACATGCCAGATTCTTTATTGAATATAGGCCTTAAGCAAATCAGGAAACTCGTCCCCGTCCAGAATGAAGTCCAGCTCGGAGATGATTTCTTCATCATGGACGTGAAGTACAGCGACGACCTTCAGTTTTTGAAATATCCTTGCCGCAGCGATGCATACATCGCTATTTTCTGCAAATCCGGCGGGCTTAATGTGGAGATCAACCTACGGTCATATTCAGTGATCAAGGGGACCTTGTTCGTCGGGACACCGGGTAACATCATCAAGATCAACAAGTCGCCTATGGAAGATGACAATGACTTCGAGTTCATCGTCGTGGCGATTTCTAAAGAGTATCTTTCCAGCATAAGTTTCGACTTTAAGAAAATTTTCGACGACAGATTGAAGTTGTTGACGGAGCCATGCGTCCAGCTTGACGACAGGAACATCGCCTTCTGCTCCAAGTATTTGGACCTGATAGGGGAAATTCTGTCCTCGGATGTGCCGAACAAGAGGGAGGCTGTCGGGTCACTGATCGCCTCTCTGTTCTACGTTCTTGGAGGGCTCATGGAAAAAAGCGCGGCCAAGACTCCGGAACTGCCGGGAGCGACTGTCAACACACGTGTCAAATTGATTTTCGAACATTTCATGGCGCTCGTCACCGAGCATCACACATCGGAAAGAAACATGGCTTTCTACGCGAGTCACCTTGGGCTGACCCCCAAATACCTGTCAAAGCTCATCAAGCAGGTCAGCGGACGGTCGGCGCCAGACTGGATAGACTCGTTTGTGATCCTTGAAGCCAAAAATATGCTCAAGTACACAGATGACAGCATTAAGGAAATCGTCTTCAAACTGCACTTTCCGAACCCTTCCGTGTTCTACAAGTTCTTCAAGGCGCACACGGGGATGACACCAAGCGAGTATAGGAACGGATAACGGTGGTTCCGTGGTTCTGTCATAAAGGCGGAACTGCCTGTCGCAAGAGTACAGCTAAATGGCTTCCGGAAATGCCAGAAGGCCGATTCCGCTTTAATCTGTAAGTAAATGATAGGCCTTTGATGAACGATTGACGCAAAAATCGTTTTAAAAAATTACGGAAAAGTTTTGGATATTCAATAAAACTTGATACCTTTGCCTTTGGACAGACAAAAGTTCTTTTTGTTGTCTATTTGTTAAGTTCGTTTTATATACAACAGGCCGTCGCTTTGGGGAAAGCGGCGGCCTATCAGTTTGTCGAAAAGACAAACTGATAGGCCGCCAAAACCACACCCCCCCAGTCACTTCGTGACAGCCCCGGTGGGGCACGGGGAAAGGATTCCCCGAACCCCTTCGGTCGCTTCGCGCTTCGCGCACTTTCCATTCGTATAACTCTCCTACTCATACAAGATTGCAGCACTCCTGAACATACAACCGCACAAACCATCCCAGTGTCTTTCTGTCGCTTCACTCTAACCCTACCTATCACTCTCCTACCCCTACGAGAGTGTAGTCCTACTGAACATACAACCGTACAATCAATCAGAAACGTTGAATATGAGCAACAATTGTTCATCTATAGGCGAGAATCTGACAATATTGCGCTATTAGAAGAACTTATAGACCTCTATGAGCGCAATCTTACCGATAATGCGCCTATAGAAGACCTAATAAACATACATTTACATCCGAGCGACCCTGGCATAATGTACATTTTCAGTTGGCGGGATCACCGGCAATAATTTAATACATACACCCTTATACTTAGTTTTTATGAAATGTCATTTTTAATAAATATAAGAATCGATGGTTCATGACTTTATCATAGGTTTCACCAACAGAGAATGGCCATTATACCGCAATCCACATACTTCCTCTACAGACTCACAAAGATATATTCACAAACACATACTTTTGGACTTGATCTGACAGGTGTTGGGGTAAAACAAAACAAGGCCAGCGGGAATTGCTGACCTTGGATTGCGGAGAGAACGAGATTCGAACTCGTGATACGGTTACCCGTATGCAGGTTTAGCAAACCTGTGGATTCAGCCACTCTCCCACCTCTCCGGATGTTCTGGCCGAACGGTTGTCAAACCTTTCGTCGCTATTTGGACTACAAAGATACAAATTTTTCTTGGTTTCCAAGAATCTTGTGAAAAATCTCGACAAAAACCGGTGTTTTAAATCTCATTTACCCAAAATCCGAAGATTGCCGAGAACCAAAGGATAGCGGAGACTGCCTGACGGGATGCCGTCAATCATGTAACGGAACGCCACGAAAATCAAACCATCAACCTTACCGGCCCCCCAAGATCCATCATCAATGAAAGACATGACCGCCTTCCCGGCATTACGATCCCAGGAAAGCGGAGCCGTACCTCGAAGCGTCTCCAATATACTGAAACTCAAGAGATCAGAATCAAACACACAGACAAACGCATTCCATGAAACGGCCCAATACTTGACGGGTCCTACGTACTGACGGTTGGGAATGCTCAAGGAGAGTGTATTCTGATCAAACACAGCGTAGAATGACCAATCATATTCAGGAACACAGACTGTCACTGATGTGTCGTTTCTGGCGGTTATCTCAAACTCCGCACTTGCGGGATTACCATCCTTATCGGTTCCGGAAGCGACATAAGACCCATAGATGTCTTTGATCTCACCCTGAGAGAACGCTATAGAATCCCGCTGGTCGCCATAGACAACATAAAGCCAGCCCGAACGGATATGTCCAGAATCGTTGCCAGAGATGTGAATATTGACTTTTTCGCCGTCATAATATCCTGAAATCCAATCATCCGAAGACTCAACCTTGATTTTGGAATTGGAGACCACAGGGACCGATCGGTCAGCGGCTCCGTCATCAAGCACATAAGAAAGCCCTCGTTCCATCTTCGCATAAACTCCGAACTGTTCCGCCGTCACACGGAGACTTTCATCACCAGAAGTCACGAATATGCTTGAATATCTGTTCTCAAGTCCACCATATTCCCCGACTGTGACAGTCACGGTTGAACCTTCCACCGCGACATGACACCATTGCTGCTCGGCTTCGACCTCGAACTTTCCTTCGCACGAGACCTCGATGGTTCCGACACCGCCTTCAGGGGCGAAAGTGATCTCGGACTTGACAATGCCCAGAACCGGCACGGACTCAGAGAGCCGTCCCTCCTCAGCACACGAAGACAACACAGTCATGGCTAATGTCATCGCAAGCAAACAATATTTCACCTTTTTCATATTTACCTCTTTGTCAAATTATTAAGAATAGGGTAATAATATCTGTTGTAAGGATCCCACCCATTGGCCTTGAACCAACCTACCGGCTGGTTGTCCGAATCAAATTCCCACAATATGAAAGATGTCGTGCCGGTAAAATCCTCACAACCGTTGGTGGCCCAGGTAAAGACCGGGTTATCTTCATTCATGTTCCAGACAGTCTCCATTCCCGCCTCGGTGTTCCATGAAAAGGAACCGGCCTCGGCATCCCAGGCGCACAGCCACACAGCGTTGCCGGAAGAGGTGGATCCGACCCTCTGGGAATTCCACTCAAGCCGGCCGAGAGTGCGGTTGTAGTCCAGAACAACAGTATAGTAAGAACTCAGCCCGGACATCGTGTAGGTGCGGCTGACCGGATCAGGGGTCAATGTCACATTTGCTTTGGCGGAGTTGTTCCAATAGTTAAGGACGTAATCCCCGGCAAAAAATTCAAACTGCACATAATCCTCAGGAAGACGTCCCTTAAGGTTTACTTCCGAACCACCTTGATGGTCGGACAGGATAAATGTGCCGGTGTCGAAATCAAGCTCTGAAACCGTGTGCCCTCCAATCTCAAGGGTATCGTACAATTTGATTCCTGTCAAGGTGGTCACGAAAGGGACCGTCACAGAGCCGTCGGACGAAGTGATGGTGAACTGCCTGTAATTCAAGTCAAATTTCCCTTTGACAGTGGCAGAGCCGATAGTTCCTTCACAGAAAGCCACAAGGAAATCATCCGAAGCCTGATGCGCCTTGCGGATATATGTTTCCGGCCTCTCATTCAACGGGTACATCCTGACAAGCTTGCCGGAGCGTTTTCCAACCATGTCGATCTCTTCGGCTGAGCATTTGGTGACAGTGAACTCAAAGTCTCCTCCGCGCGCCTCATACCTGGAGGACGACGGTGTGGCGAAATAATGCATGAAAGCGTTATAGGTGTCGAATGAAAGAACCGGACCGTTGTCATCAGTTATCTTGTACAGACTTGTCTGCATTGCATCCGGCTCATTCTCATAACTTACGGCGACTTTGCCGGACTCGAATTTCAGGACAAAGTTGTAGCCACCGTAATCCTTGGCCGAAGTGGCGGCGAAATATTCCATTCTCCAACCATATTCAGCGCCCTCCAGCGTGGATTTGATGTCCGCCATGCTCTCCTGAAGCCTTTCCGAAGCGGATTTGTCGAACACAAGGTTCTCATCCTTCTGGCACCCTTGCGGCAATGCAAGAAAGAATGGAAGGATGGACAGAATCATGAATATTCTTGATCTTCTCATAGCGCGTCGATTATTTGATTGTAAGGTCAGAAAGATCCAGCCTGCCGCTCACGACATCTTCCTGACGACGGATTATGACATCGCGAAGCTCGTCAATGTCAATGTTGAAATTCTCCTGCAGATAGTCCCTGACTATGTCCAGTTTCGATCGGATGTAACTGGCCCCCGGCTCACCGGCCTCTTCAAGCTGGGCGTTCCACCATTCAGGAGACTTAGTGACATAGAACGACATCATCTCAGCGAAATCCTCCTGATGGGAGTGCTGGGCGTAGCTTGAGATGAATCCGTTCTTGAGATAGTCAGTCACATAAGGCTTCACACTCCAGCTGTCAGCCACATAGCCGCTTCCTGTAATTTCTTTGAATTCAGCTGGATAGTCCACCGTTTGATTAAGAATGTGAGTAAACTCGTGATGAATCACCTTGATATAGTAGGTGTTCATCAATTCCGCATTGCCCAGGCTGTTACGGATCCAATTGATTCCGGAAAGCAGGATCTTCTTTCCGCCTTCCGCTGTGCCAAGGATAATTGTCCCGTTGTTCCTGTACTCGAAATCACCTATCAGGAAGAACATCTTAGGGAAATATGACCTCGTGAAGTCAATTCCCGCCACCTCGTCATAGGATTCCATGCAAAGGTATTTTACAAGATGGGCTGCAATGACCGAGCAATTGTACTCCGCAGGGACTGTGTAATAGTTCAAGTCCGACTCCTTCATCTCGTAACGGTACTTGAAACTGATGTTGTACGGTGTAAGGAAGTTCACCTTCAGCCAGCGGTCGAAATCATTCTCTTCGACCTGACTTCTGGAAATGACGCTCGTGTCGGAAAGTTCATCCTTTGAGCATGAGGCCATTGACAATGCCGCGCAGATGACGGCTAATGTTTTCAGTATGTTATTCTTCATATTCATCTTATCTTGGGTTAGCCACAAGTCCTGCGTCGATCACCTTGCGAGGGATCTGCAAAGCGCGGCGCGAATCATCAACTCCAAGGCAATCAGTCACTTGCTCAGGCTCGCCGTCAGCGCCGATGACCCTTCTGTCGATGGCGATGCCATACCTGTTGATGTCGAACCATCTGAGTCCTTGCCCGAGGGTCTCGATGCGGCGGAAACCAAGGACGCACTGAATCATGGCCTCCTTGACGCTGGTCTCGATGCCTATGTCAAACGACGGATTAAGTTTCTTCTTGATGGTAGGACTCTCCCATGTGGAATATTTCACGGAGTTGTAGTACCTTCTTACAGATGAGGGATCGAGCACGGTCTCCGTGTTGACGATGTTCCTCATCCACAAGGTTAGGTCAGCGGCGGCCTCATCGAACTTCTCCAGCATCGTCCTTGCCTCCGCGCGCACAAGAAGTGTCTCATCACACCAGAAGGCTGGATAAACAGTCCTGTAGTAGCCGATACCAGCCACCGCGTCGGTATATTCAAAAAGATAAGGAAGCTTCCAGAAAACAGTCTTGTCGAGGTTTGTGCCTTTGTAGACTTTAGGCGGCATATAGTAATCACCCGACTTCCAGATGTTGGCCGCCAAGGCATCCTCTGTTGTCGCTATGTAATTGTTATGGGCGTACTTGGAATATACGAAATAAGGTCCGAAAGCCAAACCCATCTTGGAATATGCCGTCAGAAGAAGCAGGTTGCAGTTCAGCGAGGCATCGATGAAATGCGAGACGATGGCATCGTAGGTCTGAGTCATTTCCGCAGTAGCCTTCCAGTCACGGAGCATCGTCTCCGGAGCGCTTCCAAGACAGCGGGAGGCATATTCCTCGGCCTTGCCCCATTTTTGGTAGAACAGGTAGAAACGTGCGGCGAAAGCGTAGGCGGCCTTTTTGTTAAAGTGGTATTTCGGCACCGAGAAATACGTGTCGGCCTGAAGAGGCAGGGCCTCCTGAATGTCTGCGTCCATCCGCTCGTAATCCTCAGCGACAGTCCCGCGCTCATGGTGTACCACAAGAGTTGTCTCAGGCTCCTCACTGTAAGGTATGCCTAAATCTTCTCCACTTGTCGAAGGATTGTAGGACTTGCAGAACAAATTCGTCAGTATGAAATGATTGTACGCCCTGCAAAGGAGTGCCTCGGCCTTTGCCGCCTTCAATTCCGTGGTGGATGGCCCTCCGAGATTCTCTATTGCCCGCAAGGCCTGGTTGGCGGCCGCGATTGCATAGTAAGATGAGTTCCAGACATTCTCTGGAGACTCGTTGTCGGTCTCGGTGATCTCACTCCAAGAATAAACCTGATCTATGAACCTGTCTGTGTAGGGATTGCTTCCACCCATGTCATCAACATTGTCCGACATGAACTCCGTGAGCAGCATGAAGTCATTACGTGGATAGGCGGAGACAAGAAGGCTCTGGATTTTGGATTCCGTGTCTATCTCAGCCCTGTTGTCCGGCAGTTTGTCAAGGAAACCGTCACAACCTGTCATGGCAACCATTCCCAATGACAACAAGACGGATGTTAATATGTTGTTTTTTTTCATTTCTTTCCAGTAATATGATCAAAGTCCCAATTTCAAAGTCAATGTGAACTGCTTAGGCACAGGAACCGCAACGCCACCCGTGTTGAAGAACTCTGGATCCTGGCCGTTGAGCTTGCTGTCGGCGTAGATCAGAAACAGGTTCGTGCCTTGAAGCTTGAGGGAAGCGTTGCTTATCCGGAGAGGTTCCAGCCATTTTCTCGGGAAATCATAGCTGATTGAAATCTCCTTCATGCGGATGAAGTCGCCGCTTGCGATACGCGCCGTGGAGTAATTGTACGAACTGTAGGCGATGCCAAGGTTTGTGTTGTTCTTGTTCTGGATCTTGCTCGCGATCACAGGCACATCGGTACGCTCCTCATCCCCGGCCTGGACCCATCTGTTCTTGAACTCCTTAGGCATCGAATTCAGGTCATTGTAGGTGTTCCTAAACACAGGATCCAGACGAATCACATTCCCGAATGAATATGTGACGAACACATTCAAACGCCATCCCTTCCAGGTAAACACGTTGCCGAGGGAACCGACATCCGTCGGATCGGCGCTTCCTGAATATTCCAGGAAATCCAGCCTGTCCGGATCGCTTTCCTGAAAATAGACCCCTGTAACAGAGATATTCCCATCCTGATCAAGGAAAGTCGGAAGTCCTTCATCGTTCAGACCTTTGAACGGTATCGAGAATATTCCGCGAACCGGATAACCTTCTTTCGCGAAACCGTTGCCGGTGATCAGATCAATGGTCCTGGTGGTCGTCTTGAGATCCGTGACTTCATTGTGGGAATGCGAGTAGATGAAATTCGTGTTCCAAGAAAAATCCTTGCTCTTTATGTTGGTGGTGGAAAGGCTGAACTCGAATCCTCCGGACTTCATGGCGGCTATGTTGCCGAACTTTGAGATCTGGCCACCCACGCCGTCTGTGTTTATGATGCCGATAAGATCGAAATTGTCTCTCTTGTACCAATCCGCGGTAAGGTTTATCCTGTTGTCAAGAAAACCGGCCTCTACACCAAGGTTCAACTCCTTCTTTTTCTCATAAGTAAGGTCATTGTTGGCAAGGGCCGAGATGTAAAGCTCGGACTCACGCACAGTCGTGAATGGCCTCCAAGGGTTGTCACTCGAAATGACCACCACCGAATTGGTCACATTGGAAGGGCCGCGGTCGGCGGTCAATGAATATGAAGCCTTCAAGCTCAAATGTGACAACGCCGGATATATTCCCTGCATGAATTTCTCTTCATGGACATTCCAGGCCGTCGAGACATTCCAGGTCGGAAGCCATCTGGCCGAGCGTGACTTTCCCAACTTGTTGGTACCCTCGTAACGAGCCGTGCCGTTGATGGTGTACCGTCCTTGATAGGAATATGTCCCGTTGGCGAAAAAAGCGGCGCTACGCTCATGGGCGTTACCGAGGTTATAGTAATCGGAGTTCTGCTCCGAGCCTTTCTTGAACACCTGATAAGCGTAGTTCGGAATCTCGCCCATGCTGTACTGCATTCCCCATCCTCTGAACCAAGTGTTATGCCTGTCGATCGAATTGATCTCCGTTCCGCCGTACAGATTAAGAATGTGGTCTCCGGAAAGCACATCGTTATAGCTCGCGGTGGCGCGGAAATCGTAGCCAAGCATGGAATAGTCGGTACGTTCATATATACCACCTTCTGGAAGGACCGACACAGGAAGGGCATAAGGATTGTCAGGATCACTGTAAAGGAAACTGTTCGTATCCCTGATCGTGGACGTACCCATCGCCCTGTAGGCCTGCGCCTGATTAGATTCATCCAAGATGTAATGCTCTTGCGACGAGGCTGAATACTTGGCGGCCCCAAGCACACTCAACTCAATCTGCTTAAGAGGCTTGTACTTGATCTCCGACTGAAATCTCAAGTCAACGATGTTCAGATCCATATAGTTGTTGTCAAGTTCGTCGAATATATTGAACGGAGCGTAGTTCCTCGTGTACCAGACATCCGGATCCAAGCACCTGGATGTGTTCAGAGCATAGGAGTACGGATTGATGTCAAAGTCCCTTGTCACCTCACCGGTCACAGCGTCTATACCGCTGGAAAGGGTTCCTGGAGCGCGCTGCTTACGGTACGACGCATTACTGATGACACCCAAGGTAACATTGTCAAGCAACTTCACAGAGCCGTTGACATTGGCCGTGTACCTGTTGACCGAACTCTGCTTTGTCCAACCTGGATCCAGCATGGCGGAGAGCGAAGTGTAGAAAGTCCCTTTGTCCGTGCCACCGGAAAGGCTTACGGAATGGTTGCGCTGGACCGCATAAGTGAAAAGCCGGTCAAACCAATCCGTGTTTCTGTACTCAGCGTCCCTTAGGTACTTCCCCATCGCCTCCGGAGTGTTGTCCAAAGCGAACAGACCGGAGACAGGATCGTACTGTCCTATCAGCTGGTACATCTTGCCATAAACTCCGCTGTCAGCGGCGTTGGCCGTCTCGGCATAATTAAGGTAACCCTTCTGCTCAAGTTCCTGATATATTCCCATCTGCTCCTGAGAGTTCAGGATATTGAAGGTAGAGTATCGAGGTTTGAGTCTGACAGTATATTCACCAGTGTAAGCTACATGTGTCTGGCCGGCCTTTCCTTTCTTAGTGGTGATCACAATGACACCGGCCATCGCTCTGGCTCCATAGATTGATGTGGCTGACCCGTCCTTGAGGATGTCAAAACTTTCAATGTCATCAGAATTGAGACCGGCGATGGCGGAGCTAATCAATGTCGAGGCATCTCCCGAAGAAAGCTGGTCCGCGCTGACATCAACGACATCTTCCATGATCACGCCATCGACGACCCACAAGGGTTTGGAGCTGCCGTAGATCGATGTGGCGCCACGGACTCTGATCTTAGGAGCGGTTCCGAAGGTTCCCGACACATTCTGAACGGAGACGCCAGCCACGCGACCCTCAAGAGAGCGGCTGATGTCGGCCATACCATCCATCTTCGCGTCCTTGGCGTCCACCTTGGAGGCCGATCCCGTGAACAGACGTCGATCCATTTTTTGCATTCCAGTGACAACGACTCCTTCAAGTACCTGAGAATCACTCTCCAAGGCAATCTTCATGTTCTCGGAGATCGGAACGGTCTTGTCTTTTGTACCCAGATTGGTCACTTTCACGGTCTTCGCGGACAAAGGAACTTTCTCGATCGAGAAGTTACCGTCCAGATCTGTGATCGCGAACAAAGTGGAGTGACCTTCGACGACAACCGCCGCGCCGATGATCGGCAATCCATCTTCCGCCGACACGACGTTTCCGATGATTTTTCGCACTTGCGACTGCGCATCAAGGCATAAGCCGCAAGTGAGAAAAAAGAAGAAAACTGAAAGCAAAACTTTCTTCATCTTTTCGATTTTTATTTGTTAAAACATTTAATGGAACTCATTTTTCACTACTGAATATTAT
>CAVKML010000054.1:0-13343 GCA_963657715.1 uncultured bacterium | reverse complement strand
CGGTGATGCCTTCGAGGCTTGTCCCGTGCGTGGACGGTGTCTGTTTACGCACCATGCCTCTCGTTTTAAGACAATCGTGCGTGGAAGGTGGATGTTCACGCACGGGAGGGGATTTGCGACTCATGGTCTATTTGAATCCGTAACTGGGGTAATCCATTCCGTAACAAGCGTAACCCGAAATCCGGCGAAAAGGCCTAACTTTGCATTATCATTCAAAACAACAGGAAAATGAAACCTTACATTATCTCACACATGATGGAATCCGTTGACGGACGCATAGACTGCGCGATGACGGAGCAGATAGATCCAAGTGATTCATATTACGAGGCGTTGGACAAACTCGGATGTCCGTCCCAACTGATGGGACGTGTCACGATGCAGATGCATTATGCTGACGCGGAGCCATATGTCGCCGTCGACAAGACCCCGATAGGGAAGAAGGCGGTAAATGTCGCGACCCGCTCTGAAGGTTACACCATAGCGATGGACACGCACGGCACGCTCGCATGGTCATATTCAGAATGCGATGGCCGTCCGCTGCTTGTCATCACCAGCGAGTCTTGCCCTAAGGAATATCTTGACAATCTCACATTGAAGGGCGTCTCGTGGATAGCCGTAGGCAGCGAACATATTGATTTGAAGGAGGCAATGAATATACTTGCGGACGATTTCGGTGTAAAGCGCCTTGCCGTCACCGGTGGCGGACACATCAACGGAGCATTCCTTGCCGCCGGTCTGATTGATGAGGTGAGCGTGATGATCGGACCTGGCATAGACGGACGAAAAGGCATGGCGTCGGTCTTCGATGGCATCAATGAACTTGATCGCCCAGCCACCTTGCTGACTCTTGAGAGCGTCGAAAGAGTCAGTGAAAGCACTGTCTGGCTGAGGTATAAGGTGAAATAATATATTCATAAACATTGGATATGAAGAAAGAAGTGATGATTCTGACCGGTGCGGGTCAGATAGGTATGGCTATAGCTCGGCGTATGGGCTATGGGATGAAGATTCTGATAGGGGACAAGCGGCTTGACAACGCCGAGGCTATCTGCGACACGATGAACAAGGCCGGTTTTGACAGCGAGGCTGTCCAGATGGATCTTTCGTCCCGCGAGTCCATCAAGGAGATGATCGCGAATGCCGGGAGTCTCGGCGAAATCTCGATGCTCGTGAACGCGGCTGGTGTCTCGCCAAGCCAGGCTTCAATCGAGACGATCCTGAAGGTGGATCTTTACGGCACGGCGGTTCTGCTTGAGGAAGTCGGAAAGGTGATCCGCCCCGGCGGAGTCGGTGTGACTATCTCCAGTCAGTCAGGACACAGAATGCCAGCGCTGACACCTGAAGAGGACGCTTTGCTAGCCACGACTCCAACTGAGGACCTTCTGGACTTGGAGATGTTGCAACCCCGGAATATTCATGACACCTTACACGCCTACCAGATGGCGAAACGCTGCAACGTGAAGCGTGTGATGGCAGAGGCCGTCCGTTGGGGCGAGTGCGGCGCCAGAATCAACTCCATCTCGCCCGGCATCATCGTCACTCCTCTCGCCCTTGACGAATTCAACGGCCCGCGCGGCGACTTTTACAAGAATATGTTCGCGAAGTGTCCGGCCCACAGACCCGGCACCGCCGACGAGGTCGCCAACGTAGCCGAACTCCTGATGAGTCCCCGAGGCGCATTCATCACCGGCTCCGACTTCCTGATCGACGGCGGCGCCACCGCCTCCTATTTCTACGGCCCGCTCAACCCGAACAGGTAGGCAAACCTGTCACAGCGCAGCCCTTGGATTGTTGCGGAGAGTGACTATTTATCCGAAGTTGTAAATTAAAAGAAAGAGAGTGACCTAAGCGGCCACTCTCTTTTGCGAATATGTCAGCGGAACACTACTTGCCGGCGAGGCGGGTGTAGGTGCCGTAACGTACTTTTGCGAATTCCTCAGTGAGGTTCAGGAGTTCCTGGGCTCTGTCAGGGAACAGTTTGTAGAGGGACGCGAAACGAACCTCTCCCTTGAGGAAGTCCTGGAACTTGGTCCAATCAGGCTCCTTGGAGTCGAGAGTGAACGGATTCTTTCCCTCTGCCTCAAGGGTAGGGTTGTACCTGTAGAGGTGCCAGTAACCGCAGTCAACGGCAAGCTTCTCCTCCTTCTGGCTCAGACCCATACCGGCCTTCAGACCGTGGTTGATGCACGGAGCGTAGGCGATGATGAGGGATGGACCATCGTAGGCCTCAGCCTCCTTGATGGCGTTGAGGTACTGTGCAGGGCTTGCACCCATGGCTACCTGGGCCACGTAAACATAGCCATAGCTCATAGCCATCATACCGAGATCCTTCTTGCGGATCTTCTTTCCCGAGGCGGCGAACTTGGCGATCGCTCCTGCAGGGGTTGACTTAGAACTCTGTCCGCCGGTGTTGGAGTAAACCTCGGTGTCAAGAACTAGCACGTTCACATTCTTGCCTGAGGCGAGGACGTGGTCGAGTCCGCCGTAACCGATGTCGTAAGCCCAACCGTCACCACCGAAGATCCACTGGCTGCGGGCAGGTATGAAGTGCTTGTAGTCAAGAAGTTTCTTGCAGTTCTCGCACTCGCACCGCTCCATGAGTGGAACGACCTTGTCGGCCACCTCGCGGGTGATCTCGCCGTTCTCCTTGTTTTCAAGCCATTGCTTGAAGAGAGCCTTGATCTCGTCGGAGCACTTGTCACACTCAAGAGCGCCGGTCATAAGGTTGGCGACGGTCTCGCGTGCGCGGTCGGAACCGATCTTCATTCCGAGACCGAACTCGGCGTTGTCCTCGAAGAGTGAGTTCTGCCAAGCCGGGCCGTGACCCTGGGCGTTGGTGCAGTATGGAGACGCAGGGAATGACGCGCCATAGATTGAAGAGCAACCTGTAGCGTTGGCGATCATCATCCTGTCACCGAAGAGCTGTGTGATGTTCTTGATGTATGGGGTCTCACCGCAACCGGCGCAGGCTCCGCTGAACTCGAACAAAGGCTGAGCGAACTGTGAGTTCTTCACATTGGCGGCCTTGTTGACAACAGTGTCCTTGTAGCCTACCTTTGTGGCGAGCCAGTTGAAGTTGTCTTGCTCTGAATGCTGGTCGAGGGCGGAAACCATAGAGAGAGCCTTCTCCTTCGCAGGGCAGACATCCACGCAGTTGCCGCAACCTGTACAGTCATCTACAGAGACAGAAAGGGCGAATGAATATTCCTTCAGAACGGCCTTGCCTTGTGCCTTCTTGAGTCCGGCAGGAGCCTTCTCGGCCTCTTCGGCTGTGAGGAGGAACGGACGGATGGCGGCGTGAGGGCAGACGAACGCGCAGGAGTTGCACTGGATACACTTCTCCGCGTCCCAGCTTGGAACAGTGACGGCCACGCCACGCTTCTCGTAGGCTGATGTGCCGGCCGGCATGGTGCCGTCAGCGTAAGGCAGGAAGGCACTTACAGGAAGTGAATCACCATTCTGGGAGTTCACGACATCAGCGATGTCCTTGACGAATGACGGAGCGAGACGGTCCTTGTTCGGGGTCTCGAACTTGGCTGAGATCTTCGCCCATTCGGCAGGGATCGTGACTTCGGTATATTCACCACCTCTGTCAACGGCCGCGTAGTTCATATTCACCACATTCTCGCCTTTCTTGCCGTAGCTCTTGACGATAGCGTCTTTCATGTATTTGACCGCGTCCTCGTATGGGATGATGCCGGTGATCTTGAAGAATGCGGACTGGAGGATGGTGTTGGTCCTGTTGCCAAGTCCGATCTCAGCGGCGATCTTGGTGGCGTTGATGATGTAAAGCTTGATCTTCTTCTTGCCGATGACAGCCTTGACGTTGTCAGGGATTCTCTTGATGGTCTCTTCCTCGTCCCAGAGAGAGTTGAGGAGGAGCGTTCCGTTCTCCTTGATACCCTTCAGAACGTCATATTTGCTGAGGTATGAAGGAACGTGGCAGGCCACGAAGTCAGGAGTGCTGACAAGGTATGGAGCCTTGATAGGGTTGTCTCCGAAGCGGAGGTGAGAGCAGGTGTAGCCGCCGGACTTCTTCGAGTCGTAGTCGAAGTAGGCCTGGCAATATTTCTGCGTGTGGCTTCCGATGATCTTGATAGTGTTCTTGTTGGCGCCGACGGTACCGTCTGATCCGAGGCCGTAGAACTTGCACTCGGTTGTGCCAGGCTTCACGATGGAGACCTCGCTCTTGATCGAGAGGGACTTGAAGGTCACATCGTCCACGATTCCGATTGTGAAGTCGTTCTTCGGCTCGCTCATCTCAAGATTGTCGTAAACAGCGACGATCTGCGCAGGGGTCGTGTCCTTTGATGAGAGGCCATAGCGTCCGCCGATGATCAGCGGAGAGTTCTGCTGGCCCTGGAACAAAGCCTTGACATCAAGGTAGAGAGGCTCACCGAGAGCTCCCGGCTCCTTTGTCCTGTCGAGGACGGCGATCCTCTTGACGGTCTTAGGAAGGACCTTGAGGAAATACTTCTCGGCGAAAGGCCTGTAGAGGTGAACGGTGATGAGGCCGTACTTCCTGCCCTTCTTGGCGAGGTAGTCGATGGTCTCCTTGATGGTCTCGGTAACGGAACCCATGGCGACGATGATGTTCTCGGCATCGGCTGCTCCGTAGTAGGTGAACGGACGGTACTCACGGCCGGTCATCTCGCTGATCTCGCCCATGTAGCGGGCTACGATGTCCGGAACGGCGTTGTAGTAGTTGTTCCTTGACTCGACGGCCTGGAAGTAAACGTCTCCATTCTGGGCGGTACCACGGGTCACAGGAGCGTCAGGATTGAGCGCCCTGTCGCGGAAAGCCTTGAGGGACTTCTTGCTGACCATATTCTTAAGCTCTTCCTCATCAAGAGCCTCGATCTTCTGGATCTCGTGTGATGTGCGGAATCCGTCGAAGAAGTGGAGGAAAGGAATGCTGGACTTGATCGCAGAGAGGTGAGCCACGGCTGCAAGGTCCTGAGCTTCCTGAACTGATCCGGAAGCGAGGAGCGCGAAACCGGTCTGGCGGCAGGCCATCACGTCTTGATGGTCTCCGAAGATGGAGAGGGCGTGCGAGGCGAGCGCGCGGGCTGAGACATGGAAGACAGCCGGAAGCATTTCGCCGGCGATCTTGTACATGTTAGGGATCATAAGAAGAAGTCCCTGTGAAGCTGTGTAGGTCGTGGTGAGGACACCGGCCTGGAGGGAGCCGTGCACTGCTCCGGAGGCACCGGCCTCACTTTCCAACTCTGTGACGCTTACGGTTTCGCCCCAGAGGTTCTTTTTTCCGTGGGCAGCCCATTCGTCAATGTTCTCTGCCATCGGAGAGGATGGTGTGATAGGGTAGATGCAGGCGTTCTCGCTGAAAAGATAAGCGACGTTCGCCACGGCAGTGTTACCATCACAAGTGATGAATTTCTTTTCTTTAGCCATATCGTTAACGTTATGTTAATATATTAGATTGTAGTCAAACCTTCGATTGTAATCCCTTCGGTTCCGGCGGAAATCCTCTTCACAAGTCCCTGCAGGACTGTTCCAGGTCCGATCTCCATAAAGTAGTCCGCTCCGTCCGCGAGCATATTCCTGACTGACTGTGTCCATCTCACAGGAGAGGTGAGCTGGGCGAGGAGGTTCTTTTTGATGGTCTCGGGGTCGGTGACGGCCTGAGCGGAGACGTTTTGGTAGATCGGGCATATTGGAGTCACGATCTTTGTCTCCTCGATGGCCTTGCCGAGCTCTACGCGCGCCGGCTCCATAAGAGGGGAGTGGAAGGCACCGCTGACCGCTAGAGGAAGCGCCCTCTTGGCACCTTCTGCCTTTGCCTTCTCGCAAGCCTGCTCCACGGCGGTCTTCTCGCCTGAGATCACGACTTGTCCGCCGCAGTTGTAGTTGGCCGGAATCACAAGACCTTCGCAGGAAGAGCAGATTTCCTCGACTTTCTCGTCAGGAAGCCCTACGATCGCCGCCATTGTACCAGGCACCTTCTCGCAGCATAGCTGCATCTGGGTGGCGCGGATATAGACAAGACGAAGGGCATCCTCGAAACTGATGGCTTCCGCGGCTGCTAATGCGGAAAATTCACCAAGAGAATGCCCAGCGACCATATCAGGCCTGAATCCTTCATAGCACTTCGCCAGAACGACGGAGTGCAGGAATATTGCCGGTTGTGTGACGCGTGTGGCCTTGAGGTCATCCGGCGTGCCTTCAAACATTATGTCAGTGATTCTGAATCCGAGTATGTCATTCGCCTTCTCAAGCAATTCCTTGCCTTTGGCGTTTCCATCGTAAAGCGCTTTGGCCATACCTGGAAATTGAGAACCCTGACCGGGAAATACATATGCTTTTTTCATAATACGCAAAAATAAGATTTATTATTGGATTATCCGAATATTAAAGCTTCTTTATAGGTATAGAAAGGCCATTTTTCGGCGCAAAAAATATCTTTTTTCGAAAGATTTGTCAAAAATTCTTGTTTTGCCATTTATTTGTTATTTTTGCAAAATGTTCTTCCGAGGTATCGCAAGAATAATGCCCCTGTAGTCTAATGGATAGAATTTCGGATTCCGGTTCCGACGATTTGGGTTCGATTCCCAACGGGGGTACAGAGTTGGAATCTTCTTCGTTTGAAGAGGATTCCAATTTTTTATTCCCTCGTAATGTGTTGGTTTCTTGAAAGATAATGTCGAGCATCTTGTTATAGTTGTTGGTTCGATAATTTTCGCCGTCAAATTGGATTTTTTCGGGGAAAATCGAACCAAGGAGCATAATCTTCACATCGGTTGGGGCTGAACGGAAGAACTCTCCAAGATTTGCGATGATGTTGAACGAGTAGTCCAACTTATCTTTGATTTTCATTTCTTCACTGAGTCTCAGTGCTTTAATCTGATTTTCAAGTCTTGCCTTGTCAGCCTCGTAGCGTTCTATGTTCCTTGTCTTTTCTGCTTTGGTAATCTCTCCATCGAAGTAGAGGTCATTAACACGGTCAATTCTATTGTTAATGTTGTTGAGTTCAAGTTCGAGATTATCGGCTTGCTTCTGATTCTCTTTAATAGCATCCCCTCGAATATCGTTAAGAATCTCGTTGTATAGTGCAAGTACCGCCTTGTTCGGCTTTAGTTTGGACGTGTAATCAACGAACCCTTTATTAACCTTATCGGCTCTTATGTTGAAGTGCTTGTGGTCTCCTCCACAGAAATAATAAGTGTAATGTCCTCCGTTTCCCGTGCTTGTCGCTCCGGTCAGAACGTGTCCGCACACCGGACAGACCAAGAATTTTCTAAGGTATAGATTCGGGTCTATTGGCTTGCTCAGTTTTGGCTGCTTCTTGTACTTGCCGTCCAGTACGTCTTGAACGGAATCGAATGTGGCTCTGTCAATGAGTGGTTCGTGAATCCCTTTGACGTATTTTGCTTCATCGTCTCCATAGGCAGGCACAAAAACATCTCCGACATAGAATCTGTTACGAAGCAGGTTAAAGAACGTGCTTTTAGCCAGTTTGGGCATTATCCTACGCCTTATGCAATTAGGGGTTTCCACTCCTTTTGCCACCTCTTGGAACAGAGCCTTGACCTTATCCGCTTTTTCTTCGTCTATCTCTACCCAACAATCGTGTTTGGCGACACGAATATTCTTGTAGCCAATAGGGGCTTTGTTTGGACATTTGCCTTTCAACAGTGTTGCGTGAATCCCGTCTTTTGTCCTTTTTGAAATCTTTTCGTCCTCAGTATGCGCTACACCACAATACATAGCGAATGCCATAGACCACTCTGTTCCCTTGAAATCAATAGGGGAGTCTATGGCATTGATTTCTACGCCTAATTCATCGTAGAATTTGCGCTTGTATGTAAGGGCGAATTCAAGATTTCGGCTGAATCTGTCCCAACGCAAAAACAGTATAGCATCAACTTCCCCTTTGTGTTTTCGACAAAAGTCATACACTTTTTTCATTTCCGGTCTCTTCATATCGAAATGTTTGGCGGAATAGTCTTCCTTATAGACCCCGATGACATTATAATCGTGGCTCTTACAATATGCCTTTAGACGTTGTTCTTGAATGTCTAATGAGTAACCCTCTGCTTGTTCATCTGTCGATACTCGACAATATAGAATTATATTTTTCATATATTCTGCTATTTGTGAATTAATTATTAATTTATTTTTGTCTGCCTTGATTCAAGGCTTGCTAAGAAATATAGATATTCTCTTAACTTTTTTACAGTTTCATAGTTGAAGTTGGTTCCTCCATTATCTGTCAATGTTTTTTGACATTTTTCGATGGATAACATAATAAAGAGATTATTCTCTTATTAGGCGGTTTGGCTCTCGGAATCAACGCGATCACGAGTTCTTGTACGCCAAGGGAGCTTTTACCCTTTTTCGGTCATACCGATGTTGTATTTATTATTTGAGGTATTAAATAATTTTTTAGAGTGCCTAAGCCGGCTTATTATTCAACTGAATTACTTTCAGTTTACGAGCCTCTTTTTGTTAGAGACAATACAAAGGTATAAGCATTTTATTAAAATCCCAAATATTTTTAATAAAATTTAGTAAAAATTTAGTCGCAAAACAAGGTTTTTACTTTTCGAAGTGTGTTGATACTTGTTCCAGTCAGTGAACTAACATTGCGTAAACTAATTCCTTTCTTCAACAAGGCAATCTCTTTTTGATATTCCACTTTATAATCCTCAGCGTTTTTCCGATAGTTTGCAGGTCTTCCCATTGGTTTTCCTTGCTCCTTGCACTGCCGGACATATTCCTTATATCCCATTTCCATCCGGCTACGGATTAAACCACGTTCGTAGGATGAAATTTCCAAGCAGATAGTGAGGATTAGACTCGCAATCGGGTTGGGCTTTCCGTTGCGGTCAAGCGTCTCTATGTTGTAATTTGCAAGATAAAGATTGACTTTGTGGTCGGAAAGTATCTGAATAGTCTTCAATGCCTCCAACGTGTTTCTTCCGACACGGCTGATTTCGGTAGCGCAAACTCTGTCAACCTTGTTGGTCTTGACGAATTCTAACAAATCCTTGATTTCGGTACGTTCCTCATTCTTTTTCGCTCCGCTGACCTTGTTTGCGAACACCTTGACCACTTCCCAACCTTTGGTCTTGCAGAGTTCAGTGAGGGTTGAAATCTGATACTCGTAATCTTGCGCTTGTGTGCTGACCCTGCATAAAAGGCAAACCTTTTCCATATCCTTGAATATTTGACGTTTGAAATCAATATGGCTGTAATTTAAGACCGAAATCCTCCTTTGGGATAGTTCCATCCGTATAGGTCATAGAGATACTTTAGGGCATCAATGCGACCGAACGCACGACCCGAAAATCCTTTGACCTTTTCTCCGGTCTCGTTGTCATAAACCGCCCAACCGCTTGGGGCGAGATTTACTGAGTATCTTCTTTGTGTTGCCATAACCATTCCTTTTCTAATTGCAGTACAAATATACTGCAAATATTTAATATATGCAACTTTTAAGTAAAATTTTATGGCTTTTTTTGAAAATCCGCAATGTTTCTGTATATTTGCCAAGACCATATTGAAAGTTATGTTGAAAGACGGAAAGCAAGAAAGGACGGTTGTCCATTTGGAACTTAATGGTCGCCACTTCTATTATGGCAACCTTAAAGCACTGTGTGACAACTGGGAAAAGGATGACATTGGGATAAGTTACAGTTACCTTAAAAATTATGGAATATCGGAAACCAAGCCCTATGTCGGCAAGAAATGTATAATAAGGAGGGGAACGATTGTAACCTCACCTCAACAAAAACCAAAAGACGATGGCGAACAGTAGTTTGAGTGCGGCAAAGACCACAAAGAATGATGAATTCTACACGCAGTATGCTGACATACAAAAGGAGATAAACGCCTACATTGAATACGACAAGAATGTATTCCGTGACAAGACTGTCCTATTGCCTTGTGATGACCCGGAGCAGAGCAACTTCACAAAGTTCTTCGCTCAAAACTTTGAGCGTTACGGGTTGAAGAGACTGATATCTACGAGTTATGCAAGAAGCAGCAAAAAGTCCAAGTATGGCATAGACACTTACCCCTCTTTGTTTGAAGAGGAATCTCCGATTTATGATGCTGACAAGTCTAAAAGCCACGGCAGGATATTCATTCTTGACAGGACTGATGTGACTGGTGACGGACGTGTTGACTACGATGATTTGACTTGGGAATATCTTGATGGCGATGGCGATTTCCGCTCTGATGAGGTCAAGCGTCTAAGGGACGGGGCGGATGTGATTGTGACCAACCCACCGTTCAGTATGTTCAGAGAGTTTCTTGCGTGGATAGTCGAGGCGGACAAGAAGTTCCTTGTAATCGGGAATATGAATGCCATAACCTATAAGGAGGTGTTTCCGCTGATTAAGGATAACAAGATATGGTTGGGGGCAACCGGATTTACTAATGATATGGTGTTCGCCGTGCCGGAGGGAACGGACATAGCGGAGAGCGACAGAGCCAAAGCCGCCAAACTTGGGTATGTTGGTAATTATACCCGATTGGGGAATTCTTGTTGGTTCACCAATCTTGACCACGGCAGAAGACACCAACCATTGTCATTGATGACTATGGCAGACAATCTGAAATTCAGTAGGCATAAAGAAATACGTGGCAAGGAGGCTTATGACCACTATGACAATTATGATGCGATAGAAGTGCCGTACACTGATGCGATTCCAAGCGACTATACGGAGTGTCTTGGAGTTCCGGTCAGTTTCTTGGATAAATATTGCCCGTTCCAGTACAAGATTATCGGTGCGACAGAGAGTGAGGGAAAAGGATTTTCAGCCGGATTGTGGAATCCGGATAGTGGCATATCGCAAGCGACTATTAATGGTAATAGGGTTTATAAACGATTGTTTATCAAGAAGTTAGATGGGGGGGTATAGCGTGATGATTGATTTCTTGGTCAATAATTTAGGTTTGACAAGAAATGAAATAACATATTACTCCGGAATCATGGGTGTCCCGATATCATTCCTTGATAAGTACTGTCCGGAACAGTTTGAGATAATCGGACTTGATAGATATGTTAAAGATAATCCACATTACGGTAAAAGATTCAATCTCAATGGTAAAGAAACGTATGCAAGAGTTTTGATTTGTAATAATAAATAAACGAATATGAAAACCACATTACGAACAGACATAACAATAGCCGACATCTGTAAGGATTTTGACTATAATGAGCATGAGGGAAAAGGACTTTTCGGTCTTGGTGGCAATCTTGTTATTCAACCCGAATATCAGCGGAACTATATCTATGCTGACGGCAAGAAAGATGTTGCGGTCATCCAATCAGTTTTGAATGGTTATCCTCTTGGGCTGATTTATTTCAATACGGTCAGTGAGGGGAAATTCGAGGTGTTGGATGGTCAGCAGAGAATAACATCCTTGGGACGTTTTCTTATTGATAAATTTCCTATAACTGATAGTAATGGCATACCTCAGTATTTCTCCAGTCTGCCGAAAGACAAGCAGGAACTTATCCTTGAAACCAAACTGCTTATTTATGAGTGCGAGGGCGTGGAGAGCGAGATTAAGGAGTGGTTCAGAACCATCAACATCGCAGGGATTCCTCTGAATGAGCAGGAACTTCTGAATGCTATCTATTCCGGTACATTTGTGACATTGTGCAAGGAAGAGTTCAGTAACAGTCGGAATTCCAACATTCAAAAGTGGGGTAGTTATCTTAATGGCGACCCAAAGCGTCAAGATTATTTAGCCACGGCTCTTGATTGGGTCAGCAAGGGTAAGGTCGAAGACTATATGGGAAGACATCGTTACGATAGTGACATCAACGAAATAAAGACCTATTTCAACACTGTCATTGATTGGGTTTCAAGGGTGTTCAAAGACGTGGAAAATGAAATGAAAGGTCTTCCTTGGGGACAGTATTACGAGAAGTACCATACTAAGCCATATTCTTCGGAATATGTTTCGGAACGTGTCCGTACATTGTATGCAGACCCTTATGTCAAGAACCGCAGAGGAATATTCGAATTCATCCTTGGTGGGGAGAAAGATACAAGGCTTCTTGATGTTCGTGTCTTTGATGATGCCACCAAGAAGATTGTGTATGAACGCCAAACCGCCAAGGCAAAAAAAGAGGGCATCTCCAATTGCCCATACTGTGCCTTAGGTCACGATTCCATCCGCACACGAATTTACAAACTGAATGAAATGGATGCCGACCACGTTACGGCTTGGTCTAAGAACGGAGCGACAGACATAAGCAATTGTCAGATGCTTTGCAAAAGCCACAATAGGGCGAAAGGCAACAAGTAGAGTCAGAAACTAAATATTACCACGATGACCAAGATTTCCGCAAGCAACTTGCATACCTTGCTTTTGATTCTAGGGCTTTGTCCATTATTGTTTATTTTGTCAAGAAGTCGTAGGTACGGTTTCATTGCTTGTGGAATGTGTGTGCCTTTGCTTGCGTATTTTCTGATTACCGCCTCAACCTTTTTGGGGTCCATATCGCAGTCTCGGAGGAAAGCGAGATTCTTCCGTTCGGTCAATGATGAGCAGTTTACCACTGGTTCATCATCTTGTATGACATTCTCGATGGATTCAAGGATGGGATTGGCTGACGATTCCAAGACGTTGGGTACTGTTGTTTTGGAGATATTCAAACACGTCCTTATGGCTTCCTTACTGTTTAGATTCAACTCGAATCTGACTTTGCCTTGGAAATAGTCAATCAGTTTATCGGAATCGTTGAGGGCGAATAAGAAATCTCGGTTGCTAGCCTTATTGATTTCCTTTTGTTTGTCATAGATGGAAAGTCTTCTTTTGTACCCATTGGTTTTGACGTTCTTCTCGATGATAAGATTCCCTGCTTCGCTTCTTGAAAGATACTTCTTATTGTTGGTCAGATGTGTCCTTAGGTATTCGGATATTTTGGGACAATCATCAAGAGGAATATCTTTCGTTATGTCGATTTTACAGACTTCTCCTTGATTGATGATACAATCGAAATCTATATCACAGATTCCTAGTTGTTCGATATGTTCCAAACATTTTTTGAACGTGTCCTTTGTAATCAGCATGGGGTAATCATCCAAAAGAATCTTGCCCGTGAATTCAAAGACCGCTTCTTGTTCCTCTATGTCTTTTTCAATATACAATAGGAATGGAGAGGTCTGTGTAAATGAATATGATAATACCTCACCGTTCTTTATTTCTACCTTGAAAGATTCTTCTTTCAAAGAACGTATGCTCTCTATCGGAGCGATGATTTTAATCTTATCTAACGTAATCAATGTTACATAATTTTTTCTTTTTTAACGTGAGTTCGATGAAATTTAATTAATTGAATACTAATGAAATAGCGAAAGTTT
>CAVKML010000053.1:0-13426 GCA_963657715.1 uncultured bacterium | reverse complement strand
TTAGCTCAGTTGGTTCAGAGCGTCTGCCTTACAAGCAGAGGGTCGGGGGTTCGACTCCCTCAGCTCCCACTAAAAGACCTCTTCAGGATTCCTGAAGAGGTCTTTTTCTGTTTTGCGGCGGAGGTCATTCCCAATTTTACCTGCAAATAATTATATTTGCATATTCATAAAATTCTATTGCAATGCGAAAGATAATGATCTTGTTGACAGCCGCGATGCTTAGCGTCTCTTGTTCAGAACAGTTCAACGCCGCTTATCTTCTCTCCGGAGGGGCGAAGGTGGCACAGGCCGCCACCCTGTCCGACGCTCAGATCCAATCTTACGTCAGTCAATATGTCCAGAAACTTGATGCCGAGAACACGGTGTTGCCGGAAAGCAGCGCCTATGTCAAGAGGGTCCGGAATATGACATCAGGGCTTACCTCTGTGGACGGAACCCCATTGAACTTCAAGGTTTACAAAACTAATGAGGTTAACGCGTTTGCTTGCGCTGACGGCAGTGTGAGGATCTATTCTGGGCTTTTGGACGCGATGACGGATGATGAGGCTCTTGGCGTTGTCGGCCACGAGATCGGTCACGTTGCCCTCAAACATTCCAAGATGCAGTTCAAGCAGGCTCTTCTCACATCGGCTCTAAGGGATGCCGTGGTCTCTACTGGAGGAACAGTCGCTGTTCTTACCGCATCGCAATTGGGAGATCTTGGCGAAGCTCTGATGAGCGCCAGTTTCTCAAGAAAGCAGGAGACCGCCGCGGATGACTACGGCTATGACTTTCTGAAGAGCGCAGGTAAGAACCCTTGGGCTATGGCGATGGCTTTTGAGGAACTGCAGAAATTATCCGGCGGAAATACGGCTTCAGGAACGCGGGCCGCGTACGGTTCTTCTGTCAGTCAATTGTTCTCGACACATCCGGCCACGGCGGACAGAATCTCCAGAATGGCAGAGAAAGCTACAAAGGACGGCTACAAGAGGCCTGCAAAATAATAATCACAAATTCTTGTTCTCAGCCACGGAGAATCCTACGGAGATGGAATTCCCGGATTCATCGACGGCTGTGACTGTATGTTTGCCGGGGGAAGGGTTCAGTGTCAGCTGGTGTAGCGTTTGCGTCTGTCCGACATATTCATTGTCCAGATGCCAGAAGACGTTGGCATTAGGTGTCCGGTGCGCCAGATTGAAGGTTATGCCTGCGATTGATCCGTCCAATTGGCGTGGGATGTAGATCACGGCACCGTTTTCAGGATAAATGAACTCCATCGGAGAGCTGTCGGTACTGCTTTTAGGAATCATTGGAGCATATTCAGGATGATGTTGTCTATAGTACCATTCCATTGATGGAGGTAGAATGAACGTACGTGTTCCGTCTATTACTTTATGGTACGGACAAGGATCGCTTCTCACGGATTTGCGAGGCAGCATCAAGGTGTCAGAACTATCGCAGCTCGCCCCTTTCAGGCAGCCGGATTCACGGCAGACTTCGGCGACCACATAATCTCCAAAGACGGGTTCTTTGAACCAACCGTTCCTTGAATATTCTTTGTCGTATTCCTTGGACGGGAGAAGGTTGAATATGTCGAACATCACCGGTCCGGCAGTGCGCGCTCCTGTCAGGCCGGGAACACCTTGCCCTTGTGCATTGCCGGCCCACACCCCGACGGCATAGTCGGCTGTCACTCCGACGGCCCAGGCATCCCTGAATCCGAAGCTGGTTCCGGTTTTCCATGCCACTCTCTTTACGGATCCGATCAGGTGCCAGTCGATTTCATCAGGTCTGTTGACCTCTTTCAAAGCATCGAATGTCCACCACAGGGCGCATTTGTCGTTCAGCGGAAAATTGTGCAGCCTGTCGCCCTTGGCAGTATGCGACGTGTCTGCGCTTTGGTAGGAAGCGGACAGTTTTGAATATATTGATGTGATCTCCCCAAGAGTCCCCTCTGCTCCTCCAAGTATGAGTGAAAGCCCGTAATGTGACGCGCTTTTGTTCAATGTTGTCATTCCGCATTTCCGGAGAAGGTTCAGAAATTTCGGGACTCCGAATCTGCGCAGAAGATGAACGGATGGCACATTGAGTGATCGTGCGAGTGCCTCGGAGGCAGGAACCGCTCCGTAGAACTGTCTGTTGAAGTTATGTGGAGAGAAACCGTTGATGTTAACCGGCACGTCTGGAAGAAGTGTGTTCGGTAATATTCCCCCGTCTTGAAGCATGGCACAGTATAGAAGCGGTTTCAGAATGCTGCCCGTGCTTCTTGGGGCGCGGATAATGTCCACTTCGCTCCCCGGGCGTTTATTTTCTGGATTCGCGTTTCCAATGTAAGCCAATGTCTCGCCTGTATGCACATCCTCTACCACAGCCGCAAGGTCTGAAATTCCTGTCCGTGAGAACTCGCCGTTCCATTGATCGACTATGGCTTGCGCTTGTCTTTGCAGGTGTATGTCGATTGTGGTCCGGATACGTCTGCCTGGAGACGTTTTCCAGTAATATTCAGTTAAATGGCGCGCTTCCTGTGGCAACGCTACCGGTTCGCCAGGAAGAGGTTCGTCGCAGGCGAGGACGAAATCCAACGAGTCGATATGTCCGTGTTCATAGAGTGAGTTCAGTAACCGGTTGCGCTTTTCCAGCAGCCTTGATCGATTCTTCCCTGGGTGAATTTCCGCCGGTGCGTTCGGGAGAACTGCAAGCGTGGCGGCCTCTCCCCAGGTAAGTTCATCCGGAGGTCTGCCGAAATACCGCCATGAAGCGGCCTCCAGCCCGACAACATTCCCGCCAAAAGGGGCGTGGGAGGCATAGAGGTTGAGAATTTCCCTTTTGCTGCATCTTAACTCCAGCCGGGTGGCTAGAATGGCTTCGATTATTTTCTGGCCGACATTCCGTTCCTGCCCTCTTGACATTCTTATGACCTGCATCGTGATTGTGCTGCCTCCACTGGTCACATGCCTGGCTTTGATGTTGCCGGCGGCTGCACGTGCTATCGCCGCCGGATTTACTCCGGGATGGAAGGCAAACCATCTGTCCTCGAACTCGATGAGGGCGGTCTTGAACTTTTCTGGAACGGAGTCTGACGGAGGGAACCTCCATTGTCCGTCACTTGCGATTCTGGCTCCAAGCAACTCTCCGTTCCGGTCTGTGACGACCGTGGAATAACTCGTTCCTTTGAACAAGTCTTTGGGAAGGCAGAAAATATATGCGGTCAAGAGGGCGATGATCACACCTCCCATTATCCTTGACCGCAATTTTTTACGCATAGACTATTCAGTGACTTTCGCTGTTCCTGAAGCCGTGTTGGCGCTGATGTGAGGGTCGTACATGGCCTCGCACTTCACGGCAGGGAGTATGAACTCGCCTTGATATGATGCGTGCATCTTGATTCTGAACGTTTTGCTGGAACCTTTAGGAAGGTCGAAGAACCATGTGACACGGTCGTCCCTGATGTCACGATGGCTGAATAAGGCCTTGGAACTCTCGCCTCCATAGAGTCTGTCGTTCACGATCTCCCATCCGGAAGGAATCAATTCAGTAAGAGCCAGATTGGCGTAATCCTTGACACCGCTTGCGTTGCTTACGGTGATGGTGACCGTGAAGTCCGTGCCTTGCGTTATGTTGTGAGGGTTCAGGCTCTTTCCTCCCAACGTGCTGTAGCTGACATTCAGCTTTAGCCCGCTGGATCTGGCCTCCACCTTGTTTCCGAACTCCGGGATGACGGACGTGATCAAGGTCGCGTAAAGGCTTCCGTTCATCTTGTTGGTGATTTCTATGTCGCCGTTTTCTGTGTCCACCACAGCCTTGCCAATGGATTTGGCGCTTTTTACCTCTGTCGTGTTGTCTCCTTGTTTGATTTCTGCCGAGATCGCGTCAGACCCGACTTTCAGTGCAAGGTCTCTCATCGCGCAGACCGCGAAAGCGATTTCCTGTGTGGTGTACAATCCACCGGCGACCGCGTCGGCTATCTCTTGAGCGATGTCCATAGCCTCCGGCAAAGCGTCATTGAGAACCAATGCCTCAAGAGCCACGGCCTTGTCCCTTGTAGGTGAACCGAATGTCCTGTTGGCCTCTGGATAATCAGAGAAGTCTGTCTTGAGTCCAGCGATGATTTCGGCGGTCACAGTCTTCTTGCCCGCGACAGCATAAGCGGAAGCAAGCATCCAAGCCGCCTGGTTTGAAAGGGTCTCGCTTTCTTTCAGCCTGTTCATGGCTCCGCTTTCCGGCTCGCCGTTCAAAGCCAGAGTGTACAGCCTATATGCTTGTTCAAGATCACCCAACCCTCCATTGTCGGAATTTCGGTAGTCTTGAACGGCCCTTTTCTGGAATCTTGACCAGCTGGCCATTACGCCCTTGCTGACGCTGAAGCCATTCTGTGACGCCGAGATCATAAACTGCCCGGCCATAGAGCTTACCCATCCGTTGGCGTCCGCGTTGCCTGGCCAATATACAAAGCCTCCGTTGCCAAGCTGTCGTTGGTACAGCTGCTGAAGCAGTTCAGGAATCGTCTTGTCGATTTGCTTTTGCTTGTCCTCAGGAAGCATATTCCTTATCGCAAGAAGGCTTATTCCCTTTGAAGAGATCTGCTCTGTGCAGTTGTAGGTGTAATTTGTCAGGAATGTGAATATCCCTCCGCAGTCCACTGATGGGAAGCCGGTGAGTTCCAAGGTCGCCCATTGGTCTCCATCAGCCTTGAATGGCTGGAATCCCAAATGCTTGGTGGCGTCTTTGCCTATCATCGTCCTTGTCACGGAGATTACCGGCGGGTTAGGCGTGCGCACCTCAATGGAGATCTTCTCGCTGGCCTTGTGCCCGTTGCCGTTCGCTGTGACAGTCACTGTGGCTGTGCCGGTACCGGTGGCCTCAATGTTGAACCTAACCATCTTGTCCCCTGGCTTGCTGAACTGCACGGATGTCTTGGTGTTTCCATTGATTTTCAGAGGACCGTCAACCTTGACGCTGATCTCAGCGTTCCTGACTCCGTCCTCAAGGGCGAAGACATTGACAGGCATCACGACCTTCTCTCCGGTTCCGATGACTCTTGGCAAGGTAGGGAGAACCATAAGCGGAGACCTTACCGGGACTGTCTTCTCGGCGTTGCCGTAGGCTCCGTCCCTTGCCGCCACAAGCATCACCCTGACACTACCGACGTACATAGGAAGCTTGACCTTATGTGTGGCCGAACTGCCCTGCAGCGAGAATGGACCGATGTATTTTACTATGGCGTTGAACCTGTTATCTTTCTTTGCACCCATAATAATGTTCTCGTCACCTCCGATGCTGAACATCGGTGAGAATCTGCCGCTGTAGGCTCCGATGACATCATCGTACAGGTCCCACGTGCTGACTCCGAGCGCTTCCCTGGCGTACATGGCGTTCCAAGGGTCTGGAGTCTTGAATGATGTGAGATCCAGAAGCCCCTCGTCCACAATGGCCAGGGTATATGTCATAGGCTTGCCGTTCTTTTCCTTTATCTTGATTTTGAATTCTTCTTCAGGGCGGAGAACATCCGGCATGGTGATGACCGGCTCCAGATGTGAGTCCTTGTCGTTGACCATGACAGACCGTACTCCATAGAGCCTGATAGGCAGGTCATTATCCACTCTTTCGTGTGGTTGGACAAGGGTCACGTGGATGTAGAAATTAGGAGCCATTTCCGGAGTCACCTTGAATGAATATGTCGCATTACCTTCCCCCGAAGTCTTCACCCATTCCCGTGCGATCACCTTCCTTGAGTTCTCAAGGGAGACGAGCGCCTGTCCCTTTGAAGCGGCTGGAATATAAACAGTCACCTTTTCGCCTACCTCATAGGAGTCCTTGTCGGTGGAGAACGACAGCATCGTCAATGCGTCTGGGTCTGTCTTGGAGGACCTTCCTCTATAGGCCGGCCAGTCCACGTAGATTATATCTCCGGAAGTGTGTCCGCTTTCAGTGTCGGTCACAAGCACCAGGTAGCGTCCCCAGTCCGGATAATCCACCCTGAACGGAACAGATGCTTCTCCGTTGGCTGATTTGATTGTTCCAGAGGTGATTATGTTCGCTGACGGGCTGTTGACGTATGAGTCAAGGCTTTCACTGCGGCTTTCCCACCACCAGCTCCATTTCATCTTGTAGATTGCGAATTTCAGGTTATGACCGCCAACCTTCACGCCGTTCTTGTCCACGACGGCGATGTTGATGCTGTAACCCTTGTCTGTCTCTAGGTAATGTCCGTTACCCTCTTTCGGAATTTTCACGCCGACGTATGAAGAATATGGAGAATATGGAACCGACAACGAATTGAAGCTTACGTCTCCGCCTTGCTCTTCGACAGTTGTGACAATGTCGGCCCTCAGCATTCCCGGGGCGTTTTCGGCTGACGGCATGGTGACATTGATTTTTGCCTGACCATTTGTGTTCAGTCTGGTGTCAATCAATTGATGCTCGCTTGCATTGAAATCCGACAACGGACTTGAGAAGTTATAGCCCTCGAATCCTTTGAATGTGGACGGCCCCTGCCTCAGGGTCATATTCACTTTCGCCACTAATCCTGCCGCAGGAGGGCCTGTCAGCCAGTCTGCCGACACGCAGACGGGAACGCTTCGCCCTCCGTCAATCGTCTTGTTCTCAAGGTCTGTGCTGATCTTCAGTCTGTTGGGCTTGATGCTCTCGATCCTGAACGGCTTGTGGAATGTCGCGCCTCCTATCTTGAAGTAAGCGTGCCATATTCCGGTTGGATCTTCGTCTTTGGTAGGGATGGCGAATGCATAGAATCCGTTCTTTGCGTTTGTGTTTATCTGCTTTGTGTAGAACTGTCCCTGAGGCGTGTACATTTCCATCATGGCCGGATGGTTGTCAGGAATCCGGTTCTCCTTGTCTTCAAGAATCATCGTCACGTGAAGAGTGTCACCTGGTCTCCAGACACCTCTTTCTCCATAGACATACGCTTTAAGACCTTTTTCCAGAACCTTGCCTCCGACATCAAATCTGCTCAAGGACTTTTGCTCTCCTTCGGTGACTTTCAGGTAACTGGTGGCTCCGCCTCTCTTGGCCACAACCACGAATGGCTTTCCGGAAAGCTGCACTTCTGCCATTCCGTCAGTGCCGGTCTTGGCATAGCCGATTTCCTTGAGCTGGTAACTATAGACATAAAGCTCGGCATTGAACACAGGAGTGGCTTCGATGATGTCGCTCACGCTGACCCAAAGTCTGTCTCCTCCGGCGTACTTCGCTATCACCCCAAGATTGGATGTGAGCAGGTTGATGGCAGGGAACCTGTCGTCCTCCATATAATATGTCGGTTTGAGAGGATTATCCCTGTCCTTCCAGTTGTATTCCTCCCAATTGTAGAAACCGTCGTAATAGTAAGGTGACGGAGTGTCCCATTCGTCGTTGTCTTTATCGGTGATGTCCTCCGCTGAGATGTTCACCATCTTGTCGGATGGAGTGCCGCTCTTGAACGACTCCCTCTTGCCATAGACTGAATATTCCTGCTTGAAGGAGATTCTGATGCGGTAGATCGCCCCTGGCTCCTGCCTGAACAGACCGGAAAGATCCACCGAGTAGTCCTGCCATTTGTGCAGATTCTTGGACGGATCAGAGTCCAGGCGCACGCAACGCTTATAGACAAGCCGTCCGCATCTGCGCAGTGAATTGTCGCCGGAAAGGTTGTTGTCCTGGAGGAACATCAGCACATTCTCTTCGTAGATCTGTATTACCCTGATGTCAACGGCGTTGAGATTCACGGCCTTGAACGGAAGTATCAGTTCCTTGGAATTTGGCAGTATTGTCCCTTTGATCGGAATCTCGACCGCTGGCTTGGCTTCTGTGGAGGAGAATTTCTTTGAATATTCCCGCGCTAGCCTTGTCCCGTCGTGAGCGCTTACAGCACTGGAGATCTTAAGTGTCAGGGGTTGATCTTCCGGGTTCTCGTAGAACACTTTCACATGTGCGTTCTCGGTCTGAATATAACTGCGCCCCACTCCATCCAGAGTGAACAGACCGGAATTGTCACTCACGTCGGCCAAAGCCTCGGTGAAGTAGATGTCGATGTATGGATCATCGGCTTCCACCATTTCGGCGCTGAGAACCTTGAAGTCGTTCATGGCCGGGATTTTGATTTCCAGCCTGGAGTCCGTCACAAATCCGGTGTCCCCGGCCTTAAGGCTGATTTTCAATGCCCTGTCTTTGGAATCTCTCGGTAAGCCTATGATCTCGAAATGGTAGTTGAGCGGATCCGTTCCGGCCGTGACACTGACCTCCGCGTTTTTCTCCGGGTAATCATATTCAAGCATCTTCTGCACCTTTTCCAAAGGAAGCTCTTCTGTCAGGGAGATCCTGCCTTCCACGCTGGCCTTGTCCGGCGATGCGGCTGTAATCGTTATTTCGTTCATCGAGAGCACGGCTTCCTTGATGGCGACTAGGAACTTGAACGAGAACTTCTTGAACTTCCGGTTGCCTACTTTCTGGATTTTATCCAGTCGCAGTTTTCCCGTGTATGACTGCCCTGGTTTTAGGGCTCCTGTCTCGGGGATGAATTCTATCGTGCTGTGGGAAAGCCATCTGGCTGTTCCTTTTACCGTTGGTGTGAATGTTAATATTCCTTCTTTTAGATCGGTCCCGGCTGTAGCCTCCGGGATGTCGGAGGCAAGCTCCACACGGATTGTGGACTTATCTGAAATGACACCTCCGGTGTATGCCTTGATGAAAGTGGCGAACTCAGTGCTTTGCCCCTTGCTCTTGCCGAAGCGGCTGCAGGACGCCGCCACGAGAATCAATGCTGCCATTGACATTATGGCGAAGATGGATTTTGTCGAAATCTTAGTGCTCATATACCTTATATTATATAAGTGTGTCCGGCTATAACTTTCTTTTGAAGTTCCCTTATGTCCCCATGCAGGTGTACTGATGACTGCATAGGGCATCAAATTTATGAATTCTTTTCCGTATAATCAAAGGCGTGTGGAGAATATGTCCGATGGTGACAAAATGTCAGTCGATGGCTGCTGGCACACCCTTTGATTTTGTCTTTGTGTCTCCGGAGTGAGCCGGAGTGTAGATTTAAAAACATTTAAAAACTTTATATCATGATCAAACCATTGGCAGATAGAGTCTTGGTTGAGCCTAAGGAGGCTGAGACAAAGACAGCTTCAGGTCTTTATATTCCTGACACAGCAAAAGAGAAACCTCAGGAAGGCAAGGTGATCGCCGCAGGTCCTGGCAAAAAGGATGAACCTATGGAGGTCAAGGTGGGTGATGAGGTCATCTATGGCAAGTACGCCGGCACAGAGGTTACCGTTGAAGGAAAGAAATATCTTATCGTGAAGCAGTCAGACATTCTGGCGATTCTGTAATTAATTTAGGAGGAAAATATTATGGCTAAAGAGATAAAATTCGATGTTGATGTCCGCTCAAAGATGAAGGAAGGAGCTGACGCTCTTGCGGATGCTGTCAAGGTCACACTCGGTCCTAAGGGCCGCAATGTCGTTATAGATAAGAAATTCGGCGCGCCTCAGGTCACCAAGGATGGCGTGACTGTCGCCAAGGAGGTTGAACTCGCTGACAGGTATGCCAATATGGGTGCCCAGATGGTTAAGGAAGTCGCTTCCAAGACCAACGAACAGGCCGGTGACGGTACAACAACCGCTACTGTTCTCGCTCAGGCCATCATCAACGTGGGTCTGAAGAATGTCACAGCGGGCGCGAATCCGATGGATCTTAAGAGAGGTATCGACAAGGCTGTCGCCACAGTTGTCGCCGAACTCAAAAAGAACAGCAAGACTGTAGGTACAGACTATTCAAAGGTTGAGCAGGTCGGCACGATCTCGGCCAACAATGACGCGGCCATCGGCAAACTCATCGCTGACGCCATGTCAAAGGTTAATGGTGACGGTGTGATAACTGTCGAGGAGGCAAAGGGTACTGACACTGAGGTAAAGGTTGTCGAGGGCATGCAGTTCGACAGAGGCTACATCTCTCCTTATTTCATGACCAACTCTGACAAGATGGAGGCTGTTTTGGACGATGCTTCTATCCTCATCACTGACAAGAAGATCTCTTCAATGAAGGACTTCATGCCTATCCTTGAGCCGATCGCCCGTGACGGCAGGGCTCTGCTTATCATCGCTGAGGATGTTGACGGTGAGGCTCTTACAACATTGGTTGTCAACAAGCTCCGTGGCACGCTCAAGGTAGCCGCCGTTAAGGCTCCTGGTTTCGGTGACCGTCGTAAGGAGATGCTTCAGGACATCGCTACCCTTACGGGTGCCATCGTTGTGTCCGAGGAAAGAGGCTTCACTCTTGAGAACACCACCCCTGATATGCTTGGAAAGGCTGAGAAAGTCACCATCACAAAAGACAACACTACCATTGTTGGTGGCGCCGGTGACAAGGAGGCCATCGCAGACAGAGTCGCGCAGATCCGCAAGCAGATCGAGAACACCACTTCTGACTACGATAAGGAGAAACTTCAGGAAAGACTTGGCAAGCTTGCCGGTGGAGTCGCTGTACTCTATGTCGGTGCCGGTTCCGAGATCGAGATGAAGGAGAAAAAAGACAGGGTGGAGGACGCTCTGAACGCTACCCGCGCCGCTGTCGAGGAAGGCTATCTTCCAGGAGGTGGGGTGTCCTACATCCGCGCCGCTGAGGCTCTTAAGAACCTTAAGGGCGAGAATGATGACGAGACCACTGGTATCCACATCATAGCGCGTGCGATCGAGGAGCCTCTCCGTCAGATCGCCCAGAATGCAGGAGTTGACGGCAGTGTCATCATCCAGAAGATCCGTGAGAATAACGGTGACTTTGGCTACAATGCACGTACGGACGAGTATGTGAATATGCTTGAGGCCGGTGTCATCGACCCTACTAAGGTCGCTCGTGTAGCCCTTGAGAACGCCGCTTCCGTCGCCGGAATGTTCCTTACCACCGAGTGTGGCATCGTTGACATCCCTGAGAAGGAGCCAGCCGCTCCGGCAATGCCTGCTGGCGGAATGATGTAATCAAGGCTTTACAATTCAACATTCATACTTAGAAAACGGGAACCATCATCGGGTGGTTCCCGTTTTTTTTGCCTTATGTATTAGATTTGTGACGTTTTTTATCTATCTTTGACCTTTGATATAATTTTGCGCTAACGTTTTAGCACTGGATTTATAACCATTGAATAATTATTTATCAAGGAATATGAAAAAAATACTGATTTTAGGGAGCAGCAACACGGACATGACGGTGAAGACGCCGATACTTCCGGCTCCCGGTGAGACTGTCCTTGGAGGAGTCTTCACGATGAGTGCCGGAGGAAAGGGCGCCAATCAAGCGGTTGCCGCAAAGAGGGTCGGAGGAGATGTCTCCTTTATCTGCAAGGTCGGGAAAGACGTATTCGGTGACAATTCAATAAAGCATTACGAGGAAGAAGGCATCGATGTCGGCGGAATCATACGTTCCGACAAACCGTCCGGAGTCGCTTTGATCACCGTTGACAAGGATGCCGAAAACTGCATCGTTGTGGCATCCGGAGCAAATCTGGATTTCACGGATGAGGACATTGCCGTTTCCGAGTCCGCACTAAAGTCTTGCGACATTCTGTTGATGCAATTGGAGATTCCTGTTCCAACTGTTTTGAAAGCTGCGAAGATTGCCCATGAGGCCGGGGCCTTTGTCGTGCTGAATCCGGCTCCATACGCGGAACTTCCCGAAGAGATATTCAAGTACATTTCATTGTTCATCCCTAACGAGACAGAGCTTGCCTCATTCTCTGGAATGCCTGTCACCGACAAGGAATCAGCCGTGGCGGCAGCCAAGGTACTGTTCGGCAAGGGCGTGGGGAATATGATTGTGACCATGGGAAGCAAGGGTTCCCTTATCCTTGATGGCGGAGAGCCACAGTTCGTCAATGCGCGTAAGGTTCAGGCTGTCGATACTACCGGAGCGGGGGACACCTATTGTGGATCCATCTGCGTGGCTTTGTCCGAAGGCAAGACTCTCAAGGAGGCGGCTGAGTTCGCTTCTGCCGTGTCGGCCCTTTCCGTGACCAAGATGGGGGCGCAGACCGCAATCCCTACAAGGGAGGAGGCGGAGGCTTTCATGGCTCAATAATCATGAATATTCAATCTTAAATAACACTAATTATTATGTTCATCGTAAACAGTTATGGTCTGGCAGTGTTCTTCTGCTTCATCATCATGCTTTGCTGGGGCTCATGGGGAAACACCCAGAAACTCGCCGCTAAAAGTTGGAGGTACGAGCTTTTCTACTGGGATTACGTGATCGGAATGGTCATATTTTCTCTGTTGCTTGCGCTCACTCTTGGTACATTCGGTCCGGAGGGTCGTCCTTTCTTCCAGGATATCGCCCAGGCTGATTCATCCGCCATCCTCAGCATTATTATAGGAGGTGTGATATTCAATCTCTCGAATATTTGCCTCAGCGCTTCCACCTCGATCGCCGGTATGTCCGTCGCGTTCCCTGTAGGATGCGGCCTCGCCCTTGTGCTTGGTGTGATCAACAATCTTAGGGTAGAGATGTCTCAGGGCGCCCTTAAGAGCAACCTGACCCTTCTTGCGATCGGTGTGGCTCTCGTTGTGGTCGCTGTCATACTTAACGGTGTCGCTTCCGGCAAGAAGGCCGGCAACGCCGAGATCAGCAAGGCTGACCAGCGCAAAGGCATCATCCTTGCCGTTGTCGCCGGTGTCGTGATGTCGTTCTTCTCCTCATTCGTGATGAAGGCGATGGACCTCAAGGACTTCGCGAATATGGAACCTGGTAAGGTCGGCCCTTACACCGCTATTGTCGTGTTCAGCCTCGCGGTTCTTGTCAGCCACTTTGTGTTCGGCCCTATATTCATGAAATGGCCTTTCCAAGGTGCGCCTGTCAAGATGGGTGAGTATTTCAAAGGAAACACCAAGACTCACCTCGTCGGTATGCTCGGTGGTTGCATTTGGTGCCTTGGTACCGCTCTCAGCTATATTGCCGCGGGAAAGGCCGGAGCTTCCGTTTCCTACGCCCTCGGTCAGGGCGCTCCAATGGTCGCCGCCATCTGGGGTGTCTTTGTGTGGAAGGAATTCAAGGGATCTAACAAGACAGTCTATAGTCTTCTTGGTGCCATGTTCTGTTTCTTCCTTGTTGGTCTTGGAATGATTGTGGCCGCCGGAATGTAGTTTTTGATCAGAAATCTGAATATGTCGGCTCCGGACTCGTTCCGGGGCCGATTTTTTTACTTTTATGTAACTGTTAAAGCATAGGTGATTTACATCGGTTTAGGATGGGTCTCAACAGCTATTTGTTAAAAACTATTATCGAAAAAATGTCAAAAAAAGTTTGGAGGGAAAGAAAAAAGTGCTACCTTTGCATCCGCTTTCAGGAACGAACGCAAGTTCAACTTGAAAACAACAAGACAAGTTCATTGAAAAGACTGAAGGAAGTACAACAAGTACCGAGAACGAAAAGAGAGCGTTGATTCTTTTTTTTAGGAAAG
>CAVKML010000052.1:0-13636 GCA_963657715.1 uncultured bacterium | reverse complement strand
CGGTATTCAGGGAGGATGGCCATGCTGTCGAGGTAGAACTCTCCTGGGCAGCACTCCGGTTCTGCGCTCGGCATAACTGATTCCGCTCCTTCATCATTCGCAGTTCCCTCGCCTGACGGACCAGCACAATTCGACGCGAAAAAAGAGTTCAGCAGCCCCCAAGTCAAGTCACGAAGCGGCAGGTAGTCGTCTCCTGAATATGCCGTCAGCGACCCAACAGCCATGCCGTCCACACAGGCGACCCTTGTTCTGGAGTATGAATATAATGTGTCAGGCCTGGCGCAGACCTCCCCAACGATCTTGACGGCGTCCTGAACATTCAAGGACGTGGAGCCAAACTCGATCACGGAGTCGGCATCCACATCATTGAAAACTTCATATCCCATAGCGGCAAGGACATTCCTTGCGATGAACTCGCCGTCTGACGGATTGGCGTCACAGATGGTGAATTCCATAAAAGTCTGATTTAACTGATGAACTGAGCCTTGAGAGCCTCCAGCTTGGCATCGGCATCAGGACCCTTGGCTCCGAAGTAGAACTTGATCTTCGGCTCGGTGCCAGAAGGACGGACAGAGACGATGTCACCAGCCTCATTGAAGAACTGGAGGACGTTGGACTTCTGGAGTCCGGTCTTCTCCGGATAGTTGTAGTCGATTACCTTCACAACCTTCGAGCCGACAATCTCAGCCGGAGGGTTCTGTCTAAGGTCAGCCATAATCTTCTGAATCTCCTCAGCACCGCTCTTGCCCTTGCGGACCAAAGAGACAAGCGACTCCTTGCGGTAGCCATATTCAGAATAGATTCTCTGGAGCAACTGGTAGAGGGTCAAGCCCTGCTCGGCGGCCCAGGCGGCGCACTCGGCGACCATTATGCAGGCAACCGGGGCGTCCTTGTCGCGCACAAACTCGCCCACATTGAAGCCATAGCTTTCCTCGCCACCACAGATGAACTCGCCTTTGCCCTCGTTCTCACGCACGATCTCCTCTATGTACTTGAATCCGGTCAGCACATCGTAGCACTTAACGCCGAAGCTGCGGCCGATCTCCGCTATCAATTCCGAAGTAACGATGGTCTTGGCGATGTACTTCGTTGAATCCAACTTGCCGAGTTCCTTCCAGCGGGTCAGGATATAATATGTCAGGATTGAGCCAGTCTGGTTGCCGTTGAGCTGAACCATCTTGCCATTATTGTCACGAACCGCGATTCCCAGACGGTCAGCATCAGGATCAGATGCCATCACGATGTCCGCGCCTTTCTTGTCAGCCATCTCAAGAGCCATCTTCATAGCGGCCGGTTCCTCAGGGTTAGGAGAAACGACCGTCGGGAAGTCACCGTCACTCACATCTTGATCAGGTACGTGGATAATATTCTCGAAACCAAGACGTTTCAAGGCTTCAGGCACGATGCGGACTCCGGCTCCGTGAAGCGGAGTGTAAACGATCTTCAAGTCTTTATGCTTCTCACGAGCCTCCGGACTGAGGGTCAGCGAAATGATGTCGGAAAGGTAAGCGTCATCCATCTCCTTGCCCATCAGCTCGACCTCTCCGCAATGCTCCTTCTTCTCGAACATAACCTGTGACGGATCGGTGATCTTGTTCACCTCATCGATGATCTCCTGATCAACAGGGGCTGTGATCTGCGCTCCGTCAGACCAATATACCTTGTACCCGTTATATTCCTTAGGGTTGTGCGAGGCCGTGACCATCACTCCCGCGACCGCACCCATCTTGCGGATGGAATAGCTCAACTCCGGCGTTGGGCGAAGATTGTCGAATATGAACACATGCAATCCATTGGCGCTGAATATGTCAGCGGCGATCTTAGCAAACAGTTTCGAGTTGTTGCGGCTGTCGTAGGAAATGCAGACGCGGATGTCATCTCCGGAAACTTTCTTAAGAATATAATTGGCAAGTCCCTGAGTAGCCATACCGACGGTATATTTGTTCATCCTGTTGGTTCCGACCCCCATGATGCCCCGAAGGCCACCGGTGCCGAATTCCAAAGTCTTGTAGAAAGCGTCCTCGAACCCCGCCGGATCATTGTTCCGCAGTTCGATCACTTTCATCTTGGTCTCCTGATCGAAATCCCCTTCCAGCCATTTCCTGGCGTTCTCGTTGTAATCCTGTGCCATAAGTATTTGTCTTTAATAATTTCACATTTCAAGGAATACAAATTTACACAATATTTACCTAATTTTGTATGGTTATGGACAGTTTCGAGAAATTCATAGTTGAGAACGAGGGAACGGACACGGTGCGGCTGGTGATGTCGTGCAAGGAGTGGCAAGTACCGGATGATCCGGGGTTGGCGGGCATCGACCCGAAGACATTGGCTGTCAACACGATCGAGGGGCGAAAGAGACTTCGCAGGAAGCTTCCGGAATGGGTGGTGTGCACGGGGCTGGTCTATCCATCGTCTCTCTGCACGGAGCAGTGCAGTTCTTCGGACACGGCGCGGTACAAGGCTTCTGTCGTTCAAAGAATCTTTAATGAATATGTCAGGCTGGTCGCTTCGACAAGCTCAGCGACCGAAGAAAACGGCTCAGCGACCGCCAGAGCCAAGAAGACCGGAAGAATCGCCGACCTGACGGGCGGACTGGGAGTGGACTCGTGGGCGTTCAGCGAGGTGGCGGACGAAGTGCTTTACAATGAGATGAATCCGGAACTGGAAGCGGCGGCAAGGCACAATTTCAAGGCACTGGGAGCCACGAATATATTCATTAAGAATAACGAGGCGACAACGGACTCACTAAAGGACATTCTCGGAGACTTCGGCCCCGATGTGATATTCCTTGACCCCGCGAGACGGGACTCCGCCGGGAAGAAGGTCTTTCTTTTGGAAGATTGCTCGCCGGACGTGTTGAAAATGCTGCCTGAACTGTTCATGATCAGTCGGTTTGTGTTCCTTAAACTCTCCCCTATGGCGGACATCACAATGGCGGTGGAGAGGTTGGACAGGACTTACGAGGAATATCTTGAAAAGACATCTGGGAAAGGGTGGAACGGACAATGGGTGCGGGAGGTTCACGTTGTGGCAAGCGGTGGGGAATGCAAGGAACTGCTGATTCTGCTGGACAGGTATTGGAAAGATGGATATTCATTGACTTGCAGGGAAGACGGCAAGACACTGACATTCAAACCAGAAGAAATATCCGGAGCCAAGGCTACCTACCCGGACTCCACCTTTGCAAGAATAATCTTCGAGCCTGGGAAATCGCTCACGAAGGCCGGAGTGTTCAACGTCATCTGTGAAAGGTTCGGGCTTGTGAAACTGGCCAAGTTCACGCATCTTTACACCATAAGTGAACCATTGTCCGACAGCGAATTAGAGGCACGGATAGAGCCTCTTAAAGATTTCGGGAAAGTCTTCTACGTGAAGGAAATTCTTCCTCTTAACAAGGCTTCGATGAAGGATGTCGGGAAGCGCTACCCACATTCGGAGGTCTCCGCGAAAAACATCCCGATGTCAAGCGATGAGCTTCGAGCACGTCTGAAAGTAAAGTCCGGCGATGACGCGCATATCTTCGGCGCACGCATCGAAACGCCTTACAGCGAAGACAACTACCTGATTGTCACTGAGCCAATTGGTCACTGAGCCTGCCGAAGTGACAATTCAAAGAACTATGTACGGTCACTTCGGCAGGTTCAGTGACCGATTCAAAAGTTTCGATGACTAATAAAATAGGCTCAGTGACCGAAACTAAAGAATCCCACGGATGAAGTCGTTGATGTCTGCCGGAGGGATGCCAAGTGTCTTAAATATGTCGGAATAGTTTTGGCATCCAAGGAGATCCTTGACTTTGGAGCGACCGTGCTGGACAATGGCATATTCCACTATAACGGCACCGACAATGCCTTCCAAAGGCACCACAGCGACCGTCACGCCATCCTTTCCGGAAACCGGAATTGAAAGATCGTAGAAATTGTCGTCATTTGAAAGATCGAGTTCCTTCTTGGAGGCAAGGTAGCGGCGAAGCGAGGCCTTGATCTCTGAATATGACAGGTCCATATAGCCGCCATGGTATGTAGCGATGCCTTCCTGAACCATAGGCAAGGCTTGTGGCCAAGAGGATTTGATGAGCAGGAGAGCCACATCGCGTCTGTCATCCCAATAGTTTGAGAGGACGATGTCCGAACCGAAAACCCGGCCGTAGAACGCTCTGTCGGAGTTCTTTCCTGATGCGGAACTCATCAAAGGATTGGAATATGCGTTGAACAGGATTCCTGACAACCGCTCGCACTGATCAACGGACGAAGCAACCACATAACGAACCGGGCCGGAAAGACTAGGAGCATATTCATTGATGAAATTTCCGACAAAAGCGGACATCTCCGAAGCGGTACGCTTAGACATTTTACATCCAGGAACGCAGTAATATTCAATGCCTTTAAATTCGGTTTTCGTCAAAGCAGGGAGTTCCGCGTCAAGCCAGTTGCTCAGACGGAACGGATTGGCTTTGCCGCCGTTTCCGGAAGCGACAGCCTTCGCGCAGACACGGAAGACAGTCTCCATCCACCCTTCATAGTCTTCGCCGGGAAGCTTGCTGAAAGTGGCGGCTATCAGTTCATAGGTTCCTTCACTGAGTTTCCGGATGTCCAAGATGCGGTTCTCGCGGAAGGAGGAGTAGAGCAGGTTGCCGTCATCAAATTCCTGAAGATAGTCAGGTGAACCGTCCACCCAGAAGGAACGCCGGCGCGTCTCGTCCACCGAAGCGGAAGTAAATGACTCGACATAGCCTTTCCAGAGTTCGGCCACCATACGCACAGAGTCCTTTTCGGCTTTGGAGATATATTCCAAATCCACTTTGTACGGTCTAAGACCAGGAATCTGGGCACTGCGGGTCACCTCCTGGGCGGCACAGAATGACGAAGCGGTGGCCAGCAAGGCGAAAGACGAAAATATTATTTGAATATTTTTCTTCATATTTCTGATACTACTTTCGTTTAGCACGTCACTTCGACAGGCTCAGTGACCGAGGCTATTCCCCTTTTAGATACTTGAGCCAGAACGCCCTGTTGGCCTCGTTGAAATGCCGTCCCTGATAGCCACGGTACCCGTGCATCCCGTCAGGATAGATCATCAGTTCGAACTTCTTGCCAGCCTTCTGGAGAGCGTCCACCAACAGCAATGTGTTCTGGAAGTGTACGTTGTCGTCTCCGGTTCCGTGAGTGATCTTGAGCATCACCGACCCGTCGTAGTTCTTCTCCGTGACAGGATAGTTGGCCGCGCTGGCGATGGCCTTGGTCGAAGCGTACCCCTCAGGATTATTGGCCGGAGTGTCCATAAACCTCTCTGTGTAGTGAGTGTCGTAAAGCGCCCAGTCATAGACTCCTCCGCCTGCGATTCCATAATGGAATGCGTCCGGATGGTTCATCACCAGAAGCGCCGTCATAGTACCTCCGAAAGAGAATCCCTCGACTCCGATCTTGTCACCCTGCACATAAGGAAGCGCCTTGAGATATTCAGCCCACTCCACAAAATCCAGCACCTCTCGCTCGTCCAAACGCTTGTAAATCTGATCCAACCCTTTGCGTCCGTTATGTCCGGATGCCCGGCAGTCAGCCACAACCTCAATGATCCCGTTCTCGGCGTACCATTGGTAATATGCCGGACTGCGGAACCGGTCATTAACCTGAGGGGAATCAGGACCGCCATAGATGTCCACGTGAACCGGATATTTCTTCGCAGCATCAAAATCCTTAGGATAGACAATCATCGCCGGAAGCACGAACCCGTCCTTGGTCGTCATCGTAATATGCTCAGGAAGAGCGAAATTCGAGACATCAAAATCCTCCCCTGCCATATCCGCCACCTTGAATGACTTCGCCGTCTTCTTCAGGTCATAGATCCAAACCTGCGACGGTGTCCTGGAATTGCTTGCCAAAGCGATGGCGTACCTCTGATCCGGCGAAACCTTGACGGAAGCGACATTCATCGAAGGATCAGAAATATTCCTGATCACTCCTTTGCTGACTGAATATAACCCACTGCGCACGCGGGAATCACGTTCAGCGACGAACAGGACCTCCGAAGAACTTCCGTCGAACCCTTTGACCGCCTTGCCTTCCTTCACGTCCACAAGCGTCATCCTCCAGTTCTCGCCATCAGTCAATCTCTTTACAACAGAGCCATCGTAAGAGAGGTAATATATTTGCTGCCAATCAGTTTCAAACGACCGCACCATATAGATGCCATCCTTTCCAAACAGCATCCCGTCAATCCAGTCCAGCCACGTCTTGTAGGTCTCGTGGTAAATGTGCTTCTTCGAACCGTCCACCGGCGACACGGCGAAAAGGTCGAGCGTGTTCTGCGTCCTCGGCTCTCTTTGAATATAAAAGGCCTCGCTGTCGGCTCCCCAGAACGGAGTCCCGAAATACTGGTCGTCGTTCTCGTCAAAATCCGCCCAAGCGGTGTCGCCATTCTGAATATTCACAATCCCGATCCTCACCTTAGGATTGTTATCACCACACTTAGGGTAGCGTGTCATACGAACCGAGCCACCCGTCGGAGAAACATTCGGCAAAGCCACCGCCGCTCCCGCATTCTGTGAATATGCCAGCCCCATCCCCGAACGGTCAGCGTCCTCCGCGAACGGTGAATATATCGGGAACACCGGAACCTCCGAATTGTCAAATCGATAGAAGCCTATCTTCTTGGAATCCGGCGACCACCAGAAAGCACAATAATGAGTCGGTCTTCCAAGAATCTCCTCATAATATACCCACGAAGAGTACCCGTTCAGAATTACATCCGATCCGTCGAACGTCAGCTGTGTCTCCCCTTTCGTCGAGATGTCCACCACCCAAAGGTTGTTGTCCCTCGTGAAAGCCATCTTGGTCGAGTCCGGTGAATATGTCAGGTTGACCGCACCGTCCGGCCTGAACGGAAAGTCCGTAAACTTCGCCGGATAACTGATCCCTTCCGTAACCTTCCCCGTCACCGCATTGACAGAAAAGTCCTTATCGCCCGTAAAAGAGTAATCGTAAGTCAACGCTACCTCATTCTTACCCACCCATTTCCAAGCGGAAGGAATATCATTGAAATCCTTGGCCGAAATGCCAACGGACACCAACAAAGCCAAACCGGTCAAAATCTTTTTCATATTCATAAATCACTTTTATTTACAAATCAACGCCACAATTTATGGAAAATTTTACCATTCCGCAATAGTGATGTAGATCAGCCGAAATATTCATCCTTGAAGTTGACGAGATAGACCTTGTCGGTGGCGCGGGTTAGGGCTGTGTAGAGCCATTTGAGGTCATCAACCGTGAGTCCGTCCTGCCAGAACGGGTTGTCTATGAAAACGCAACTCCACTGGCCTCCCTGGCTTTTGTGGCAGGTGATGGCGTTGGCGTACTTGAGCTGGAGGGCATTGTAGTAAGGATCCTCACGGACGGCCTCGTAGCGCTTCTTCTTGGTCGGAATGTCAGCATAGTCCGCATTCACTCCATTGTAAAGTTGGTTCTGCTGCTCGTAACTCAACGAGGCTGACTCCGACTCAAGGGTGTCCAGACAGACTTTTGCGACGATTTCAGTGTCGTCGTAGTCAGGGAAAGAAAGGCGCGCATCGGCGAAATGGAGACCGTAACGGTCCTCAAAATTCCTGATGGACACCAGCTTGGCGATGTCACCGTTGGCGATATAATCCATACACTTGACATCCTTCACGAACTGATAGCAGTTCTTCACAATCATCAGTTTCTCGCCACGGACCAGACGCTCCTCATCATAAAACACCTGAGCGCGGATGCCGGCATTATAGCGGTTAGCGCGCTTGTTGGAACGGCAAAGCACCACGGCATCGTCTTTTGAATATTCAGAAAAATATGCCGAGTTAAGGGTATCGATGAGTTCGCCACCGGTTATGCGCACGATGTCATCGAAACCGTCAACGATCAGCCCCAACTCATCCGGTGTGAACATTCCGTCCCCATAGAGATCAGAGGCGATAAGTTCTCGTAATTTCGTGGCGTTATACAAGATACCAGACTCTTTCTGCTGGCGGACGACCTCGGTAAGGCTGCAATAACGGACTCCGCCAAAACCGTCCATATACTCTTTCGCCAAAGCTGGGGAGGCATCCATTCCGACCGGAGGAAGCTGAGCCGAGTCGCCGATCATTATCAGGCGACAATCGTTGCCGGCGCGGACATATTCAACAAGATCCTTCAACAGGTCGCCGGTGCCGAATTGAGCCGTGCCTTGTCTTTGGGCATCGTCTATGCCAATCAAGGAAACCTCATCGACGATGAAGAGTTTGTGGGAGAGTTTGTTGGGGGCCAAAGAGAACTGGCCGAAGCCGTCATCACCGACTGATTTCTGACGGTAGATGCATTTGTGGATCGTGCGGGCGGGCTTGCCGGCGTACAAGGAGAGAACCTTAGCGGCGCGGCCGGTGGGAGCGAGGAGGTAACATATTTCCTCATATTCATCGGCATTCTCTGATACAGTCGCTTCGGCAGGCTCAGCGACCCGCTTGTCCACCCGTTTCGGTCTCAAATCATCAAACGAGCGGATCACCGCAGCGATGGCAGAAGTCTTTCCCGTACCCGCATACCCGTTGACAACCAGAATGTCAGCGTCATCGCAGGTAACAAAATCAGCGATTTCCCGGAACAGGTTGTCCTGATCCGCTGTCCCGTCATAAGGGAAATTATCCTTGAAACGCTTATAGAAATATTCCCCTCTGTCCATGATTATTTGTTCCTCCGGCTGAAAATCATCATCACCACAGCCAGAATAGGGTATATCTCGACACGTCCGAGGAACATGTCCAGCGTGTACATGAATTTGGCGGAGGACGGCTCCGCGTTGAAACTGTTCAGCGAACCAAGATCACCGACCGAGATTCCCACATTGCTCAAAGATGTGAGCGTGGCCGTCAAGGCGTGGCTATTGTCAGGGTTAAGAACCAGACAAACAGCGACCGAAATGATGACAACCATAAAATACAGAGCGATGTACAGGATGTGCGGAGCCACATCATCCTGCCTCACGACCCTGCCGTTCACCCTTATCTCGTTGACCGAGGCCGGGTGCAGAACCATCCGGAGCTGATACTTTATCTCCTTGCACAGAAGCAGCGCCCTGTCGGATTTCACACCTCCGGAAGTGGAACCAGCCATGCCGCACCATATTCCCACAAACACCAGCATCGCGGACGGTAGGACCGGCCAGACGCTGTTGTCGGCGATGCTGAAACCTGTGGTGGAAGCGAAACTCAGGATGTGGAAGGAGCCGGAAAGCAGCGCGTCACCCCAGGTCTTCTCAATGCCATGAACCCTAAGCGACATCGCCACTATCACGCTCGTCACTACCAGCGACCAAACGTAGAATTTGAATATTTCGTTCCTGAACGGCTTAAGGGATCTGGTGGCGATGGCCACGAACACCATCCCGAAATGAATGGAGGACAGCAGCATAAAGAACATCGTGATCAAGTCGATCGTGACCGAATTGTACGCCCCGATCGAAAGGTTCCGCGTGCTGAACCCACCTGTCGCAGTGACGCTCATAGCATGGTTTATCGCATCAAAAGGACTCATCCCGGCCATCACATAAAGCAAGAACGAGGCGACCGCCATTCCAAAATAAACGTATGTGAATATGTAAACAGTCTTGTTGGCCCCGGACCGGTACTCCCTCTTGGACAGCGATGACAACTCCAGACTGGTCAACCTCAACCGCATCTGAGACGAACTCGGAATGATCAGCAGCAAGAAGACCACGACTCCCAAGCCTCCGATGAAATGCGTGGATGAGCGCCAAAACAGAAGGCTGTTTGGCAGAGCTTCAATGTTGTCCAGAATCGTAGATCCAGTCGTGGTGAATCCAGAAACGCTTTCAAACCAAGCGTTTATGATTGTGAACGGTCCTCCCCAAAGCGCATACGGAAGCATTCCGAATATGAATGACAGCAGCCAGGAAAGGGCGATGATCATATAGCCGTCCTTCAGCGTGATGGCGGCTGATTTTCTTACGAATATGAACGGGAATATTCCGACGGTGAAGGTGATCGTGAAACTGATCAGCAGGGCGGCCAAGGCACTGTCGTTGCCGTTCGCCACAGAGACCAGAATTGACAGAAACATAAACAGCGCGCTGACAAGCAGAGCGTAGCCCACGTTTCTGGATATCACCTTGATGTTCATTCGGATATTCTTTAATTATTGTTCATGGCCGTGCCGGTCACTTCGGCTGGCTCAGTGACCGGTGGAAGTGGCTCGGTGACCGAAGGCGTTGGTTCCGAGACCGGAGAGGTAGCGGTCGCTGAGCCTGTCGAAGCGACACCAACCGAAGCGACCTTTGCTCTGAGGTTCGCCACCCTCTTGCGCAGCATCTGATTCTCCCCTGTCAACTCCGTGATGCCGTCATTGAGTTCCGCCAGCTGGTCATCTCCTTCAAACGAGTATGAATATTTCTTGTTGAACGACCGATAGTTATTCAACCCCGAAAGCATCCTGTAGATCGGATTCACATAATAGACCAGTATGAAGAACAACAGCATCAGCACAAGCAACAGTCCGACTCCCACGGCCACGGCCCCGGGAATGATGCTCCTGTAGAATCCTCTCTGGAATGTCAGCGAGTTCTTCTTCAGGTCATCATAGATCGCCCCGTTCAGGACATCAATGTAGTAATTCAGTCTCTTGAACTTGGGCTGAAGCCTATCGAAGTACCAAGCCCGTGTGTCGATGAAGTCCGAGAGCAGGACATCATTCAGCTCAAGCGAAGTCAGCATATAAGCCGAATAGGCATAGACCACAGAATCGGTCAGAGGCACCATCTTGTCGGAAGTCAATGAGTTGCGAAGCGAGTCGCAATGTCCCATGAACTCTTTCTGATGAAAGTCCGGAAGCGTGTTGACAGAATCGTCCCCGATCACCGTCAACAGATCCAGATTGTATTTGTTGGTGACCTCGGACAGCTTCTGAGCCACATTGACGCTGCGGATGTTGTCCGCTATGAGATCCGACACATAGTTGCTCATCTTGTAGTACTCCATGATGGAGATCACGCTGGAGACAAGCAGTGTCACAGCTATCGCGCTGAGGCTCAGCGTCAGCTTCATCCTCATCGTGAGCTTGAACTCCTTTATTCTGTCCGCAAGTTTCCTGAACATTCCTTGGCTGTCTGTTTAACTTGCAAACTTACGCAAAATTCACGACAAAAGAAAAGTCATGCTTATCTGAACACTTCGGGCAGAGTCAAAAAGCAATCTATGAGAGTGAAACAATAAAAAATATTGAAGAGTCATCCCTTGCCAATCTAAAAAATTTCCTTACATTTGCAATTGTAATCGTTATTTTGAAAAAGGAAAGTAAAAGCAAGCATCTTTTCCCTAAAAGGGATGCTTGCTTTTTTGAATTTATTACCACATACCGAGGGGGTACTACAACAAGGACGGCTGTTCTCTCACCTTTTTCATTATTAATAACGATTACCAAATGAGAACAAGCCAACATCTTGTGATAGTCGCCATTGAGGTGGGGATTATCAGACTTGTCAGGGTACGAGCCTACAGGCGAGTACGTTTTGGCAAGGTAGAGAGAGTGCGAAGTCACTACAGACGTTATTAGGGTGATTTCTGTAGTCAGTCTTCACTCTGAGCCGTAAGGCTCTCCGCTTCACCCCTCAGTTTTTATCCGCATTCCGTCAAACTTCTACTATTTATGCCTCTTTTCCAGTTCCTTTTCGAGGTCGGCTATGCCGTAGCCTTTGCTGACAAGGAGGACGAGAAGGTGATAGACAAGGTCGGATGCCTCGTAGATCATACGTTCATCATCTCCTTTCACGGCCTCGATGATAGTCTCGACGGCTTCTTCACCGACCTTCTGGGCCATTCTCGGTGTACCGGCCTTGAACAGGGACGTGGTGTAGGACTTCTCGGGCATCTGCTCGTGACGGCCTTTGATCACGCTTTCAAGCTCACGGATGAAGCCCAGACTTGTCGGGACAGCGTCGCCCCAGCAGGTTTTCGTGCCTTTGTGACAGGCGGGACCGTCAGGGATCGCGCGGACAAGAAGCGTGTCCGAGTCGCAGTCAGCGACGATGGAGACAAGGTGCAGGTAATTGCCACTGGTCTCGCCCTTAGTCCAAAGGGTCTGGCGGGAACGACTGTAAAATGTCACAAGACCACTTGCCTGGGTCTTTTCGAGAGCCTCGGCGTTCATATAGCCAAGCATCAAGACCTGAAGTGTGTTCTGATCCTGCACGATGGCCGGCACAAGTCCATCAGTACCGGTCTTAAGGGTTTTAAAATCAATCATATTCATTAATATTCATTATTATATTCTTACATTCACTCCGTGGGAGCGGAGGGTTCTTTTCAAGTCTGGAATTGAGATTTCGCCGTAATGGAATATACTGGCGGCGAGAGCGGCATCGGCGCGGCCGGTAGTCAGCACGTCCTCTATGTCAGCGACACTTCCCGCTCCACCGGAGGCGATAACAGGTATGGTAAGTCCTTCAGCAAGACGGGAATAGGCCTGTACGGCATAGCCGTTCCGAGTTCCATCGTGATCCATTGAGGTAAAAAGGATTTCTCCTGCGCCGAGGTTCTGGACTTCTTTGGCCCATGAATATAACTCCTTGTCGGTTAGTTGCTTGCCCCCGTGGGTCATTACTTGCCAATAAGAGTTTCCGTTTAGAGAAACGCCATTCCCTGAAGCGACATTCCCTGAAACGACCATCCTTGCGTCTATCGCCACGACAACAAACTGGGAGCCATAGCGTGACGCAATTCTGGAAATGATCTCTGGATAAAGCACCGCGGCTGTGTTGATGGTAATCTTGTCCGCGCCGACATCCAGCAGTCTGGCGGCATCCTCAAAGGACGAGATCCCGCCCCCGACAGTGAACGGAATGTCAATCCGTTCCGCGATCCGGGAAACCAAACCCGTGAAAGTCCGGCGTCCTTCCGACGAAGCGCTGATGTCCAGATAGACCAGCTCATCAGCCCCTTGCGCGGAATAGAAAGCCCCCATCTCCACCGGATCCCCGACCTCGCGAAGCCCCTCGAAATTAATTCCTTTCACCACCTGCCCATCCTTCACGTCCAGACAAGGTATAATCCTCTTTGCCAGCATATTACCTAAATAAATCCTCCAGTTTCACACGCTCTTCATAGATGGCCTTTCCGACGATAGCCGACCGTAGTCCGAACTTCTTCAACTCGGTCAGATCCTCGTAGCTAGACACTCCACCGCTAACTATGATCTCCACATCAGGGAACTGCTGCTGAAGCCCGGCATAGAACTCCAGATTCACCCCCTGCAACATCCCGTCACGAGAGACCTCCGTCACAATAGCCTGACGCACAAGCCCGTCAAAAGACTCCAGCGCCTGCACGGCGGACATCGGCACAGTCTCCTTCCAACCGTGGGTGGCGACAAGACCATTCCTGAGATCCAAACCCAAAATGACCCTATCACCATAAATTCCCAACCATTTTTTAAATATGTCAGGCTCGGTGAACGCCACGCTTCCGCAGATGACATATTCAGCCCCCGCGTCCATAACCGCCTTCAGCGACTCCTCCGATTTCACTCCGCCGCCGAACTCCACTTCCAGTCCAGTCTCGCGGGTTATGTTACTGAGCACATCCAGATTCTTAGGGCATGAATCCTTAGCC
>CAVKML010000051.1:0-15103 GCA_963657715.1 uncultured bacterium | reverse complement strand
ATCTACAAGTTCGACTATGGTTCCGGCATCAAGGACATCACCGCCAAAATCGACTTTGACTACACACCAACTCCGAAACACCTCATCAAATTCGGCGGTGAATATGTAAACCACACCTACATCCCGGAGACATACGCTACCGTCGAGAAAGAAAACGACAAGGGGCAGATGGTGACCGACGCGACATATTCCAACAGCAAGGAAAAGAATCGGTTAGGCCACGAAATTGCCTTCTACATCGAAGATGATTTCACTATCGGCAAACGACTGACACTCAATCCTGGAATCCATCTTGCGATATTCAGCACCAGCGGCAAGACCTATTGGTCTCCCGAGCCGAGACTGTCAGCCAAGTTCGATTTCGGCAAGGGAATAAGTGCCAAGGCGGCATATTCCAGGATGTCGCAGTACGTCCATCTGCTGTCCTCATCGCAGATCACGCTTCCGATCGACCTATGGGTGCCGATCACCAAAAGCATCAAACCGGTGACTTCGGATCAATATTCATTGGGCCTTTATTACAATGGTCTGCCTGGTTGGGAACTTTCCGTCGAGGGCTATTGGAAGGACATGCACAATGTCCTTGAATATAAGGACGGTGTCTCTTTTATGGGAAGTTCGCAGTCTTGGGAAGATAATGTCGTGATGGGTGACGGCAGGGCCTACGGAATCGAGTTCTTTATCCAGAAAACCATGGGCAAGACGACCGGATGGCTGGGCTATACTCTGGCCAAAAGCGATAGGATTTTCTCCAATGGCCTGATCAACAATGGAGAACGCTATCCTTACCGTTATGACAGAAGGCACAATATCTCCCTTGTGGTGAACCAGAAACTCGGAAAGAAATGGGATCTCAGCGCGGTGTGGACATTCGCGACCGGTGGCACCACGACCATTCCTGAAAGGGAAAGCATAGCGATGCTTCCTGACGGGACGTTCATCCAGGTCGATTATGCTCCGCACAGAAACAACTACAGGTTGCCGCCAAGCCACAGACTGAACATCGGAGTCAACTACCACAAGAAAAAGAGACGTGGCGAAAGCATCTGGAATTTCGGCGTTTATAATGCCTACAACAGGCTGAATCCGAATTTTGTCTATTATAAGACTGACACGAAAGGTGATTCGGAATCGAGTCTCTACGTAAGGAAAGCGAAACTCAAATCCGTCACCATCCTGCCTATAATTCCTTCATTCAGTTACACATATAATTTCTGATAAGATGAAAAGACTGATCTGCATAATATCCGTCACGGCTTTGTTCGTGGCCTGCACAAAAGACATTGATTTCCATCTGAAAGACATCAGGCCACAACTTATTGTCAACTCACAGATGACTGTCGGAGACACTTTGCATCTTGTATATCTGGCTATAAGCAAGGACGCAAGCGTGGAGAGAATCCAATCCGGCTCGGTCAAATGTTATGTCAACGGTGAATTTGTAGCTGATGGAAAGCTGGATGACCGTGATGACGACTTGTTCATCAAAGAGGATCTGCATCTCTATGGTTACGGTTTCAAAGACAATCATAACGATGCGTACCACGCTGGAGCGAACGGGGCCAGCAGGAACAAACAGACCAGATACTCCTTCAAGGCCGATTTCAAGCCGGGAGATGTCGTAAGAATCGAGGCTGATGCAGAAGCTGACGGAGAGACCTATAAGGCTTATTCTGAAGTGGTTGTTCCAAAGGCTCCGGAATTCACCATAGCGGACACGCTCTCCCAAAAGAATTCTTATGGGACTTCCATTTACCGAATCCGTGTAAGAGGCAAGGACATCGCCGGAGAAGACAACTTCTACCGGATTCTCTCCGGGCGTTCGATAATCGACAAAAAGATCAGGTATGCCAATGAGCGAGAGGACGCAAAGACTTGGGAAGAGAAGACTGATTATAATTTCATACGCCTTGACAAAGGCAACGATCCTATCCTGAACGACGGGGCACCAGCCGAGGATCTCGACTTGGCAGGCGCGTCGGAGAACACATTCAGAGTGTTTTCTGACAGGCAATTCTCCAACGGGACTTTCAACATCGGGTTCAGTGTGGACGCCAGTGATATCATCACAGGACTACATGGCGTTCTGAATTATGACCGTATGGAATCTGAGACCACGTTCAGCGTGACTATCCTTGGAATCACGAAAGACGAGTATTACTATCTGAAGGCTCTCAGCATCTACGACTACCTTGATGGAGACACAACACTAACCGAGCCCGTCTCCTTCCCGAATAATGTCGTTGGTGGAGTCGGGCTCGTCAGCATAAGCACGGAAAGCGTAGCCTCTATCAAATTCAGGAGAATCTACGATATACGTTCCTGGATTTATGGCGGTTAGTTTTCCTTGATGATTTCCATTCCCTTACGGATGGCCTCCTCATTCTTAGGAATAAGATGATGATGGCGCTCCGGTAGAGTCTTCTTCAGGGCGGCAAGCACACTGTCGATCTTGACTACCGGACGGATTTTAAGGAGACCTCCAAGCACGATCATGTTGAACGTCTTGATGAGGTTCATCTCGGCGGCTGCGTCCATAGCGTCTATACGATAGACCTTGATGTCCTTCCTTGTCGGAGGCTCGTTGATTCCATAGCCGTCATAGATAATGATTCCGCCCGGCTTCACCTTAGGCTCGAACTTCTCCAGAGAAGGCTGGTTCAGCACGATGGCGATGTCGTAACTGGAAAGAATCGGCGAGGAGACCGGATCATCGCTGACAATCACGGTGACGTTCGCCGTACCACCACGCTGCTCCGGACCGTAGGCCGGCATCCAGGTGACTTCCTTGCCTTCCATCAGACCGGCGTAAGCCAGAATCTTACCCATCGAGAGGACTCCCTGTCCTCCAAATCCTGCAATAATTATCTCATCTGTCATAGCCTTGTCGATTTAAAGTTCAACGCCTTTATCCTTGAGGTCACCAAGGTGATAGAAAGCGAACATATTCTCCTCCATCCACTTGTTGGCCTTCTCTGGACTCATCTTCCAACCTGAGTTGCAGGTCGAGACAACCTCCACGAGATTGGACCCCTTGCCCTGCATTGAATATTCAAACGCCTTCCTGATGGCTTTCTTGGTGCGGTTGATAGCGGCCACGGTGTGTACTGCCTGACGGGTCACGTAGCAGGTTCCATCAAGCGTGGCGGCGATCTCCGTGATCTTCAGCGGATAGCCATGAAGCGACACTTCCCTGCCGTAAGGACAGGTCGCGGTCTTCATGCCAAGAAGAGTCGTCGGAGCCATCTGCCCACCGGTCATTCCGTAGATGGCGTTGTTTATGAATATGATCGTGATGTTCTCGCCTCTGTTAAGAGCGTGGATCGTCTCGGCTGTACCGATGCACGCAAGGTCACCGTCACCTTGATAGGTGAACACGAGCCTGTCCGGCCAGAGACGCTTCGTGGCGCTGGCAAGTGCCGGAGCCCTACCATGGGCAGCCTCCTCCCAGTCCACGTCGATGTACTTGTAGGCGAACACGGCGCAGCCAACAGGAGAGATGGCGATCGTCTTGTCCGTCATTCCCATCTCCTCGATCACTTCGGAGACTATCTTGTGCACAACTCCGTGGCTGCAACCAGGGCAGTAATGCATCGGAGTGTCGTTCAGCAAGGTCGGTTTCTTATAGACGACCTGGCCTTTCTCTATTATTTCTTCTCTTGTCATGGTCTTCAGATTTAGAAAAGACGTTTGATCGCGTCAACAACCTCGTCAGGATCAGGGATGATACCTCCGAGACGTCCGAAATGCTGCACCGGAACCTTGCCCTCGACAGCGAGACGGATGTCTTCGACCATCTGTCCGGCGTTGATCTCCAACGAGAGGATTCCCTTCACCTTACCGGCAAGTTTCTGAACCTCCTTCGTAGGGAAAGGCCAGAGGGTGATCGGACGCAGAAGGCCGACCTTGATGCCTTGCGAGCGGGCGATCTCGATGCTCTTCTTCGCGATACGGGCGGCTGAGCCGAACGCCACGATGGCATATTCAGCGTCCTCAAGGAGATATTCCTCGAAACGGACTTCCTTTTCCTCAATTTCCTTGTATTTCTTCTGGATCCGGAGATTGATGACCTCCATCTCCTCCGAGCGGAGCTCAAGGGATGTGATGATGTTCGGCTTTCTGCCTCCGACACGTCCCGTGGTGGCCCACGGGCATTCCTTGATGATCTCCTCCTCGGTGCGGCGAGGCTTGAACGGAGGAAGGACAACCTTCTCCATCATCTGACCGATGGCACCATCGGCAAGAATCATCGCAGGGTTGCGGTAACGGAACGCGAGTTCGAACGAAAGGTCCACAAAGTCAGCCATTTCCTGAACGGAAGCCGGAGCGAGGACAATAAGGTGATAGTCACCGTGACCGCCACCCTTGCAGGCCTGGAAATAGTCCGCCTGGCTCGGCTGGATTGTTCCAAGGCCAGGACCTCCCCGCATAACGTCCACAACCAGAGCCGGAAGCTCGGCTCCGGCCATGTAGGACAAACCTTCCTGCATCAGGCTGATGCCCGGGCTGGAAGAAGAAGTCATGACCCTCTTGCCTGTGCAGGCTCCGCCATAGACCATGTTGATCGACGAAACCTCGCTCTCTGCCTGAAGGACAACCATTCCGGTGGTCTCCCAAGGTTTCTCCGCGGCCAGTGTCTCAAGAACCTCGGACTGAGGGGTGATAGGATAGCCGAAATAGCCGTCACAACCGCAGCGGATAGCCGCGTGGGCAATGGCCTCATTGCCTTTCATCAATGTGATTTCCTGATCTGACATAGCTTAGACTGTTTTTAGACGGTAAACGGTTATGCACCCGTCCGGGCAGACAGTGGCGCAGGACGCGCAGCCCGTGCAGGTGTCAGCAAGAACCTCATGGGCAAAATTATAGCCCTTACGGTTCACTTCCTTGGTCGTCAGAGCAAGGACATCGAGCGGACAGGCGACAACACAGAGATTGCAGCCTTTGCATCTCTCGGTGTCGACGACGGTCGCCCCTTTCATTTTAGCCATAATACCTTGATATTTATTGATTATACATATCCTTGTTGTAGAAATCTAGGATTTCGTTCGCTATCGCGTAAGCGTTGGCCGCCGGGCTTTCAGGATTAATCGCCATTGCCTCCAGATAATTGTTGATGGCCTTCTGCCAGTCTCCTTTCTTTCTGTGCGCGTTGCCCAGAAGATAGTAGGCACGATCGGAAGGCTCCGGAGCGGAGGTGATATATTCGTCAAGCAGGCGGATCGCTTCATCGGTCCAGCCTTCCACAAGAATCTTTTCTATCGCCGTGAGTTCAATCATCGCCTAGTCGATGAACAGACACCAGTTGTGGGTGTCTTCCTCAAGTCCCTTCTGGATGCCGATGATGTGGTTGTAAAGTTTCTCGCTGACCGCTCCGCACTTATCCTTGGAAGGGAATCTGTAACGACGTGAAACATCCTCACTCTCAAGGCAAGGCTTGTCGTCCACATAGCTGATAGGAGTGATGACCACCGCCGTGCCGCAAGAGTTGACCTCATCGAATTCAGCAAGCTCCTCCACCTTTATCGGGCGGACTTCGACATCCAATCCCATGTCAGCGGCCACAGTGCGGAGGCTGTTGTTGGTGATGGACGGAAGGACGCTGCCCGAGCGAGGTGTCACGTAAGTGTTCCCTTTTATGGCGAAGAAGTTGGACGAGCCGAACTCCTCGATGGTCGTCTTTGTGGCCGAATCAAGGAAAAGAAGCTCGCGGTAGCCTGTGCTATGGGCAAGATTATAGGCATGGAGCGACTGAGCGTAATTGGCTCCAAGCTTGTAGCAGCCGGAACCGAAAGTGGCCGCGCGGTCATAGTTCCTTGAAATTACAGCTGTCCCTGGGCTGAGACTCTTCGCTCCTGAATATGTCCCCACAGGCGAGCACATCACAGCAAACATTACATCATTGGCGGAATGGATGCCGAGCTGCGGATTGATTCCGATAAGGATAGGACGCAGGTAAAGGGACGCGCCGGTGGCCTCGTACGGAGGAAGATATTCAATGTTCTCCTTCACACAGCGGACGCACATATCGATGAACATCTCCTCGGAAGGGTATGGCATATCCAGATAAGTCGCGCTGTCCGCCATTCTCTTGGCATTGCGGTCCGGACGGAAAAGCCTGACCTTGCCGTCAACGCCCCGGAACGCCTTCAATCCCTCGAAGCACGAAGGGGCGTAATGGAATATTCCGGCGAAACTGCTGAGACCGATGTTGAAATCCTCGGTCACGACAGGGGCTTCCCATTTTCCGTCAATGCAGCGGCTGTACACCAAAGCCTTTGTTTGAGTGTAGCTGAAAGACAGCTTGCTCCAATCAATATTCTTCATCATTATAGTTGTTTTAGTCTTCAATAATTCTGTCTTTGTTATAAGTGTGGATCTTTGTCTGGCCGGCCAGGATCATGTAGCCGTTCTCCGCCAGGCTGTTGATCTCATCCTCTCCCGGGAACACTTCCACTGGAGCGATAAAGCCGATCTTGGCCTTGATCTGATCCATCAGCATCTTACTGTGAGCGATTCCTCCGGTCAGAAGGATCGCGTCGATCTTCCCGTCAGCGGTCGCAGACATGGCCGCGATGTACTTGCAGATGTTCAAAACGTATGCCTTAAGGAAGGTCTGCGCCAGTTCATTGCCGTCACTGGCCATCCTCTCGACATCAAGCATGCTGTTCGTGCCGAAGTAAGCGACGGCTCCGCCACGGCCCACGAGCTTCTTCTGGATTTCCTCTTTTGTATATTTCCCGCTGAAACACATGTCGATAAGCTCGAACGGAGGGCAGCAACCAGATCTCTCAGGAGTGATAGGGCCGTCTCCACCGAGACCGTGGTTCGTGTCGATCACCTTTCCGTTGCGGTGAAGGGAGATCGTCGCGCCTCCCCCCATGTGAGCCACGATCACTGTGACATCATTGGTCTTGTGGCCGTGCTCACGAAGGTACCGTCTCACGATAGCCCTTGAGTTCAATGCGTGGAACAATGTCTTTCTGGAGAACTCCGGGATCCCTCCCATCCTGCACTCCGGAAGCATCTCGTCCGCCATCGGAGGATCCGCGATATAAGCGACACATTTCCCGAAGCGAGGGGTAAGACTCTTGTCCTCCCTGATCTGGTTGATCTCTTTGGCGACATCATCGGCCAGGATAGCGCTCAGGTTGCATGCATGGTTTCCGTCTCGGCAGCTCTTCAAGACTTCACGCATGTCCTGGTTCACATTGTAAACACCCGTGATGACAGGAACGATGAGGCCGCCGCGCGCCATTACGATGTCAACATCCTCAAGCGGAATGCCTTTGGAGGCCATGAAATCCTTGATCGCCTGATGACGCATGTCCGCCTGATCCATCACGGACGGGTACTTTGCCACATCCTCGGCGGTGTGCTCAAGCTTGGTGTCAAACACGCGGACACCATCGGAAAAGTAGCCCAGTTTAGTTGTTGTGGACCCCGTGTTGATTATAAGAATGTTTCCCTTTTGAGGTACTTCTAATGTATTTGTCTTGTTATCCATCGGATCATAAGGCTTTATTACGACCCTAAATATATTACATTTTTTCAATCAAGACAAGATTTTTATCAAATTTTATAACGTTTTACATCATTTTGGTGATTATTTTAACAGAAATAGACCGCTTTTAGATTAAAGAATATATTCAATTGCGATTTCCAGAGAAATTGGACATGCGACGCAAGTCTCGTCAAAGTATTCATCATACGGATAATAATTGTAAATTTGTGGCAAAGGAGAAATGAATATGAATTCTTTTAAGGAACTTGTGCAAGAGCGCAGAAGCCACAGGGTTTACACAGGAGATCCTGTGAGCGAGGAAAATGTCAGGACAATTATAAGAGCGGCGCTGATGTCGCCTACGGCCATGGGACTCAGAAAATGGAGGTTTGTGGTCACTGACAACAAGGAGAAAATCAAGGAGTTGGCTGATGTCAGGCCGGCAGGATCGCAGTTTGTGGAAGAAGCTCCGGTTGTGATCGCTGTCCTCGGTGAGCCTGAAGGACAGGCAAAATGGATAGAGGACTGCTCCATCGCAGCCGTCACGATGCAGTACCAGGCAGAGGATCTTGGGCTGGGAACATGCTGGTGCCAGATAAGGGGTAGCGAGAGTGTGGAGGCCGGGGTAACGGCCGAGCAAAAAGTCAGGGAGATCTTGAATATTCCCGAGAAGCACTCGGTCCTGTGCCTGATAGCTGTCGGCCACCCTGCCGATAAGCGCAAGCCACAGAATGAAGAAGCTCTCAAATGGGAGCAGGTAAGCTATGTTCATTGAGCCGGTAGCGCGGTTCGAGTCTCCGTTCAAGACCAAGTTCGGGATTCCGAGGCAGGCCGGATTGGTTCCTGAGTTGAAAGGAAGAATAGTGTTCGAGCATGGATTCCGCAGCGCGGACGCTGTGCGCGGACTGGAAGGGTTTGACTACATCTGGATCATCTGGGGATTCTCGGGGAACAAGCCACGGTCGGCTACAGAATCAGTCGCTGAGCCTTCTGAGTCGGTCGCTGAGCCTGTCGAAGCGACTCTGCCGACGTCCGGTGCGCTTCGGCAAGCTCAGCGACCGGAAAAAACAGCTTTTCAGGCGACGGTCAGGCCACCGAGACTCGGGGGCAACGAGCGTATCGGAGTGTTCGCCAGCCGCTCCCCTTTCCGGCCAAACGGACTCGGATTGTCTTCTGTCAGGATCGAGTCCATTGAATATGACGCCAAGGACCCTGACGGGAAACCGGTCGGGCCGGTGATAAACGTGCTTGGAGCCGACCTTATGGACGGGACACCGATCTATGACATAAAGCCTTACGTGACTTATGCGGACAGCCATCCGGAAGCGGCTTCAGGATTTGTCGATGACAAGGAATGGAAGCCATTGAAAGTCGTGTTTGCAGATTCGGTCACTTCAAATGTGCTGGTCACTTCGACAGGCTCAGTGACCGGAAATGTGGCAGGATCGCTAAATGAATCGGTCACTGAGCTTGCCGAAGTGACCATCCCCGGCTGGACAGAGGCCGATGTCGCCGCCCTGAAGGACGTGTTGGCGCAAGACCCGAGGCCAAGGTACCAAAACGCCCATGACAAGGTCTATGGAATGATATTCAAAGACATGGACGTGAGATTCAAGGTCGAGGGAAATTCGCTGACCGTGATCGATATCAAAACTCCGAGACAATAGAGACAAAACTAAACGAACGACAACAAATGAAGCAATCCCCATCACTTGAGATAGTCCCGCCCCTGAAAGGCATGACCAAGGATGAACTCTTGAATGATATAAGACCATTCATCGAGTTCAATCCCAAGCACATAAATGTCACCTGCCACAGGGATGAGGTGATTTACGAGGAGCAGACAGACGGGACCTACTGGAAGCGTCTCGTCCGCCGCCGTGGAATGTCAGATTCCGACAAGGCACGCTTCCTCGGGCATCTGCTTTAAATTCAATATTGCGAAGAATCTACCGCTTTGATGGTTGGTGAGATTTGTCGCTTCGACATTTACTACTAATACGCCATATTCCACATAGCGTCCTGTGCGGCTGCGCTCTTGGATGCGTCCATCTTGCCGAAATTCCAAGTGAACGAGAGAATGATCCTGCGGCCAAGCACATTGGTGTAGGAGTTCTGCACATAGTCATCCTGGACCACGCGCCTGAGCGACCTCGCGCTGTCAAGCAAATCCTGCGCGGTAAGAGTGATGTTGAAAGACTTTATGTTCTTTCCGACACTGAGATTCCAGCGTACATAGTCATCATTATAGCCAGAGCCATAGCCACGAAGGATCGCATAGGACAATTCCGACTCGAACTCAAACTCGTGAGGGGATGTGTAGGATGGATTGATACCCAAAAACGTTTCCCATACGTTTGTATTAGCCTTTGAGTCAAGCGAGTATCGAGATCTTGAGTTATTGACCGCAGGCCCGAGCGTCATTGAGAAGCGTTCCAGATTCAAGGTCAACGTCATGCTCAAATCAGTTCTGACACTTCGGGTCAGACTCTCCTGGAATCCGCTTTGCCCGGAATAGAAGCGGTCTCCGGAAGCGTCGCCCCAGAAATTGTCCATAAACTCGGTATAGTCAAAAGAATCCAGATCAATCCCGTCAAGCGTGCCTTTGCTTTGATAACTTACGGATCTGTTGACAGAAAGTCCTCCGCTGACGGAGAATCGCAGCTTGCCGTCCTTTGACAGCGGTGTGAAAAGATTGAAGTCCGTACTGTAATTGTAGGATGGTTTCTTCGTGTTCACAGGTATCGAGTACCTTATGCTGTTCTGGTCAAACCAGATGGCGGACACCTGCGAATTGGATGAATAATCTCCGAACAGCCAACCATTGAATCGGACTTTTCCCCAAGTACCTCTATACGATGTGCTTACCGATTCAGTTGTGACAGGCTTAAGATAAATATTTCCGGCTGTGATCCTTGTCGGATTGACAATGTTGAAAGTCGGCACAATGCTGGCGGAAGACGGTCTGGCCGTCCTGCTGGACAGCCTGAAAAACACATTGTTGTTCTTGTCTGAATATCTCACGTTCACGAAAGGCGAAAGCGTTGTCTGCCACTCGCCCACTCCTGTCTTGGTGTCAAGTCCGAAAGAGCGGGCATAATTCTCGTTCTTGTAGAGCCTTGCCTGACCTCCTAACTGCAGGTTGGTCTTTCCCTTGTTGTACTGGGCCAGAAACTGCCCTTCATTGGAGAAATAATAGTTGTCAGACACAGATGAATAATAGTCATTGGCGGAACCGTCGGCGTTGGCCGCGTCACTGGTCGATTTCCTCACACTATAGCGTGAACTCAATGTGGTGGAGACAGCCCAGTTCTTACCGAAAGGCTCGACATATTTGACAGTGCCGCTGATGTCGCTGTAACTGCCGTTCTTGTCGTAAGTCAGGTCTCGGATGTCATCTTTGCTCGAAGATGCGAACGATGTTTTTGAATATTCGGTCGAATTTCCGTCATTAGAACTCAGCGAATATTCTACATCCAATGTCAAAGCACGCCTGTCCTTTCCCAGTTTTTTGATTCCGACACCAAGTTCCCCGTCCGTAGAGACGCCACTCTTTCTGGAGAATGAATTTGACTCCGAATGGTTTCTTTCCTCGTCCAACATCAGCGACCGCGAGTTGACAACAGAAGTACTGTTGTAGTCATACCAAGAGAAGGATGGACGGAAGTAAAGGGACGTTTTCTTCCTGTTCTTCTTGTTGAGTTCGGCGTGCACGCTGAACTTGTCCAGATTGCCGTTCTCGACTTCGTCCGATGTGTCAAAAAGGTCGCCATCCTCCTTGAACGATGTCCTGTCCGTCCTCGTATGTTTGTCAACATGCTCCGACGAATAAACAACGGAAGCATCAGTAGTGAAGCCCTTTATGGCATCGGAATTCAGATTCGTACCCACCTGCCATCTCTTGTGCATTCCATTATACGGCAATGAAGGGGTCTCACTCTCTTTGCCATCATACATGACAAACATCCCCGATCCGGGAGCCATAAAATTATACCCGCCCGCGATGGTCGTGAGCTGATTCTTCTCCCCGTAGGCCGAGACCATAGCCGATCCGCTGAACAACAGATCCTTCCTCTCCTTGAATCCGTTATCATCCTTGCCAGAAGCGGTCGTTCCCCCGGACAGTTTAGCGTTGCCGAACCATCCGCTCTTATATTCCTCCTTCAACTCGACATCCATAACCTTCTCCTTTTCACCTTTGATGCCGGTGAACTCAGCGGATTCAGATTCCTTGTCAATCACCTTGACCTTGTCCACAATCTTGGCCGGCAGGTTGTCGAGAGTGGCCTTGTTGTCACCAAGGAAGAACGTCCTTCCACCGACCGTGATCTTGCTCACCTCCTTGCCGTTGACCTTGACCGTTCCGTCCTCGCCAACCTCAACGCCAGGCATCTTCTTCAACAGATCAGCAAGGTTGTCATTGGACATGATCCTGAACGAAGACGCGTTATAGATAAGGGTGTCCCCTTTCATCTCCATCGGAGTGCCGACCGCGGAGACAGAGGCCGCCTTCAGCACCTTATCGTCAGGCTGCATAAGGATGACCTTGGCGTCATAATTTCCCGAGCGGACGTATATTCTTTTATAGACCGGCTTGTAGCCGAGATATTCAATGCAAAGCAGATGCTCGCCTTTCGCCACATCCTTCAATGTGGCCTTGCCCAATGTGTCCGTCAGGGCGAAGCTGGTGATGACCGTGTCCTTGGGATGCCTAAGGTACGCGGAAGCAAAAGCCACCGGCTCTTTGGTGAGCGAGTCAAGAACCTGCGCGGTCACCTTGAACGAGGTTCGGCCGAACATATCATCTGAAATGGCAATCTGAGCGTCAAGCCTGAATCCCAGAGAAATCAAGGTCACAAAAAGCAGGGCGGTGATGATCTTCTTCATAATAGCAAGCAGCATTAAGCATTATATGAATATAACGTAATCAGGTCAGAATTGTAACATCTGTTCCGAATCCTGTAGGCACAAATGTAGATAAAAACTTTTATTATTCTTACCTGGCAACCCATATATTCCGGAATAATTTGGAATATCGACTTAAATTCCTACATTTGCCGACTACATATTTATAACGCTATTTTGAAAGCTTATGTTCAAGATTCTTGAAAGAGTGATGCTGACTCCGAACATCTGCAAGATGGTGGTGTCGGCTCCAAGGATTGCCGAGGCGGCGAAGCCTGGGCAGTTCCTGATCGTTCGCTCCGATGAAAAGGGCGAACGGATACCGCTTACTATCAGTGACTACAACAGAGAGACCGGCACGGTGACAATCGTCACACAATTGATCGGAGCGTCTTCGGCCGCCATCATCTCCAAGGCCGAGGGTGAGTTCTTCAGTGACGTTGTCGGGCCTCTGGGCAATCCTTCCGCTTTTGTTGACAAGACGGAAGAGGAACTTAAAGGCCAAAGGTACATATTCATAGCCGGAGGAGTCGGAACCGCTCCTGTCTATCCACAGGCGAAGTGGCTGCACGAGAGAGGCATCGCCGTCGATGTCATCATCGGCGCGAAGACCAAGGACCTGCTGATCTACAAGGAGGAACTGGCCTCCGCATGTGACAACCTCTATCTTTGCACCGACGATGGTTCGGAAGGATTCCATGGCATGGTTACGGGACTGTTGGAGAAGCTGGTCAGCGAAGGCAAGGAATATACCCAAACCGTGTCCATCGGCCCTATGATCATGATGAAGTTCTGCACGCTTACCTGCAAGAAGCTCGGCATCCCGGAGGATGTGAGCCTTAACATGTTGATGGTGGACGGCACGGGAATGTGCGGAGCGTGCCGCGTGACAGTGGCCGGAAAGGTCAAATTCGCATGTGTGGACGGCCCGGAGTTCAATGGCTATGACGTTGATTTCGACGAGGCCATGAGGCGTCTTGGACAATACAAGGCCGAAGAAGCCGAGGTTAAATCTAAATTAGGAATATAATGGCACAGAGAATACCAAGAGTACCGGTCCGTGAGCAGGATCCTAAGGTACGCGCGCATAATTTTGAAGAGGTTTGCTACGGCTACAATCTTGAGGAGGCCACGACAGAGGCTTCCAGATGCCTTCATTGCAAGAATCCGCGCTGCGTGCAGGCCTGCCCTGTCAGTGTGAAGATTCCGGATTTCATCGCGAAGGTCGCGGCCGGGGACATCAACGCGGCGGCGGCCATCATCGCGGAGGACTCCTCGCTTCCGGCAGTCTGTGGACGCGTCTGCCCGCAGGAAAGCCAGTGCGAGGGAAGCTGCATCCTTGGGGTGAAGGGTGAACCTGTGGCCATCGGCAAACTGGAAAGGTTTGTGGCGGATCACACTGCGGCGGAGCGCTTCGACAAGCTCAGCGACCAAACCGCTTCGGCAGCGGAGTCAACATCTTCGACCTCTGAGTCTGTAACTTCAGTCACTGAGCCAACTACTTCGGCCACAGAGCCAACTACTTCGGTCACTGAGCCTGTCGAAGTGACCGGCCGCACGAAGGTAGCCATCATCGGTTCCGGACCTGCCGGCCTCGCCTGCGCCTCCGACCTCGCCAAGAAAGGCTATGATGTCACAATCTTCGAGGCTCTTCACAAAGCCGGAGGTGTCCTTGAATATGGAATCCCTGAGTTCAGACTTCCTAAGGATACCGTCCTCAAACGCGAGATCGACTCAGTGAAGGCGCTAGGTGTCAAGATCGAGACCGATGTCATTGTCGGAAGGACAGTCACCATCGATCACCTGATGGACAAGGAAGGCTTCAAGGCCGTGTTCGTAGGCACCGGAGCAGGTCTGCCAAAGTTCATGGGCATCCCGGGAGAGAATCTGAACGGAGTATTCTCCGCCAACGAGTTCCTGACGAGAAACAACCTGATGAAAGCCTTCCGTGAGGATTACCTCACCCCGATCCACGCAGGAAAGAAGTGCTGCGTTGTAGGAGGAGGAAACGTCGCCATGGATGCCGCGAGAACCGCCTTGCGGCTCGGTGCTGACACGGCTATCGTTTACCGCCGTACCGAGAACGAGCTTCCGGCCAGAAAGGAGGAGGTCCATCACGCCAAGGAAGAAGGCATTGATTTCCAGATGCTGACCAATCCGGTTGAGATTCTTGGTGACGAAAAGGGTTGGGTAAGGGCCATCAAATGCATCAGAATGGACCTCGGTGAGCCTGACGCAAGCGGACGCCGCTCCCCTGTCCCGATCCCAGGTTCAGAGTTCGAGATCCCTACCGAAACCGTCATTATGGCTTTAGGCACCGCTCCTAATCCTCTGATCGTCAACACGACGAAGGGACTTCAAGCCACTCGCCGCGGCGGTCTTGAAGCAGATGCCGAAGGCCGCACGACAAGGGAGGGCATCTTCGCCGGCGGAGATGCTGTCACTGGCGCAGCCACCGTCATCCTCGCCATGGGAGCAGGACGCAAAGCCGCCGCCGCGATTGATGAATATCTCCGAGGCAAGGTCACCGAATAACTGTCGAGCGTCCTTAGCGAGCATCAAGGAATAAATTACAATTCGGGCCGGTAACCTCCTCTGAGGCACCGGCCCGAATGATAACAAGCATGGCTACTGTTACTGTAAGCCTCCGAAGAAAAGCATATTGTAGCCGGGAGAGATCCTGGCTACTTTTGC
>CAVKML010000050.1:0-15189 GCA_963657715.1 uncultured bacterium | reverse complement strand
CTATAGCTCAGTTGGTTAGAGCGCTACACTGATAATGTAGAGGTCGGCAGTTCAACTCTGCCAGGGCCTACTTTTTATTCCGATTTTTCGGATTAACAGTTTTGGGGGTATAGCTCAGTTGGTAGAGCACCTGCTTTGCAAGCAGGGGGTCTAGAGTTCGAATCTCTATATCTCCACAAAATTAACATCGCAAGTTATTCTTTCTTAGAAGCTTGCGATGTTTTTTTGTTTCTCTCCGCTAAAATATCTACTGAATATTACAGTTCAGAGAGAATGTGAGGCTCTTTTACAGGCGCATTATCGGTAAGATTACGCTCATAAAGGGCTAATTGCCCTTCTAAAAGCGTGATATAGGCAAAATCACGCTTCTGGAAGGGCGGGTGATTTTAATATCCATTGGGCATCTCCATAAGACTCTTGCTTCGATTCTCTCCGAGGAATTACTACCCTAAGTGTTCTCTGAGTATTGCAAATGAGGTAAAATGATTCTTCGTGTGTGGTTATCTCGTGGCTATTAGTTGCTTACGCCCTGATGATATCCACTTCGCCGTCAAGGCCGATCTTGATGATTTGGGAGGCGAGACCGGTGGCTCCTGCTTCGAGACGTGGATCTACCGTGTAGTCAACCACGCTCTTGATTTCCTCGGAGATTTCGGCGAATTTCTTTGGCGTTGGCTCTCCAGAGATGTTGGCGGAGGTGGAGACGATAGGACGACCCAGTTTATAGGTCAGCTGTTGGCAGAATTCCATCATAGGGATCCGTATTCCGACCGTCCCGTCAGCTGCCACAGTGTTGTGGGCCAGATGGAAACGGTCTGATTTCCATGGCTCACCCTCTGCCGGGGCCGGGAAGGTTTTCGCCCCCGGGTAGATCAAGGTCATCGGCCTGTCATTGACCTCGACCAGATCAATGGCCATCGGTGGAATCTCATTGACGTACAATGCTATCTGATCCAAGCTGTTAGCCAGCAGGACCAGTGATTTGCTGTCGGAGCGGTGTTTGATCTTGTAAATCTTTGCGACAGCCTCAGGGTTGGTCGCATCGCAGCCAAGTCCCCAGACCGTGTCGGTAGGGTAAAGGATAACTCCACCCTCTTTAAGAACCGTTAACGTCTCGTTAAGGATCTCATCTATAGTCTTCTTTTGCATATTCATAAAATTTATGTGCGTAAAATCACCTTTTTGGCTCATGAAGGCCGAATCGCTCCCGTGCGTGGGTACCCCTTGTTTCACGCACGACGCATCTTCCAGAGCCATTCCAGTGCGCGGAAACCTACTCCTTGCGCACGACACCATATTCAAAGGCTGTTCCGTGCGTGGATCAGCCTTCCTCACTCACGGCTCCATGAAACGCAGGTAGCAGGCAGTCACCGCAGTCACCGCCGCAGTCTCTGTCCGCAGGCGACTTGGCCCGAGGTGGACAGGCGCAAAACCATTCTCGACTGCCAGCCGTGCCTCTTCCGGAGAGAAATCACCCTCGGGACCTATCAGCACAGTAATCGCGGAGTCGGTGGGAATCCCTTCCAAAACATCCTCTATGGAGTGTCTTGACGTCTCCCCCTCAAAACAGTAGCAGATCATCTTGACTCCGGGATCCTCGGCGTATTCCAGAATGAAATTCCGCACGGACACCGGCTCTTCCACTACAGGCAGTTTCGCCTTCAGACTCTGCTTCATGGCGGAAAGCGCTATCTTGCGAGACCTCTCCGCCTTGAACACCTTTCGCTCGGAACGTTCTCCGATGACAGGTGAAATCACGTCCACACCAAGCTCGGTCGCTTTCTCCACGAACCATTCGAAACGATCGTTGTTCTTCGTGGGACACACCGCCATATTCAATGAATATGAATGCCCGCCCCAGCCTGGAACTGTCTCCAGAATCTCCGCCGCCGCTCCTTTGGGAGAATCATCGTTCAGACGGCAACGGTACATATTTCCGATTCCGTCCACCACGGTGACTTCGTCTCCGACCCGATGCCGGAGCACTCTCACGCAGTGCGCGCTCTCCTCGGTGTCAAGATGAACCAACCCGTCCTCTATTTTGTAAGCATAGAAAATCTCCATACTGCAAAGATACAACATTGGAGAATAAAGAGTAACTTTGCGCTTATGAAAAAACGTTATGAGTCATTGGATGTCCTTAGAGGACTGACCGTCGCATTCATGTGCATTGTCAATAACCCAGGTTCGTGGGCACACATATTCCCGCCGCTGAGGCACGCTGGCTGGGACGGTTGCACCCCTACGGATCTTGTGTACCCGTTCTTTATCTTCTGCATGGGATGCGCGATGGCGTTCTCTTTCTCGAAGTATGAGAAATCTACCGCAAAGGCTTACCTGAAGGTCTTGAAAAGGGGTGTTCTGATCTTCCTTGTCGGCTTTGCTCTGAACCTGTACCCGTTTTTCCCGACCTCTCTCCACGATGAGACCTGGACTTTCGGTCAGAACTACCTTTACTGGCTTCAGCATAAACGAATATTCGGAGTTCTCCAAAGGATAGGCATGGCGTATGCCATCGCCGGCTGCCTTGCCTTATGGCTTAAAAAGCCCGGAAAGATTTTGGCCGCCATCGCGACGCTTTGCGTGACTTACACGGGAATATTGCTGTTTTTCGGCCATGAACCCGGCGCGTTCACTCTTGAAGGCAATGTCTCGATGAGAATCGACACTTGGCTGGTCGGCGGCAATCATTGTTATCACGGCTACAACGGGACCAACTTTGATCCTGAAGGCATTCTCGGTTCGATGACAGCGGCCTGCTCATGTCTCCTCGGCTACCTGATCGGCTCGATGATCCACAGATCACAAAAGAATATGTCCGCCACCAACACCCCTGACAGGGTTGTCAACAGGACATTTGTTTATGGCTGCCTGTCCCTCATCCTCGGAGTGGTTCTCAGCATCTGGATCCCGATCAACAAACCTCTCTGGTCAGTCTCATACGTCTTCTATGCCGGAGGCTGGACGATGCTCGCGCTGGCTTTCCTGGCCTATCTGCTTGACGTGAAAGGCTATGAGAGACCTTTTGTGCCTTTCAAGGCTATGGGCATGAACGCTTTGATGGCATTCGTGTTCTCGGGAGTCATAGCCAAGAGCTACGGCTTCTTCGGGTTCGCCCCGAGCCGCTACTTCGGAGCCAATGAATATGCCTCCCTGCTGTGGGCGCTCATATTCGTCACAATCATATTCAGTCTCCTGTGGATTCTCTACAAGAAGAAGATCGTGATTAAACTGTAAGTAAAATGTACATCGGACTGATTTCCGACACTCACGGAGTTTTCGCAGAGGATGTTAGAAAATTTCTGGAGCCTGTGGACCAGATCTGGCACGCAGGCGACTTCGGCACGCTCCAATGCGCACGTGAGATCGCGGCCTTCAAACCTTTGATCGGAGTGCATGGCAATTGTGACGGTCTTGATGTGAGACAGGATTATCCTGCCTTTCAAAACTTTGAGTGTGCGGGGATGAGGGTGTTGATGACTCACATCGGCTTGCGCCGAGGCAGTTACTGGGCCTTCAATCCGCATCCGCCAATGTACGACCTGCGTGCCAAGGCTCTTCTTGATTCCTATCATCCTGATATATTCGTCTGCGGACACACGCATATCCCTCAGGTTTTCCGTGACAAACAGAATGGATTTATGTTCATGAACCCCGGGGCCTGTGGTTTCCAAGGATCTTCTGATGTCCCGCGATTGGCACTTCGCTTTCAGATTGTAAGCGGTGAAATTCTTGGTTTGGAGAAATGTGAGTTCCCAAGATAGCCTGTCTCGATGAAAATTTTGAAGATTTTATAAAAAATCATTGTAGATTTCAGAAAACTATGTACTTTTGCGGTCTGAAAAACGAGAGTGTAATAACAATAGTTTTTTATTTATAATTATTATGAAGAAGGTATTTATGTCTTTCGCAGTTGTGGCTCTTATGGTAGCCGCTTCTGCTTGCGGTAACAACGCAAAGAAAGCCGAGGCTGAGACTGAGGCTGTTGAGGCTGTCGAGGAAGTTGCTGATACCGTAGCCGCTTGCTGCGATTCTACAGCCGCTTGCTGCGATTCAACTGCTACCGCTGAGTAATTTCAGCCGAAGACCCCGGTGTGGGGGCTTTTTGTGCGGTGTCCGGGCTAAAACCCAGATGCTGCAATTTTTTTTGTCATCCCCCTACCTATTGCCTATCTTTGACTATTGTTCGGCGGCGGTCATTAGCGTTGCCGCTTGATCACTGAGCCTGTCGAAGTGACCGTTACGGAAAACATGGTTGGGAAATCGTCGGAGTGCCAATCGGTATCCAACCGAACATTGTGAAATATTGACAGTTATGAAAGAGAAATCAGTATGGTTCTGTTCCAATTGTGGCAATGAATATCCCAAATGGATGGGGCGCTGCCCCGCTTGCGGGGAGTGGAACACGATGGTCGAACGGAAGGTCGTGACGGGTGGATCCAGAAAGTCTTCAGTGGTTGACACTGTCCCCGGCGCTGGTCGCAAGCCTCAGAGATTGAACGAGATAGACTCTCGTTCTGAGGCACGTATATCCCTGAATAACGAGGAAATCGACAGAATCCTTGGCGGCGGTGTCGTTGAAGGCTCTCTTGTCCTGATCGGTGGTGAGCCAGGGATCGGCAAGTCCACCCTTTCTCTTCAGATTCCGCTTGGCTGCCCGTCACTGAAGACATTGTACGTCACCGGCGAGGAAAGCCTTCGTCAGGTGAAAATGCGCGCCGATCGTTTGGGAGGGGACGCTTCCAACTGTCAGATCTATAGCGAGACGTTGATCGAGAATGTCGTCGCTCAGGCCCGTGAGATCGAGCCTGACCTGATGATAGTGGATTCCGTCCAGACAATGTTCTCGCAGACCGTTGACTCGACTCCGGGTTCTGTCACGCAGATCAAAGAAGTGGCCGCCATTCTCCTGCGCTTGGCAAAGGAGACCGGCATCCCGGTCATCTTGATCGGGCATATCACCAAGGAAGGCTACATCGCAGGCCCGAAGATTCTTGAACACATTGTGGATGTGGTGCTTCAGTTTGAGGGTGACAACAGAGGCTCTTACAGGATCCTGCGCAGCATAAAGAACAGGTTCGGCTCCACTTCTGAGTTGGCCGTCTTTGAGATGACCGGCAAGGGACTCCGCGAAGTTTCAAATCCTTCCGAACTGCTCATCCCGATGCATGAGGCCGGACTCAGCGGTACCGCCATCAGTGCGATGTTGGACGGCACGCGGCCGTTCCTGTTTGAGGTTCAGGCACTTGTTAGCTCTGCGGTTTATGGCACAGCGCAACGTTCCGCCACTGGCTTTGACGTTAGGCGACTGAATATGCTCTTGGCGGTCCTGGAACGCAGGGCCGGATTCAAATTAGCGCAAAAGGATGTTTTCCTGAATATGGCGGGTGGACTCAAGGTCAGTGATCCTGCCTGTGATCTGGCCGTCATCTCGGCGGTCCTGTCTTCCAATTTCGATTTCGCCATCCCTTCCGATAATTGTTTCTCCGGAGAGATCGGCCTCAGCGGAGAGATCCGACCGGTCGCCCAGATCGACCGTCGTGTCTCAGAGGCTTCCCGTTTGGGTTTCAAGAAGATATTCATATCATCTTTCGCCTCCTTGGATCTAAAGTCTCAGGGCATAGAGGTTGTCAAGGTCGCTGATGTCCCGGCCCTCGTCCGCAGTCTGTTCAAATAGCCGTCCCGTTGCTGAACTTGCCATTTCGGTCACTGAGCCTGTCGAAGTGACCTGTTGTCAATCTCAGCCTTGACCGGCAATATTCGTAAATCGAAAAAAAATATGTATATTCGCCAAGTTTTAAGTCTAAACAAAACGAGATATGAATCTTAGAGACATCAAGAAGGACATTGAATATGTCATCGGAGCTTTCATTGATGATTGCTCCCTCTTCAGCGCGCTTAACCAGAAAGCTGACAATGAGGCTTTGGGCGGACTCTTCGATGAGGCGGTCAAACTCTACAATGACCTCAGGGACAAAGTGAACGCGAAAGTGGAAGGCAAGAAATCCGTTTACTACGCCGGAATCCGCAAGGAACTCCTTGAAAAGACTGACGCTATGTACCAGAAGCTCAGCGAACTTATCAAGGCGACCGCAAAGTAAGCCGATCCTTACGAAGAAAAATATTTTAGGAAGGTCAAAAAGTCTTTTTTGACCTTCCTTTTTTCATGGAGCCTAAGTTGCTGTCACTCAAACTGAAAAAGGAAGAACCTCCTACCCGGAACAAGGTGGAGGTCCTGTTTTGATTGAATTGATTTTTAGGGCGTTATCCTCCACGGAGTTATTCTCCTGCCAGATGCTTCTCCCAAGCCCATGCCGCTGCCAATGTGTCCTCGATCGATCTCTCGGCTTTCCAACCAAGCTCGTTGTTGGCGAGAGTCGGATCCGCCCAGATCGCTGTCACGTCACCGGCTCTGCGTGGTGCGAACTTGTAGTTCAACTTCAGGTTGTTGGCTTTCTCGAAAGCGTTTATGAGTTCCATGACTGACAGTGGCTTGCCGGTACCGATGTTGAAGATCTCATATTCATTCTTCATTTTGCCTTCGAGCATCCTGCGCACCGCAAAGACATGGGCCTTCGCCAGGTCCACGATGTCGATGAAGTCTCTCTGGCATGTGCCGTCCGGGGTAGGGTAGTCGTTGCCGAAGACAGAGAGGCACTCGCGCTTGCCGATGGCGGTCTGCGTGATGAACGGCACCAGATTGTTAGGTACGCCGCGTGGCAGTTCGCCGATCAAGGCTGACGGATGCGCTCCTACCGGGTTGAAGTACCTCAGCGCGATACCCTTGATGTTTGAATATGCCTTCACGGAGTCCCTCAGGATGTCCTCGCACATCTGCTTCGTGTTCCCGTAAGGAGAGGTGGCTGGCTGCCTTGGTGACTCTTCTGTCACAGGAAGTTTCTCCGGCTCACCGTAAACCGTCGCCGAAGATGAGAAAAGAATGTTCTCGCATCCATGTTTCCTTGCGGTCTCGATGACATTCATGAATGACTCCAGATTGTTCCTGTAATATTTCAACGGCTCGGAGACAGACTCTCCCACAGCCTTGAATCCTGCGAAATGGATGACGGCGTCGATCTTGTTGGCGGTGAACAGAAGCTCCGTCGCCACAGGATCGCAGAAATCCATCTTGACGAAAGGAATGTCTTCCTTTCCGGTGATCTTCTTTACTCCCTCGTAGCAAGTCTCGTCACAGTTTGACATGTTATCGGCCACGATCACATCGTAGCCGGCCTCGATAAGCTCCACTGTAACGTGGCTTCCGATAAATCCGGCTCCCCCGGACACAAGGACACATTTTTTCATATTCAATTACAATTTGATGCAAATTCGTATTGCCTAAAGCGGCGTTTCAATTCGCAAATTTAAATATAAAAACACTATTTTTGTACCTATGAGATTTGGAATATTCATACGCGCGTTCGCCGGTTTTCTGGCGCTATCGGCTCTCGCCGCCTCTTCTGCTGTGGCTCAAGTAGCTTCCGTTCAGGGAAAAACCGTTCGGACCAAGGCCCAGAAATACGTGGAAATAGCTTCCCGAAGTGAAATCCTGAAGTCTTCAGTCTTCGGAGTCCTCGCGATGACCGAGGGCGGAGACACCTTGGCATCATGGAACAGTGACACGCGAATGATCCCTGCTTCGACGATGAAACTGGTCACGACCGGAATTGCTATTCACCGGCTTGGCCCGGATTTCAAATACGTCACACGCATCGGTTATCGTGGTTCCGTCAGGGACGGTGTCTTGGACGGTGATCTTTACATAATCGGCGGAGGAGACCCGACAATCGCTTCGAAGGATTCCATAGCGATTCCCCGCGCCATGCTCTTCGCCCGATGGAAATCCTTCCTTGACAAGGCCGGAATCAAGACCATCACCGGTCATGTGATAGGTGACGGACGCTATTTCGACGGTCCTCAGGAGAAAGACACTTGGAGCTATCAAGACATAGGAACGGCATACGGCGCAGGTTTTGACGGCCTATGCTTCTATGAGAACGCCCAGGATTTCAAGGTGAGCGCCGGAGCATCGGTCGGTTCCCCTGTCAACGTCCGTGTCTCTTTCCCTGTCCTTCCATGGATGAAGTACGAATATTCAGGCAAGACTTCTCCTGCCGGAACAGGAGACGAGCTTTACCTCTTCAACACTGAATTTCTCCCTTGCGCGGAGATCCGAGGTTCCTTCGCCATTGACCGTAAGCCCAAAACAGAGGAGTTCAGCAACCGGTTCGGTGCCTATACCTGCGCTTACTACTTCTGTGAATTCTTGAAATCCAACGGGATAAGCGTCTCGCAAGGACCTGCTGATGTCCGTCACGGACGCATTCGCTCCAACCTGTCTTCTCTTGAATATGGCCCTTACGCGTCAAGATTCGATGATCTGAATATGCTTGGCCAGACATATTCCCCTTCCCTAAAGCGCATAGCGCGTGAGACTAACCTGAAGAGCGATAATTTCTATGCTGAGACTCTTTTCCGAACGTTAGGCCGCAGACTTCACCACTCAGCCTCCTACGATTCCTCATATGTGGCTGTGAATGAGGTGATGAGGAGCCTTAAGGTCATCGCTGATGATGCCAGGATAGTTGACGGCAGCGGCCTGGCCCGCCACAACTATGTCTCGCCGTCCTTCTTTGTCCGATTTCTCTCCGCGATGATGGACAGCCCGTCATTCGGGGATTACATCCAGACCATCGGGCAGCCTGGTGGACGTCATTATGAGTCCCGTCTCCGTGAGGCTCCGGCCTCCATGAAGGCAAGGGTACATCTCAAGAGCGGTTCCATGAACGGCGTGCGTTGTTTCAGCGGTTACATAGAGCCATCAGCCGGATCCAAGTCCGACACCATCATATTCTCCATCATGACCAACAATTCTCTGGTCCCCGCCTCCCGCGTAGATCCCGTAATCGACCGTATCATCACTCTCCTTGCATCTGACAATTGAACCTTGGCGGGAATCGATTCGCTTTTTGAAAGAAAAATTATTATATTTGCGGAAACGTGAAGGGTTCCGTCGGAAAGGGCGGGACTCCGTTTTAATATTATGGCTCCGAAAAGGGGCGGGCGGAGGGCAATAGCCGCTTGCTATGAATAAATTATTTGCTGACAAGCGATTGTCCGCTTGCTGGTTTGGTAAAGAATATAACACGTTTCATTATGGCGGAAATCCATTATATGACCCAGGAAGGGTTGGATAAACTGAAAAAGGACCTCGCCGACGCATTGGCGCAGCGTCCTGTCATCTCCGCGGCCATCGCGGAGGCAAGGGAAAAGGGAGACCTTTCCGAAAATGCTGAATATGACGCTGCCCGTGACGCTCAGGGGCTGCTTGAGGTGAAGATCGCCAAGCTGAAGGATCTCGTTGCCAACGCCAAGGTCATCGATGAGTCCAAGATCGGCACGGACAAGGTTCAGATAATGAACAAGGTCAAGGTAGAGAATGTGGCTGCCAAGCAGGTGATGGAATTCACGATAGTCGGAGAGACCGAGGCTGATTTCGCCCACGGGAAACTCGCTTCGACCACTCCTATCGCCAAGGCTTTGATCGGCCATTCGAAAGGCGAGATCGTGGAGGCCAAGGTGCCTTCAGGAGTCATCAAGTTCAAGATTCTTGACATTTCACTTTAGAAAACGATGGCTACGATATTCACGAAGATCGCAAAAGGGGAGATTCCTTCGTTCAAGGTGGCGGAGAACGATGAGTTCTATGCCTTTCTGGACATAAGCCCTCTTGCGAAAGGGCATACTCTTGTCATTCCGAAGAATGTCGAGGACGACTACATCTTCCATCTGGACGAGAAGACCTACGAGGGGTTGTGGGCCTTTGCCCGCAAGGTGGCGATCGCCATCAGGGCCGCCGTGCCTTGCCAGCGCGTGGGAGTCTGCGTGCTTGGGATGGAAGTGCCTCACACTCACATCCATCTGGTGCCTCTCCAGACCGAGGCTGACATGGACATCAAGAAAAAACGTCTGGAGATCTCTCCGGAAGAAAACAAGGCGATAGCCGCCGCTATATTCAATGAATATGAGAAATTGTAGAAATCTGCTTCTTGCCGCGGCTGTCCTGATGGCCGCCTCCTCGTGCTCGGACAAGGTCCAGGTCAAAGGTACTCTTACTGGCGCGCCTGACACCCAAGTGGTTGTGAAACAACTGTCAGGAAGTACACTGACGGTTCTGGACACTCTCAAGACGGACGCTTCGGGAGCATATTCCTGCAAGATTGATGTCCTTAAGGGGCAGCCGCAGTTCGTCTATCTGTACAGGGGCGAGACCAAAATCGCTTCTCTGCTTCTCCATAAAGGCGACAATGTGAAGGTGGTTTCCGACACGCTCGGAAAATATTCCGTTGATGGTTCCGAGGAGAGCGAGAAGCTGCGTCAGGTTGAGGAAAGCTTCTCTGCGTTTCTTGACAAATTTGCCGCTGATGCCGCGGCTGGTGACAATGCGGCCGCTTCGAAGGATTACATCGACTACTATCGTGACTGTGTGAAGTACATCATGACGAACTCCAAGTCCCTGACTTCGATTCCGGTGCTGTACCAGAAGGTGAATGAGAATTTCCCGATATTCAGTCAGGCCACTGATGCCATTCTGTTCCAGAATGTTCATGATTCATTGATGACTGTTTATCCAGAGTCCAAGTATGTTGAGGCTCTGAAGAAAGAGACCGAGAAGAGATTCAATATATTCAATCTCAGCCAGCAGGTGCAGAATGCTCGGGAGTTGTCGTATCCTGATCTGAATCTTCCTTCGATAGATGGGAATAAGGTCAAACTCAGCGAGGTGGATTCAAAGGCTGTGTTGGTCTATTTCTGGCAGGCCGCCGATGCTGCCCAGAAGATGTTCAATCAGGATGTGCTTGTGCCGCTTTATAAGGAATATCACCCCAAGGGTCTGGAGATATATTCAGTATCCCTTGACACCGACAAGGGTGTGTGGGCGAGTGCCGTGAAGAGCCAGAATCTGCCGTGGATCAACGTCTGTGATGGTTTGGGTGCAGCTTCTCAGGCCGCTGTGCTGTACAACATCAGCCGTGGTCTTCCGGTCGCCTACCTGATAGTGGACGGGACCTTGACTCCTGATGTCATAAAGACTGACAAGGATCTGCGCAAGGCCGTCGCCTCAAAACTTTAATTTTTAGGAATATTACTTAGGCTGACCACATTGAAGCGAGTCAGCCTTTTTTACCTTTTTATAATATGACCCGAAAAACAAGAGTAAGATTCGCGCCGTCACCGACCGGTCCGCTGCACATGGGCGGAGTCCGCACGGCTCTCTATAACTACCTCTACGCCAAGCAGCGCGGAGGTGATTTCATCATCAGAATCGAGGACACAGACTCCCACAGGTTTGTACCCGGAGCCGAGGAATATATCATCGAGGCCCTGAACTGGTGCGGAATCATTCCGGACGAAGGCGTGGACGAGAGTGGAAAGGTTGTCGAGACCGCTTCCGAGCGTCATCCGCACGCTCCTTACCGTCAGAGCCAGAGGCGCGGAATCTATCGCAAGTACGCCGAGCAGTTGATCGAGAACGGCTACGCCTACTACGCTTTCGACTCATCCGAGGCTCTGGAGAAGGCCCGAGCCGAAGCGGAGGCATCCGGCAAGACCTTCATCTACAATCAGGTGACAAGGATGGCGATGCGCAATTCGTTGACTCTTCCGGAGGATGAGGTCAAGAGGTTGCTTGAGGAGACTTCCGACTGGACTGTACGCTTCAAGATGCCTACCGACACGGTTGTCAAGATGGACGACCTGATCCGAGGCCACATAGAGGTGAACACCGACACTCTTGACGACAAGGTTCTGTGGAAGAGGGCAGACGAGCTGCCGACCTACCATCTTGCCAACATCGTGGACGATCACCTTATGGAGATCACCGAGGTCATCCGTGGTGAGGAATGGCTGCCGTCCCTGCCGCTCCACTACATGCTTTACAAGGCTTTCGGATGGGAGGACACGATGCCTCGTTTCGCCCACCTGTCCCTGCTTCTGAAGCCGGACGGGAAAGGTAAGCTCAGCAAACGTGATGGTGACAAACTCGGTTTCCCGGTGTTCCCTCTCAAATGGGTGAACGCCCAGGGCGAGGTCTCCAGAGGCTACCGTGAGGATGGTTACTTCCCGGAGGCTTTCGTTAACCTGCTTGCCTTCCTCGGCTGGAACCCAGGCGATGACCGCGAGATGTTCACTATGGATGAGCTGATCAAGGCGTTCTCCCTCGACCGCATCGTCAAGTCCGGTGCCCGCTTCAACCCGGAGAAAGCCCGTTGGTACAACAAGGAATATCTCCGCCTGAAGTCCGATGAGGAACTTGCCGCGTTGTTCGTGCCTGTTCTTGAGGAGCACGGAATGAAGGTTGTCGAGTGTCCTCATTGCGCCAAGGCCGCAGGTGCGGAAGTTAACGAATTGGGTGCCGATCTTAACACGCACATATTCACAAAGGCTTACGTCCAGAATGTGGTTTCGTTCATCAAGGAGAGGGCCACTTTCGTGAAGGATTTCTGGACGATAGCTTCTTATCTGTTTGTTTCTCCGCAGGATTTCGAGAAGTTCGGAATCAAGGCCGGAGCCGCCGTGGAACCGCAGAGCAATGACCCTCGTCGTCAGGCCGACCCTCGCGCGAAAGTCTATGACGATGCCGCCACCGCTCCGTTCCTCGCCAAGGACGTTGACAAGTTCTGGAAGCCTGAGAACGCTGAGTATGTCGCCAAGGTCGCTTCCTTTGTGAAGGAATATGCCGGAGAATGGTCAGTACCGGCCTTCGAGAAAGCTCTTGAGGATTACATCCGTGGCAACGAATGGCCGATGGGCAAGGTGATGAACGCCACCCGTCTGGCCCTCGCCGGTGCCGCCAGTGGTCTGGGCATCGCCGACATAATCGTCCGCATCGGTAAACCCGAGACCCTTGCCCGCATCGCCTACGCCACCGCACGTCTGGCGTAAGCCCCTCTCTCTTTAGAAATCGCTTTGTCCGGTGAAAGCCCCCTTTCGCCGGACAAAAGGTATGTACATTTCTTGTAAAGTTCACCAATTCAGGTCGCTGAGCTTGTCGAAGCGACTATTTTCCCTCAATGAGGGATATTTTGGGCTATATTCTTCCCTTAATGAGGGAAATCTGTTGTTTTTGTACGAGTCATAGAAGTTTTGATTTCTATGAAATGTTCTTTTAAAAGAACTTGTTTTATCCAAAAATATTTGTATAGTGGATAAAAAATGCTATTTTTGTCCATTATGAATGATTTATTGGATGAAAGAGGCTGTTATTAAACAAAAAATGGAGAGGGATCGGCTGCTTGCTTACGATTATCAGGAGAGGATCGCACAACAGACGGCGGTTCTCTACCGCGACAGCAAGATGATCAAGCTCATCACAGGCCCACGCCGGGCTGGTAAGTCATCTTTGGCGCTTCAGATGCTCAGAGGACAGAATTTCGCATATCTTAATTTTGACGATTCCGCTCTTCTTGACGGCTTTGATGAATCCAAAGTCGAAGATTTATTGGATGAAGTGTACAGTGGTTACAAATTTTTGCTTTTGGATGAAGTCCAGAATCTGACCGGCTGGAGCATTTGGGTCGAGAAACTGTATAGAAGAGGTACGAATCTGGTCATCACAGGGTCGAATGCGAATATGCTGTCTGATGACATCGCGGCGATCCTGTCCGGGCGGTATCTGGAAATCCGATTGTATCCATTCTCGGCCGAAGAGTATAAATCGTACAGACGGAAAAATGAACAGAATGCGGTTTCAGAGAATGTCTTGTATGATAATTTCCTGAAATATGGCGGTTATCCTGAGATTGCCTTGACACCTCAAGTCTGTGAGGGGTACATCTCCAGCCTTTATGATTCAACCATTGTCAAGGACATTGTAAAAAGATACAAGGTCAGAAAGGTAGACGAACTTTACAATGTCGCTGACTGGCTACTTTCAAACTTTACCAATACATTCAGTGTCACATCTCTGGCGGAGGATTTGAATATGGGGAGCGTGACAACTGTCCAGAAATATTGCCGGTATCTTCAGAATACATACCTTTTCCAGTACCTTCCGAGGTTCAACAATAAAATGAAATTGATGAACAAGGCGGACAGAAAATGTTATGTGGTTGACAACGGCTATATTCTCGCACGAGCCTTTGAACTGTCATCTAACCTTGGAAGGCTTCTTGAGAATATGGTGTTTCTGGAATTGCTGAAAAAGGGATACAATCTGAAAATGCACGAGCTCTTCTATTATAGATCGCGCAATGACAAAGAGGTGGATTTTGTCTGCAGAAAAGGGGTGACAATCCAACAACTTATACAGGTGTGCTATGATATGAGTTCCCCGAAAACCCGCAAAAGAGAGGTGGATTCTCTGATTGAATGTGCAGGCGAACTGAAAGTCGGCAAACTTCTGATAATAACGTGGAGTCAGGATGAAATCCTTGAAAAAGATGGATACACCATTGAGGTGATTTCTGTGAGGAATTGGACAGCAATTAGATAATTATAAACAATTAGATTTATGGCAAAGGGTTTCGGGAACACGTGGTTGGGGAGCCGGTGGCTGCTGTCGTTGACGCACATCGACTATGAGAACAGGATTCCGCGCGGGGCTTCATACGCACGGGCGCGGGCGGTGCGGGAGATCAAGATCAAAGGGAACGTCATCAGTGCGAAGGTCAGCGGACGAAGGCCACGTCCATATTCAGTCACCATCATTGTGCCGCCGTTTTTCCCGGAGGATGTGGAGAAACTGCTTCAGGGGATTATGGAAAGGCCGGACATTGTCTCGAAACTGCTTAAACATGAGCTGGATCCGGCGGTTATGGACATCGCTTCGGAGTGCGGACTCAGGATATTCCCGGAAAAATGGACTGACTTCAAGATGCAGTGCAGCTGCCCGGACTGGGCTGTGCCGTGCAAACATTTAGCCGCTGTCATTTACATGATGAGCCGGGAGATCGACAACAACCCTTTCCTTGTGTTCACGATTCACAATGTGGATTTGCTGGAGGAGTTGAAGAAACGTGGGGTGTCGGTGGACGAGGCGGCGAAGGTCGCGGCAGTGCCGTCAATCAAAGACGTTATTGAATTCCGGAAATCAGCCAAGGAGGTAAACAAGGAGGCACCTGAGTTTCATAGGGTTAACTTTTCGCGTTTGTCGGACAGACTGGATATGCTTCTCATGCTGCTTCCGGC
>CAVKML010000049.1:0-15211 GCA_963657715.1 uncultured bacterium | reverse complement strand
GGCCTGGTCTGTGGTCGTGACGGCAGGGTAGGCGGAGGTGTTCTCCGGGGCGGTCTTGTAGGCTCTGGCCCTGACCTTGTTGATGGCCGCCGCTGCCTCGCCGTCTGTGGTCTCTCCGAGCTCGATCTTCGCCTCGGCGTACATCAGCAGCACGTCGGCGTACCTTAGAATCTGCTTGTCCGGAGCCGTGATGAAGTCATCTGTCCAGTCCTCGTCCACACCTTTGCATTTGATGAGGCCAGTCCTTGAAGGCAGCTTCGGATCGGTGTTCACCAGCATGTTGTCGTTGTTCGGCACCATTCCGCCGGCCTTGTAGCTCCAAACTTTAAGAGCGTTGAAACGGAAGTCATAGACAATGCCGCAGAAATTCGTTCCAGGCTCCAGGATCGTGGCTTTGAGGCGCGGATCCCTGTTCTCCCACGGGTTCTTCGGGTTGAATCTCTTTGACTCATCGACAGGCAGACCGTCATCGCAGAGGAAGGCGTAGAGAAGATCCCATGTCGGATTGTTGGAGCAGTAGCCGTTGTGCATTCTCGGGAGTCCGGATGTGACACCGAGGCCGTGAAGGTACTGGTTTCCGTTGCCACCGGACAACTCGTATGACCTGGCTATGCTGAAGACAGCCTCGCAGGTGTTGTGTGTCTTGCTGAGGAACAGCTCGCTGAAATCCGGGTATAGGTCATAGACTCCAAGGTCAATGCAGGCCTTGGCCGCGTCACGGGCCATCTCAAGATACATTCTGGAAGCGGCTTCGTCCGGCTGTTCCTGGAACTTGAACATCGTTCCGAAGTAAAGCGCGGTCCTGGCCTTCATTCCGAGGGCGGCACCTTTTGTCACCATCTGCTGTCCTGAATATGCCTGAGGGCAATTCTCTGCGGCATAGTCGAAATCCTCCATTATCTTTGGAAGAGCCTCCTGGACAGGAGTCCTGCCTGTGGAGTAGGCCACATCCAGAGTGATGTCGTTCAGGAAGAACACAGGGTCTCCGAAGAGTTTGCATATTCTTGAATAGAAACAGGCTCTGTAGAATCTGGCGCATCCCTCCAGCATCCTGTAGTCCTCCTCGGACATGGAATCCTTGGCCTTGTGCATGTTGTTGAGGATAGCGTTACACCGGCTGATTCCTTTGTAGGTGTAACTCCAGATGTTCTTGATGTTCACCGAACTGTTTCCTGTCGTGGTGCCGAGCTTCATTGAATTCTGTGAGTTCCTGTTGACGGCGTCGTCAGTGAACTCGTCCATGTCGGCCGTCATCCCGGCCTCGGTGCGGTCGGAAAGCCAGAACTGCACGAGTTGGATGGTGTTAAGGCTCATTATCACCTGTTCCTTGTCCTTGTACCAGTTGCCGGTGGCCGGCTTGTCCAATGGCGCGAGATCCAGGTTGATGCAAGATGCCGCGACAATCGCGGTGGCGGCAATCTGTAATATTCTTTTTATATTCATCGTGTGTCCTCCTAAAATTTGATGCTTGCTCCGAACACCACACCCTTGGTGATAGGATAGCCGGTCGAGCTGACTTCCGGATCCCATCCCTTAGGGAAATGGCATGCGGTGAAGAAATCAGAGAGTGAGCAAGACAGCCTTAAGTTTCTTACTTTTATGGTATCCAGCCATTTGCGCGGCAAGGTGTAACCTATGGTGATGTCCTTGACCCTGAAATACGCTCCGTTTATCAGCCAGAAATCGGACACTGCGTAATTCTGTGAGGTGGTGCCTGTGGTCTGGGAATATCTCGGGTACTTCGCCGAAAGGTTCTCGTTGACGGTGTTGAACGGGCTCCAGTGGTTGCCCTCGACGAATTTCGGGACATTTCCCCAGTAACTGTAGAGAGGCTGCACCATCTGTGCGGTGAGCAGGGCGTCCCTTTTGCCCACACCTTGGAATGTCATGTTGAAGTCAAGACCCTTCCAAGCGCAGAAGATGGAGCCTCCGTAGTTCATCCTCGGAAGCGAGCTTCCGATCACGGTGCGGTCATAGTCGTTGTTGATGATGCCGTCAGGCACTCCGCTGGCTCCGCTGAGGTCCTTGAACCGGATGTCTCCAGGCTGCACCGACCCTGATGTCACTGCGGACTGTGCCACTTCCTCCGCGTTCTGGAATATTCCGTCGGAGCGGTACCCGTACCAAGCCTTGTACTCAAGTCCGGACGCGATGATTGTTCCTCCTGAGATGCTGAGCTTGTCTCCGATGTCACCCATAACGGATTTATAGTCGGAGAGGTTGAAGTTGACTCCGTAGCTGAACTCGCCGATGCTGTCGTTCCACCCGATGGAGAGATCCCATCCCTTGGTGTTCATATCGCCGGCGTTCTGGTCAGGGGCCGAATACCCCATAAATGAAGGTATGTCAAGCTCTATGAGCATATCGCGTGTCTTCTTGTAGTACCAGTCGAAGTTGATGGAGAGGCGATCCCTTAGGAAGTTGAGATCAGCTCCGATGTCATAGGTCGTGGTGGTCTCCCACGTGATGTCCTCTATGGCCAGCTTGGAGTTGGTCACTCCCTGGATTCCTATGACAGAACCACCTGAGAAGGCTGACGGACTGGTGAAGCTCATTGTCGTCTGGTAAGGATAGTTGCCGATTCTCTCGTTTCCGAGGTTACCGTACGAGGCCCTGAGTTTCAGGTGACTTATCACATCCTGATCCTTCATAAAACCTTCCCGGCTGACAACCCATCCCACTGACACGGAAGGAAAGTAACCCCATCTGTAATTCTTCGCGAACCTGGCGGATGCGTCGGCGCGGAAGTTCGCCTGAAGGTAATACCTTGAGTCATAATTGTATGTGACACGTCCGTAGGCCGAGAAATAAGCATTCTCGTAAGGTGCCGAGTTGGTGGCCGTGACCTTATCGTCAGGACCGGCCGACAGATAAGGGAAGTAGTCTGTGATGTAGTCGGCCTTGCTTGCGGAGATGTTCTGCCAGTTGTTGTAGAACTCCTCGATTCCGGCCATCACGCCGAAGTAATGCTTGCCCCAGTTCTTGTTGTAGTTCGCGAACAACTGGGTGGTGTAGGAATATGAAGAGGTACGCGACTCGGTGAGATCGGTTGTGTTGGCTCCGGCAAGGAAACTCTCCGGCCCGTCAGGGTCATCGTAAGGGGTGTATGTGACAGCCTTGTTGAAGTCTTTCACGCGGCTTTCGTTGAATTTCGGAGAGAAGACTCCGGAGATGACGAGACCGGTGACCGGACGGATGTCAAGCTGGATCTTTCCGCCTCCGACGATGGAGCGGGACTCCTTTGTCCCTCCGTAAAGCATCTTCGCATACGGGTTCGTGCCGTCTTTTCCCGCCGCCGGTCTGCCGTCGGACCATTTAGCGGCGTAGATCGGGCCAGCGTTGCGCATCCATCCGTCCGGGCTGTAGTACGGCGCTCCGGTGTCCACGATCCTTCCGTTGAGGTCGATCGAGAAAGTCATGTAGTCATTCAGCTCAATGTCGTTGTTCACCCTGACGGCGTATTTGTCCCATATGTAGGAACCACCTGTGTAGAGTCCGTCCACATTGTCGTAGCCAAGGGAGATCTTGGTCTTCACTTTCTTGGTTCCCGCGGTCACGGACAGGTTGTACTTCTGTCTCGGAGCGAAGGATTTCAGTATCATTCCCGCCCAGTCAGTGTCCGGATAGAGGTCCGGGTTGGATTTGTGCAGGGCATTGTAGTTGCTTATGTACTCCTGTGGCCAGACCGAATATATTCCCGCTGAGGGAGTGTCGTTGTAGGCGAGCTCGTTCATCGCCTGCATGTAGCTGGTGGCGTTTCCATATTCAGGCATCGCTGTCGGGAAGTCCATCGCCAGATTGTAGGAGAAGTCCACGGAGGCTTTCTCGCTCTCGGTCGCCCTGCGTGTGGTCACAACGATGACTCCCGCCGCCGCGCGTGAACCGTAGATGGCCGCCGAAGCCGCGTCCTTCAGCACTGTGAGATCCTGAATATCACCGGGCAGCACGTCCGAGAGTGATCCAGGGACGCCGTCGATGATGATGAGCGGCGAGGATTCCTGCATGGAAGTGATGCCTCTGACCCTCAATGTGGCTCCGGCTCCAGGTCCGGAACTGCTTCTGGTGACGGTCAGGCCAGGCATCGCGCCTTGAAGCGCGCCAGCTACCTCAGTCGTCTGTCTTTTCTTGATCATGTCTCCCTCAACCGAGCTTACCGAGCCGGTGAGGTCTTTCTTCTTCATGGTACCGTACCCGACGAAGACAACCTCGTCAAGGAAATTGGCATCCTCTTCCAGTGTTACATTATAGGTGTCCTTCCCGGTCAGTTTCACTGTCACTTGCGTGTAGCCGATGCAGGACACGATAATGGATGTGGTTTCTGAGGGCAGGCTCAACGTGAATTCGCCATTGATGTCTGTGGCTGTTCCGGAAGAGGTTCCGGCCGCGATGACGCTGGCCCCGATGATTGGTTCCGATGTGGCGCTTACCACGGTCCCTGTGATCTTCCTGTTCTGGGCGAACGCGGTTTGGGAAAGGGTCAGCGCCGCCACCAAAATCAGAAGAAAACGATTTCTTCGGAAAAATTTGTTTTTTAGTTTCATAATGTCTATAATTGCACTCGGAAAGGACACCATACCATACCATACCTAAGTGTGATGCAAATGTAGAAATTATTTTTAAAATACAAATGAAAAAGATATGTTTTTTTCTGCGAGGCATCCTGCTTATTATAGGTGTTGTCCTTATGGCCGCCGGCTGTAAGGAAGAGGTCACCGCCGAGGCAAGATATCTCACGGCAAGCTCTCCGTCCGGTGAGGACATCGCTGTGTCTGGGGAGGGAGGAGCGTTTGACATTTCCGTCGAGACGAACCTTCAGTGGACGATTAAGGCTGAGTCGGAAGGCTCGGCTGTCAGATGGATCACATTCAGCCAATCAAGCGGGAGCGGGGACGGTACCGTCACGGCGACCGTGCTGAAAGGCACTTACGATCCGAGGACGGCTGTGGTCACAGTCATGTCCAAGGACGAGCGGTTTGTTCACTCGTTCAATGTGAATCAGGAGTCTTCCGGTGAGGCCCCTGAAGTCGAAGGTTATAATATTCCGGCATATTCAATATTCCAGAATATAAATGACAGGGATGTCTCCCTTGGCATCGCCAACGCGGAGATTGACGGCGCAAGCTTCAAGTTTGAAGGCGGCGCGTCCATCACGATGAGCGGAGCGGCTTCCGAGGTGTCGTTCGCTTCTTCCAACTATTATCAGGTCAACGCCAAGTTCACAGGTTGGGGAGCTGAGGACGCGAAGGATCTTATTGTCAGGATACCTGTGAAAGAGGAACTCTCAGGCGACCTGCGTATGTTCTGGGGCTGGACAAGCTCCGTCGCCTCGTCATGGAAGGTCTATACCGGCATTGATGGAGAGAACTGGACTGACACCGGCACTACTATGGGCTTCACAAAAAGCGCCCGTTTCAACAGGACGCTCTTCTTCTCTGTTCCTGGCACGGTTCCGGCCGGCGGCGCCCTTTACCTCAGGCTTGTGCCTGAGACCTCTCTCGGAGCTGGCGATAATGTGCAGTTCTGCACGGGATTCCTCCTTACACGCTCGAAGCCGGACGAGGTGGTTCCGCCATCCGGAGATAAGATTCTGTACTCATGTGATTTCAACAACGTGACGATAGGATGCCCTTATAATATGCCTCTTGGCTACCTTAGGTCTTCAGCTGAGGCCTTTGACGCGTCAGCGTTCGGCTACGATGGCATAGGAAAGAGCGGTACCGTGGTTGGCGAATGGGGCAGTGTGAGGATCGGTTCTGCCTCAGCCGCGGCTTCATTGACATTTCCTCCTCTTTCCGAAGAGAAACTCGGAAACGGGACGGCTGACGTGAAGGTCTCTTTCAAGGCTGTCCTGTACCAGTCGGCTGACTACCTGAGTGACAGCGAGGGAAAGGCTTCCTGCAACATCGCTGTGTCCGTTGCTGAGGGCGAAGGCACTGTTGAGAACGGAGAGATCACGGATCTGAACAACTGGACTGATTTCGAGGAGAGAAGCGTGGTCATCAAGGGTGCCAACAAGGACACCAGGATAAAGATCGGCATCAGCGGCGGGTCCGGCGACAGAAGGTTCTATCTGGACGATGTCGTTGTCGAGGCCGTTTCTGACATAACAATCCCTTCCGAGCCGAACAAGACGCTTACCGAGATCCTTTCGGGTGCGGACGGTACGATAACGGAATCCGCCAAGACCACTGTGACAGTGGTTTCAGACCCTACGGGCGCCAACCTTCCGGCTAACACGGCCATCATCACGGACGGCACCTCTTACGCGGCTCTTAACGTCTCTTCCGCATCGTCACTGACCGCCGGAACAAAAGCGACAATCCATATCAAGGGAGCGGTTATGGACAAGAAGAACGTCGTCCTGACCATCACTCCGGAGATGATCTCCGAAGAGGAGGACGGTACCTCTCCGGCACCTGAGACCGCCACTGTGGCGCAGCTGCCTTCACTTGAATATCACCTTGTCGAGGTCAAGAATATTCAGGTCGCCGACTCCTTTGTCGGAAAGACATTCTCCGGCGAGGTGCTCATGGAAAATGCCGAAAAAGAGACTTTTGAATTGAATATCTATTCGTCTGCGTCATTTGCCGGCGGAGTGATTCCGGAGAATAGCGGTTCTGTCAAGGGAATTGTCATCGGAGGCAAGCTCTGCCCGAGGACAGCCGGAGACATAAGCCTTGTCCTTGACAGGATGGGAAGCGGAGGAGTCAAACTCTTCAAGCCTGTGTTCTGCACCTATGAGTTCACGAACGGCTCGACCACGCCTGAGATAAAGAACGCCACCATCAGTGGTCAGACCGTCTCGTTCACCAACGGCGGACGTATCGAAAGGATCGGCGGCGCTGAGGGTGAGATGGCATTCGCCCAGGGAAAATCGACTCCGTATAATGTCTATCTTTATTCGACAGGATGGAACGCCGACGGCACATACTGGCAGTTAAGCTGCCCAGCCACCGAGGACATTTCGGGAAAGGTAGCCGTGACATTCTCTTTGAACAGTTCGGTCAAGGAGGTCCAGCAGGTATGGAACATTCTCTGGAGCAATGACGGAGAGTCATGGACTCCTACTGAATATACATGGAACAAGGTCAACAGCACCGATGCCCTTGCGACTGAGGCGAAGAACACTTTCAAGGCCCAGAACACTACGTCGAACGGTATCACGAGGACCGAGTTCACGGTGCCTTCCGGAAAGAAGATTACCGCAGGAAAGAATCTTTACATCAAGATCGCACCGACCACAACATTGACTGGTGCCGCCACGAAAGTCCAGCTTGGGTTCGGATTCTATGTGGCACCGGGAGATGTCATGAATATGGACAAGCCGGCTGACGCTTTGATATTCAATAATTTCTCTGAATGCACCGCCGGTACGGACTATATGCTTGGCGAGGAGGTACGGTACTTTGGAAACGTGACCACTCCGGCATATTCAAAAGATGGTTGGGCAGTGGTGTCCGGTTTCAGCAGGACTGGCTATGCGATGTTCGGGACAGCTTCTTCCGGCAACCATGGCATAACGACTCCAGAAATCGGTGCTTTGGGTGGAAAGACAGACGTGACGGTCTCTTTCAAATGCTGTCTATATATGCCTTCAAATTACGTGGGGGCGAAGGATGACATCTGTGTCAAGGTTGCCGCTGGGGAAGGCACTGTGGGCGAGCTTGTCTGGGACAGCGCTCCAGAGAGTGACTACTACGGTTGGCACACCGCCACCGTGAAGATCACCGGGGTCACGTCCGCCACGAAGATATTCATAGGCGCCGGAGCCGGGAAGGCGGAAGGCGACCGCAGGTTCTTCCTTGATGACATTGTCGTAAAATAATTGATTATATGAGAAAACTTCTGAGTTTTTTTGCTGTAGGTCTGCTGGCCCTGACATCGTGTTCAGGGTCAGCTGACCCTGATGACGGCTCTGGCTCCGACGAGCCTTACTACATCAACATCATGCAGTTCAACATCAGGTATGTGAACAACAATGACACCGGGGACAATCACTGGACGGTGCGCAAGAACGCCGTCAAGGCCTTGGTGAATGACCAGCGGCCGGATGTCATCGGCCTTAACGAGGCAAGGACCACGCAGAGGGCCGACCTCAAGACCCTCCTGCCGCAGTACACCTTGCTTGAAGTTCCGAACACGGGAACATCGTCGGGAGGCAATGTGAACATGATGTTCCTGACCGACAAGTTCAAGTTGCTGGCGTCCAAGTCCTTCTACCTCAGCACGACTCCGAACGTGCCGTCGTTCACATGGGACAGCACTCAGAAGCAGTACCATGTCTGCCTTTGGGCGCACCTTCAGGACAAGGAGACTGGAAAGGAATTCTATGCGTTCGCGACGCATTACAACCTCGGGGCCACCGATGTGGATGTCATCGCGAAGACCAATTCCACGAACCTCATCCTCTCCAGAATCGAAGAGATTGTAGGGACAAACACCTCAGCTCCGGTCTTTGTGCTGGGAGACATGAACGCCTCCATCGAGTCCAACGACGCCCGTTCCGTCAGCCTCAAGCCGTACCTTGAAAGCGGATTCAAGAACGCCAGGGTTTCGGCCTTGAGCACGGACAACATCGTCAGCTACAACGGCTTTTCGGACAAGGAGCGCGACCAGAAGAGCAACATAGATTTCATTTTCTACAAGAATGTGACCGGCATGGCCTTCAAGACTGTGACCCAGTCGTACAATGGCATCAAATATGCTTCCGACCACTGGCCGGTGACACTTAACGCGATGACATTCTGATGAATAGATTATTTACTTTGACATTGGCCGCCATGATGTGCGTCTTGGGCGCGTGCGGTCATGACGGGCTGAGCTTCAAGGCTCAGGACGCTGTTGTCACGCCGGGAGTCCGCTATGTGCTTACTGTCGAGTCCCTTGATAGCACCCGTAAGGAGACCAAGGTGACGGACTGCACGGAGATTCCGGGGATGACAGTGGACATAAAATGGAGCAGGGAAGGGAAAGACCTTGTAGCTCACGCCTTTGTCCGCAACGACAACCCAGACTATGTCATCAAGAGCCTTGAGGGGCCGTTTGTGGACGGACTGGATTTCAGACTTGAGGACTACCATCTGCTCATGCCTTTCGGAATGGGCGAGATGTATAGGAAGTGTCCGTCGGAAAAGGATGAGAAGCAGCCGATGGACCGGGACACCAAGTGGAAAGAAAAGGATGGAAAGTTCACCATTTCAGCTGGTTACCCGTCAAGGAATATGTCCATGCAGTGGTGCGCTTTCTCTTCCGATGCGAGGGGATTGTACATAGCGAGCCATGACCCGAAGAGAAAGGCCAAATTCTTCAATGTATATTATTCCCCGGAGGACAGCACATTCTCTGTCTCCCTGCGGCATCTTTTCACATGCTTCCCGGGACAGGAATATCAAGTGCCGGAACTCAGGCTGAAGGAATATTCCGGAACTTGGCACAAAGCCGCAGACTGTTACAAGTCATGGTTTGACACCTGCATTGAATATGCCCGCCAGCCTCAATGGCTCAAGGATTGCTCGGGCTGGCTTCTGGCCATCACCAAGCAGCAGAACGAGGAACTTCTGTGGAAATATGATGAGTTCGCCGGCGCGCTGAGCGACGCCTCTGAGGAAAGGGGACTGGATATTGTCGGCCTTTTCGGTTGGGCTCACGGTGGTCACGACAGGTTCTATCCGGACTATTATCCTGATTCTGAGCGTGGTGGAGAGGAGGCTCTGCGCAAGGCCGTGAAAGGCATCCGTGACAGGGGACTCAGGACAATAATGTACGTGAACGGCCAGCTGATCGACCAGAACGGCACACAGTTCTGGCCTGACACCGGAAAGTTCATCACTATGGCCCGCAAGGACGGCTCTTTGGTCTCCGAGACGTGGCACAAGTACTATGACGCTCCTGCCAGGACTCACGGAAGGGCCTGCTTCAGCTGTGACGTTTGGCGTAAGCGGATGGTATCGCTTGCCAAGCAGGCCCATGACTACGGTGCTGACGGAATCATCTACGACCAGCTTGCCACAAGATCCCCGATGTTCTGCTACTCTCCGGACCACGGTCATCCGGTTCCCGCAGTTGTCGTGGAGCAGGACAGGCTTGACTTCATCTCGGAGATCAAGAACGAGATGTCCGCCATCGACCCGGAGTTCGTGGTGATGACTGAAGGCGTGGCCGACTATGAGTTGGGCTGCATCAACATATTCCATGGCTGCTCGTTCGATGTCTATCCGCCGGATCAGAAGGCCATGGAGGACAGGCTTACCGGCCGTTCCGGTGCCACATGGTTTCCGGAGATGCTTGAATATACCTTCCCGGATCTTCTGATGACAGTCCGCAATCCGGCCCCCGTGACGAGTCGCAACATGAGTAACTTCACTTTGCTCAGCCACCTGAAGAACGAGATCGAGTGCCGTTACCTTGCCGATGTCCGCTATCTTAAGGAAAACAGAATCCCAGAGATCGAGGACTACTCCAATGTCACCACAAAGCCGGACCTCGCTCTTGTCCGTTCACAGGATCCTGTGGCGATGAGGAATTATCAGAAGAAACTCGCTGATTTTCAGGATCTCCATAAGTCTTTGCTAAAGACCGGAAAGTTCATGGATGTCCAAGGCTTTGATTTCGAGGCCTCTCACACCCTCGTCATGGCGAAGTCTTTCGTCTCCGGTTCACAGACCGGTGTCGTGGTCTGGAATGTTTCCGAGGACACTCCTCTGGAGTTCAAGGTCTCTGTCCCTGCCAAAAAGTTAACCTTGGCGCAATCTCCCGAGGATTCTGCCCTGAAAACCTCCGATGGCGTCCAGAGCCTCGCACCGCAAAGCATAGCTCTGCTTGTCTTTGAATAGCACAGTAAGCGAAAGGAAATATATTCGTCTAAGAAACAGACAAATCGCCTTGGAAGTTTTTTTGTTTGTTATCCTCAAAAAACATTGTAAACAAACCAGGTTGTCTGTCAGAAAATATGCCCTTCTTCTACTCGTAACAGGTGGACGAAGGGTATATTCATTTTATTTGGCCAAAATAGTCAATATTTATTATATTTGCCGTGTATATAACGAAAGACTAACTTAACAAATTGGTTATGAGCAAAATTAAATCGATTGTTGCCGCATTTGCGGTGATGCTGTCGTTTGTGTCAGCGTCTGTCCTTACATCCTGTGACAAGGATGTGAATGTCTCCAGTGTTCAGATTACGCCTGAGGGAGTTACCTTGGGGATAGGTGAGACTCAAAAGCTCACAGTCACGATCGAACCTTCGGATGCCACTGATCCGACATATTCATTGGAGTCAAGCGATCCATCGGTGGCTGCGGTTCAGAATGATGTCGTGACGGCGGTCGCGCCGGGAGAGGCTGTGATTACCGCCACCACTGCCGACGGAAGTCTCAAGGCTACCTGCAAGGTGACAGTCGTGAAGCATGTCGAGGACATTACCGTCACACCTACTCAGGTTAAGGTGACCGTCGGCAAGACTCAGGAGATCACTGTTGAGTTCACACCGGCTGATGCCAGCGACCAGACAGTCACTTGGGAATCCTCAAATCCAGAGGTTGCGACTGTCGCTGACGGTGTTGTGACAGGTGTGGCCCCGGGAGAAGCCTTGGTGACCGCCACGAGCGTGGACGGAGGATTCGCCGCCGCCTGCAAGGTGGTTGTCGAGGAAGAGTTCAACGGAATCGTGGCGATTGCTGCCGGTGGCTATTATTGCGGAGATCAGTACGCTACAGGCTACGATAACGATTACTTGTTCCTGCTTTCCGGAAACGTGAAGGAAGGTGGTTTGTCGCTGGCCGGAAAGGGAACTGCCCTTTGGCTTGACCTCAATCTTCCTAAGACCGGTGCGACAACCCTGCCTGCGGAACACTATATCCCGCTCCTTTCTGATGATCAGGAGCAGAGTTACACTTGGCTGCCCGGTACTGAAATGGGTGCTTGGGGAATCGTCGGCTCATTCATCTACACTTATCAGGAAGGTGATACCGAGCCACAGTACATTATGGCTGAGCAAGGTACGGTTGACGTGACCGTTGACGGATCCGAGTACACGATCAACGCTGTCGTCACGGCGGGTGGCAAGGAATACAAATTCCGGTACATCGGAGCTGTGACTCTCAAGGATGTCAAGGATGCCGGAGATCCACCGGCACAGGACTACACCGAGGTCGATCTCGGCAATGAACTCATACAGGGATACTTTGAGTTTGACGGGGATGCCTACAGCACAGGTGGCGTGTCAAACAACTGGCTCATTTATCTTGCCGACAGCAGAGTGGATTTCACAAAGCAGAATCTGGTCGGCCCTGGCAAGATCTTGATGCTTGAGTTGAACACGGCCCCTTCCGCCGGCAAGGAGCTTCCGGCGGGCACGTTCAATGTCCTTAATCCTAAAGAGATCACCTCTGCGGCTTCTTTGGCTCCGTTCACGGTGGTTCCTGGCTTGGTCAACAGTGAAGGCGGAGTGTATGGTACTTGGTATCTTGCTACAGACACCCAAGGTGGTGATTTTCAGCCACTGTGCGGAGCTCAGAAAGGAACGGTCAGCGTCAAGAAGGGCGGCGACAGCTACACGATTGATTTCGACATCACTGACGATGACTATAAGATTTCTGTCAAGGGTTCCTATACCGGTGTGCCTTCAATCTATGATGGAACCGCTCAGACAACGTCTTTGGCAACCAGAGCGAGCGGAGTTTCAGGCAGAGCCTTGAATATTCATAAGTCAATGAGACATCAGGTCTTCCATAAATAATTCCGTGGAGGTTAACCTCTTGCAGGTGAATTAGATGATGTACCTTCCTCCTGCCACTTGCGGTAAGGAGGAGGGTATATTCTTTTCTTGAATATTAACGAGTTAGCCTCCACGCTTGAAATTACCATTGCTTTTGGCTATTTTTGTAAAACGCAAAAACGCAATAGGATGAAAGAATATATTCAAGAAAACAGGGAGCGGTTCTTTGAGGAGCTGTTCTCACTCCTGCGCATTCCGTCCATCAGCGCGAAGCAGGACCACAAGAAGGATATGGAACGTTGCGCCGAGAGGCTGAAGGAACTGCTTTTGGAGGCTGGTGCAGACGAGGCCGGAGTGTATCCGAGCAAGGGTAATCCGGTGGTGTTCGGCAAGAAGATCATCAACCCGGAGTGGAAGACCGTGCTGGTTTACGGCCACTATGACGTGCAGCCGCCGGAGCCGCTTGAGAAATGGCACACGGATCCGTTCGAGCCAGTCATCAAGCAGGATCCTACTGGCCAGGAGGCAATCTACGCTCGTGGAGCCAACGATGACAAGGGACAACTCTTTATGCACATCAAGGCTTTTGAATATCTCCTACGCAGCGGAAAGTTACGTCACAATGTGAAGTTCATCTTCGAGGGCGAGGAGGAGATCGGCAGTCCGTCCCTTCCGGCTTGGGTGAAGGACCATAAGAAATGGCTAGGGGCCGATGTGATTCTGGTTTCGGACACTACGATGATTTCCGACAAGGTGCCATCAATCAATTGCGGAATGAGGGGCATGGCCTATTTGGAGGTGACTCTCACAGGCCCGGACAAGGATCTGCACTCAGGACATTACGGAGGCACGGTTGCCAATCCTATCCAGACGCTTTGCGATCTGATCTCCGGATTGATCGACAAGGACGGTCGTGTCACGATTCCGGGATTCTATGACGATGTCGTTGAACTTTCCAGAAAGGACAGGGCGCAGCTCGCGAGGGCTCCGTTCGATCTCAAGGAGTTCGAGGAGTCAGTTGGAGTCAAGGCTTTGCGTGGCGAGAGAGGTTACACTCCGCTTGAAAGAATCGGCATCAGGCCTTGTCTGGATGTGTGCGGAATCTGGGGCGGGTACATTGGAGAAGGCGCGAAGACCGTTCTCCCGTCCGTGGCGCATGCTAAGATCTCGATGCGTCTCGTGCCGAATCAGGAGAGTGCCAAGATCACGAGGATATTCAAGAAACATCTGGAGAAGATCGTTCCGAAATATTGCCGCATAGAGGTCAAGCCGTGCGAAGGGGGAGAAGGATTCCTTATTCCGATCTCGTCGCCGGCGTTTCAGGCCGCTTCAAGGGCTATGGAAGAGGTCTATGGTGTCAAGCCGGTTCCGAGTCGTGGCGGCGGAAGCATCGCCGTGCTGGCTGACATGCAGAAGATCCTTGGCGTGGATCCACTTCTTATGGGCTTCGGTCTTGAACGTGACACAATCCATTCTCCTAACGAGAGTTATCTGCTCAGGCAGTTCTTCGCCGGAATGGAATCCATCGCCAAATTTTATGAATATTATGAATAACAGTCATTAAGGTATTTTCGTCGCTTCGACAGGCTCCGCGACCGAAATCTTGTGGTCACAGAACTTGCCGAAGTGACATGATAATAAAACAGCGAATATGACAACAACAGAACTATATTCCCAAATAAAGAAAAAAGGTTCGATGCTCTGCGTCGGCCTTGACACGGATTTTGCAAAGATTCCGGAGTGCGTTAAAGCCGGCAGGACGGTAGGAGAAGCCGTACTGGAGTTCAACAAACAGATCATTGACGCCACTGCTCCTCATTGCGTCGCCTTCAAGCCGAATCTCGCTTTTTATGAGTGCCTCGGAGTGGATGGGATGGCTGTTCTGGACAAGACGGTGGATTACATCCGCGCCAACCATCCTGATCAGTTCATCATCGCGGACGCGAAGAGAGGGGACATCGGCAACACCGCTAAGATGTACGCCAAGAGCCTCTTCGAGACCTTTGATTTTGACGCTGTCACCCTTTCCCCTTATATGGGTAGCGAGACTGTCACCCCGTTCCTTGAATATTCCGGCCGTTATGCCATTGTGGTGGCTCTGTCCTCCAATCCGTCCTCTGTCGATTTCCAGACGGCGGAGAAAGGAGGCAAGCCTCTCTATCAGGTTGTAATGGAAAAGATGATGGAGATTTCCACACCTGAGAACATGATGTTCGTGGTTGGCGCCACCAAGGCTGACAAACTGAAGGAAATCAGACAGTTCTGTCATGACAATTTCTTTCTTGTCCCGGGTGTCGGCGCGCAAGGAGGAAGCGCTGAGGAGGTGATCGCCAACGGGGCAAACTCAAAGGGGGGACTCTTGATAAACTCCTCGCGTGGAGTTCTCTACGCCTCTTCCGGCGAAGACTTCGCTCAGGCCGCTGCCAATGTTGCTGCCCATACTGCTGTATTGTAATGATATCAAAGAAAACCTCTATGGCAAATTTTGCACGTTAC
>CAVKML010000048.1:0-15293 GCA_963657715.1 uncultured bacterium | reverse complement strand
TTGCTGCCACTTTTGTGTTATTGCAGGGGCCTCACGTAGTTGGTCGGAGGCTTACCTTAATGCTGATAATATAACAGCAGATACACCTGTGCCTTTCAGTTTGCAACGTTTATTTCTTTATTTATATAGGTCGATGTTTGCAACACATTCCTGTACGGGAACAGGACAGAAAATATGCGCTATTGATAAGGATTTTGATGAGGTTGCGACAACAGAGGCTTTCGCAACAAAAGAAGACGGAAGTAAAATGACAGGATCAATAAACCCATTTGTACTGCCCCAATATAAGGAGCAACAGCAATCAAAGATATTCTTATCTGCAGCTACAATGAATTTGAGAAAGCAGTTGCTTGCATTACAGGCGAAAATGGCAGATCCTCGTTTTGATTTTATCTTAAAACCGGAAGATTTTATTCCAAGTTCAGATGGAAATATAACAAATGATATCCATTCACTGCTGAAGCTTTGGATGGGAGAGAAAACTCTTTCTGTTTTTGATATTTCAGGAGTACCAAGTGGAATTTTGCATGATATTATAGGAATTCTTTTGCGTGTCATGTATGACTCTATGTTTTGGGCGCGCAATCTTAAACAAGGAGGCAGGAAACGTCCTCTATTGATAGTAATGGAAGAGGCTCACAATTATCTTGGAAGTGACAATAATAGCAGAGCATCCAAAGTAGTGCGTCGTTTGGTAAAGGAAGGACGTAAATATGGCATCAGCGCTATGATTGTAAGCCAGCGTCCTTCGGAGATTGACCCAACTATTTTATCTCAATGTGGTACAACGATAGCTTTGCGCTTGACAAACTCTAATGACAGAGGTATAATAGATAATCTTTCTAATTTGGTGAATATGCTTCCAATCCTGAAGACTGGTGAATCCATTATTGTTGGTGAAGCGGTAAGGATGCCTATGAGAGCAATTATTACATTCCCTGACAAAAAGAATAGGCCAGACAGTAATGACCCTATTGTGGCTTCAGATGAAAAAGGGAAAGGTGCTTGGAATAATAACTTAGATATTACAGATGACGAGTTTCAGAACATTATAAAAGCATGGAGATTACAACAAATTAATTTATAATATTTTAAAGTATATGGAAAGACAATATGTATCATCTTCGAACATTGCTTCAATTGGTTATGACCCTGACAATCAGGTTTTAGAAATTGAGTTTTTAAGTGGCGCAGTTTATCAATATTATGATGTACCACAAAGTGTTTATGATGGATTGATGGCTGCTGATTCACATGGTAAATACCTTGATGTTTATATAAAAAAGGTGGCTACCGTTACACTAAAATATAAGGTATGCGTATAGATCACAAACTTCAGCGCATCCAAGTTGATAGCTTTGAGATCTCGGATGAGCTTGTTTATCGTTTTTTTATCTCCCTTCCAGAGAATGAAAGAGAAACAGCTTTATTGCGTGCTATTCGTATAGGTGTACTAGCAACAATGGAGGATAGATTTTCGGCTTTCCTTTCTAAGACAACTGATGACCTGGGGGTACAACTGGAAAATTTAAAACTTCTATTTGATATGAAGCAAGAGATTTTCCATAAGACTGCAATTAAGGGCGTTGCTGCCGAGGATGATATCTTAGAGTTTCTTGAAACCTACATCGATAACTTCCATCTTGGAGATGTAGTTTCATTATCTGGAACATCGAAAGGTTTATTGAAGAATAACAAGACTGGTGATATTCTGGCTTATGTAGGTGGCGAAAACAGTGGAAAGAAAGTAGCTATAGAATGTAAGTTTGACAAAAGTATCAAATTGGGTGCTGTTGATTCACTAGATATTGCTTCTAATAAATATGATACTGCATGGAGCCAGTTGTTAGAGACGACAGTGAATCGTGATGCTAATACGAGCATTATTGTTTTTGATAAGACACTAGCAGATGCTTCTATTCAGCGGGCTGTGGATGGGGTTTCATACATTGATAATATCGGGTTTATTTGTATTATTGATTATGAGGCTTCAGATTATCATAATTTAGCTATTGCTTACAATTTTGCTCGTAGACTGGCTTTAAGAAAGGATGGGAAGAATATAGAGGTAGATTTTGTAAATATGCTAATACAGCGTTTGCTGAAAGACATCCGTGATATACAGAATATTGAAATGCTGGTAAAAAACAATATCAAGAATAATCTTCAGATACTGAAAAATATAGAGAAGAGCCTTTTGTCAATTGAATTTAATCAGCAGTACTTAATGAAATATTTAGAAGACGGCTACCTCAGTAAGGTAGATTTGTTGGATTTCTATCAACGAGAAGAGATACGGGCTAAGTATAAATTAATTTCAAAGGAGATAGAGAGTCTTGGAAACGAATAAAATAATTAGATGTTATCAAAATGACTAAATCAACGCTAACGATGAGTGTAAGTGTCCGAAGAAGTACACATTGACAAAGTGAGATGCAACTGGCACGGATGAGATGTCAGTTGCATTTACAGAAATAGCAATAAGAATATTATTCGGATATTCTAAATAGAACTTCATCGTTGATAATTTGTGGTATAATGTAGTCTATTTGTATATTGTTATATATCAGTGTTATAGCATAGGCATATTTGCAAATGCAAAGTCTAATATGCCTTTGTAAAATACTCATTTCCTATGGTTTTGCCCGATTTTGCAGGGATGAATGTTCATATTTCACCGAGGGACAAGAATTTGTCCCTCGCCTGACCTTCAAGGAACAACGGGGGACAAAACTCTGGAAAACATCTGCAAATGCACGGAAAATGCGGTAAACAAAAGAAAGGAAGAGAAAATGCCCTAACCTAATTATAGCCAATAATTTGTAGCGTGTTCTATATAGCATATTGACAATCAAATGATTAAGTCTATTTTCCGACGCAGAAATGCGAGAATATATTCCCCAACACCTCATCATTTGTGACTTCGCCGACGATGGTGCCGAGGTGATGGAGGGCTTGATGGAGATCCTCGGCGAGGAGGTCGGGAGTTTGGCCAAAAGCCAAGGACGACTTGACGTTTTCCAGAAATTCGGAAGCCTTCGCCAGAGCTTGGTAGTGACGAAGATTGGTTACAACAGTCTGGTCAGAATCCGAAGTTATGGCTTTTTGAGAGTCTGATAACTGATGCCTCAGCTCGTCAAGACCGAATCCAGTCTTTGCGGAAATATATAGCTTAACAACCTTTTCATTAGCATTTGAAACAATATTGTTAATTAAACTAACATTAATATTATCGCCTAAAATATCGACCTTGTTCAGAAGTACTATCAATTTTTGAGACCTAACGTCAAGATTCGCAACTATGTCAGAAATCGAAGACTCGTTCTCTTCTTCCGAGGCGGTGACATCAAGCAAGGCAAGGACAATCGAAGCCTCGTTCATCTTTTTATATGATCTGGAAATCCCGATTTTCTCGACTTCGTCAGTGGTCTCACGTAAACCGGCAGTGTCTATGAAACGGAATAGAGTGCCGTCAATAGTCATCGTCTCTTCAATGGTGTCGCGGGTTGTGCCGGCGATGTCCGAGACGATAGCGCGGTCGTCACCGACCAGAGCGTTCAGCAAGGTGCTCTTGCCAGCGTTGACCGCACCTACAATGGCGACCGGAACTCCGTTGCGTAGGGCGTTGCCATAGCGGAAGGAATCTGTCAGTGAATGAATATGCACAAGCACATCATCGAGCAATGACGAAAGTTCCGAACGACTGGCGAACTCGACATCCTCCTCACTGAAATCCAATTCCAATTCCAACAAGGAAGTCATCCTCAATAACTCGTCTCTAAGACCTTTCAGTTCTTTGGAGAATCCGCCTTTCAACTGGCTGAAAGCCACTTTGTGGGCGGCTTTGTTCTGTGCTGAAATCACATCGGCAACAGCTTCTGCCTGAGTCAAGTCCATCTTGCCATTTACAAAAGCCCTTTGAGTGAATTCGCCGGGACCGGAGGCACGCGCTCCGGAATCAATAAGCCTTTGCAGAAGCCTTTCGACAATATACTTGGATGAGTGGCATGAAATCTCTACAGAATCTTCTCCCGTGTAGGAATGAGGAGCTCGGAAGACGCTTACAAGAACGGTGTCCAGGTCTGAGCCGTCGGCCTCATGCGCTACTCCATATCGAAGCCTATAACCTTCAGTTGATGAAATAGTACATCCTTTGCACGAAATCACTTTGTCAGCTATGGCAAAAGAATCCTTTCCACTCATTCTAACTATAGCGATGGCACCTGTTCCGGGGACAGTGGCCGGGGCGACGATTGTGTTTTCTATATTCAGCATTTCTTTGTCTAAAGTCGGTCCCTTCGACAGGCTCAGGGGCCCAAATATTCATTCAATAAAAGATCATTCGACTCACTCTATGACCGAAAACGTTCCATAAATCACTTTCAACCGCATTACTCCAAATATGATTATTATAACATCCCGATCCCAAAGTCTGTCTAAAGAATCTTATCAATCGACAAATTTATCAACATTCCCCAACATATTCAACCCCGCAAGCCCAGAATCCCGGCAAACTCATTAAATTTGCATCTCAAATGCAAAGCGATGGCGCAGACAGACCTCACACAAGGCAGCATCATTGGCAATATCAGCAGATTCTCACTGCCGTACATGCTGTCATATTTCCTGCAGATCCTTTACGGGTTGGCGGATATGTTTGTGATCGGGCAGTACTGCGGCGTGGACAGCACAACAGCAGTGGCGAACGGCGCGCAGATAATGCACATGTTCACCGTCGTCATCATAGGACTGGCAATGGGCACGACGGTGCGACTTGGAAGGGCGATCGGAGCCAAAGACAAGAATGAAGCCTCAAAAACCATCGGCAACACATTCACCCTATTCGCAGTTACAGCAATAGCCACCACTTTCATTTTGCTTCTAGCCAACAGCCGCATTGTCAGTATGATAGACACACCTGCAGAAGCGGTCAAAGGCACAATCGACTATCTGCGGATATGCTTCATCGGCATCCCGTTCATCGTCGCCTACAACATAATCGCGTCCATATTCAGAGGCCTCGGCGACTCGAAAAGTCCGATGTATTTCGTGATAGTGGCGTGCGTGGCCAACATCGCACTCGACTACATATTCATAGGTCATTTCGGGCTCGCCCCAACAGGCGCGGCGCTCGGCACCACCTTGTCCCAAATGATCAGCGTCATCATCGCGGCCATAGTGATCCGAAGAAAATCTCTTTTGAATATTTCCGGCCAAGACCTTAAGCCTGAGCGACGTACTATGGGTGGAATCCTCAAAATCGGAGTCCCGGTCGCCCTGCAGGACGGCTTCATTCAGATCGCGTTCATCGTCATCACAATAATCGCGAACGGCAGGGGACTGAACGACGCGGCGGCGGTGGGAATCGTGGAAAAATTCATCGGACTGCTCTTCATCGTACCTTCGGCCATGCTGGCGACGGTCTCAGCTATGGCCGCCCAAAACATCGGAGCAAATAAGCCGGAAAGAGCCAAAAAGACGATGGAATATGCCATAGCTATCGCTGTGAGCTTCGGTGCCGTAGCCTCCGTGATCCTCCAATTCATTCCTGAATATGCCGTAAGAATATTCACGAGTGACAGCACGGTCATCACTCTTGGCGGACAATATCTGAAAGGCTACGTCTGGGACTGCATCTTCGCAGGCATCCATTTCTGTTTCAGCGGCTTCTTCACAGCCTGTGGCTATTCTATCATCTCTTTCTGCCACAACTTCTTGTCGATTGTTTGCGTCCGTATTCCACTGTCCTACCTGGCTTCCATCAAGTTCCCGGACACGCTCTTCCCGATGGGCTTGGCCTCTCCCGCCGGCTCGCTTCTTTCCGTCATCATATGCATAACTGTTTACATCGTGATGCGCAGAAAAGGCAAACTTTAATTGTTTTATGACTTTTTGAATAACTTGCTCTTCAGCCATTCCCTCACAGGAACATCGTATAATTTGTATGTTCCCCAAGCGATGCCGATGGCAAGGATGAAGATGCTGACAGCCACAAACACGTGCATACCAAGAGGTGCGTCCTTGTGGTTTGCCGCCCAAGCCATCTGTATGTAAATCAATGGATAGTGTGTGACGTAGAGCGGATAAGACAATTCGCCAAGCCACTTGCATACAGCGAGGCTTCGCTTGTCAGTGACACGGCTTCCTGCGCCCATCGCCACAATGAGGGGGAAGAGGACGAGAATGCAAAGGGCGTTGTAAATGCCATTGCCGCAAGTCCACGTGCCGCGCTCTCCACCAGGGATGCAAGGCATGCATAGCAGCACCGCCACCATCAAACTGCACCACCAGAAACCGCCTCTCACCCTTATCAACATATTCATGCGAGAGAGCAGCAAGCCACAAAAGAAAGGATAGAGCAGCCGGGCGATGCCTATATAGCCTTGCTCGGCATCAATGCTCCAACCACCAATCACCGTGTTGGCGGCGTACATCCGACCTTCCAGAAGGTGGAAAACATCAAGGTTGAGACAGACATCAAGTGTGAGGAAAGCCGAGATTGCCACGAATATCGCCAATACTGTCTTGGAGAATCTTCGGATGAATAGTGCGTACGCGATATTGGCGAGATATTCCCACATGAGCGACCAAGTGGCTCCGTTCAGCGGATTGGTTTCCGTCCAGCCGCGTATGTCCCACGACTTGGCGGCAGGCAACATTGTACAGCAGAAGAGTGTGAGAGCCACGACCTTCCACCAAGGTGTTGTGCCGATGAGTGGGAAGTTTGCGCTATCGCCGAGATAGAAGAGCAGTGCGCCAAGCACTGTTCCAATCACGAGCATCGGGTGCAGCCTGATGAGTCTTCGCTTGAAAAAATCCCAAGTACTCATCTTGTTCCAACGGTCGTCATAGGCATATCCGATTACGAATCCCGACAGCACGAAGAAGAAATCCACAGCCAAATACCCGTGATTCAGAATCTGATGGTCGGGTCCTGCCGAATAGGTCTCGAAGAGGTGAAATCCTACCACTATCATTGCCGCCACTCCTCTCAACCCATCCAATATCTCATATCGTGGCTTGGATGCTAAATATTTACTATTATCCATTGTTTTTGCTTTTTCAATCCAGGTGCAAAGTTACGATAAGAAATTGTTGAATATTTGTTGCTTATTTTCAAATAATTGTTGAATATTTGCAAATGATGAAATTCGCTGTAAACTGCATGAATATATGTGTAATACATTTCAGTTAGATCATGTCCTTCTGTCTCCGCAACAACAGATTGGCATTCATCAGCAATCCACGTGGGAACTTTCATTGATTATGAGAGGAGAAGGCAAACGTACCATCGGGGACACAACAGAGCCATTCTTTGTGGGCGATGTCGTGTTGGTTCCACCGCAACTGCCTCATTGTTGGCGGTTTGATGATACTAATGAAATGGTCGAAAATATCACAGTGCTTATCGATCCGGCTTTTCTTCATACCTTGTCGGAGATACAGCCGGCCTTCAAGCCATTGGCGGAGACATTTGAACAACAGGCAGATGCCGTTTGTTTCGATGAAGACACCAAACGGAACATCACGACAATCTTGACACTGATGAAACATCAGTCTCGTGCAATGCAAGTGGCACTTTTAATTCAAGTGTTGGTCTTGATGGCGGAAAGCGAAAGTCGCCAGGTTGTGGGGCGGATGGCGAAGTCCGAAGAGGACAAACGGTTGAAAAACATCCAAATATTCCTGAATTGCAATTATCAGCGACAAGTCACCATAGATGAGGTCGCTCAATTCATAGGGATGAACCGCTCGGCTGTGTGTACTTTCTTTCGCCAACAAACCGGTTCGACCATCATGTCATTCCTTACCGGAATACGATTGCGTGAAGCCAAGATCCTGCTGGAAAACACGACTCTTACCATTCAGGAAATATGCTACAAATGTGGTTTTCAAGACGTTCCCCATTTCTGTCGTGTGTTTAAGAACAAGCAAGGCATGACTGCAAAGAATTGGAGACAGAACCACAAAAAATAACAGAACAATCACTCTTCAGCCTTTGTTCATCGCCGCGCGGATCCTGCTGAGGGACTGCGGGGTCATCCAGAGATATGACGCTATTTTCTTAAGGGGCACATTCAGAATTAGTTCAGGATGGTCATTTATCAAAACGCTGTACCTTTTGCCAGCGCTTTCCTTGTCAGCCATCCAAATGACCTCGTCCTCGAAATTACAGGCGTTTGTCTCGAAGACTTTCCGGATCGCGTTGGCGATGCCCAAGGATGTCTCACACAATTTGTCAACACGCATCTTGCTGATTCGCCACGCCGTACTGTCTGTTTCGGAGATGATGGTGATTTTCGATGGTCCCTGGGCATTGTAACAAAAGATGTCCACGACCGCCTCGCCACCGAACGCGAACCACACGAGAGCATCACCGAACGAGGCCGACTTCGCTCCGCTCCATATTCCGGATTCAAGAATATACAAGGAGTCATCGAACGCGCCGCTCTTCACAATCGCATCGCCTTTATGGAAAGTCACCTTCTCCATCTGCCTGATCAGCTCCCAAACGGCCTCCCGTTCAAGTCCGTAATTTCCGCTGAATATGTCAATCAAGTTGTCCATTAGCAACAAAATTCGGAAATAAAACTCTTTCCGCCAAAATTAACATATGATAAAAAGCCCACGAAATTATATCAAATCTCGCCCGAAAATTTCATGAAGTACGAATATTCAGCCTATCTTTGCGCCCCGATTTGAAAATGGAATAACAGATTAATGAAACGAGACGCCATCGATTTCGGTTCCGACAGCATTCCGGGACTTTTCAGGAAAATATTCATTCCTACTTTGATTGGGATGACATGCATGGCCGTGATGACGACCATTGACGGTGTGTTTGTAGGCCACGGAGTGGGGAGTGACGCGCTCGCCGCCGTCAACATATTCGCTCCTTTCTGGATGATTATGACCGGGTTAGGGCTGCTTTTCGGCATAGGATGCTCGGTAGTCTCATCAGTACATCTTTCCCAAAACAACGAAAAGGCCGCACGTATCAACATGACGCAGACGCTGATCTTCGGAGTGCTGGTCACTGTGACGCTGACGATTCTGGTTCAAAGCTTCAGCACCAAGACCGCCTACCTGCTCGGCTCCTCCGACAGGCTTCTGCCATACGTCCTTGACTACCAGAAATGGTTGGCATACGCATTCTGCGCACTGTTTCTCCAATCAGTAGGCCTTCTGATAATCCGTCTGGATGGTTCTCCGAAATACGCTTCGGCAGCTTCAGCGATTCCATCAATAGTCAACGTCGTGTTGGACTATGTGTTCTTGTTCATTTTAGATAAAGGACTAGAAGGAGTAGCTATAGCCACGGCCATCGGCTGTTGGACCGGAGGCCTTATGGTGCTGTTCTACATAATATTCCTATCCAAGACTATGAGGCTCTACCAATTGAAGATGTCTTGGAAAAGCCTCTTCCTGTCATTGCGCAACCTATGGTATCAATTTCGTCTCGGACTGTCTGCGTTCCTCGGAGAGATCAGCATCTCGATGCTGATGTTCGTTGGCAACTACGTATTTATGAAATATTTAGGAGAGGATGGTGTCGCGGCCTTCTCTATAGCCTGCTACATTATGCCTTTCATCTTCATGACCGGAAACGCAATCTCCCAGTCCGCTCAGCCGATCATCAGTTTCAATCACGGAGCCGGCAACCGAAGCCGTGTGCTTGAGGCACGCAAGGTGTCGCTTCTCACAGCATTGGGACTAGGAATCGTGGTCTCGCTAGCTCTTGCATTCGGAATCAGCCACGTGGCCGCCCTGTTTCTCAGCAAAGACGCTCCTGCATATTCAATAGCGGCTCATGGAGTGCCGCTTATGGCGATTGGATTCACTCTGTCCATTGTGAATGTGGCTGCCATCGGCTATTATCAGAGTGTTGAGAGCGCACTTCCGGCGACCATATTCTCACTATCGCGCGGAATCATATTCCTTGTGCCATGCTTTATGATTATCCCGCTTTTCGCAGGTGTTGACGGAATATGGCTTGCGCTTCCGGCAACCGAAGCTCTGACGTTCTTGTTGATTGGAATATTCCACCTTGCCTCTAAAAGAAGGCGATGAATTTATATTCATTGAATATTTTGCCACTATTCCTTTTTTTTTGCGTACATTTGCAAAAGAAACGAACTTCCATGATGCTTGATGTGATTTCAATACCTCAGAGCGGCAGTGCGTCAAAGGATGCACAGTGGGAATGTTCTTTCATTGACTTTCACCGACCATTTCATCATTGTTTGAGATGGTCGTTTTTTTTGAATCACTCAGCCACCTGAACAAGAATCGGAGGCACGCTGTGCCGACAGGGCCTCCCAGCGAGGGAGGCGGTGGAGGGTGGCGCTCCCACCGGGAGCTGGCGCGAAGCGACTGAGGGGTGGAAGGAAATGAGGAAAGTCAGTTTTAGGAAAAGTTGGAATTAAAGTATAAGTCAAAAAATATTGACAAGGAAATGAATTCAAGAAAAGGCGCGACACTTAGATTGGAGAACGGAGCGGAGTTCCGTGGGTTTTCCTTCGGCTACGACGGCCCGTGCGACGGTGAAGTCGTATTCTCGACCGCGATGGTAGGCTACCCCGAGAGCCTGACAGACCCATCTTACTCGGGGCAAATCCTATGCGTTACCTACCCATTGATAGGTAATTATGGTGTTCCAGGGGAAGGATCGGATGAACTCGGAATCTCAAAGAACTTTGAATCCGAAAAAATTTGGGTGAGGGGAGTTGTCATCAGTGACTACTCCTTCGACTACAGCCATTGGGACGCTGTCAAGAGTCTGGACGAATGGCTCAAGGAGCAGAAAATTCCGGGAATATTCGGAATCGACACCCGCGCCGTGACCCAGCTTCTGAGAGAGAAAGGCTCAATGCTCGGAATGATAGTTCCTGACGGCGTTGAGAAGGATTTCCCGATCGACGACCCGAACCTCGCCAACCAGATCGCCATCGTCAGCTGCAAGGATGTCATTGAATATGGCAGCGGCTCCAAGACTGTCGTGATGGTGGACTGCGGCGTGAAGCACAACATCCTCAGATGCTTCATGGAAAGGGGAGTGAAAGTCGTCAGAGTGCCTTGGGACTACGATTTCAATAAACTTGACTACGACGGACTCTTCATCTCGAACGGCCCTGGCAACCCTCAGTTCTGCAATGTCACTGTAGCAAACCTTCGCAAGGCGATGGAAGGCGACAAGCCAATTTTCGGAATATGTATGGGCAACCAGCTGCTGGCGAGGGCCGGCGGAGCCAACACCTATAAATTAAAGTACGGCCACCGCAGCCACAACCAGCCTGTCCGCATGATTGGTACAAACCGCTGCTTCATCACTTCTCAGAACCACGGATTCGCCGTGGATGACAAGACGCTCGGAGCAGACTGGGAGCCTTGGTTCGTGAATATGAATGACGGCACCAACGAAGGAATCCGCCACAAGACCAAGCCTTTCTGCTCGGTTCAGTTCCATCCGGAAGCCTCCAGCGGCCCGACCGATACCAATTTCTTGTTTGATGAGTTTATCAGCAAGTTGTAACATTTGCTAAAAGAAGAGTTTATGAAAAACACAAATATAAAGAAAGTCATCATTCTCGGATCTGGTGCTCTAAAGATCGGTCAGGCCGGCGAGTTTGACTACTCCGGCTCACAGGCTCTCAAGGCTCTCCGCGAGGAAGGCATCGAGACTGTCCTCATCAACCCGAACATCGCCACCGTGCAGACTTCGGAAGGTGTCGCCGACAAGATTTACTTCCTGCCGGTCACTCCGTTCTTCGTCGAGAAAGTCATCGCCAAGGAGCAGCCTCAGGGCATTCTACTCTCATTTGGTGGCCAGACCGCACTTAACTGCGGAGTTGAGCTTTACGAGAATGGAATTCTGGACAAGTACAAGGTTAAGGTGCTCGGCACACCTGTACAGGCGATTATGGACACCGAAGATCGCGACCTCTTCATCAAGAAGCTGGACGAGATTGGCGTAAAGACCATCAAATCCCACCCTGCATCCAACATTGAGGAAGCACGCAAGGCCGCGCACGAACTCGGATTCCCGCTCATCGTCCGTGCCGCATACGCCCTCGGAGGACTCGGCTCCGGATTCTGCGACAACGACGAGCAGCTTGACGAACTCTGTGAGAAAGCTTTCTCATTCTCTCCTCAAGTACTTGTGGAAAAGTCACTTAAGGGATGGAAGGAAATTGAGTATGAAGTTGTCCGCGACCGCTACGACAACTGCATCACCGTCTGCAATATGGAGAATTTCGACCCGCTCGGAATCCACACCGGAGAGAGCATCGTTGTGGCTCCGTCCCAGACCTTGTCCAACAACGACTATTATTTCCTGCGCGAACTCTCCATCAAGATTGTCCGCCACATCGGAATCGTGGGCGAGTGTAACGTACAGTACGCCTATGACCCGGATGCGATGGACTATCGTGTCATCGAAGTCAACGCCCGTCTGAGCCGTTCTTCAGCTCTGGCCTCCAAGGCTACCGGCTATCCGCTCGCTTTTGTGGCAGCGAAACTTGGCTTGGGCTACGGCCTGTTCGATCTCAAGAACTCTGTGACCAAGACCACTCCTGCCTTCTTCGAGCCGGCTCTTGACTACATCGTCTGCAAGATTCCTCGCTGGGATCTCAGCAAGTTCCATGGCGTTTCCCGCAAGATCGGATCCTCGATGAAGTCCGTCGGCGAGGTCATGGCCATCGGCCGCAGCTTCGAAGAGGCCATCCAGAAAGGCCTCAGGATGATAGGTCAGGGAGCGCATGGATTCGTCGGCAACAAGGAGTTTCAGGTCGCTGACGTGGACGAGGCTCTCCGCGAGCCGACCGACAAGCGAATCTTTGTGATTTCCAAGGCAATGCGTGCCGGGTACACTGTAGATCAGATCCACGACCTCACCAAGATAGACAAATGGTTCCTGAACAAGCTGGAGAACATTGTCAAGACCTACGAGGACATGAACTCGTACGACAAGCTTGAGGACATGCCGACTGAACTCCTCCGCCTCGCCAAGCAGGAAGGCTTTTCCGATTTCCAGATCCAGAGAGCCGTGTGGAAGGACGGCGGAGTTGTCACGGCTAACATGGACAAAGTACGTGAATATAGGAAATCTCTCGGCATTGTCCCTGTTGTCAAGCAGATAGACACTCTAGCCGCCGAATTCCCGGCTCAGACGAACTACCTCTATCTGACCTACAACGGCACAAAGAGCGACATTGAATATGAGAATGATGGCAAATCCGTGATCGTTCTCGGCTCTGGAGCCTACAGAATCGGTTCGTCAGTTGAGTTTGACTGGTGTTCGGTGACTTGCCTTCAGACAATCCAGAAGCAGGGCTACAGGGGAGTGCTGATCAACTACAACCCGGAGACAGTCTCCACCGACTACGACATGTGCGACAGGCTCTACTTCGATGAGCTTACCTTTGAAAGGGTTATGGACATCATTGATCTTGAGAATCCGCACGGAGTAGTTGTCTCTGTGGGTGGCCAGATTCCGAACAACCTTGCCCTCAAACTCCATAAGCATAACGTTCCGATTCTCGGCACGGCCGCCGAGGACATCGACAAGGCCGAGGATCGTCATAAGTTCTCCAGCATCGTGGACAGTCTTGGTGTCGATCAACCGGAATGGAGCGAGCTTACCACAGTTGACGAGGTTGACAACTTCATCAAGAAAGTAGGTTTCCCTGTTCTTGTCAGGCCATCATATGTGCTTTCCGGAGCCGCGATGAACGTCTGCCACGACGAGGAGAAGCTCCGTCACTTCCTCAGCCTTGCCGCGGAAGTGTCTCAGGAACACCCGGTTGTGATCAGCAAGTTTTATATGCGGAGCAAGGAGATCGAGTTCGACGCTGTGGCTGACAATGGTGAAATCCTCGCCTACGCGATCTCGGAGCACATTGAATATGCCGGCGTCCATTCCGGTGACGCCACAATCCAATTTCCTCCGCAGAAGCTGTACGTGGAGACCGTGCGCAGGATCAAGAAGATCGCCCGTGCAATTGCCGGAGCGCTCAGCATCTCAGGTCCGTTCAACATTCAATTCCTTGCCAAGGAGAACGCCATCAAGGTGATTGAGTGCAACTTGAGAGCTTCAAGAAGTTTCCCTTTCGTGTCCAAAGTGCTTAAGATTGATTTCATCGAGCTGGCGACCAAGGTCATGCTCGGTCTTCATCCCGCGGCCCCTCAGAAGAGTGCCTTTGACCTTGACTATGTCGGTGTGAAGTCCTCACAGTTCTCGTTCGCGAGACTTGAGGAGGCTGACCCTATGCTGGGTGTGGACATGTCTTCGACCGGCGAGGTCGGCTGTCTGGGCGATGACCTTAATGAGGCTCTGCTGAAGTCTGTGCTTTCTGTAGGGCAGAGGATTCCGGAGAAGAGAGTCCTGCTTTCGACTGGTGATCCGCTCCAGAAGGCAGACATGCTGATGGCTTGCCGTCTTCTCGTTGAGAAAGGTTATGAGCTTTACGCCACAGGTGGCACGTACAAGTATCTTGTCGAGAATAGCGTTCCTGCGACCAAGGTACTCTGGCCGAGCGAATGTAACAACCCCAACTTCAAGGGAAGGTTCAAGCCGGCGCTGGAGATGATTCAGAACAAAGAAGTTGACATGGTGATCAACATCCCGAAAAACTTCTCTGCACTGGAACTTTCCAACGGCTACCAGATCAGAAGGGCGGCCATAGACTTTAACGTCACCCTCTTCACCAATGCCCGCTTGGCTACCGCGTTCATCCGCGCCTTTTGCTCCACCACAATCAACGACATCCAGATCAAGTCCTGGGATCAGTATTGATTTCAGATTTGATTCAACTGAATGGCAGTTACCTCCAGCGATCCTCCCCACTCCGTGCTGCTCGCTATGAAGGTCCACTGGACCTTCATTAATCGCTCACGACCTCCCTCTTCGGGAGCCAAAGTCGCTTGCGGCAACTGCCATTCAGTTGAATAAGTGTAATATCTCTGATTAACTTGAAAGTTGTCTTAGAAGAAATAACTATAGCCTAAGAATATATTATTTCAATCTGTTTCTTTTATCCGAATATTTGGTGTGGCAGACCTTGGCCGCCCGTGGCCATATGAACGGGTGGACCGCCGTAGGCGGGACGGGATGGAGCGCGCAGCGCGGAAGTCTGCCGCATTAAATATTCGGCTATGGAATATAAGGAAATATGATAAATAAAGGCGACTGAAAGATATTCAATCGCCTTTGTTTGTATATTCCTAAATCAATTAGAACGTAAGCCTCCGACCAACTACGTGAGGCCCCTGCAATAACACAAAAGTGGCAGCAA
>CAVKML010000047.1:0-16236 GCA_963657715.1 uncultured bacterium | reverse complement strand
GGAGGGATCTCCAGACGGCTCGCTCAGGCGTGCGAGGTGGCGGCGTTCGACAAAGTGAAGAAACTTAAATACGAGATTGACAAGATGAACGAGAGGGACATTCTGGCTCAGCGCGTGTTCGCCGAGCGCAAGGGCTTCGAGGCGGGGTACGCCGACGGAGAGGCCAAAGGAGTTGCTGATGGCATGGCCAAGGGTATGGCCAAGGGTATAGCCGAAGGTATGGCCAAGGGTATGGCTGAGGGTATGGCTGAGGGCGTAGCTAAAGGTATGGCAGATGGCATGATTAAAGTGGCCAAGTCACTGCTGTCCATCGGTATGCCTATTGAGCAGATCGTCAGTGTTACAGGGTTGACCGCCGAGCAAATCTCGGCATTCAAGTAGATTCCGAAATATCCTGATTTTGGTCGATAAACCAAAAAAATCAAATAATATCATGAAAAGATTAACCGCAGCACTGATGCTGTCTCTTGCCGTTTTCACAGCGACGGCACAGAGCAAGAAAGTGGAGTACAACTTCACAGAGGCCTCAAACCTCACAATGGTGGGCAAACTCATGCCGGACACACCTAACCCTTACCACAGGGTTGACACGGTGAAATTCAAGGGGTTCACAAAGAGCGAGAACAAGCAGGTCAGAATGTCCGCCGGACTCTCGGTTGCATTCAAGACCGACTCCAAGGTCATCACCATCAAGACCAAGTACGAGGACAGAAGCTTCCCTGTCAACACAGGCGGATTGTCCGCACGTGGCTACGACCTCTACATCAAGAAAGATGGAAAATGGCTTTGGGCCGCGTCCGCCGTTGCCAAGGACAACAAGCCTGATGAGAATGTGACTCTCATCAAGGATATGGACGGTACTATGCACGAGTGCCTTCTCTACCTTCCGGTCTTCAGCGAAGAGTCTTCAATCAAGATCGGAACCGAGAAAAATGCCACCATCGAAGCCATCGACAATCCTTTCCGCCACAGAATCGGAATATTCGGATCAAGCTTCACGCACGGAACCAGCACTTCCAGAGCCGGAATGTCCTACCCTGACCAGCTGAGCCGAATGACAGGCCTCCAGTTCCTCAGCCTCGGATGCTCAGGCAACAGCAAGCTACAAACTTACTTTGCCGATGTGCTCTGCGCCGCAGATGTGGACGCGCTCGTTTTCGACGGATTCTCCAACCCTGAAGCTCCGATGATCAAGGAAAGGCTCTTCCCGTTCATCGAGAGAATCCAGAAAGCGCATCCTGACATTCCTCTCATCTTCCAACGCACAATCTACCGCGAGTACCGCAACTACAACACGGACAGAGACAGGAACGAGAGTGAAAAAATAGCTATGGCGGACAGCCTGATGGACATAGCCGTAAAGAAGTACAATAACGTCTATTACATCAAGACAACCTGCGCCACGTCAAAGGACCACGAGGCCACGGTCGATGGAATTCACCCATCTGACTATGGCTACACCCTCTGGGCCAAGTCCATCGAGAAGCCAATAAAGAAGATCCTGAAGAAATACGGAATCAAATAATAGATTCCAAGAGAAGCTTCAAAGCGGAAAAGACTCTGGAAACCCTTTACCCGGATAGGGCGCGAAGCGTAGGTTTCCAGAGTCTTTTCCGCTTTGATTACAATCGCACTACTTTTTCTTGTCGAACTTCATGCTCTTGATCTTGGCGCCGGTCTCGTCGAAGAAGTCCAGATGGATGCCGCTCTTGTCAACCACCGCATCGATACGCTGCCTGTTGGCGTTGCAGAGGACAGGGAAGTCAGCTCCGATGGTGTTCGCCTCATTGAAGCGGTATTTATGAATATGAGCGCAAAGCATCAGGTCAAGGCCTGTTCCGTTCAGAAGCGGGACGAAATACTTGCTGACCATCACATTGCCGTGCCACCCCTTTTCGGACGGAGGAATATGGCAGAACGCGATTCTCATCTCAGCGTTCTTATATTCATCGCTCGCCACGACACCTTTCAGCCATTCGGCTTCTTCTTTCAGATAATCCTCGGTGATCATGATGTTCAGATTCCTTATGTCACTGTCAACCTTGTCCTCACCAGAATCAAGGAACAGGAAGAAATATTTCCCATAAGAGGCTGTGTAATATGTCCTTCCTGTTGAAGTTTGGTAATAGTCAAGGTACTTGATGGCATCGTTGCCTCTGTACTCATGATTGCCTCGACAGAGGTAGAGCGGAGTGTCCGAAGCGAAAAGCTTGGACGCTGTGTTCATGTAGTGCATGCGGATCTCGGCCACGCTGTCTATAGCCGAAGTCATGTCCCCGTTGAAGCAGACAAAATCGTACTTGTCCTTGGCATCCTTGAAAAGGACCTGCATCACGGAATCGTGCTCATGCATGTCATTCACCACGGCGAACTTGACCTTGTCATATTCAAGAGCCTTGGTGGTCACTTTGGTAGGCCTTTTCTTCAAATCCAGCCCATAGCCCTCGTCGTAGAGAATCCTGGCTCTGTTCTCCTGTGAGAGAACACCCTGACACATCACGCGGTACCTGTAGGTAGTGCCAGGCTTCAGCCCGGAGACCGTCACCTTGTGGAGGGTGCCGATCGGCTTACGACCCATTCCCCTGAGGTCGAAATATTTAGGTCTCTCCACATTGTAGAAGTTCGTCCCGTCGTTCGGAGCAACCTCAATCCAGCCCACAGCCGGACCGTTGGTAGTCCAAACCACCGTGAAACTATTCTCGGTGACGTTCTGCAGATAAGGGCCACAGTTCACTTTGATCTGCGCGCCCGCCGCCACAGCCATGCTGACCAGCAGCAAAAATGATAATATACGTTTCATGTAATTTGAATATTCTTACAAAGCAATCTCTTTGTCAACTCAATAGTTGTAAAGGGCAAAGTTCACTAAAGTGGCACTTTTATATTCTTTCAACCTCTTTGTAGGCATTGACAATCTCCGCCACCATAGGGTCATCCGTCTTGATTCCGGTGATCTCGGAAACCGCCGCCTCCAGTCCCTTTGACTTGATCAGGTCAAGCATCTGGACACTCTGAGGATCCTCAGGGTTGTCGAAATGCAGGGCCGCGCCGACACCAAGCAAAATCTTGTCGTAAGGAAGACCAAAGCCCTTGGCGGTCATTGCCGGCTTGACCAGTCTGTCGTCCGGAGAGAGCTTGCGCATAGGCTCGCGACCGACGCGGTTCACGTCATCCTGAAGATAAGGGTTGCGGAAACGTCCGATGATTTTTTCGATGTACTTGAAATGCGCCTCGTGATTGAAGCCGAATTGCTTCACAAGGGCCTCACCGCTCTGCTGCATGGCGGCATGGACTGTCTCGTAAACCTCAGGGACAGCGATACTGTCTGTAATCGTCGTGCATCCCTTCATCTTGCCGAGATATGCAGTGATGGCATGGCCGGTGTTCAGGGTGAATAACTTACGTTCAATGTAGGCAAGGAGGTTGTCCGCCATATTCATTCCCTCAACCTTTGGAGCCGGGCCGACAAAGGCCTTCTCCTCCACATTCCACTCATAGAATCTCTCCACAGCCACATCGATAGGATTCTCGCTTCTCACCGGAGGCACAATGCGGTCCACAGAGCAGTCCGGGAAACCCACGTGCTCAGCGCACCAAGCCTTCTGCGCCTCATCCAGATGAGAATAGACAGCCTCCTTGAGACGAGAGGACGCCATAAGGCCGTTCTCGCAGGCGATGATGTTCAGCGGAGCCTCTATTCCAGAATCCTTGCGGGCAATGATGCCTTTGGCGATCGCCGGAGCGATGAACTGGAGGATTCTGAGACCCACAGCCGTCGTGATCAGCTCAGCCTCCTTGATTTTCTCCACCACAGCATCCGTTGACGAATCCACAGCCGAAACCCCAGAGATGAGAATATCCTCACTCTCCACATCCTTGATGTGCACGGTATATTGTCCGTCCGCATTGATCCTGTCAACAATCTCTTTGTTGACATCCGCAAACACTACCTGATAGCCTGATTTTGAGAGCACCGCGCCGATGAATCCACGGCCGATGTTTCCGGCACCGAACTGAATTGCTGTTTTCATTGTTTCTTTGACTTTTTCCGCCGGCGCATTCAGCATCAGGCAAAATCCGTCGGCATGTTATTGTAGTTAGTTAATAGCGGCTGATCTGTATAGGTCAACCATCTTGCAAAGTTACGAAAATCGGCGGAATAATTGTCTCATAGTGATATTTTGGCTAATTTTGAAGAAAAATAACACTGACAGAAAATGACAAGAAAATTATCCAGAATCATTGCCGGGGCGTTAACGGCTGTTTTGATGCCGCTCACCTCGACATCGGCCTATGCGCAAGGCATGCTGACAGAACGTAACGCACAGACGATCAAAGATGTAGAACTAAACGCGGACATCGTTGTCGCCGGCGGCGGACTGGCCGGAGTATGCGCTGCCGTGTCAGCGGCGAGACACGGAGCCACCGTGATACTCGTGCAGGACAGGCCAGTCCTCGGAGGAAACGCCTCCAGCGAGGTCAGAATGGGGATTGTCGGGGCGAAAGGTGACCAGAACGCCGAGGCCGGTCTGCTGGAGGAAATGCAGTTGAGGAATTTCCGCTTCAACCCGCTTCTCCGCTACACCCTCTGGGATGACGCGATATATTCCACAGTGGTCATGGAGCCGAACATCAAGCTTCTCCTCAACACTTCGGTGGAGGATGTCGTGATGGACGGAGACAGAATCGCCGCCGTGAAAGCATGGAACATCAACGCCTACACAAGATACCTGATAAAAGGAACTATCTTCGCGGACTGCACCGGCGACGGAATATTACGCCTCTCCGGAGCGAAATACCGCCATGGCCGCGAGCTTCCAAGCGAGTTTGACGAGACATTCCTTGACGAGGGCGGCGACGCTAAGACCATGGGAAACTCCATCCTGCTCCAGCTCCGCAAGACCAAGGAGGATCATCCTTTCACAGCTCCTGAATGGGCCTATCATTTCACGGACGACGATTTCAACTACGACAAACCGAAGTCAACGATTCCGGGAGTGAAGTTCAACTACAAGAAGCCTTTCCCGAGGGACAACAACTTCTGGTGGATCGAGTTCGGCGGCAACCTGAACACGATCTTCGATGCCAACGACATACAGTACGAGCTCAAGCGCATCGCCTATGGTGTCTGGGAATATATGAAAAACCATCCTGACGGCCGATGCAAGAACTACGACCTCGACTGGATCGGCTCGCTTCCTGGCAAGCGCGAGTCCACCCGTTACATCGGTCCGCACATCCTGACTCAGCACGACGTGATGTCAGGAGGGCATTTCCCTGACGTGATCGCCTACGGCGGATGGACCTTGGACAACCACCATCCGGATGCTTTCCACAGGAAAGGAATATTCTCGGTCGAGCACACGACACCTGAACGCTTCGGGATTCCGTTCGACTGCCTCTATTCTGTCAACGTACCGAACCTGATGTTCGCGGGACGTGACATCTCAGCCACCCACATGGGTCTTTCATCCACCAGAGTGATGTCAACCACAGCTCTTCTCGGACAGGCCGCAGGCACAGGTGCCGCTCTCGCCATCAAATACGGCACGATCCCTGCAGAAATCCGCAAGGATCACATCGCAGAGCTTCAAGACATGCTTGAGGACGATGACAGCATGCTGCCATACAGATGGAGAAAGCCGTCAGAGCTCACGATGTCCGCCACCACAGCCGACACCAATCTGCCCCTGCGCAACGGCATCGACCGCAAATGGGACGGTGAGGACAACGGTGTCTGGGTCGCTCCCGGTGACGAGAGCATCGTTTACAGCTGGAAGAAGCCTGTCACCCTTAACGGTGTCCGCATCATTTTCGACTCTGATTTCAAGTACAGAAGCAAGAGGATGCGCAAGCTGGAAGCTACCACGGAGCGTGTCGAGATGCCTAAGATGATGGCCAAGGGCTTCAAGGTCGAAGCCAAGGTCAAGAACGAATGGATCACCCTCTACGAGGACACGGACAACTACCTCCGTCTGAGGCACATCAAATTCAACGAGCCTGTCAAGGCCAAGGAACTGCGCCTCGTCGTGACCTCCACATGGGGAGCCGAGCAGGCACACATCTTCGCCTTCGACGCGAAATAGAAAATATTCATTGAATATAAAAACCGCCGTGAAGAATCGCAACTTCGCGGCGGTATTGTTTTATGAATATTCAGAAATCTCCTATTCCTCGCTGGTCTCGTACCCGTCGGTCTTCTTGTTCCAAAGGGTCAGAAGGGTGACAAGGCCAAGGATGGCGACCACAATCATGATCTTGAACACTCCTTCCCAACCGAACTTAGGATTGTCGGCGATGTGTCCGAACACGAATCCGGAGACGATCGGGCTGAGGTATGACACAAATCCGATGATTCCGTTGGCTGATGAGGCTCCGCGGCGGGTGACCTGATTGGATGCGATCACTCCGATAAGAGCCTGAGGCCCATAGAGAAAGAATCCACCCAGCGCAAGCACCAGCATCAGGACAACGGGATTGGTTGAAGCCGGAAGGAAGCAGAAAGTGGCGACAGCCACTGTCACGCCCAGCATGCACAGCACGCAGGTTCTCTGCGCCCTGCTGTGGAATATCTTGTCGGAGACAACACCGGCCACAAGCATTCCGACCACACCAAACGCTTCAAAGATGGCGACCGTCCAGGCGGAAAGCGCAGGAGACAGTCCACGGCTTTCCTGAAGGAATGATGGTCCCCAGTCAAGCACGGCCAGACGGACGATATAGACAAAGAAGTTCGCCAATGCAAGAGTCCAGACCACGGGATTCTTGATCACCTTGTTGATGAGGAACTGCCTGAACTCTTTGGCGTCATCCTTCGAATCAGACGCCGCTGTTCCCTCAAGTTCAGGAAGACCGACCGACTTAGGTGTGTCTCTAAGCGTGACGATGATGAAGATCACGCCCAACACAGCGATCGCGGCCGGGATCCAGAAGGCCCATTGCCATGCTCCGATGTTGTGCAGGGTGCTATCAACGTAAGCCTGTGCGGCGGCAGGGTCCATGGAGGAAGTGACATTGGCCGTGTTCTCCACGACACGGGCCCGCATCTCAGGATCAGCGCTCATGTCCGCGCCTGTATGTCCCATGATATAACCGCAAAGAACCGCCGCGATGAACGCACCGACTGAGTGCGAAGTGTTCCAGATGGACATCTTGGTAGCCAGCTCGTGAGGTGGGACCCAATGCGTTATCAGACGGTTGCATGGAGGGAATCCGCATCCTTGGAACACATTGTTGATCACGTACAATATGCCAAACAGTATCACGAGATACTGGACGAACTTAGGCCCTCCAGACGCTCCCGTAAGGAATGCGCAGATCATGGCGCCGGCTCCGAACAGGATGTTCACGAACGCGCTGACGGACAGACCTGTCACCAGATGCCATCTACCGTTAAGACGGTCAGCCAGAAAGCCGTTCACCAACTTGGACACGCCGTAGATGAAGCTCGCGATGGCGAGGATCGCTCCGAACGTGGCCTTGGTGATGCCATATTCAGCGGTCAGACCCGGGATTGCGAATGAGAAATTCTTGCGTACAAGATAGAAAATCGAGTAGCCGATCATCGTCCCGATGATTGTGCGCCACTGCCAATACTGAAATTGTTTTTTTTGTTCTGGTGTCATCATATTACGATACTCCGGAAATTCCCGGAAATTTCAACAAAGATAGTCTTTTTCACCCAATTATTGAATATCTCCTAAAAATACCTAACTTTGTTGGATTCGCACTCCCGGCACCGGGAGAAGATCAGTTGACATAATTAATTAAGGACACATGGACAAGCAGACAGAAAAGAAGTATAACTATTGGCAGTGGCGGACTCTTATCACCTTGATGATCGGATATGCGCTGTACTATTTCGTAAGAAAACATTTCAGCGTGGTCATGCCCGCACTTGAGGCGGAGTTGGGGATATCCAAGGTCCAGCTGGGTATATTCTTGACCCTTAACGGCATCATCTATGGGATTTCCCGTTTCGTCAATGGTTTTCTGGCAGACAGGTTCAGCCGCAGGAAGCTTATGACCCTTGGACTGGTGCTGTCAGCCGTCACCAACCTCGCGATCTGCTTCAGTCCGTCCATGAACTCGTTCATGAATGTGCTGGACACCGAGGGCAAAGCCACAATGACGCTGGTTTACATAATCGGCACCCTGTGGGTTCTCAACGGCTATTTCCAGGGCATGGGCGTGCCGCCATGCATCAGCCTTATGTGCCACTGGATCAGGCCTTCCGAACTCGCCACCAAGCAGTCCATCTGGAACGCTTCCCACTCCATTGGAGCCGGACTTATCAGTGTGATCTGCGGGTTCCTGCTCAAGCACTATGGCTACAGCGCCTGGCAACTCTGCTTCGCTGTCCCTGCCGCCATCGCCCTCGTTGGAGCCGTCGCCCTGTTCTTCACCCTGAAAGACACCCCGTCGTCCGTCGGGCTTCCTGAGATCGAAGACATGGACAAGGATGAGAAGTCTGAAGACAGGGCCTCTGAAACTTCGCTTACCGACAACATGTCCGGGAAGTCCTTCAAATCCTTTGTCAACCGCATGGTATTTGCCAACCCGTTGATCTGGATTCTGGCCGTGTCCAATTTCTGCATATATGTGGTACGTTTCACAATCCTTGACTGGGGAGCGACATTCCTGACCCAGTACAAAGGCATGGAGATTTCCACAGCCGGCACCGTTGTGGCAGCCTCTGAGTTGGTCGGAGGCATCGCCGGAATGTTGCTGGCCGGATGGTTCACGGACAAGTTCATGGCAAGCCGGGCGCACAGAACCTGTTTTATCTGCACGGTCGGTGCTACCCTATCATTCTTCCTGTTCTGGAAGTCCCCTGCCGGGATGCCATGGCTCTCCGCCATATTCATCTGCCTTTCCAGCTTCTTCATCTACGGTCCGCAGGCTCTTCTCGGCACATCAGCCTCACAGCAGGCGACAAAGCATGCCTGCGCCACCGCCAACGGCATTTTAGGAATATTCGGATACGCCAGCACCGCCATCTCCGGTGTGACCTTCGGCTACCTCGCCGAGCGTTTCGGCTGGGATTCCGTCTTCCTCGTCTCCGTGATAATCGGTCTTGTCGGTGCTATAGTCGTGGCTTTCATGTGGAAAGCCCCAGCCAACGGCTACGCCAAAGCCGAAAAGGTCATGGCCGAGATCACAAAATCGGAGAAATAGCAATAAACCCGGAAGCCAAGTGGCAACCGGGTTTTATTCATGCAATAATATTCAGTCACAAAGATTGTTCTTCCGTGGCAACAGGCTCCGTCACTGACGCTGCCTTGGCGGCACGGGCGGCCTCAAGGGCGGCGTGCTCGGCTTTGGCGCGCTCGACGGAAACGGACTTCTTCAGGACGAAGCCGGAGCCAAGGTACTTGGTACGCACGTCCTCGTCGGCGGCAAGGGATTCCGGAGTGCCCTGCTGAAGGATAGTTCCTTCATAGAGCAGGTAGGCGCGGTCGGTGATCGCAAGGGTCTCACCGACATTATGGTCGGTGATGATGACACCGATGTCTTTGTACTTGAGTTTGGCGATGATGAACTGGATGTCCTCCACGGCGATCGGATCGACCCCGGCGAACGGCTCGTCCAAAAGGATGAACTTCGGGTCGATGGCAAGGGCGCGGGCGATCTCGCAACGACGACGCTCACCTCCGGACAACTGGATTCCAAGGCTCTTGCGCACCTTCGAGAGGTTGAACTCATTGATCAAGTCCTCAAGCCTCTCCTGTCTCTCAGCCTTGGACATATCCGACATCTCCATCACGGACATGATGTTGTCTTCAACTGACATCTTACGGAACACAGAGGCCTCTTGAGGCAGATAGCCGACTCCCTTCTGGGCTCTTTTGTACATAGGAAGCTCGGTGATGTCCTCATCATCAAGGAACACTCGCCCACCGTTCGGAACAATCTGTCCTGTAATCATGTAGAAACTGGTGGTCTTCCCCGCTCCGTTCGGGCCGAGGAATCCCACGATCTCCCCTTGGTTAATCTCCATCGAAACGCCTTTCACGACTGTTCTGATGCCATATTTCTTGACGAGGTTCTCGCAATGAAGTTTCATCTTATCTCAAATCTAATTGTCAATCACTATCTTGTCTCAAGGCCGAAATCCTTGACCAGATTCTGTACCTCCCCGTTCTGCCCCATCAGGACGGTCGCCTTTTCCTGATCGGTGTAAGGCTGCACACCTTTGTCCTTAACCGGCAGGACATCCACCTCAAGACGGATTCTTGAAGATCCGACCTTCTTCCGCAAATTTCCTTCCAAATCCATGAGGCGATTCTCACGGATCCATTTCTCCTGAGCGGCGTTGCTGACCTTGAACGTAAACTTCTTGTAGCCATCCTTCATCTCAATGCTGACTTCGGCGTTCTGAAGGGTGTTGGCGAGTCTCGGGCTGGAGGCGTTCTCGGCCGGAATTGCCTTCCAGGCCTCCAGCACGGCATTGTCCTCAGGTATCACATCGGCCACCACAGTGGCTTCCTTTACCACCTTCTTGTTCTCCTCCTCCTCGATTATCGAATTGAGCGACAATGACGCTCCGGTCTTCACCGGCTTCCTTCTCGCCCTCGGAGCGGGATTCTCCTCCGCAGCGACCTGCGAACCAACATTCTCTGCCGCCACGCCGCTGTTGGTCACCGAGCTTGTCGAAGTGACCGTACTTTCAGTCGTTCCAACCGAAGTCGCTTCGATGGTTGGTGAGCTTTGTCGAACCACAGGCTCAGCGACCGAAATTGTAGGCTCGGTAGTTTGTCTGACTGGTTCAGATTCCTCTTTCCGTACCGCTTCCACAGGGGCCTTGACAGCACCGGCCTCCGGAGCCTTCATCAGGAAACTAAGCTTCATCAAGGCAAACTCAATATGAAGCCGAGGATTAACCGCCTGCTTATAACCGGCCTCGCAAGCAGAAGTGATGGTCAAAGCATCATACAAAAACTTCAGCGAGCATCGTGAAGCCTGTTCGACATATCTGGACTTCAAAGAATCCGGCAACTCCAACAATGCTCCCAGTCCACCATTCTTCGTCACCATCAGATCCCTGAAATGTGAACTCAAAGCCGCGCAGAAATGCAACGCGTTGAACCCCTTGGAAAGAATCTCGTCAAACTTCAACAGCGCCGTGCCATAATCCCCAGCAAGAAAAGCGTCCACCAGGTTGAAACTATAGTCGTAGTCAAGCACATTCAGGTTCTTCAAAACCTCCTCATACTTCACATCGGTCCCGCAGAACGCCACCGTCTGGTCAAAGATCGTAAGCGCGTCACGCATCGCCCCGTCGGCCTTCCGCGCTATAACGTGCAAAGACTCATCGTCAACATTCACACCTTCCTTCCCCGCTATCATCCTAAGGTTGCTCACAATGTCCGACACAGAAATCCTGTTGAAATCGTAAGTCTGGCAACGTGAAAGAATCGTCGGCAGGATTTTATGCTTCTCCGTCGTCGCAAGAATGAATATGGCATGTGCCGGCGGTTCCTCCAACGTCTTGAGGAAGGCGTTGAACGCGGCTGTGGACAGCATGTGCACCTCATCTATGATGAACACGCTGTACTTCCCCACCTGCGGAGGAATCTGCACCTGGTCCATCAGATTCTTGATGTCATCCACACTGTTGTTGGACGCGGCGTCCAATTCATGAATACAATAGGACCGTCCCTCCTGAAAAGACCGGCACGACTCACATTCGCCGCAAGGTTCCATGTCCGGCGAAGGGTTCGAGCAGTTGATCGCTTTCGCGAATATTCTGGCAGTGGTTGTCTTCCCCACTCCGCGCGGACCGCAGAACAGATAGGCATGCGCCAGTTTGCCCCTGATGATGGAGTTCTTCAAGGTCTGGGCGATGTTGTCCTGCCCGATCAGGGTCTCAAAAGAGTCAGGACGATACTTTCTTGCTGATACTATGTAGTCTGACATAACGCACAAATCTTAGGGAATGGTTGTCCGCGCCAAGTTTTGTAAGGCAAATTTACGCAATATTTCGTACATTTGTGTCGAGCGGCACGAAGTATGGAGTTTTTTGTCGGCGCAAATGGCGGCAAAACCGGCGCTTCCTATGCCATCTTGAACAAACAAACTGAAAAACAAACAGCGACAGGACATGAGACGATTCTTTAAAATACTGGCCTGGACCATCACCGGGCTGCTTTTGACCACCGATGTTTTCGGCCAGGTACAAATCACAACCAGAAGGGAAAAACTGAAGGATTTCACATCCAAGACGACTAAAGTGGTCTTGACAGGGGACGAGTTTCTGGATGAGGCGTTAAAGGAGAGTGTCGCCGCGACGTGGACGGTCTCACCATACGAGTTCTGCACGAACGATGAATTCCAAAAGCTGAAGGGAAACGCGGACTTCTATTTTCTCATGGTCGTCAAAGGACAGTTCCGCAGGGAATCTGAACCGGGCATAGACATGCTGACTCTTGTCAAAGGAGGTGAGGGTGAATCGGTTAACGACATGTACGAAGTTGTCAACTTCCCGCTGAGATCTTCTGAAGATCCTTCGGGGCGGGAGTTCGTGATGTTGCCGGCTTTCCTGAAAATCATTCAGGAACACACCGTCAGCCTCACAGACACTGAGATGAAAGCCTATTCCAACCTTGGAGCCAAGGACACCAAAAAATTGAAAATCAAACGAATATTTTTCTGGTCCGAGGACTTCGCCCCTCAGGTTGACGAACAGACCAAACGTTCGCTTGATGAAGACTTCCTCATCAAGGAAGACGAGGACGAGGTTGACGAGATCTTCTCGGAAGGCACATTCAACACGGTCGTAAGCTATGTCGTGGCTCCTTCCGAACCCGTCAACGGCTCCATCTGCTACAAGATGCTCATCGGTTCAGACAATCATGAGCTTTACTATTTCAAAAAGCATAAGATAACAGCCAAGAGTGGCAAGGGATTTCTCACCAGTGACATCAAGTCAATCAAACTACTAAGAAAATAATGATCGTAGGGACGGCTGACTGTGGATTGAGATACGCGGTCAAGAGGAGCGGCAACGCGGTAGGATATTGCTCACTGACAATCAAATGCGGGACAAGGGACGAGGGGGATTTCCACAGCGGGATCGCCCACTTCACTGAACACACCCTGTTCAAAGGCACGGAGCATAAGAGCGCAAGGGTAATAAGCAGTTATCTGGACAAACTTGGAGGAGAACTGAACGCCTTCACAACCAAAGAGGAGATTGTGATCCACTCCACGGTCCTGAAAGAGGATCTTGGCAAAGCGGCCTCCCTGCTTCTGGAACTGGCCACATGCCCTATATTCCCGGAAGAAGAGGTCGCCATCGAAAAAGGAGTGGTGATCGACGAGATCAACTCTTACAAGGACTCCCCGGCCGATGATGTCTATGACAAGTTCGAGGAAGAGCTTTTCGCGAGCCATCCTCTGGGACGCTCGATTCTGGGGACTGCGGCCAGTGTCAGAAAAATCACGAGCAAAGAGTTGAGACAGTTCACAAAAGAACATTTTGTGCCAACGAATATGGCCCTGACGATAGTGGCCGACATTGACGAGAAAAAATTGGAGGATAATGTACTCCGGCTGGTTGGGAAAGTGTTCACAAAAGAACCGGTGACCAACTGTTTGCGTGTCCTCACCCAGATCTCACAGAGACCGGCTTTCAACAGGTTGGTCGAGAAAAGGAATCATGAGGTCAACGCGGTCATCGGGAATTTCGCGCCTTCACTTGACAACAATGAGGAGCGTTTCGCGGCCATCTTGATGAGCAACATCATCGGAGGGCCGGCATCCAACTCCCTGCTGAACAGCCTTTTGCGCGAGAAGAACGGATGGGTTTACGGTGTAGAGTCGGCATATTCACAGTACACCGAATCCGGCATAATGACCATCAGCCTCGGATGCGAGCGGAACAACTTGGAGAAATGTCTGGACGCGGTCTGGAAGGTGATAAGGAAAATGCAGGATGAGGAATATTCCTCCGTCAGGCTCAAGGCGGCGAAAAAGCAGATCCTCGGCCAGCTTGCCATCAGTTCCGACAACGGAGAGGCGCAGTGTCTCTCGATGGGGAAGAGCCTCATGTCGCTAGGAACCATATTCACTGACAGACAGAATCTTGAGGCGATCGAGGCGGTGACAGCCGAAGGCATAAGGAACGCGGCGGTAAAAATCTTCGACCGCGAAAGCACGTCCTCACTGATTTTCCTGTAAGCAGAGAACCGCCATAAAATTTATGAATATATGGAATCACCGGCAGACAAATATCTTCGAGAGCATTCGTCCCGTCAGAGCGAGGCTCTGGACTGGATCGAGAAACAGACCAACATCCACACGAACTACCCACGGATGCTTTCGGGGGCGGTTCAGGGACGTTTGCTGACAATGCTCGTAGAGATCTCAAGGGCCAAACGCATCCTTGAGATCGGTGCCTTTACCGGTTATTCCGCCACCTGTATGGCTTATGGTCTTCCTGAAGACGGGCATATCGACACACTGGAAATCAACGATGAGCTTGAGGATCTGATGCGTGAGGGCTGGTCAAGGGCCGGAGTGGCGGACAAGATCACCCTCCACATCGGGGACGCATGCGAGACTCTCTCCTCTTTGAAAGGGCCCTACGACCTTGTCTATATGGATGCCAACAAGCGGGAATATGTCACCTACTACAATCTGGTCTTCAATCTGGTAAAGTCCGGTGGCCTAATCCTCGCCGATGATGTCCTCTGGGACGGCAAACTCTGGCAGGATCCCGTCCCGAAAGACAAACAGACCCAAGGCATCATCGCCTTCAACGACCTTGTCGTCTCCGACCCCCGTGTCGAATCCGTCCTACTCCCCATCCGCGACGGCCTCAACGTCATTCGTAAATTATAATGATCGCCGGTTCCTCATTTAGGCCTTATAATCTTGATGAAATCCTGTCGTTTCCCGTCCTTATAGCCCACGCAGTACGAAACCATCCGGTCTTCGTATCCGGCCATGAACCACGCATCACCTTCCGGAGTCCAGACGCTGTCTAGTTGATTATCAATCTCTGCCCTTGTGGATACTGGTGCCCAAGACCTGGCCCGGTCAGCCGAGAAAAACATCCTTGACATCGAACTTAAACCGGGAACCAGCACCTTTGTAAAAACAACGCCATCATATTGATATATCTGGACTGGGGTATGATTGACAAAAGATCCCTTATATTGTATCCTTGAATAGAAGTTTGCGACACAGTAAATAATCCTAAAATAGTCTGCACTCCCGCCATTAGTCAATCCAACAATATCATCTCCCCTAACAACATTAGTTACATTATTTGAATGTCCGAAGTTCATTATTAGTTTTACAGCCGTAAATATCGGAAGAAAGATTGATAAATGCCAAATAAATAGTTTCACTTTCACATAATTACATTATTCTGATTAGCAACACATTACAAGCAAGACTAAAATCAGGAATCTCATTTCAAACAGTATTAATCACTAATTATCAACACATTACAAAGTACAAACAATATTACTAAAAATCCAATTAATTATCCATCAATAATTTACAGCAAAAAATCCTAAGGCAATTATATAGAGGCTGACTCTACTCCTATTCACTCAGTTTCTACAAGTAGGCAATTGCTTTGCAGTAAAATGCATTATCTCACATCAGAAAATTGCCAACTTTCATTCACATTAGCCTAAATCCATTCTCTCTTGAAAAGGGACTTCCCACTAAAATTAGAGTCTTTATAACGTTCTCATACAAGCGGCATTTTGCCTCGTTCACGCTTTTAGAGGGATGATTGCTTACTCACGAGCGCCTTTACGTCAAAATTCCGCTCTTAGAATACGGGGTTTCTTCAGAGACGTGAATTGCCGGATTCTAGCCAACATGTGAGAGGTTCATAGAGCAGCCAACCGACACTTCGCCCAAATCATTAATTATCAGATCATCACACAAACAATTACCACAAAACGCAATTGATTTACAACAATCTGAAAATCAGTACAACATAATAAAAGTTAGTCAGGTGATATATAATCCCACTAATCTGGATATAAGTAATAAGACTTCGTGATCCACAAATCATATTAGTCAAGATTAACAGCCAAAGTGAACACTATCCATCAAGCCGGAGAGGACTCTGGCGACCATTTACCCGGACAGGGCGCGAAGCGCAGGTCGCCAGAGTCCTCTCCGGCTTGTGGATCCAAACGAATCAGGATCCGAAAATATTCCTAAAGACTACCTCACGCTGAATGCGAAGACGCAGTGGCTGGTGTAGGT
>CAVKML010000046.1:0-17517 GCA_963657715.1 uncultured bacterium | reverse complement strand
CGAGTGGCTGAAGAGGCACGCCTGGAAAGCGTGTGGCCTCCCAAAGGGGCTCGCGAGTTCGAATCTCGCTCTCTCCGCTAAAACGGCTTTGCAGGATTCTGCGAGGCCGTTTTTTAATATCAATACCGCACACGGAACGGGAGAGGAAGGGTTCATGTGCAAATCCCGGTATGCGAGTAGAGTGAAAAGGCTCCGCATACAATCATGTCTTCCAAGAGTGATAGAGAGCAGAGTTAAGAGACAAAACCAGAAACACCACGTACACCCAAAGGTCAGTCACTTCCCTTTGGGCACTTGGTACACCAGAGGGTCTTTTCATGCACCAAATTCTTCTCACATGGCATTTTGTACACCAGAAGGCCGTTCCATGCACCAAACACTTCTCGCAGGGTACTTGGCCACCCAAAGGCTAGTCCATGTACCAATAAGCGAAGCAGAAACAAAGAGAGAGAGCCGCTGCCTGAGCGGATCCCTCTCTCAATAATAAATGAAATCGATTCTTTGATTACTCTACTTTAACAGAAATCTCACCGGTCTTGCCGTCCTTGTCCGTGACAGAGACTGTGGTTGTTCCAGCCTTGACACCTTTCACGGTGATAGCTGATTCCTTCACAGTAGCAGTCGCAACTGCCTCATCAGTAACCTTAACCGTGTATGGAGCGGTACCTGACTTCACTGTGACAACATCTTCCTTACCGACACCGACAGTGACCTCAGCCTTGTCGAACTCCAACTTCTCGACCGCAGTCTTTACTGTTACGGTAAACGAACCTGTTGCCTGATCTTTGTCCACAACAGAGATTGTGGCAGAACCCTCCGCGACACCTGTAACGGAGATCTTCTCCTTCTCAACCTTCACTGTGGCGATCTTTTCATCGCTGGACTTTACAGTGAAAGGCTGCGTGCCGTTCTTCACGGTAACCTCAACAGTCTTGCCAACCTCAACCTCAGCCTTTGTCACGCTGAAAGTAAGAGGATCCGGAGTCTTGTTGTTGTTCTTGTCGCAAGAGACAAACGCGAATGAGCCGAGGCAAAGAGCCGCCATCACAACTGAACTGAAAAAACTTTTCATTAGTTTAAATCTTTAATTGTTAATAATAGTTTAAGTACAGCGACCGTTCCCGGTCGGATGAATTACTAAATCACATCCGCCGGAAACCTTGCATTCAGCCAATCAACATTTTTTCAGCGTGGAAGATAAATCATTGTCTATGAATATATTTAACATCCCTCCTCCTACCCGATCTCAGCAGGAGGACAGCACCGGATTTCACTGGCAGACAACAATTTAGCCTCCACGCCATCCAATCCAGATGCTACTCCCTAGCGAAGTTGATAAGGGGAAAGATCCAGCTAATGGATAATCCGCAGATAACTCATCAAGGAAACAACTGAGCCTTCACGTCATCAGAGCGGAAACGCGAGGAGACAATGATTCATCACATCATCCAGACGGCAGCCAAGGAGACGAAAATCATCACGCCAACCAGACGGCAACAATCAGCACCCCATCCGCAACAGAATATATGGATCGTGATCGAAAAAAAATAACGATTGGAGACTTTGGCACGGAAATGGCATAAAGGATAATCGACATAAATATTTTTACTCATAAACCAAAAACTGACTCAATAGTTATTTCATAAGTATTGAATAAGATGAGCCGAAGCCGGGTGTGAACCTCGCTTCGGTTTTTTTGTTGGCATCCAGCCCATGCCCGTGCGCAGGACACCGCGATCCACGCACGGATATTACTCGGAATAAAGCAGGTAAGGTGCACGACGAGCCTTGAAGTCCTCGACATCGGAGGCCCAGCGAGCGGAAATCTCAGCGGAAGAAGAGCCTGACTCCATCATCGAACGGAACCAGTCCACGCCGGCAAGGAGTTCAAAGAAGTTGTTCTTACCGAAGAACTTGTCGCCCATATTCAGATTACGGTAGGCATCGATGACATATTCAAGATTGATCTTTTCCGCCCAGATGTCGGCAAGCGGCTTGCGGCGAAGGTCCACGCCATGGCACTCCTCATCCACAAACTGAGGGTTCTTCGCACCTGGGATGCTCCTCGGCACAAAGGTAAACGAATATCCCGTCATCGCCGGATGCCCGTAGGTCTCGAACGGGAACTGCGTGCCGCGGCCAAGGCTGACCACCGTTCCCTCGAAATAGCAGGTTGATGAATATAGATACACTGCCCTCATGTCCTTGATATTTGGAGAAGGTGGCTGGATGAGGCTATAGTGGGTGCTGCGGGTATAGTTAAGGCACGGTATCACGGTCAGGTCGCACGTACCGTTCTCCAGCCAATTCTCTCCGTTGATCATCAAAGCCAACTCACCGAGCGTCATTCCATGGACCGTCGGGATCGGCAGCCAACCGACCCCAGACTTGAATTTCATGTCCAGCACTGGGCCATCGACATAGAAACCATTCGGATTCGGCCTGTCAAGGATGATGACCTTCTTCCCGTCTCTGGCGCAAGCTTCCATCAGATGATGCATGGTAATATAATAGGTGTAATACCTTAGGCCTACATCCTGAATGTCAACAATCAAGACATCAAATTTATCTGTCTTTTCCTGATCTGGAATCTTCGAACCTCCTCCATAAAGGGAAACTATCTCAACGCCGGTCTTCTCGTCCACACCGCTGCTGACATGTTCCCCGGCATCAGCATTGCCCCGAAATCCGTGTTCCGGAGAGAATATAGCCCTGACATCCACGCCCTTCTCAATCAATGCATCAACGATGTGCTGACCGTACTCGATCTTTCCGCCCGGGACAGAGGGTTCAAGAAATGGGATCAAGGAAATTCCATCGAATATCTTCCGGTCAGCCGCTTCGACAGGCTCAGCGACCGATTGAATAAACGCGGCCACTTGGTGAGTTTGTCGAACCACTGCGGACGCTTGGTCAGCCGACTGCACTTCCGCAGGTTGGTGAGCCTGTCGAACCACCGCGGCCGAACAGACAGGAAAACATCCGCCATATTCAGCAAGCGCGTCAGCCAACTTCGAGCCGGTCACCTTGTCCCCGACTATCCCCGTCTGATTGCTGAACACCGCCACCCTCTTTCCTTCGAGTAGCGGCAGGTACTCCTCGAATCTTTCATCACCCAGAACCACGTTCTTTGAATATGTCTGTGCGGTGGCTCCGTCCGTCAAAAATATCGCTATAATCGTAATAATCAAAAACTTAAAACCACACCTCATAATCATTGGTTATTTTCCGATTCAAGATACAAAATTTCACAAATATCTCGCAAAAATATTTGATAATTAGAAATAATCGTTATCTTTGCAACATATCATTATGATATGATATTTGGCAAATAAAAACGGGCATCTGTCCCTAAAACGGATGCTCGTTTTTTGAAAATCACCGAGGGGGAGATATTTGAAGGGAAGCCGATTGTTCTACAGCCAAATATCAACAAATCGTAATGAAAAAGAGAACAATTCAAATCTTCTTTCACATCTCCATTAAAGTCGAGGTAATCAGACTTGTTCGAGTAAAGGCGTACAAACGCTTCCGTCTCGGCAAGGTTGAAAGAGTACGAAGCCACTATCGGAAGTATTAGGGTACTTATCGGTAAATGGTAAGACTCTGAGCCGCAAGGCTCTCTGCTTTATCCCCCTCGGTTTTTAATTTCGACAAATATAGGCAAAAAATCCGGGATCCTTATCAGGGTTTCTTAAGGATTACTGCAAGGAGCCACCAACGAGGTCAAGGATCTCGGAGGTGATTTTTTGTTGGCGGCCTTTGTTGTACTCAAGTGTGAGTTCCTGAAGGAGTTCGTTGCCGTTGTCGGTGGCGAGCTGCATCGCGACTGTGCGGGCAGCGTGTTCGGCGGCTGCACTGTCCAGAAGGGTTGTGAATATGCGGAGGCGGACCACCTTGGGAAGAAGGGCTTGAACCAGAGCCTCCGGAGATGGCTCTACTATCAGGTCGGGCGCTTCGACAGGATCAGCGACCGGACCAGTGACTTTACCGGCCTGAAGGTCTGCGGTGGCATCGGCAAGTGAAAGAGGCAGATATGTCTGCCTGATAGTAGGCTGCGAGGATGTAGATTTGTAGTGATTGTAAACCAATTCCACCTTGTCAAAACGCCCGGAGACGAAGTTGTCCAACAGTTCCCGCGCCAAAGCCGAAGCCGCTTCATAGGACGGAGAATCCGACAGCTTCGTGAAATCAGAAGGACTTGGGAAGCCCAGTTTCTTCATCGCCTCGGCCATCTTGCGGCCGATGGAATAGACTGTGATGTCGGCATCATGGAGACCTGCTGCACGATATTCATTGATCACCGCCGTGGCCTCGCGGATGGCGTTGGAATTGAATGCACCACAAAGCGAGGAGTTCGAGGCGAAAGCGACAATCGCCACTCTAAGCACCTTACGCTGAGCCATTAATGAATATGCGCCGTCCGATTTCATCTGGCCTGATTGGTTCGACAGGCTCACCAACCGGTCACCAGACTGGGACACTGAGCTTGCCGAAGTGTCGAAGCGAAGTTCTGTCACGCCAGAGTTCCGGCCAAAGCCATTTTCGGATGCAGCAGCGGACATATTCACAGAGCCCATCAGGTCGATGAGCATGCCGTGCAGACGCTTCTCGTACGGAAGCATATTCCCGATCGCCTGCTGTGCCTTGTGCAACTTGGCGGACGCGACCATCTTCATAGCCGAAGTGATCTTCAGCGTGCCGCTCACCGAAGCGATCCTATCCTTTATTTCCTTTAGAGACGCCATCTGATTTTATGAATATTATGCCTTATGAGACTGAGCCAGAATCGATTTCACCACAGCCGCGGCCTCACTCTCGATTATACCGGTGATGGTCTCGTCAATCTTGCCGGCCGACAACGGTTCAAGGACATCTTTCTGATACGCGGCCTTCATCCTGGTCAAGAACTCAGACTGAAACTCCGGAACTTGATCAATAGAGATCTCACTCATAAGGGCATGGGTTCCACAATAGAGAATCGCCACCTGCTCACCTACCGGCATCGGTGAATATTGCGGCTGAATCAAGAGTTTGTTGTTCTTGCGGCCCTTGTCCAGAGCCATCGCCGTCACCTTGTCCATGTCCGAAGAGAACTTCGAGAAGGACTCCAGCTCGTTGAACTGTGCCTGATCAATCTTCAGAGTACCAGCCACTTTCTTCATCGATTTCACCTGAGCGGCGCCACCGACACGGGAGACGGAGATTCCGACATTGATGGCAGGACGCTGTCCCTGGTTGAACAAACCGGACTCCAGATAGATCTGACCGTCAGTGATGGAGATCACGTTGGTAGGAATATAAGCGGACACGTCACCGGCCTGGGTCTCGATGATAGGCAGGGCAGTGAGCGAGCCGCCGGCCTTTACCTTGCCCTTAAGCGAATCAGGAAGGTCGTTCATCTTCTCTGCAACTTCCTGCTGATCAATGATCTTCGCGGCCCTCTCCAGAAGCCTTGAGTGGAGGTAGAACACATCGCCAGGATAGGCTTCACGTCCGGAAGGACGGCGCAGGATCAAGGAAACCTCACGGTAAGCCACAGCCTGTTTCGAAAGGTCGTCATAGACAACAAGAGCCGAACGGCCTGTGTCACGGAAATATTCCCCGACAGCGGCTCCGGCGAACGGCGCGAAGTATTGCAGGGCTGCAGGATCGGCCGCAGTGGCGGCTATGACAACCGTGTAGTCCATCGCCCCTTTGGCACGAAGTGTCTCCACGATGTTGGCCACTGTGGAGCCTTTCTGTCCGATAGCCACGTAGATGCAATATACCGGCTTTCCGGCCTCGTAGTTCGATCTCTGATTGATGATAGTGTCGATGGCGATGGCTGTCTTTCCTGTCTGACGGTCACCGATGATGAGTTCCCTCTGGCCACGGCCGATAGGGATCATCGCATCAATAGCCTTGAGACCTGTCTGGAGAGGTTCGGTCACAGGCTGGCGGTAAATCACTCCCGGAGCCTTGCGTTCAAGAGGCATCTCCGTCAATTCACCATCAATCTTTCCAAGTCCGTCAAGAGGTTCGCCAAGAGGATCGACAACCCTTCCGAGCATCTTCTCGCCGACCTTGATGGAGGCGATACGGCCTGTTCTGCGGACGGTCATTCCTTCCTTGATCTCGTCCGTGGGACCGAGAAGCACGGCTCCGACATTGTCCTGCTCAAGGTTCATCACGACACCCATCACTCCACTCTCAAATTCGAGCAGTTCTCCGGCCTCGGCGTTGGTCAGGCCATACATTCTGGCCACACCATCGCTGACCTGCAAGACTTTGCCTATTTCCTCGAACTGGAGGGAGGTGTCGATGTCCTTCAGCTGCTCAAGAAGCACCTGAGAGATTTCACTTGGTTTTATGTTGTCCATACTAAACTATTCTTCTGTTCTTTTCTATGAATTGACGCCGGATGATGTCAAGCTGACGGGAGACGCTGGCATCCAAAACCATGTCCTCTACCTCGAAGACGAAACCGCCTATCAGGGATGGATTGACCGCTGTCTTGAGAATCAATTTGCAGCCGGTCCGCTTTTCGATCAGATCCCGGAGACGAGACTCCAAAGAGCCCGCAAGCAGTGCAGTGTCGGCGACCACAAGCCGCGCGCGTTTGATGTGACGTGAGCGGTAATATACAGTGATGAAGGTTGTCAGAACCAGTCGCACATCGCCGATGCGGCCGTTGCGGATCAGCAATTCGATGAATTTTCGCAAATCTTGAGCAAGCGAAGTCGCTTTGACAGGCTCAGGGACCAATGTAAGCGCCGCCTCGAAGAGGGCAAGTTTCCTCACCGGAGCGACCGCCGGATCATCCACGGCACGCCGGAAGTCAGGCACTTCGTCAAGAGCCTTCTCAATAACCTGTACCTGAGCGGCGACCACATCACCGGAGCCGGTCTCATCGACCAGTTTCAGCAAGGCGGTGGCGTAACGTGTCGCGATAATTCCTGTGTTCATAATACTAATCCCTTCTCAATTTCCAAGGTCGCTTCGACTGGTTGGTGAGCCTGTCGAACCACAGCGACCGGCACCAGCATCAACTCTTCAAATCCTTCGACGAGGAAACCTCATCCACCAACCTATCCACAAGAGCGGACTGCCCGTCAGCGTCGGAAAGGCTCGTCTTCAAGACCTTTTCCGCCACGCTCACCGAAAGCAGAGCTACCTCCTTGCGGACATCCCGCAAAGCGCTCTCCTTCTCGGCCGCGATCTGCGTCCGAGCCTGATCCAAAATGTGGGAAGCCTCCTCCCGTGCCTGAACCTTGGCCTGCTCGACGATGTTGTCTCTCGAAGCCGCAGCCTCCTTCAGAATCCTGCTCTGCTCCTGCCTGGTCTCCTCAATCATCCGGGACTGTTCCTCAGCCAGGTCGCGAAGCTTTTCCTCCGCCTCCTTCGCCGCCCTGATGGAATCATTGATCCTCGCCGCCCTCTTCTCGACCGAGCCGGTGATCATAGGGAAGCCCCACTTCGCCAGCACAAAGAAGACGATGCCAAAGATCAGCGTCATCCAGACAAGCAATCCGAAATCAGGAGTGATGAGTGACATTTGCTATTTCGCGATAAGACAGACAACAATTGCGAACAGACAGGCACCTTCGATGAGGGCGCTGACGATGATGGCCGTCATCCTGTAGTGGTCAGCCTTCTCCGGCTGGCGCGCGCCGGCCTCAAGGGAAGCCGCACCGATCTTACCGATACCAAAAGCGGCGGCGAAAGCAGCCAAACCTGCGCCAAGAGCGGCACCGAGTCTTCCAAGAGACAGAGCTTGAAGCAACATTGTAGAAAGTAACATAATTCTATGATTTTAAATTAATTATTCTGAATATACCAAATTATTCCGAAGCCTCCGGTCTCTGCCGCGACAGCCCGATGAAGACGGCCGACAGCATTGTGAACACGTAGGCCTGAATGAACGCCACAAGCAGTTCCAGACAATCCATAAACACACCCAGAAGCACCGCCACAACAGTAAGGCTGCCGTTCAAGGCGGCTCCTAACTCAGCTGTGAGGAATATCACCGCCACGACTCCAAGGATCATAAAGTGACCAGCGAGAATGTTGGCGAAAAGTCTGACCATCAAGCTGAAAGGCTTTGTGAATATTCCGATCAACTCGATCGCCGGCATCAGCGGCACCGGCACTTTCAGCCATGTCGGCACGTCCGGCCAAAGGATGTCTTTCCAATAATGCTTGTTACCGAATATATTTACGATGAAGAATGTGAACAGTGCCAGCACAAGCGTCACAGCTATGTTGCCGGTGATGTTCGCTCCTCCGGGGAAAAACGGCACAATTCCCATCAGATTGTTTATGAATATGAAGAAGAACGCTGTCAGCAGGTAAGGCGAGTACCTCTTGTAGTCCTCCCCGACACTGCTCTTGATGACATCGTCCTCAATCATCGTCACCAGCATCTCCATCACTCCGACTCCGCCTTTCGGAGCCTCCTCACGTGCATCGTGTTTCCGGTACCATTTCGCGGTTCCGAGCACGATGAACAGCAGCAGCGCGCAGTTGATCATCAGCCCGAACACATTCTTGGTGATCGAGAAGTCCCAAGGTCTTACCTCTGAGCCGTCCGCGGCGCGCTCGACAATTTTGTTCTCGTACTTGCTGCCGGCAGGAGCGATATGGAAACCTTGATATTCCCCATGCTCCAAATGCCTGGAACTGAATATATGAAAGCCGTTTCCGGTCTTGCTCACGACGATCACCGGCAGCGGGATGCTGACGGGATGGCCTTTCACTGTGGTGATATGCCACTCGTAGGAGTCGCGGACGTGGCCGTAGAGATATTCATCCATGTCGAATGCCTTGGTGGTCGGTGAGTCCGGCGCTTCGACAGGCTCAGCGACCGGAGTCGCGGCCAACGACAACGGAAGCAAAAGACAAATGAATATGTAAATCCACCTTCTCATCACAGTTCCACACACGCCACAACGTGATTATCATTAATTTCCACAAAGCCAGAGGAGATGTCCACACTTTCAGTCTTCTCACCGGTACGGTAAGTCACCCGGCCCTTCTCCAGCGAGGAGATCAGCGCGGCATGGTCCTTCAGAACCTCGAAACGCCCCTTCGTGCCGGGAAGTTCCACGGAATCCACAACAGCGTGAACCAGCGTCCTTTCGGGTGACATGACATCAAGAACCAACTCTGAAGTTTTCTCTGACATATTCTTAAAACTTTCTCTGGTATAATTCCTACTTCGCCTGAGCGAGGATAGCCTCGCCCTTCTTGATCGCGTCATCCAAAGTGCCGACATTGAGGAACGCCTGCTCCGGCAGGTAGTCCACCTCGCCGTCAAGGATCCTGCGGAAGCCGTCGATCGTGTCCTGAATGTCCACCATCACGCCCGGCACGCCAGTAAACTGCTCCGCCACAGCGAACGGTTGCGACAAGAATCTCTGTACACGACGGGCGCGGTTCACGGTAAGTTTGTCCTCATCCGAAAGTTCGTCCATGCCGAGGATGGCGATGATGTCCTGAAGTTCCTTGTTCCTCTGGAGAATCTGCTTGACCCTCTGGGCCGTGTCGTAATGATCCTGTCCCACGATGTTCGGATCGAGGATTCGTGAAGTGGATTCAAGCGGATCCACAGCCGGGTATATTCCTAACTCTGTGATTTTTCTGCTGAGCACCGTCGTCGCGTCAAGGTGCGAGAAAGTGGTGGCAGGGGCCGGGTCGGTCAAGTCGTCGGCCGGCACGTAAACCGCTTGAACTGAGGTAATTGAGCCGTTCTTTGTCGAAGTGATGCGCTCCTGCATCTGGCCCATCTCCGTGGCAAGCGTAGGCTGGTAACCCACGGCGGAAGGCATTCGGCCCAAGAGGGCGGACACTTCAGAGCCGGCCTGCGTGAACCTGAATATGTTGTCGATGAAGAAGAGGATGTCTCTCGGGCCGTCACCCTTGTCGCTGTCCCTAAAAGACTCGGCGAGGGTCAGTCCGGAAAGGGCCACGGAAGAACGTGCTCCCGGCGGTTCGTTCATCTGACCGAACACCATCGCCACCTGTGACTTTTCAAGTTCCTTGAGGTCAACCTTGGAAAGGTCCCAGTGGCCTTCCTCCATAGATTTCACGAACTCGTCACCGTATTTGATAACCCCGGACTCGATCATCTCGCGAAGCAGGTCGTTACCCTCTCTGGTACGCTCCCCCACTCCGGCAAAGATGGAAAATCCGTTATGTTTCTTGGCTATATTATTAATCAACTCCTTGATGAGCACCGTCTTGCCTACGCCCGCACCTCCGAAAAGGCCGATCTTTCCGCCTTTCAGATAAGGCTCAAGCAAGTCGATGACCTTGATTCCGGTGTAAAGAACCTCCTGAGAGGTCTTCAAGTCCTCAAATTTTGGAGGCTCACGATGAATAGGCAAGGAATTGTCCTCGTTCAAGTCGCCGAGACCGTCTATGGAATCACCGACAACGTTCATCACGCGCCCTCTGATCTGCGCGCCGGTCGGCATCGAGATCGGGGCATTGGTAGCCACAGCCTTCATTCCACGCCTCAGCCCATCCGTCGAGTCCATCGCGACGCATCTTACGGTGTCTTCACCGATATGCTGCTGAACCTCAATGACCAAAGGCTTTTTACCTTCACCCCTATCTACATCAAGAGCATCGTGGATGCGCGGAAGCCCCGCCTCATTGGAATCCAGATCGAAATGGACATCCACGACAGGCCCGATGACTTGGGCAATGTACCCTATATTTGCTTTTTCTGCCATTTTGAATATGGTTGTTAACTTGCCGCTCACGCGACGAAATCGTATCGCTGAAAATTTCAAGCCAAATTTACAGAAATTTCCCAAAATGACAAAAAAGCGGGCCGATTTTGACATCGCGCCCGCCTTTTTTAAGACTTTTTGATATATTCGATAGCAACTATCGAAATTACCTTACTTCAATTTAGCGTAACCATACTGAGCGGTCTCGCCGAGTTCCATCTCGATCTTCATCAGACGGTTGTACTTGGCGATACGGTCGGTACGGCTGAGGGAACCGGTCTTGATCTGGCCGCTGTTTGTAGCGACAGCGATGTCAGCGATAGTGGTGTCCTCGGTCTCGCCTGAACGGTGAGAGGTAACGGTGGTGTAGCCGTGACGGTGAGCCATCTCGATGGCGTCAAGAGTCTCGGTCAGGGAACCAATCTGATTAACCTTGATGAGGATGGAGTTACCAGCGCCCATCTTGATACCCTTCTCAAGGTATTTGGTGTTGGTAACGAAGAGGTCATCACCTACAAGCTGGCACTTGCCACCGATAGCGGCGGTGAGCTTAACCCAGCCTTTCCAGTCTTCCTCGCTGAGACCGTCCTCGATGGAGTCGATAGGATATTTGGTGATAAGTTCCTCAAGGTAAGCGATCTGCTCCTCGGTTGAGAGCTTCTTTCCCTCAGGATCCTTGGCCATACCGGTCTTAAGCTGCTTGTAGTCATAGAAGAACTTGTCTCCCTCCTTGAAGCAGAACTCGGAAGCGGCGCAGTCCATAGCGATGGTAACGTCGGCTCCTGGCTTGTAACCAGCCTTCTCGATAGCCTCCATGATGCAGTCGAGAGCGTCGTTGATGCCGTTGAGCTTTGGAGCGAATCCACCTTCGTCACCGACAGCGGTAGAGAGTCCGCGGCCTTTGAGAACCTTCTGGAGAGCGTGGAACACCTCAGCACCCATTCTTACACCCTCAGCGATGCTCTTGGCGCCTACCGGACGGATCATGAACTCCTGGAAAGCGATAGGAGCGTCAGAGTGGGCTCCACCGTTGATGATGTTCATCATAGGGACAGGAAGCACATGGCCGTTTGTTCCGCCGATGTAACGGTAAAGAGGAATGTCAAGGTAGTTGGCGGCGGCGTGAGCCACAGCAAGAGAAACGCCAAGGATGGCATTCGCACCGAGGTTGCTCTTTGTTGCGGTACCGTCAAGCTTGATCATGGCCTCATCGATTGTCCTCTGCTCAAGGCAAGACATTCCGATGATTTCAGGAGCGATCTTCTCGTTGATGTTGGCGACAGCCTTGAGGACGCCCTTTCCGCCGTAGCGCTTAGGATCGCCGTCACGAAGCTCAAGAGCCTCGTTCTCGCCTGTTGACGCACCGGATGGAACGGAAGCGACACCAATGATGCCGGACTCAAGTTCAACCTCACACTCAATTGTAGGGTTTCCTCTGGAATCAAGGATCTCCCTGCCTGTAACACGTACAATTCTCATGATAAATGAATTTATTAACTAACTGTTGGATTTATTCTCAAAAAAAGGCCGGGGTTTGAAACCCAGCCTTTTGTATGTCAATCGTCTGTCGCGATTACTTAACGAGGCAGACAGCCACACGGTTCTCCTCAGGTGTCTCGAAAGGATTGACAGTGTCACCGAAGTACTCAGTGATGATTCTGTCCTTGTCGATACCGGCGTTCACGATAGCCTCAGCGACAACCTCGGCTCTCTTCTCAGAGAGGAACTTGTTTCTCTTTGCGGTACCTGTAGCCTTGTCAGCATAACCAGAAACGCGGACCTTTGTGTCAGGGTTAGCCTTGAGAGCCTCGACTACCTCGTCGATCTTGATCTGCTCGCTGTCACGGATGTCCCACTTGTTGATGACGAAGAGGATGTTGCGTGAAAGTGACTCGAAAGCAGGAACGACCTCGACCTTCTCTTCTACGACAGGCTCTGGTTCTGGTTCTGGCTTGACAACCGGAGCAGGGGCAGGAACCGGAACCGGCGCAGGAGCTGGTTTAGCCTTGCCGAAGCTGAATGTAAGACCGGCTACAGCCTTGATCTGGAAGTCAGCCTTTGAACCCTTCTTTGAGTTGAAGTGATCATCAAGGAAGCTGCAGTTTCCTTCGAGGTTGAACGCAATCACGTCAGAGAGTCTGATATTGAGGCCGGCACCTGTTCTGAAAGCAGGTGAAACCTTGTTGTCCTCCCAAAGATACCCGTCAACAAACTGATTCTTCACAGCCACTGCCTCGTCGTTGTTGAAAGCGTAGTTCACGCCGACTCCACCGAAGATGTACGGATTAAGGGTTCTGTCGAACTTATAACCGGCGAAGATGGAAGCGACATCGACCATGAGGTCAGCCGCACCTTCAACATAGTTGAACTTATAGACAGTTGTAGGGCCATTCACAGCGCCCTTACCCTGCCAGCCATTGACATTGAGCCTGGCTCCGAAAACCGGAGAGAACTGGTAACCGAATGAAACAGCCGCGGATGGGGAAATAAGGTCAGAGAATGAGGTCTCACCGATTGTGTGAGCCGCACCACCCTGAAGCTGCATGAACCAATAAGGGTCAAAGTCCTTCTTCTGTGCGTTCGCTACGGACAGAGAAGCAACAAGCGCTGTGCTTGCAAGAATAGCGAAAATACGTTTCATAATATTATTGAATATAAATTTGCACAATTAGCGATGCTAAATTACTACATTTTTTCCAATCTGCAAAATATATCAATCATTTACAACTCTTTCAGAGAGATAGCCGGATATGTCCACGCTCCTCATTATCAACTTGATTGGGTCGCTTCGTCGGAGCCTTGGTCGCTTTGAAGCGCATACGGAAATGATCCGGTGTCGTGTTGGCTTGGAAATATATCCAGCTTAGAAAATAGCCTTCCGGTTTTCCTTTGCCATCAAACACAATTTTGATTTTACCTGTCTTGCCCGGAAGAACGGCCCCCCTTGGCAACTCAACATGAATGCAGGAGCAATCAGGGCTTGAAGACAGGAAATAGAGCTTGTGCTTGCCAGTGTTCGTGAATGTGAATTCCTTGGTCAGTAGGCAACTGTCAGACGGATAGGTTCCCATGTCGAGAACATTTGAAACAAATTCGACTGTAGTAATCTCTTGAGCGAAGGCAATAAGAGCTAAAAAAGCAAGAATTACCGAAGCGACAATACGTTTAAACATAATAAATACAAAAAAGGAGGGACGTTACCGCCCCTCCAATCATATCACATATTGTGCCAGATTAGTTCTGACCAACAGTCTTCTTGACAGCGATCTCGATCCACTTGGTCTCGATAACGCCCCAACCGTATGTAACGGTAGCCTTAACTCTGAGCTTGAAGTCACCGACAACAGTACCGTTGTTCTTGTAAGTCAAGGTGTTGTCGTCTGTGTTCTGAGTAAGTACGATGGTCGTAGGGATTGAAGTCCACGCGCCATTGAGGAAAGCCTCAGCCTTTGCTGTGTCGAAGGTAACCGTGAACGGTCCGTAGTACTCCCAGTAGTTAGCGTGATCTGCGAACTTGTAGCCTCTCCAATCAGTAGGGTCAAGAACCTTCTTGATGTCTACGATAGAGCCTTCAGCACCCTCGTCAACACCGTCAACGAAGTAGCCGGCAGACTTGGTAGAGATGGTTACAGGCTGCTTAACGAGAGCCTCGAAGTGATTCTTGCCGTTGAAGGTTACATTGATTGAACGTTCATACTCTGTAGTTCCACAAACGGTAGCCTTAGCACCGATGTAAACTACCATCTTACCAGTGTTGAGGAGAGTCTTGGCAATCTCGCTATCCTTGTTGTAAGTAAATACATTCCAAGGAGTAGATCCAGTCTCGTTATCGATTGTGGCGACGAGTTCATCATTTGCGTAGAGTTTGGTACCCTCTTCATTAAGATCGAAGGTTACATCAACGTCACCGATCTTGGTAACATTCTTGATGTCCTCGCAGAAGAAGTACTTAAGACCTGTTACATCCTTAAGGAGAACCTGACCTGCATTGGCACCTGACTTAACAGTGTTGAACGCGGCGTTGATGTCAACATTGAATAGACACTCAGCAGGATCCGTGGCACCAACCTTAGGAACAGCTACGTTGTAAGTAACCTGACTGAGATCAGCGTTCCAGTACTCCTTGATGTAGTCAGAAGCGGTAACATCGTAAGTCTTGTACTTGGCAAGATCAGCAACGGTAGCGGTAAGCTTAACAGTAACCGCGAGGTCGTTGTTGAGAGAGTTGAAGTACTTGCAAACGTGAGATACAGTGGCACCAGCCTCAAGATCAAAGATCTCAGCATCTGTGATAGTCCAAGAGATAACATGCTCTGCGCTCTCAGCAACCTGTCCAAGCTGTCCCTCAACATTATTAGCCTCGAATGAGTCGTAGAGGTTGTGGAACTGCTCCTTGGTAAGGTTAAGAGCCTTGTAGATCGTCTCTTCTACCTCTTTAGCGACAGTAGCGAGAGGGGTAACACCATCAGCGCAAGTGAAGCTGAATACGTTGTTGTTTGCAGCGTCAACCGGCTTGAGTTCATACTCATGAGCCTCAGCCTCGCCAGCCTTGATGTAAACCTTGATGTAAGCGACAGCGACAACATTCTCACCGTCAAGAATGCTTACACGAACGATAGGGGTACGGCCAATGGCGATAAGACCATCCTCGTTGTAAGCCTTAGGAGTGATGACACCATCCTCAAGGGTAACGAAAGAAGCCTGGTCAACACCATCAATCTTATAGTTCTCAACGAGTTCGAACTTCCATGAAAGGCCGAACTTCTCGAAGTTCTCAACAGACATTGCCTCGCAGACCTTGTTGGCAACCTTGTGAGCGACAACGGAATCTTTGAGATCAAGAGTCTGGTCGTAAGCTACGGCAGCGTCGCACTCAGCCTCATCAGAAGCGGTCGCTGTCCAAACTTCAGAAATCACAGTTGGGTAGTGTGCGTCACCCTGGCCAGGTTTAGCGATAACCGGGCTGTTGACAACATTGCGATAAAGGGTAGCATAGTCAGAAACGACAACAATGTCATTCTTCACAGCCTTAAGAGCGAACACTGAGATCTGGTTGCCGGCAGCGGCATTGCCCTCAATGTTAACCTTTACCTTAAGAACGCCGGTCTCCTTGTTGTAGCTGTCGAACACTGGAGTGAGAGCAAGAGTCTCCTCAGCGGCATCTGCCTTTGTGTAGTAAGGGACGGTCTTAACGAGGAATGAGTAAGTGTAAGTGTCGTCCAATTCAACATTGGAAGCATTTACGTGGTACTCGGCGATAGCCTCTGGAGCGATGAAAGAATCAGCGGCAGCGGCAGTCCAAGTCTCCTCGGCAGAGTTCTCGGCAGTAGCGGTAAGAGCCTTGTAAGACATCGCGAGATACTCCATACCCTCGACACCGCCTACATAGCACTGTGGAACGAATACGAGAGAAGAGAGAACCTTTGCAAGGTCGAAGGTGTAAGTGGTAGGCTGTCCGTCAGGACCCATCACGTTCTCAAGGATGAGCTTGCCATCCTGAAGTTTAGCGGTGATAGTACCGGCAGGGAGGCAGCTAAGGTTAGTCGGAACGCCCTCCGCGTCCTCGCTCTCATAGTACCACCAGTAACCATCAGCGTTAGGTTTGTAGAAACCACCCTTGTCGCCCTTCTCGCCCTGAGGACCCTGAGCGCCGGTGTCACCCTTGTCGCCCTTCTCGCCCTGAGGACCCTGAGCGCCGGTGTCACCCTTGTCGCCCTTCTCGCCCTGAGGACCCTGAGCGCCGTCCTGGCCGTTTTTAACGGTCCAAGTCTTCTTTTCACCTGTGGTGATATCACTTGTAGTGATAACAACACCCTCTTCTGTCACCTTGACATCAGTGATGACGCATCCAGCATTGATCTTGTCTTGAAGATCTTTGATTGTGGACGTCAGCTGCGCGTTTTCATCGCGAAGCTTGTTGATGTCCTCGTCGTAGTCTGAACAGGCTACAACGACACCTGCGAGACCCAATGCAAGGGTACCCGCAAGGAACAAGTTTTTAAACTTTTTGTTCATAGCTAAAAAACAAAATTGAAATAAAATAAATGTAATTTATATATCCTAAATCAAACGTTAAGTGCATGCCTACACGTAGGCACACTACAACACAAGGACAAATATATGGGAATATTTTCTTATAAACAAGACTTTCTTGTCAGAAAATGCGAAAAACATCATAAGGAGGCTATCTGGAAAAGTCTGATCACTAAAGTGAACAGGTCTTTAAAGGAAGAGAGGCCGCAGATGACAAACAGGCAGCGAGGAAATGACATGACAAAAAAAGAAACCCCGACATCATTACGATGCCGGGGTCCCCCGAAGTACGGCGGCGACCTACTCTCCCAACTGGTGTGTCAGTACCATCGGCGCGCGCGGGCTTAACTGCTCTGTTCGGTATGGGAAGAGGTGGGACCCCGCGGCTAAAGCCACCGCGTATATCACTTGAGAGATCACAACAAAAGGCGCAACTCCTTTCCACATGAAAGATTTCGGGCCATTAGTACGGGTCGGCTGAGCGCCTCGCAGCGCTTGCACCTCCCGCCTATCTACGTCGTAGTCTACAACGACCCTCTAAGGAAGTCTCATCTTGGAGACGGCTTCGCGCTTAGATGCTTTCAGCGCTTATCCTGACCGAACGTGGATACCCGGCGGTGCGGCTGGCGCCACAACCGGTTGACCAGAGGTTCGTCCGACCCGGTCCTCTCGTACTAAGGCCAGACCTCCGCAGACTTCCAACGCCCACAACAGATAGAGACCGAACTGTCTCACGACGTTCTGAACCCAGCTCGCGTGCCACTTT
>CAVKML010000045.1:0-18202 GCA_963657715.1 uncultured bacterium | reverse complement strand
GCCCTGGGATGTGGTAGAAGCGATCGTGGTGTCCGAGATGAAGGACAGGTTGTCGCCGAAGAACGCTCCACCGACAATCAATCCGGTCAGCATCGCCAGAGATAGCCCGGATTGTTCCGCCAATCCGGAGGCTATGGGAACCAGCGCGACCACTGTCCCGACACTTGTGCCTATCGCCATCGAAATGAAGCAGGATGCCAGAAACAATCCTGCCAGCAGCCATTTCCCTGGCAGAATGGTAAGTGTAAGATTGACAGTCGCCTCCACACTTCCGATAGCCTTCGCTGTCGTAGCGAACGCACCCGCCATCACGAATATCCAGATCATCAGCAGGACATTCTTGTTACCCGCCCCGCTTGAGAATATGTCGATCCTCTCGCTCACCCTGCCTTTCGTGATCAGCATCGCATAGACCGACGCGATCAGAAACGCCGACGCCACCGGCACCTTGTAAAAGTCGTGTGCCACCAGCGACGACACCAGATAAGTCACCAGAAACACCCCCAGCGGACTAAGCGCCAGCCAACCGTTCATCCTTCGTGTTGCAAGTTCGTTCTTTTCCATAATCATAGTTTTGATGAACTCATTTGAGTTACAGTAATTTAGGCAATCCTAATTCCTCAAGATACTTGTTATGCTCGTCCCTCGCCTTTATGATTTCCTTTTCTATCTCAGTTAATCGCTCATTAACCTTACGGAGATCAATTATCTCTTCCTCTTTGGACAAGTTGACATATCTGGAAATGTTAAGGTTATAGCCATTATCCTTAATCTCGCTTAAAGGGACTTCACGGGCATATCGGCTTATTGTCTTCCTGTTCTTATATGCTTCTATAATGTCTTCAATGTCTTTCTCTCTCAGGAAATTCTGGCGTTTCCCTTTTTCGTAATGCTCTTCTGAACTGGCGTTGATGAACAGAATCTTGTCATTCTTGCGACATTTCTTCATCACGATGACACACACTGGGATCCCTGTAGAATAGAACAGGTTTGCCGGCAATCCAATGATGGCATCAATGTAGTCTTTTTTTATAAGTTCCTTTCTTATGACTTCCTCCTTGCCTCCACGGAACAGTACCCCGTGTGGCAGAATAATGGCCATCGTTCCATTGTCACTTAGGAAGTGCAGGCCGTGAAGCAGGAATGCGAAATCAGCGGCTGATTTCGGAGCGACACCGAAGCCGCTGAAACGAAAGTCTTTTGCTGTTTCCTCTTTAGGATCCCAACGCAGACTGAATGGAGGGTTGGCAACAATCGCGTCAAACGTCATTTTCTTGGAAGGATTCTCCTCGTTAAGAATATCCCAGTCGTTGACCAACGTGTCACCGTGATGAATCTCGAATTCGGTGTCCTTGACTCCGTGTAGGAGCATATTCATCCGGGCAAGGTTGTAGGTCGTTATATTCTTCTCCTGGCCGTATATTTTCCCTATGCCCTTCTCTCCCATTTCCCTGCGGACATTCAGCAATAGCGAGCCGGAACCACAGGCAAAGTCGAGAACCTTGTCGATTTTATTCTTCTTGCCGGTTTTGGGATCCTGACAATCCAAGGTCACAATCTTTGACAATATCGTCGATACCATCTGCGGAGTATAGAATTCGCCCGCTTTCTGTCCCGAACCTGCTGCGAACTGACCTATGAGATACTCATAAGCGTCTCCCAGATCATCATTCTCGGCGGACAGATCTGCGAGACCATTGGAAATGGTTCTGATGACCTTGCACAGAAGAGTGTTTCTCTCGGTATATCCCCGGCCTAACTTTTCCGAATTAAGATTGATTTCTGAGAACAGGCCTTTCAATGAACTTTCAAACGATTCTTCCTCAATATACTTGAATCCTTTCTCGATGATGTTGAGAAGTTCAGAACTATCGATTTTTGCAAGATGCACTATATTATCCCACAAGTATTCCGGCTTGATGACATAGTGTATCTTGCGCCTCATCTGTTCTTCGAACAATTCGGTATCGCTCTCATTGTTGTGATACCATACCTGCAAATATGTCTTTGCCCCAAGTCGCTTCATAACATCCTCCGGGGTATTATCCGGATAGTCAGATCCCAGTTCTTTTTTCGCCGCCTTGAGGTAATTCTCAGACAGGTATTTCCAGAAGAGGAATGAAAGCATATAATCGCGGAAGTCATCCGCCATCATCGCTCCTCTCAGATTGTTTGCGATATCCCACAGGGTCTTGCCTAATTTCTGCTGATTATTTGTTGCCATAAGTCTCGCCCTTATCTAATTCGTTGAACAAACGCTCGTTAAATTTATATGTGTCTAAGAACCTGCGGACCAGTTTTGAGAAATAAACCTTGTTTTCCTCCTGCATTTCCGTCGGATCAAATATCGAATAGTTGCCGTGACTCATGATGTTGATCATTCTGTCATAAATAACACCATCCGCATCATCTTTTTCAGGAGATAGACATACTCTGAAATCACTGAATCCATAGAAAGCGGCTGTCTTTTCCATCAGATTTCTCAATATGTTAAAGTGATATGTGTATAGGGCTCCTGTTTCCGCCGCCTTATAAAGAGTCTGCGCCATTACAATATGGTGAAAGAAAGGCGTGTCTCTCATACTGATCAATGAATATCCTTCATTAGTGACGAGTTTTTTCATAAAATAGGCGTTGGCCGATCCTAACTCGTTGCACATCACGTTATAAAACAATCCGTGATGAGTGGATATTATTGTCTTGATGTGATTGTCTTCCCTTTTGATTATTTGAGCCAAATGTGCACCGATGGCTATGGCGTGGTTGTCATCCAGTGAGGACACAGGATCATCTATGTATAAGTATTTCACCCAACTGTATCTCTCGTTACCATCTATGGCCATTTGTGCGATTGCAAGAAAGAAACACCAGATAAAAAGCGTCTCCTCTCCACGTGATATCTTTATGTTCTCAACAACTTTTCTGTTTCCGGTTGTCTCATCTACATTCTTTTCTGTTCTTGCAAACGAAATTCTTTGCCTCGGGTGTTCCTCATCTTTGGGGAGGATCTTGAAGTCAAAATCCACATACCTGTGTAAGAACGGACGGATTTTATTGTCAATGTCGGCACCTTCCAGACCATCAAAGAAATGAGATGAATCATTTATGACAAGATATCGGTCCTTGTCGTTGTCCAAATCATTGTCCCAAGTGAATAAATCTTCTGTGTAGGCATTGAAATACAATGTGTCACTTTTCCCTGTCGTCGCCTTTAAGTAGTTTTTGAATGACATAGACAGGCGAGTCTTTCCTACTCCGTTATGCGCGAAGATGATGTTATACTTCTTCTCCGATGATCGGAGATAACTTACGATGTCTCCAATGTCTGAATAGATCGTTGTCTCAATTTGTTTTGCCATAATTTATTATAGTTTAGGAAATAGTTGTTGCATCAGACCTTTCTTATGAAGTTCCAATGCTGTTATTTTGTCTTCGTATGATTTAATTAGGTTATCTACTGATTGCAAACAGTCAGCAATTCGCTGTTGCTCTTTAATGCTACTAGGTAACTCTACAACCAAATCACGCAATTGTTCATTATACAAGTGAATTATAGAAACGCCTTGTGCAATTCTTGCAATGTCGTTCTTCTTTACATATGTTAGATAGTAAGAAAGAAAAATGCCATTATTGGATGTTCGTATAATGTTGATATCTCCACCTATAGCTATACCATCTTTTAATATACATGATGCTGTTGCTATATCCTCTTTAGTTTCGCCTGACGATGGGATGATAACATCATTGGCTTTACTTAAAAACAAATCTATAACAGGTAAATCAGTGTACGAACTGGCATCAGTTATAGTTTCCTTATAAGTAGTATATAATTCTCCATACCTGATGCAAGGCGTTGTACCATTAGCTGTAACATCTGTCTTAGATATGCCTTTGCCTTTAGAGAATGTCGCGATGTCTCTTAATTTTTTAATTTCCCATTCCCCGTTGTACAGAAACTCAGGAAAACGGAGTTCGGGAACAGTTTTCCCTTTCGCTGGGAAGAGACGTTGCATCAAGCCATGTTTATGCTCTTTCAAGTGTTCGAGCTTACTTTTCGTCGCCGCTATTTGTTTGTCAATGGAGGAGAAGCACTCTGCTATTCTAATTTGTTCTTTTAAATTCTTGGGGTATAGTATAATCTTCTCAGCTAAGTCTGCGAAGTGCCTTTTATACTCTTTAGACAGAATAGGGTGAGCCAAAAGATAATAATACAAGTATTGTGTATATAAATCATCCAGCTTCGACCGGAAAATTTTGATGCCATCAGCCCCTTGAATAAATGGATGATTGACCAGTTTTAGAGTACAAGTATGGTCTCCAAAAACGATGTAATCTTCATTTTGAGTATTCATTAGAGCCGAATAGTCATCGGAATATCCCGCAATAATGTTTGTAGATTGGTCTATGACGGGAAATTGTCCATCGGTTTTATACTCAGAAGACGGCAACTTTTTGGGTGGAGTAACTTTATTTATTGCATCTTTTAAAAGTATGGCGCTCCACTCCCCATCGTTTAGAAACTCTGGGAAGCGGAGCGAAGGCGTATGTTTATCACTGTCAGTCATTTCAGAATCATCATTACGGATCAGTTCTTCTCGTATGCGGAGAGTCCGGAAATCTTTTGACCTCCGGTGATGTGCTTCAACAGAGGAATTAAGTCCGACATTATCGCGGCCTCCTTTCTTGTCCGGTCTTTCCATCCTAATCCCAAAGGTTCGATAAGTTCACTGAGCTTCTCTCCATCGAAAATTCTGCGCTCCACAATTCCGTCCACAAAGTTTTGCAATGAAGCCGCACTCAGTCCGTGCTTGTCAGCGATCGCCATTATTTCCTCGGTGAATTTCTTTTCCTTGAAAATTTCATAGCCATCTTTTATCTCTTGCTCTGTCTTTCCCTTGACACCATCAAGACTGTCGATGTAAGCGATGATATCCTCCCTCTCATCAAGAAGATTAGAACTGGAACTTACCAAACCTATAAGTTGGTCCTTGGTCATCTTCGTCTTCAATGGAGTTCCGGCATATCGTGCTATCAATTCCATTATGTAGTCATAATCTATCAATGAAGAAGCGAAGAGCACAAACTCAAAGTCAAGGTCCTCGACCTCAGGAGACACGGATTCTGAGCTTCTTTCCCTCTTGTTCTTTAAACTGCAGGCCAAATCCAGATATGCGCCCCTGAAGGCTCTAAGGTCATCATCCGTGAACCCATAGATTGCCTGGGGATCAGAAAATATATTCGTACCCTCTTCGTTTGGACTGATGGCATCTGTATATTGATCCAGCTGCGTCTTGTAACGCTGAACTTCCTTAAAATAGTTTACAAAGCCGGCCTTCGCTTCATCGCCTTTCAGATTGGCCACTTCTGATGCCTTGAATTCAAGACCATGAGACCTCATATACTGACGCAGATTCAGCACTGCATCTTTGTATTTCTTGTTGATGCTTTCCACAGGTTCGACAAGCCATATCTGTCGTGCTCTGTCAACATCCTTTTTTCCTGAAAATAGAGCGATGGCTGCATCAACCGCATTCTGCTGTCCTCTGAAATCCAGTATATTACCATATGGCTTTGTGTCATTCAGGATTCGGTTAGTACGCGAAAAAGCCTGAATCAAACCGTGATATTTCAGGTTTTTGTCCACATACAAGGTGTTCAGATACTTGGAGTCAAAACCTGTCAGCAGCATATCCACGACAATGACAATGTCAATCTTGTTCTTGTGAGCGTAATCCTTGTTGTTGTACTTCTGGTTTTTGATACGCTGCTGTACATCCTGATAATACGCATCGAATTCATTCACGCTATGATTCGTGCCATATTGCTCGTTATATTGGTCTATGATTGACTTCAGAGCCTCCTTCTTCTTGTCAGGATCCACCTCATTGTCAATACGCTCCTGATTCAGGTCTTCCTGAATCTGCATAATGTCCTTGTTGCCTTCGGCCGGAGGTGAAAAGACACAGGCTATATTCAAAGGTTCAGCCTCTTTAATATCATTTTGCGCCGCTTTCAACAAGTGGTAATAGTCAATGGCATCGTTGATGGATGCTGTGGCGAAAATCGCGTTGAACCGGCAATCGCTTGTCGCCGAGCGGTGCTTTTTGATAATCGCTTCCACTACCGCACGCTTGCGGGTGTTTTCATTATTGAAAGCATTGTTGTCATCCGGCTTGAAATAGTCGATGTGAAAACGAAGCACATTCCGGTCTTCTATGGCATTTGTAATCGTGTACGAGTGCAACTCCTTTTGGAAAACATCCTTGGTGGTTTTATACTGGGCCTGCTCTCCTGTCGCTTGAATATAAGTCGCATTCTCCTCAAAAATAGGTGTTCCCGTAAAGCCGAACAGCTGAGCCTTCGGGAAGAACTCCTTGATTGCCTTATGGTTTTCTCCGAACTGCGAGCGATGGCATTCATCGAATATGAATACGATCCGCTTGTCCTTCAAAGGCAGCAAGCGTTCTTGATAGTTATTCCTGTTATTCGGGTCCAATGCGATTCCGAGTTTCTGGATCGTGGTGACAATAATCTTGTCGGCGTAGTCTTCTGACAACATTCTTCTCACAAGGCTTTCCGTGTTGGTGTTCTCTTCCACACAGCCATCCTGGAATTTGTTGAATTCCTCGCGGGTCTGCTTGTCAAGATCCTTCCTGTCCACAACAAACAGACACTTCGCGATTTCAGGATTGTCCTTGAGGAGAGTCGCTGCCTTGAATGAGGTCAAAGTCTTGCCGCTGCCTGTGGTATGCCAGATGTAGCCATTACCGCGATTCTCGTTTATGCAGTCAATGATGGCATTGACAGCATAGATCTGGTACGGACGCATTATAAGCAGCTTTTGTTCACTGGCGACCAGAACCATATATTGGCTGATCATTCTCCCAAGTCTGCACTTTGCCAAGACCTCGTCGGAGAAATCGTCCAGATCGGAAATTTTGTTGTTCTCCTTATCAGCCCATTGATACACAGGCAGAAACTGCTCTTCAGCGTTGAAGTTGAAATGTTGGTTGTTGTTATTCGTGAAATAGTACGTCCTGCTTTGATTGCTCACAATGAACAACTGCATAAAGCATAGCAGTGAGTTCGTGTAGCCATTGCCTGCGTCATTCTTGTAATCCACAATCTGCTGCATGGCTCGTCTGGGACTTACATCCAGTGTTTTGAGCTCGACTTGAACAATCGGCAAACCATTTATCAGGATGATCACGTCGTAGCGTTGAAAACTGTTACGGGTATTCATACGAAGTTGGTGGATTACTTCGTACTCGTTCCGGCACCAGTCCTTGATGTTCACAAGCGTGTATTGAAGAGGAGTGCCATCCTGCCTGATGAAGGTGTTGCGCTCTCTCAATCGCTTTGACGATGAAAATACATCCGCATCCGTTATCTCCTCCAGAAGTCGCCCGAATTCAGCATCCGTAAGGTGGACTCTGTTCAGTTGCTCGAATTTTGTCCTGAAGTTTTGCTCCATCGTTTCACGGTCGCAGATATCCGGACGATAAGAATACTTCAAGTCTTGTAACTTCTTGATGAAATTATCTTCTATTTGTCTCTCTCTTAGCATAATGGAATAGAACTTTGATGCGTATCAATTGTTGGATCCAATATTCAAAAATGTCATAATGAGAAGTCAAGCTCTCATTCATACAAAGGTATGAAAATTATGTTTAATAAAATAGCCTTTCAACTATCCAAAATATTCGCAAGTTTTTGTGTACATTTGTAATAATTCAAATTTTGATAGCTATGAACAATAGTATTCTAACATTTTTGGCAGTGGCGGGAACGCTTGCCTTGGGGATGGTCTCTTGCTCCGAGAGGGAGACAGAGGTTGCCACGTATGAGAACAATTATGAGCAGACGCTAGTGCAGGACGACTCGGCATCAGTGCGGATCAGCCATTCCATTGAATATTACAAATCCTTCAATGGTGGAAAGGCTCTGCGCAAGAAGATCAACGATGCGATTGTCAGAAGCTGCTTCGGGGAGGAATATGCCGGGCTGACGGTCGAGAAGGCATCGGATGCGATTTCTGACACCTTGATCGCAGGCTATCAGAAAGACGCTGGCCAAAGTTATGACGAATATCAGGCATACTCCAAGGATAATGAGAATGACTACTCTTGGACTCCGGCGACATTCTGCAACTGGTACTACAACACGGTCGGAAGGTTCGGAGAAGCGTACATGGGACTTCAGACCTATCAGGTCCTCAGTGAAAGCTACACTGGAGGGGCGCACGGGATGTATTATTCAATTCCTTACATCATTGACATGAAGACCGGTGAGATTGTGACCGAGAACGATCTGTTCCAACCGGGCTACGTCGCTCCTGTCACCGGACTGATCAAGGCGAAGCTTGAGCGCGAGCAAGGAAGTGATTCTTTTGAAGGTATGTTTCAGGACGGCATGGTGCCTAACGGGAAGTGTGGCATCTCAGGCGAAGGAATCACATGGTTCTACCAACCTTACGAGATCGCGAGCTATGCGGAAGGCATAATCAAGGTCACGATTGATTGGACTGAACTGAAGCCTTATCTCAATCCTGAATATATCAAACTTTAAACAGCCCCTAATTCGCTGATATTTCCGGCGATCCAAACAGTGTCACCGACTTGGAACCTGAAATCTGGTTCCGGGTTGGTGATAAATTTTGAATCACGGAGTACACTGATCACCATACAGTGATATTTCCTGAGATTTGTTCCACGCAATGTCTTACCTGTCAGGAACGAGTCTGCGGTCAAGGTTTCCGGCTCGATCTTGAATGCGGATCCAGAATATGGAACTTCCTCCGAGACTGCCTCCGTCATCATATTCCTTAACGATTCCAGTTGGTCCGAAGTGCCGACAGCAAGCATCTGATCCCCCGGGAATAGCACCACGTCACCGGATGGAACGATCAGATTCGTCGACCCTCTGGTGATTTTGATGATGTTGGCACCGGTCTCCGCCCTGAAAGGTATGTCTTTCAGAAGCTTGCCCGCATACGTAGAGTTTTGGGAGATCGTCAGAGTCTCGGTGTGCACGTCATAGTCGGCGAGTTTCTGGCTGACAGAGGAAGTGACAGGTTTACTTTTACGCTCATTCTCCTCTTTTTCGTTGTAGTTGGACAGGAAACGAATTTCCAGCGCTGAATATTTATGGATTGAGCGGCGAGCGAAGAGGATGAATATTATGCCGGCGAAAAAGATGGCGAGAACTGTCCATCCAGCTAAGTGGAAATATGACGACAGCACCGCAAGTACTATTCCGACAGCGAGGAATGAGCGTGCGAAGATCAATCCCATAAGTGGCCAGATGTTGCTTGGCTTCTCCTTCAACAGTTTAGGTGCGGACTTGCTTATGGAACCGGAATGGACTCCGAGTCCGAACAGGAACGGAAGCATCACGGCGAGGGTTATTCCAACCTCAATCACCTTATGGAGAGTGACACTCAGATCCGGCAGGAGTTTTTCGACAGTGGGTCTGAGGTATAATTTTGATCCGATGTAGATGGCGATGAGGATTACTCCATAGAGGACAATGCGGGTGAAGTAGGCGTTCAGCAAGGTTTTCCACTCATTGTGTTCCGCGGCCGTCTGCCTGCCTGTGTCGCTTGTTTGCTGAAGTCTGCTGATCCATGATGCCGGGAGCTTTTTGTTCAACAGATTGTAGCACGGATCCGCCAGCTTTATCATGAACGGAGTCGTGAATGTCGTGATGACAGAGACCGCGATGATTACCGGGTAGATGAAATCCCGCATCACTCTGAGAGTGCAGCCGACACCGGCGATGATGAAGCCGAACTCTCCGAGTTGAGCGAGGCTGAATCCAGTGTGGACGGCGTTATCCAAGCCGTTGCCTGTCAGTATTATACCGGCACCTGCGAATATGATGTGGCTGATGATGACGATCACGGAAAGCAGGAGAATCATCGCCCAATGCTCGGCGATCACGGAAGGTGCGACCATCATTCCGACGGAGACAAAGAATATGGCACCGAACAGATTCTTGATAGGTTCCACGATGTGATCAATGTTCTCGCTCTCAGATGTCTCAGCCAGGATCGATCCCATCACGAAAGCTCCGAGAGCCGAGGAGAAGCCGACAGAGGTGGCCAGCGCGACCATTCCGAAGCAGAGACCGATGCTGACAATCAGCAGGATCTCGTCGTTGAGATATTCCTTGGCCTTTTTCAGCAGGGTAGGGATGACGTAGATTCCCACTAGGAACCATAGGATCAGGAAGAAGACCAGTTTGGCGATGTTCATTATCAGCTCCTTGCCGGCGAAGGATTGCGAGACGGCCATAGTGGAGAGCAGCACCATCAACAGAATCGCGATCAGATCCTCGACGACCAGTGTTCCGAACACGACTCCGGCGTACGGCTTGTTTTTAAGACCGAGATCATCGTAGGATTTCAGCACGACCATCGTGGAAGACATTGACAACAGGCCGCCGAGGAAGACGCTTTCCATAAAGCTCCACGAAAGGGCTTGTGCCGTGACGAATCCGATCAGGAACACGCCGATGAATTTCACGACCGCCGTGACGATGGCACTGCCTCCGACCTTCAGCAACTTCTTGAAACTGAACTCAAGACCAAGGCCGAACATCAGGAATATTATGCCGATTTCCGACCATTGGTGCATGGTCGCCTCGCTGGATATTCCCGGAAAGAAGCTGACATTCGGACCAATCAGGAAACCGGCAAGGATATAGCCGATTATGAGAGGCTGCTTCAAGGCTTTGGATATGATCGTGAACACTCCTGCCGAAATAAGGATCACGGCGAGGTCACGTACAATGTTCATTTCTTCTGACATCGTTCGTTTGAATGGGTGATCGTAAAAATAACTTGTCTTAACCGCGGCATCTTGTTTGACCGCTTACATGATGACAAATTTACTGATTAGATCGGCATTTTGTCCACATATTCACGATTTTTGTGTAAGTTTGCCAACCGAAATTGAAAGAGATGACCAAACCTTGGCTTAAATTAGTCAAAAGATTCGTTGAGTTTTCCGCATCGAGCCTTCTGGGGACGATTGTGGACACGGTTGTGCTTTGGGTTTTCTCCAAATGGGTTTTCAGCACATATCTGGGCCAATACATCATCTCGCCGGCTATTTCGTTCGAGTGCGCCGCCGTGACGAATTTTATAGTGGCTTATTTCTTTATCTGGAAGGACAGGGTGTCGTGCCGGAACGCAAGGTCGTTTTTCAGGCATCTTAGTGGCTACAACCTTTCCTGCATAGGGGCGTTTCTTGTCAAGATGGCCTTCCTGCTTCTGATCCAAAGAATATTCCGCTGGAATGTCGTGTGGTGCAACCTGCTGGCGCTGTGTGTCTCCGGAGGACTGAACTTCTTTTTGAACGAGCGTGTTGTGTTCCGCAAGAAAAAGGCTCTTCCATCACGAGGGGAAAAGAACTAATGCCGCTTCAGTTTGGTCAACCGTCTGCGGACAGGCTCATCGTACAATTTGAGACATAGGAACGCCAGAATCAGACAAAACGCCATCACTCCGATTGCTGCCGGCCAAGTCTCACTGAATGAATATTGTCCCGTCTTAATCAGCCAGGAATAGAACAGGTACATGACCGGGTAGTGAACTATGTAAAGTGGGAAAGAAATATCTCCCAACAACTTGCAGATTTTGCTCTCCTGTTGTCCTGAAGCTCCTATCCAGACGAGGGCCGGGAAGACAAGGATGACGCAGACCATCTCGAATATCCCGTTGACGCAGATTCCGCCTTTGGACCCGAGGAACGGTACGGAAAAGAGCGCAAGCATGACCGCCGTGCAGATCCAGAATGGCTCCTTGACGTTTGCTGGTTTGAATATTCTCGAAAGAAGCATTCCCATCGTGTATGGGAACAGCATCCTAAGCATCCCTCCACAGAAATTTACAGTGTCCAGGGTCCATCCGACTCCGATGCTGCCGTAGCCGGAGACATCGGCGACAGCGAACCAGACGAGTCCCGCGCCGGTCAGGATCGTGAACACGCCGAGAGCCTTTGTCGGAAGCCTGCGCAGGAAAAGAGCATAGAGAATATTCCCTATATATTCAAAGAAAAGAGACCATGAGGGGCCGTTTAGAGGGAACATCTCGCCATTGCCTCTCACTTCGTAGCGGCAGCCGGGAACAGCCGGAATCATGAACATCGCACAGAGCAGGGAAAGCATGACCGTTGATGTTGCGATGTGGGTCCCGTCCCATTGGCTGCCGCCTTGTAGCAGGAAGCTGATCGCTCCGATGACAGCTCCGATCACCACCATCGGATGCAGGCGGATCAGTCGGCGGCGGAAAAACTCTTTCATTGTGAATCCTTTGCGCCATCTGTCATCGTAGGCGTAACCAATCACAAAACCTGACAGTATGAAGAAGAAGTCAACCGCAAGGTAGCCGTGGTTGAACGACTTGATCAGGCCGTCGCCTACACCGTTCACGAAACCGGCGAATGCGAATCCTTCATTGATGTGATACCAGAGAACAAGTAATGCGGCCACTCCGCGCAGACTGTCCAGAAGTTCGTAATGTGGTTTGGTGTCCGAGAACGCGGACGAGGAGAGTGCCGACATATTCATTTTATTGTTTCTTTCCGGAAAAGAGCCTCTGCGGCAGTTCCATGGCCACGATTATTCCGAGGACTATCGCGATGGCCGCTTTTACGGCGGTGAACCCGGCGGTAGCGGACAGGTAGAACTGGCTGGAAACGAGGTAATAGGTGAACCAGAATATTCCTGCCCCCGGGACGAGAGGGAATATTCCGCAAAGCAGATAGACTGTGCTTGGGCATTTGTATTTGACTGCCGCGGCACGGGAGAAGATGCAGACCAAAGCGGTGGCAAGGATGATCGCCACTGTCGCTCCTGAATTGCAGAATCTTGTGAGCATCAGATAGATGACCCATCCGATTGAACCGATCAACCCTGCGGTCACGTATTGTTTCCGTGGCGCTCCGAAAAGAATCGCGAAGGCGAATGTGCCGATGAATGCGGCGAGGCTTTGCCATAAGATTCCGGCTGTCTGTGGGTTGATGGTCATCCCGCTTAACCTGATCATTCCATCGAAGATCCATCCGTCTGCTATGAAGCTGATACTCACGCCAAGGGCGATGCAGATGAATCCGAGCATAGCGTCCGTGAGCCTCGTGAGGCCGGCAATGTAGTCGGAATTGGCGAGGTCCCTGACTCCGTTCACGAACGGGACTCCGGGAATGAGAGGCATGACCGCCCCGATGATAATGTTGCTGAGACTCTCTCCAAAACCTAATCTGAAGGATGCGAGACAGAGAATCGTGGCCACGAGGGCGTTGCAGATGCCGCCGACAATCTTCGAAAGAGAGTCGCTGACGTAAAGGCAGAAGACGTAGAGGATAGCTCCTATCACGAAATCAGCGGCACAATCCATGAATCCGCCTCCGAACACGGCACAGAAACCGGCGGCTCCGAAGGCGGCTCCCGCGATTTGCTCCCATGATGGTTTGGCAGGGGAGTCTTTTATGGATTCCAGTCTTTGCCTCGCTTCCTCCAAAGTGTGTTTCCCGGCAGCGATCTCGTAACTCAATTTATTGACCGCTACGACTTTCGACAGCTGTATGCCACGAATAGGAATGAACTCCACATTGGCGTACTTTCCGAGCGAGCCGGTTGTGAATATTCCGTTGCTTAGGACGAAAAAATGACCTGAATCCACCCCGTAGTTGGATGCTATCCGCTCCATGGTGTCCTCCACACGGGAAATCTCGGCTCCGTTTTCCAGCAGGATGTGTCCGGCGATAGAAGCCACCTCCAGAACCTCGGTCGTTTTGTCCGTCTCAATCATAACTCGTCTAAATCACACTGTAATCCTGTCGAGTTCGCTAATCCAAAGCTGTACCTGTGCGTCTGAAGGCATGCGCCAGTCACCGCGTGGCGAGAAGCTTACGAGGCTGATCTTCGGGCCGTCCGGCATGCAGGATCGTTTGAACTGTTGACTGAAGAATCGCCAGTAGAATTTCTTCAACCACTTGAGGATCGTCGCTTTGTCGAATGTCACGTCCGGATGTTTGCCGGCATTCTTTCCGCAATCAATTCCGTTGGCGGCTTCTCCGAACGCGCGGCAGGCCAGATGGAAAATCTTCACCGGAGAGTAGCCGTACCTGATGAAGTTGTAGATGAAGAAATCATGCAGCTCGTACGGGCCGATCAGATCTTCGGTCTTCTGCTTGATCTGTCCCTTTGAATCGGCCGGCGTAAGTTCTGGACTGATAGGCGTGTCCGCGATGTCAAGAAGAATCTCACAGGCGCTCCTGCCTCCGTTTGTTGCCGCAGCCGTGAACACATTATTCGCAGCCCAGCGTACGAGGTACTTGATCAGAGTCTTAGGGACCGATGCGTTTACGGCATACATCGACATATGGTCGCCATTGTAGGTGCACCAGCCGAGGGCCAACTCGGAAAGGTCACCGGTACCGATCACGAGGCCGTTTTCTTGATTGGCAATGTCCATCAATATCTGCGTCCTCTCACGCGCCTGTGCGTTCTCGTAGGTGGAGTCCATCACCTTAGGATCATGGCAGATGTCCTTGAAGTGCTGCTCAACGGCAGCGACAACAGAAATCTCACGGGTTGTCACGCCCAGAACCTCCATCAGATCCACGGCGTTCGATTTTGTGCGATGAGTCGTGCCGAGACCTGGCATGGTGATTCCGATGATATTCTCTCTAGGAATACCCAGCCTGTCGAATGCCATGACCGTCACCAGAAGCGCCAGCGTGCTGTCAAGACCTCCTGATATGCCCAAAACAGCCTTCTTGCAATTGATGTGTTCCAGGCGAGAGATGAGCCCTGTTGTCTGAATCTGAAGAATCTCTTTCGAACGCTCGGCGATCTCGGAAGGATCACCCTCCGGAAGGAACGGATGCGGTTCCACATAACGGTAGAACTTGCTGTCGAAATCCGTCGGAGCGGCAGGACCAAGGTCGTAGCAGGAATATAATCCTGAATATTCACACGCGGAAGTTCCGTCAGGCGTCATTCCGCGGAAAGAGTTCTTCTTCTGTCTCAGGACGTTCAGTTTCTCTATGTCAAGATCCGCGAATATCATTGTGTCGTGAAGCTGGAACCTTTCGTTCTCCGCCAGCACATGGCCGTTCTCGCAGATGATTGACGAGCCTCCGTAAACCGTGTCCATAGAGGACTCTCCATAGCCGGCTGAACAGTAGATGTAACCCGAAACCGTGCGTCCGGACTGATTGGAAATCAGCTCTTTGCGCTGCTGATGCTTTGTCATGACCTCATTTGAGGCTGAGATGTTCACTATCACCTGCGCGCCGGAAGGGGCGAGGAACGAAGACGGAGGGATCGGGGTCCAGAAATCCTCGCAGATCTCTATGCCGAATGTGGCGGAACCGACCGTGAACAGCAGGTTAGGGGAGATGTTGCACCTATGGCCGCAATATTTGATGATCGAGTCGAAACCGTCACGGTAATAGTCCTTGCCGTCATCCACAAAACGTCCTGTGGCCGAGTTGTCCGGTCCAAGAAAATCCGATCCTGACGCGAACCATCGGCCCTCGTCGAACTCCGCGTAGGTCGGAAGGTAGATCTTCGGCACGATACCCTTGATGCCTCCGTTACGCAGTACGATGGCGCAGTTGTAGAGGCGGCCTCTGAAACGGACCGGGGCTCCAACCACAACCGTGATGTGCTTGCCTCTTGTGAAGTCCTTGATCTTGCCTACAGCCTCTTCCGACTTTGTCAGCAGGAGGTTCTGCCCGAAGAGATCAAGACAGGTGTAACCGGTTATCGAGAGTTCAGGGAACACGACGAGCGATGCTCCCTCTTCCTCGGCTTTGCCGGTCAAGTCACAGATTGACTTGGCGTTATATTCGACATCCGCCACCTTCACCCTTGGCACTGCGGCGGCGACTCTGAACAGTCCTAAATCCATATTTGTGAATATATTACGCGTTGGCCGGATCATTTCCGTTGTCGATCTCCTCACGCTCGCGGCGGCGCTTCTGGTTGACGCAGGTAGCGATCCCGCGATAGAGGAAATAAACCCCGATCAGCAGGATGCAGACGAGCTTCCATGAGAACGGCACACCATTTATCAAAAGAGCGGAGCCGAATCCGATGATGAAAACGGCGAACACAAAGTACAAAATGTAAATGTATTTCATTGCCAATGAATATTACAGCGATTCGATCATCCTTGTGAACAAGGCGCACATTCTGTCCGCCGCCGCATCGGCCGCTTTCACGACATCGTCCCCGTCGTTCACATAGTCAGGAGCATAGTCATCGTGCGCCTCGTTGGTGATTACCGAGACTCCGAACACAGGAATATCCGAGTGTCTGGCGACAATGACCTCCGGGATCGTGGACATCCCTGTCGCGTCCCCGCCGATCGTGCGGATGTACTTGTACTCTGCCGGTGTCTCGTAAGTCGGTCCGGTTCCACCGTAATAGACTCCCTTGTGAAGTTTTATGCCCATCTCTCCTGCGATCTCCTCGGCTTTGGCGATCAGACCAAGATCGTATGGTCTCGTCATGTCAGGGAACCTTGGACCGAAATCTTCCAGATTAGGACCGATAAGCGGGTTCGGCAGCTGGTTGATGTGGTCCGTGATGATCATCAGATCTCCGACCTTGAAGTTGTAGTTGACTCCTCCGGCGGCGTTGGACACGAACAAGTACTTGATTCCTATGAGCTTCATCACACGGATAGGGAGTGTGACAAGCTCCATCGGATAGCCCTCGTAGTAGTGAATGCGTCCCTGCATGGCTATGACCGTCTTGCCTCCCAGTTTGCCCACGATGAAGTTGCCTTTGTGGCCTATCGCTGTGGACACCGGGAATCCCGGGATTGTCTTGTAAGGTATTGTAAGCGGATCTGCTATGCTGTCCGCCAGTTTTCCAAGGCCGCTGCCCAGCACGATCCCGACCTCCGGCTTGAGGTTGCCGAGTTGCTGTTTGAGATATTCAGCGGCTCCGTAGATTCTTTCTGCTCTTGGATCCATATTTCTAATTCATTTATTATTGTTGCCGTGTGGAACGGATGTCCCGTACCTGCGGCCGGTTATTTTTCGCAGTCAATCTCGTTCAGTACAGTATGCGCACCTTTGAGTATCATCTTTTCTCCGAATACTTTGCGGTCACGCATCACGAACTTTCCTCCGGCGATGAGCGATGTGATGCAATCGCTGTGCGCCGAATAGATAAAGTTGGCAAGGAACGGGCCAGGGGAGAGAAAGAACGTGTTGTCCGTGTCAATGATCTGGATGTCAGCTTCGTAACCTTCGGCGATCTTTCCGGTCTTCAAACCTAATGCCTTGGCTCCGTTGACTGTCGCCATGTCCATCAGTGTCTGTAAAGGAAGCGCTGATGGATCCTTTCGCCATGCTTTCTGGAACAATGCCGTGGTCTTCATGGCTTCCAGAATGTCCAGATTGTTGGACGAGGCGCATCCATCTGTTCCGAGGCAGACATTTGCCCCGGCGTCCGTGAGCTCTTTCCACTTGAACTTGTAGCCAGAGGCCAGTTTCGTGTTGGAATTGATGTTGTGCACGCAGTTCACATGGTATTTTCCCAACAGCTCAATGTCGTGATCCGAAAGCCAGAGTGTGTGCGCTGCGATGACATCCTGCCCAAGGACTCCGAGAGATTCAAGGTACTCGACAGGGGAGAGTCCTCCGTGAGCTGCCTTGCAGTCCAGATCCTCGCGCTCAGATTCGGCCACGTGGATGTGGATCTTCAGGTTGTGCCTGCGGGCATATTCAGTGGCCCATAGGATCAGTTCCTCGCTGACAGAGTAGATGGAATGAATACCGATCGTGAATATCGATCGCGAGTTCCAATCCGGCACGGTCTCATGCATCTCTATGCACTGCTCTTTTTCCCTTTCGGCCTCTTCCGGGTCATTGTGGTTCAGAAATAAGTAGGAGACAGCGGCCCTGAGATCCATCTCCGCAGCCGCGATCCTTGCTGTAGGTGAAAACCAATAATGATCGTTGAATGTGGTGGTTCCTGTCTTGATCATCTCAAGCGCGGCGGCCTTTGTACCCCAGTAGATGAACGGCGCGTCAAGCTTTGATTCTATAGCCCAGATGTGTCCCAACCAGTCCTGAAGCACCATGTCTTCGCCGACCCCCCTCATCAGAGACATCGCGGCGTGCGTGTGCATGTTGATGAACCCCGGGACAGCTACCTTTCCCGTGCAATCTACAGT
>CAVKML010000044.1:0-19432 GCA_963657715.1 uncultured bacterium | reverse complement strand
GGTTAAGGTGTCCATCAATTATCCGGATGTGGATGTGGTGTTCAAGCGTTGCATTGTGAAAGGTAATATTGCTTATTTGGATTATATGATCACAAATAATTCAAAAGAGGAACTATTGGTGCAATTAGGCTCCAAAAATACTCGAACCGATGATGAGATGTCGGCTTTTGATGATGAGGGAAATGTTTATAGGTATAGTGATAGCGAAAAAAATCGCTTGATCTTTAAATTTTCTTTGGCCGGCCTTGAATTTGGGGATATGTTTTACTCCAAAATAGTAAATATCCCTATTGGCATTCCGATCAAAGGCCGCATCGGAATCAGAAATATAGATGAATTTGCCACGCAATTCAAATTGGTTAAAATCACCTTTTCATGCTTTACTGCGGTATCTAAGGGTGTAGATGGGTATCCTGAAAAGGCAACTATTGTGTTGAAGAATGTCCCTTTTGTAAGGCAGTAATTTACAATGGATCTTAATGAAAGCCTTGATAGGCTGCGTAAAGAACTGGACGCTTCGATGGAGGAAATCCGTCGTGGGAATGATGATCTTATCGCTGGATTAGGGGTGAATTTGTGCCCGCATTGCGGGATGCCCATCCCGCCACAAGCAAAATTCTGCCCGTTCTGTGGTGGAAAATTTGACGGGCGGAACCCTCTTGACAACCACACCGAAGAGGAAAGAAAACTTTGTAAAGATACCCTTGACGCATTGAAGAAAGACCCTCGGTTGGAGGAAGAGTCCAAGTCAAGGATTGGCACTTTCGAGAGGATATATTCAGAGATATTTCTTCCAGAGACAAATCGCCCCATTGTTTCTTACAGCTTCGATGACCTGTCGTATTCGACTCTGGTCTCACCATTGGGTGCGGTTCTGGAGATCGAACTGAATATGTCGGTTTATCAGTTCGTCAGAATGCAGTATGGCGTACCTATGCCACAGGCATTCAACAGAAAGTCTGGAGAAAAGATCATCGGTACGGGCAGGTCTGCTATTGATGTAGGGGCGCGGTCCCAAATGCTCGGAAGCATCAGGATGCTGGTAGACATGAATAAGGACGCTTTGTCATCAGTCCTTCCGGACATTTGCTCTTTCTCTGAAAAATTAGGCTATTTCATTAAGATCAGAAACGAGGCTTCTCACACGGGAAGCGTTTCAAAGGAAACTTTTTTGAAATTCTATAGTGCGTTTTCGGATTTCTTCAACAAGTATCTGGACGCTCTCATGGAACTCAAAGGCAGTCTTCGGTCCGATACTTCAGGCAAGAGTTTTTCCGCCAAGGATACTTTGCGTCCTGAATATTTGACTGTCGGCTGCCGGCATAAGGATCTGGGCGGGTCACGAAAAGACCGGTTCGGAGTAATATTCACCGACAGTTCAAAGTTGGCACTTAAGTATTTCGGTGGGGTTAACTTTGTGAGTGAAGGTCGGTTATATTCCTATCGTTCCCAAATCTTGGATTATCTTGCGCGGTACATCGAAGGTTGCCGTGAATGTGGGATTCATTACGAGTTGCTTGATGTCGGGGAAGGTGAATATTCCTGCATTCTTGACCGAGATTCTTCGTGGAGAGGCTATCTTGACGTTCTGGACACATTCCTTTCCGATCGTGGTATGGAATGGTCTGGCTCAGCAGGTCTGTTCATCATTGGCGGCAATGATGTGATTCCTGTTCCTGTTGTGTCTAATCCGGGAACAAGCCCGGATGATTTGAGGAACGGTGTCCATCTTAAAGACAGGAACATAGAGGCGGATTTGCTATATTCATTCAAAAGTTCAGATGTCAGGATTGATGGAGAATGTAATGTGTCCTTGTCCAGGATGTTCAGTGTAGAGCCTCGTTTCTTTGTCGGTCGTCTGCCGCTTGAGGATGGAAACGTGAGTACCTCTTTGACCGAAGATCTTGAATATTTGACTCGGGCTTTGGAGGCTCATGCCGATGGTTGTGTCTCAGTCAAGGCTCCGATGGTCGTCTGCGCCGATGAGATGCTGATGTCCACAGTTGAAACAATGGATGAGATCCAATTCACAGACAGTGAGGTGGAAAGGCATTTCAGAAACACGTTGTTCATAAGTCCGGATCTTGACGTAGAGAACCCAGAGGATCCGCTTACTTCAAAGTTTTTCGAGTCCGTGAATGACTCGGATGCTATGGTCTTTGTTTGCCACGGGGCTGCCGCCGCTTCTGCGTCAGGCTATTATGGCGGGCCTGGGCACTGTACCATCTGCACGCCGGACATCTTTGGCAAAGCCGGGATCAAAACTGTCGCCGCTGTCAGCTGCTGGGGTGCCCGTTATGTGGGTTACGGACGAAAGGACTCCATGCTTCTCAATGCTATTCTGCATGGTGACACTTTGATTTTCATGGGGTCTTCGCGGACGGCCTACGGAGTGTCACCTTGCTCTCAAAACGATTGGACTGTGACAGGTTTCTCAGACCTGTTGCTGAGGTTTTACCTGGAGTTCCTGTTTCAGGGTTGTGACGCGGGCGAATCTCTGTTCAGGGCAAAGGCTCGTTATCTCCGCTATGCCTCAGACAATGAACCATTATGCCTTGCTGCCACCACTGTCTTGGAATTCAATCTGTTCGGTGATCCTTTTTTGAGCCTGTCTCCTATTGCCAAGGCGAAGCATGTTGATGAAGAGAAGGCGGTCTTGCCTGAAGCCATGTTCGATGATGACGATGCGGTCCGTGAATATTCTCTTGTATATTCATCGGAAAATGAACGCATTGAAGGATCACTCCATGATCATCTGGTGCGTTTGGTGGATCAAAATTTCGCTTTTATCCGCGAGCGTATGGACGAGTACTTGTACAAGTATTACAACATCGAAAAGAAGGATCTGCTTTCCGCACACCGGTTTAAGTCCAAATCAGGCGCGACAGGCTATGTGCTTCGATACCGCGCTGGAGAAGACTCATTGGTTGATTCCTATAAACTGGTTCAATCGGACCTTTCCGGCAACATTGAGTATGTCTTGATGACGCATTAAATTAAAGATAGTTTGTGGAGTTTAACTGCTTGACAATCAGGCAATAGAATGTACGTCCTCCTGCCCGGTTCGGGTGGAAGGACGTTCTTTTAACATATTCATAAATAGAGAGTTGGCCTCCACGGCTGGTTTGTCGCACTTCTGTCGGGTGGGTGCTTCGACAGGCTCGGCGGACACTGGTTGGGGGGACATCAGTGCAGGCACATAAGCAAGAGGAGTGGGAGGTAGTCCTTGAGGGAGGCGCGGAGTTTTTCAAGGGCTTTCTGGATCTCGCGCTTGACTTTGCGGGGAGTCACGCCGTACTTTTGGGCGATTTCCTCGTAGGTCAGATCCTCGAAACGGCTGGCCATGAAGATGTTCAATGAAAGTTCGGGCATATCTGCGAGGAACTTACCGAATATGTCCTCCACTTCAGAGCTGAATATGTCGCCCATCTCTCCGGATTCCAGAATGGAGATCTCGGAAAGCATCGTCCTGACGCACATGTTCACGTCCGGGTCGATCGTGCCCTCCGCCAACACGAGCCGCGAATTGTCCCGCATCCAGTTCAGGCATCTGTTCTTCACGCTGCGCAGGATGTAGGCTTCGGGAGTTGTCTTCAAATCTATGCTGTCTCTCCTGTCCCAGAATGTTGTGAAACACTCCGACACGATGTCCTCCGCCACAGCCTGATCCCTGACGTAGGATCGGGCGATCGCGATGAAACCGTTCCTGTGCTTGACGAACAGTTTCCCGAATTCGGAAGGTGTTATGTCTGGAGCCGGCATATTAGGCAGTTATCATCAACTTTACAAAGTTATGCTTTTTTTCTAATTTCTTATTTATGTTTACATATTTAAAGTGTTGCGCGGACGAAATATGAATTCTTTTATTTGAGTTCCATTGCCACCGCATGGCATGAAAGGATGGTCTTCTGACGGATGAGACCCAAAAATTTCTCAAAAATATTCACACTTTTGGGGTCCAAACTCGCCCGCAATGTGTCTATAATAGTGGAAACGGAAACAATGGACGTTTCTCGCTAAACGTAACTAATAGATAATGAATACTTTTGATCTTCTTAAATATTTCGGGTGCAAGTCTTCTCCAAAAGAGGAGGCGGCGGTTCATGAATGGTTGGCCAATGATCCTGACGGAAGCCATCTTAAGAAATTCAAGGATGCGCGCTACGTTTTCGAAGGCATGACCTTGTACGGTGACAAGGCCCAGGTCAAAAAGGTGGAGAATGCCAAAAAGCGTCCGGGAATAGTCAAGGTCATATTCAGATATTCAGCGGCTGCGGTTGTGGCGGCGTTGGTTATGTTCGGCACCGCTTCCGTTGTGAGGAACCAGACCATCGACAGGATCGCCCGAAGCACCGAGTCCGTTTATGTGCCTTCCGGCAAGACTATGGAACTCACACTTGAGGACGGAACCAGGCTTTGGCTCAACTCCGGCACAAGAATCGAGTACCCTACAGTGTTCGGAAGAAAGTCCAGAAATGTCAAGGTGGTTGCCGGAGAGGTTCTTTTCGATGTCACCAGAGATGAGAGAAGGCCATTCTCTGTCAGTACGTTCGCTTCGGACATTAAGGTTCTCGGAACCAAGTTCGATGTTGTGGCGGATGAGGCAGCCGGAATATTCAAAACCTCTCTTATCCGCGGGGAGGTCTGCGTGAGCAGCCGTTTTGACGAGAATGATCAGGTCATGTTAAGGCCGGACCAGTCGGTGACAATGAGCGACGGTCATCTGGTGATTTCTGAGATGTCTGACCCGATGTCGGAGATTTGTTGGACCGATGGTCTTGTCAACCTGACGGACCTGCCGTTTGATCAACTTATGAAACGCTTTGAGAATGTTTACAATGTCAAGGTCGAAATCGACAGGAACGATATGCCTGCGATCCGCTATTCAAGAGGAAAGGTCCGTGTCTCCGATGGTGTTGACCATGCGCTTGAGATGCTGTCCAAGGCCTCGGATTTCAAATGGGAGCATGACAGGAACACCAATGTCATAACCATCCGCTAGTTGAACTTATATCCAATTCACTAATAATCAAATTATAATCAATGGACAAGTTTCATTTTATCCAAACCTTGAAACGTTTTTCATTGGCTCTGGTCTTGAGTGTGGCCACCATATTCAGCGCCAACGCCCAGAACCAGCAAAGAATCACCTTAAAGATGGAGAACTCCACTCTCGGAAAGGTGATGGATGCCATTGAGAATCAGTCTCAGTACCTGTTCCTTAATGATGGGGTTGACGTGAACTTGCGTGTTGATGTCAATGTCAGCAACGCAACGATTGACGCTGCCCTTGGTCAACTTTTCGCCGCGAAGCCGGTGACTTGGAAAATAGAAGGCGTGAACGTCTATATTTCCAAGAAACAGGATGTTCCGCAGGGCGAGCGTACTGTCACAGGTGTCGTGAAGGATGCCGCCGGGATTCCTCTGATCGGCGCCGCGGTCTTGGTGAAGGGCACTTCCAACGGTGCCAGCACGGATGCTGACGGTAAGTTCTCTTTTGTTCTTAATGACGAGAATCTCTCAGACGGGAAAATCCTTCAGTTTGTGTGTCTTGGCTACACTACTGTTGAGCTTCCGCTCGGAAGCAAGCGCGTGTTCGATGTCACGATGACGGATGACACGGTGCTCCTTGAAGGAACCGTGGTCACTGCCCTTGGCATCAAACGTTCCGAGAAAGCTTTGAGCTACAATGTACAGAAGGTTGATTCAGAGGAACTTCTCGCCAACAAGGACGCCAACTTCGTCAATTCCCTCAACGGTAAGGTGGCGGGTCTTGTCATCAACGCCTCGTCTTCCGGAGTTGGAGGATCGTCTAAGGTGGTGATGCGTGGTGAGAAATCCATCAGCAAGTCCTCCAACGCCCTTTATGTCATCGATGGCATTCCGATGTACACATCAGCAAGGGATGCCGGAACCGGATTCGACTCAAGAGGAGCCACCGATCCGATCGCCGACATCAACCCGGAGGACATCGAATCAATGACAGTCCTGACCGGTGCCGCCGCGGCGGCCCTTTACGGCTCGTCGGCAGCCAACGGCGCGATTGTCGTCACCACCAAGAAAGGCCTTGAAGGAAAGACTTCGCTCACCATCACCAGCAACACGGAGATATTCAATCCTTTCGTCCTGCCTTCATTCCAGAACAGGTACGGAACCGGTGACCTTAATTCCAGCGAAGGCTCCATCATCCGCAGCTGGGGAAACAAACTGAATTCAACGAACTACATGGGCTACAACCCACGCAGTGACTATTTCCAGACAGGTGTGACCGGAACCGAAAGTGTTTCACTTTCAACCGGAAACTCGAAGAACCAGACCTATCTTTCAGCGGCCGCTGTCAATTCAAAGGGAATCGTCCCGAACAACGGCTACGACAGGTACAACTTCACGTTCCGCAACACCACAAAGTTCCTTGACGACAAGATGACACTTGACGTGGCTGTCGGCTACATCATGCAGGACGACCTGAACACCACCAACCAGGGTACTTACAACAACCCGGTTGTGGGCGCTTACCTGTTCCCTCGCGGAAACGACTGGAACGACATCACTATGTACGAGAGGTGGGATTCCTCACGCAAGATCTACACGCAGTACTGGCCGGTCGGCGATGCCGGAATGACGATGCAGAACCCGTACTGGATCAACTACCGCAACCTTCGCGAGAACAAGAAGGACCGCTACAACCTCAGCGCGGGCCTCTACTACGACATCACGGACTGGATGACTCTTTCCGGACGCGTGAAGATCGACAACTCGCAGAACAAATACACCGAGAAGTTCTACGCGACCACCAACACCCAGCTTACTGAATATTCCACCAACGGCCTCTATGGTCAGGAGGAGTCTCAGGACAAGCAGGTTTACGCCGACGTGCTTCTGGACATCAACAAGACTTGGAATGACTGGAGCCTTCACGGCAACCTTGGTGCGTCCATCTCCGACCTCCGCTACGATCTGTTCTCTCTCCGTGGCCCTATCGCCGATGGAAGCGTGGATCCGTCGGAATCCAAGAATATTCCTAACGTGTTCAATGTGTTCGCCTTGAGCCAGTCGAAGTCTGTGAAGAGACAGGCCGGATGGAGGGAGCAGACACAGTCCGTGTATGGCTCGGCCGAGATCGGATTCAAGAACGCCTACTACCTGACCCTCACAGGACGTAACGACTGGCCTTCACAGCTGGCTGGACCTCGTTCGAAACAGAAAGGATTCTTCTATCCTTCTGTCGGCGCGTCAGTGGTCCTGTCGGAGATCATTCCGAATATGCCTAAGCAGCTGGAATATGTCAAACTGCGTACTTCCTGGGCATCTGTGGGTGTGCCTTTCGGCAGGTGGCTTGCCAATCCTATGCACGAGTGGCCGGACAAGGGCAACTCATGGAACACCCAGACAGCCTATCCGGTCGAGAATCTGAAGCCGGAGAGGACAAACTCTTGGGAGGCAGGTATCTCGATGCGTTTCCTGAACTGGTTCAGCCTCGACGCTTCCTACTACAACACCCACACGAAGAACCAGACCATCTATCCTAAGATCTCCACAGGTTCTGGATATTCAGAGATTCCGATCCAGTCCGGAGATGTGAAGAACGAGGGTATCGAGCTTTCTCTCGGCTTCGACAAACAGTGGGGACTGTTCGGATGGAACAGCAACTACACCTTCTCCACCAACAGGAACAAGATCGTCTCTTTGGTAAAGGATGTCCAGAACCCTGTGACCGGTGAGCCTCTCAACATCTCCGCGATGGAGATGGGCGGCCTCGGCAACGCCGTGTTCATCCTCAAGGAAGGCGGCTCGCTTGGTGACCTTTATTCCAGAAGCGACTTTGTAAGGGACAGCAACGGCAAGATCTACGTCGATGCCAACGGTGGTGTCGCCACCGACAGAAAGACCGATATTGATGAATATATCAAATTGGGCAGTGTGCTGCCTAAGGCCAACATGGCGTGGAGGAACGACTTCCGTCTCCAGAACTTCAACTTCGGCTTCATGGTGACAGCCCGTCTGGGCGGGGTGGTATATTCAAGGACCCAGGCCATGCTTGACTACTATGGTGTCTCCGAGGCTTCCGCCTTGATGCGTGACAACGGAGGTGTTTACATCAACGGCTCCGACCTCATTGACGCGAACAAATGGTACACCGCCATCGGCTCGGGAGACACTGTGCCTCAGTATTATACATATTCAGCGACCAATGTAAGGCTCCAGGAGGCCTCTGTCGGCTACACCTTCCCTAAGAAGATGATGGGCGGATTGTTCGACCTGACTGTGCAGCTCGTGGGCCGCAACCTCTGGATGATCTACAACAAGGCTCCGTACGATCCTGAGTCAGTGGCCTCGGCTACGACAAACTTCTATTCGGGTCTCGACTATTTCATGATGCCGAGCACCAGAAACTTCGGCTTCAACGTGAGAATCAAATTCTAAGGAGGCTATGACAATGAACAAGAAAATATTCGGAATATTCACAATGGCGGTTGTCGCTTTTGCCGGAATCGCCTGCACCTCGAACTACGAGGAGATCAACAGGAACCCGTACGGTGTCTCGGATGACGAGATGCAGAGGGACGGGTACATCATCCGCGCTTCCCTTGTGGGAATCGCTAACGGTGTGATCTCTCCGGACGTGAACACGACCCAGTTCACCGAGTGTCTTCTCGGCGGCACGATGGGCGGCTATATGGCTGACGCCAACGCCGGTTTCTCCAACACGATCTCCAACTACAATCCGACGGATAACTGGACGAACGTCTTCATGCAGAGCGACAGGATCATCCCTGTGATCTACACGAACTACAAGCAGCTCCATCAGGTCACTGACGATCCTGTGATCCTTGCCGTGGGCGACATCGTGAAGGTGGCCGCCATGCACAGAGTCACCGACACTTACGGTCCGATTCCTTACACGAAGATCGGTCAGGACGGAAGCCTCAGCGTGCCTTACGACTCTCAGGAGGATGTCTATAAGGCTATGTTCCAGGAACTTGACAATGCTGTCGAGGTTCTGCTTCCTAACCGCACGAATAACTTCGCCGCTGATGCCGACGCTGTTTACGGAGGCAAGGTCGAGAATTGGATCAAACTCGCCAACTCGTTGAAACTCAGGCTTGCGATGCGCGTTTCGTACGCAAATCCAACTCTTTCCAAGGAAATGGCCGAGTCTGCCGTGAAGAATGAGGTCGGAGTCATCACTTCCAACGATGAGAACGCCAGGTTCTCAACCTGGGGAACCGACGGCAACCCGATCAAGGTGGCTGTTGAATATAACAAAGTGAAGACCCACGATGATGGCACGACCTGCGGCACCTCCGCCGGAGACTCCCACATCGCCGCCGACATCATCTGCTACATGAACGGCTACAACGACCCTCGCCGCGCCGCCTACTTCACCAAGGGCGAGTGGGATGGCTATGAATATGTCGGTATGAGAAGAGGGATAACCATTCCTGACCAGGGCAAGATCGGCCACAAGTTCTCCGGTTTCACCCTTCAGGTCACCGACCCTGTCTGCTGGATCAACGCCGCCGAGGTGGCTTTCCTTGAGGCCGAGGCCGTGGCGGTCTTCGGTTACGACATGGGTGGCTCAGCAAAGGATTTCTACGAGAAAGGAATCGAGCTTTCGTTCGAGCAGTGGGGAGTCGGCAACGCCTCCGCCTACATCGCTGACAACACCAGCGTTCCGGGAACCTACACGGATCCTTCCGGTTCCAACACCTATCCGGAGACGCTTTCCACGGTCACTATCGCTTGGGACGAGGCCGCTTCCACAGCTGAGAAGCAAGAGAGGATCATCACACAGAAATGGATCGCGAACTGGCTGCTCGGCAACGAGGCTTGGTCTGACTGGAGAAGGACCGGTTATCCTACGCTCATTCCTGCCACCGATGCCGGAAACAAGAGCAATGGTGTCGTGGATTCCCGCAAGGGGGCGAGACGCATGGCCTATCCTACTAACGAGGCTGTGTCCAACACCGAGAACTACCAGACCGCTGTGGGCACGCTTCTTGGCGGAGCGGACAACATGAGCACCCGTCTGTGGTTCGACTGCAATCCGGACAACCCATATTACAAGAACTAACACTAATATATTCATTGGCAATGATAAAGATAAATTTGACGAATGCCGTTCTCGGGGTTGCGGCGGCGATGCTGCTTGCGTCCTGCTCCGACTGGACCGAGACGGAAAGTCTCAAGATAAAATATCCCGATCTGAAGACTGACAATCCGGCTTTGTACGAGCGTTACACCCAGTCTTTGAGGGATTACCGAGAGAGTGACCACAAGGTCGTGATCGGCAAGTTCGACAACAAGCCGACCGCTCCGGCAGGTCAGGCAGAGCATTTGAACGCCCTTCCGGACAGCATTGACTATGTGATCCTTATGAACCCTGACAACCTCAGCGAAGAGATTCAGAATGAGATGGCGGAGGTTCGCTCCGAGAAAGGAATGAAGGTCCTGTACGAGATCAGTTATGCTGACATCATCTCTGACTACAAGGCTTATGTGGAACAGTGGAACGCCGAGCATCCCGAGACCACCCCTGCCGAGGGCGAAGAACCCGCTCCGGTCGATCCCACCGACACCCTGGTGGCTCAGAATCCTTATGTCAAGGACGCTGTCGCCGCCCGGCTGGAATATTTCACTGAATATGCCTACGATGGCCTGAACGTTTCGTTCACCAGCGTCAACCCGTTGAGTGTCAAGGATGAGAACAAACCTGCCCTCCTTGAGAGTCAGGAAGCCTTCCTCGGCGGAATCCGTGAATGGAGAAAAGCTAATCCGGACGCTTTGTTCTTCTACGAGGGCACACCCCACTACCTCCTTAGCGAGGACACATCTTTGATCGAATGCACCGACTACATCATCATCCCGGCGGAATCACAGCAGAATGTCTATGGTTTCTCATACCTTGTGAACCAGGCGTTAAGATTGGGGAATATCCCTGCCGACAGGTTCGTCATCGGCGTGACCACCGTGTCGTTGACTGATCCAGGTGACACCAAAGGCACGTTCATCGACAAGGATGACAACGGAGCGCAGTTGACCGCCATCACCGGGGCCGCTTATTGGACGGCACAGGTAACTTCCGAGTTCACAAAGGCCGGCATCTGCATCTCGAATGTGCAGAATGACTACTATAACATCCAGTTCGTTTATCCGAATGTCCGCAAGGCCATTTCGGTTATGAACCCTTCACCGCTTAATTAATGATGACAATGAAAAATATTCTGAAATACAGCATCGTTCTTCTGGCCTCCGCGCTTGTTCTGCCGGGATGTCAGACCGAAAGCGAGAAGATGGACGAGCATCATTTCGACAACAAACTCTATCTGAACGCCTCGGCTTCCACGGATGAGATTCTCGTGAAGCAGACCGGTTCCAAGGTTGAGGTGACAAGAAGCCTTACCATTGGCACCGCCCTTGAGGCTGAATGTGACATCACCGCCAAACTTGTCGCGGCGCCGGAACTTCTGGATACCTACAAGCAGGCGTACTATGACGAGACCGCGAATATCCTCCCTTCGGAGATGTGTGAGATCTCTGATCCGGTGATGAAAATCTCCAAAGGGGCCAATGTCTCGCCTGAGGTCTCGATCACATTCACGAATCTTGACCAACTCGACCGTGAATTGGTGTATGTTATGCCGGTCAAATTGACTGACATACAGGGAATTGATCCGCTGGATTCGAAGACTGCGGTTTACTATGTGTTCAAGGGTGCGGCTCTGATCAACGTTGTCGCTGACCTTGCCGAGAACAGGGCTTACCCGGATTGGAAGGATGGCAGCATTGTGAACTATATGTCCAATTTCACGCTTGAGTGTTTGGTGAACTTCAACAAGTTCGGTCGCCAGATCTCCACGATTATGGGAATCGAGGGCAACTTCCTTCTCCGTGTAGGTGATGCTGGAGTGCCAGACAACCAGCTTCAGGTGGCTTGCTCACGTAATCTTACCAGCAGTGATCTCCAGTTCGAGACAGGAAAATGGTACCACGTCGCTGTGACATTCAGCAATGGTGCCGTCAAGGTATATTACAATGGCGTGGAAAAACTCTCTGGCAACTGTGGCAAGATGTCTGTGAGTCTCGGTGCTGCCCATACTGATGGCGAGGTGGCTGAACGTTGCTTCTGGATAGGCTATTCTTATGCCGCTGACCGTTACCTTGACGGTAAGATCGCCGAGGTGAGGATCTGGAACAAGACCCTCTCGGCTGACGAGATCAACGCTCCGACACATTTCTACACAGTGGATCCTGCTTCCGATGGTCTGGTGGCCTACTGGAAGTTTGATGAGGGGGCTGGCAACAAGATCAAGGACTACAGCGTGAACGGCAACGACCTGACCGTAGATTCCGTTCCTGGCTGGACTAAAGTATCCCTTCCGTAATTAATCGCAAATAACTGATAATTAAGATGAAAAAATCATATTTGAATATACTTGCGGTTTCCGTTCTCTGCTCTTCCGCCGCTCTTGTCTCCTGTACGGATGACATTCAGATCGGTACCTTTGACGAGTCTCAGTATGAGAATATCGACATCCTCAAGGGCACTGTCCGTGACGCGTCGAACGGCAAGACCAGCACGATAGTCGAACTTCGCAAGAATGACTATGCCACGTCTGTGGAGTTCAGTCTTCCTAGGACTCCGAAGAAAGGAGTCGATGTGACAATCTCTTTCGACGCTGACTACCTCAATGAATATAACGAGGCTCACGGCACATCTTTCAAACTCTATCCTGCTGACAGGATTCAGCTCCAGAATGATGGAAAGATCGTGATGGCTCCAGATGACAAGGCTTCATATTCATTGGATCTTGTGATTCCAGCGCTTGACACGGTGAATTTCGAGGCGGACCAGACATATCTTCTGCCTTTGAAGGCCGTGACCACGACGGACGGAGTCTCGATCTCCAAGAGCGAGTCCCATTGCGTCTATCTCGTGAAGAACCTTGCCGGTGACGGTCTTGCGGAAAGAAAGCCGGGCGAGAAAGAGACTTTCTTCTATTTCGAGGTCAATGACACCAACCCTCTGAACGCCCTTCAGTGGAGGATGGAAGACGGCCGCTATTTGGTGAACTATCTGGTTCTCTTCGCCGCCAACATCAACTATGACAGGGAGAAAGGTGAGGTTTACGTCTATACCAACCCGCAGGTTACGTACATTCTCGCTCACAACGAGGAGGTGCTCCAGCCTCTCCGCAAGCACGGCATCAAGGTCATCCTTGGCCTTCTCGGCAACCACGATGAGTCCGGTCTCGCCCAGCTTTCCGAAATCGGAGCGAGGGACTTCGCCCAGAAGATCGCGGCGATGTGCTACGCCTACAACCTGGACGGCGTGAACTTCGATGATGAATATTCAAGTTCACCGGATCTCAGCAACCCGTTGTTCGCAAGGCATTCCACCGAGGCTGGCTCCCGTCTGATGTTCGAGACGAAGAAGGCTATGCCTGACAAATATGTCACGACATTCCAGTACGGCTCTATGGGCGGTTCTGACTATGTGGATGGTATTCCGGCGGGTTCATGGCTTGACATAGCTGTCGCTAACTATGGCGGCCGCGGATATCCAAGAGAGGGAATGACTCTTGCCAACTGCTCTGGACAGTCCACTGAGATGGCTCGTGGCGGTTCCATATCTGTAAGTGGTGCTCAGTCTGTCGCTAACAGCGAATATGGCTACTATATGGTGTTCGCTCCATGGGCGGCCAACAACCAAGGCAGCAAGAGCCATTTTAATTCATTGAGCAATCTTGCGGAAGGACTGTACGGCAGTAGGCTTGTCACCCCTCAGGTCTATTACCCTTCCACCCAGTCTCTTGAAACAAAGCCTTTTTAACTGTAATTAGGATAAATGATGAAAAAATACATATTGATTCTCGCTTCAGCTGCGCTTATTCTGTTCAGCTGTACGGATAAAGATGATAATATCGTCGTTCACGACAGTATCGCCACGTCAGCCGACACTCTTAAGTTCGGCCCTGACGGCGGAACTATGGATTTGAAAGTCACCAGTTCGGGAGATTGGAGATTGTCAGGCCTTTGCGATTGGGTTACCCCTTCCGCCACTGAAGGCAAGGATGGTGCGACAATCACTTTCACGGCTGAGCCAAGCAACAGCAAATCTGCTCAGGAGGCCTCATTCAAGGTGTTTACCGGTTCGGCCGTGAAGAAGATCATTGTCACTTCCACACCTGCATACGTGGTGGATCTCAAGTCCGAGGAAGAAGTGGCTGTTGTCTGCAACGGTGGTTCGGCCAATGTCAAGCTTGACACCAATGTCCCAGATCTAGAATTTGAATATTCCGGAGACGGCGCGGATTGGATTTCATTCTCGCAGAGATCTGATGCTTTCGGGATGACAATGCTCCAGTTCAATGTGAAAAAGTCAAAACTCTTCAAGAGCAGGGAGTCTGTCATCACGATCAAAGGTGAAGGTAAGTCAATCAATGTCAAATTTATCCAGGCTCAGCGTGACACTCTCATAGTTGAGGGTAACAGGGTTGTGTATGACCTTGCCTCAAGAGATGTCGAACTTAAGATGAGGACGAACATTGATTATAATGTCGATCTCGCAAGTTGGATGACCAACGCCGGGGAGACTGTAGGCGCGACAGACGCTGATGGCCTTACGGAGAAGACGCTGAAGATTCATCTGGATGAAGCCGCGGCAAGCCGCTCATATACGGTGAAGATCTCAAAAGGAAGCACTGAATATGTCAGATATACCATCAAGCAGCAGAATCCGAATCCTGTTCTTGTGAATATTCCTGACGCGGTACTCCGTACGAAACTGACAGAACTTGGTTGGATTCTTGGCGATGAGAGCAGCGATGAGTGTGAGCTTCTGGAGCAAGGACTTGTGGGAACGTCTCTCAATATCTCAAGCTCAAGCAACTGGAATACCATCAACATCCAGGATCTGACAGGCTTGGAGGCCTTCCCTAAACTTGAGGAACTTACTTTGGCCGGTCTGACGGCAACGTCACTTGACCTTTCCTCTATCAGGGCTCTCAAGACTCTGAAGATTAACAGAATCCAGCATCTTGTCACGCTTAAGGCAGGAGAAAATCTTAAGGATGTTGACTTTACAGGGTATTCTTATGATTATCTTGACGCCGCGCAGCTTACTATCTCCGGTACCGGCATAGAAACCATCAAGGCCAACAGCTCTTCATACTATATTTCTTATGGCTATGAGAAGCTTGCGACAATCGATGTCACTGGTTGCCCGGCGTTGAAGACTTTGCAGGTCAAGAGAGAGTACAATAGATATGGTTCGATTTACTGCTATCTTAACACCATCAATGTGACCGCAGCCCAGAAATCGGCCATCGACGCTGGAACCCTCACCGTCGAGAAGTCCGACAAGACTGAGATTGTAGTGAAGTGACGGCTCCCGAGAACTCACCGTTAAGATGACGTTGTCATCGCGGTGAAGCTACTCTCGGACCAGAAAGGCTGCCGCACATCTGGCATATCAGAATTTGTCGTGGAGTCTAAGCTTCTGGTTATCAATAGATAAGATGGACATCCTTCCGCCTGTTGTGGGTGGGAGGATGTTCTTTTAATATATTCATTAACAGCTACCTGTCCTCCACGACTGGTACTCGCTTTTCGGTCGGGTCATTGAGCTTGTCGAAATGAAGAGGTCCCTTTAAGGCTGTCTTGAGGACGAAGGCGGCAAGTCGTGGTCAAAAGGTTTGGGATTCTAATTTTTATGCTTAATTTTACCGAAAACTTGAACCAAATAATTGAGTATGCGTGTTAATAAGACGCTTATCACGGCGATTTTGTTACTTTTTGTAATCCTGCCCGTCAAGGCTCAGGATGGTAACTTGGTGAATATCGGGCTTCAGGCCCGTGTGGATTACCAGCGGGAGTACTTGAGCGGGGACGCGGTCAAGGACAACTGCGGCTTCAAGGGCAAGAATGTCAGCATCCTGATAAACGGAGAGTTCAACGAACATTTTTCCTACAACTACCGCCAGAGGCTCTACCGTGGACACGGCAGCGAAAGTTTCTTCAACGCCACCGATTTCCTTTACCTCACCTACAGGCCTGACGAGTACTGGAGCTTCGCCGGTGGCAAGCAGATCGTCGAGATCGGGGGCTATGAATATGACCTCGCGCCGATCGACATCTACTTCCTTTCTGAATATTGCGGCAACATCACCTGCTACCAGATGGGAGTGAACGCTGGATATTCATTCGACGGCGGGAAGGATATGCTGCGGTTCCAGTTCTGCCAGAGTCCGTTCCGGAAGGAGGACAGCGACATGTACGCCTACAACCTGATGTGGAACGGCTCCCACGGATGTTTCGACTCCATCTGGTCGCTGAATATGATCGAATATCTCCCCGGCAAGTTCATCAACTATCTTGCCCTCGGTAACCATTTCACTTTCGGTAAGTTCACGATGTTCGCCGATTTTATGAACCGCTCTCTCGTGGACAAAATGTCATTCCTGCGGGACTTTACTCTTATCGGGAAGGTGGCATATTCATTCAACGAAAAGTTGAATGTTTTCGGAAAGGCGAGCTTCGACCATAATGACCTTGACGAGGAAGGGGATTGGTGCGTGATGCCGGGAACATCGATGGGAAGGATCGGCTGCGGAGTGGAATATTTCCCGCTCGCTGACAAGAGGATCCGCCTGCATGCGGCGTTCTGCCACACATTCGGGGACAATGGCAACCCTGTCGGCTCCTTGCTTTCGGACCAGCAGATCGCCAGTGTCGGACTCACATGGAGGATGAGACTGTTGACTCGCTGACCTATGATTGCTACAAACGCCCGGTCGCTTGAATGGATTCAGTGACCGGGCGTTTTGATGTGTCGTGTGGTTGATTATTTCCTCTTCCCGAGGTTGAACGAGATTCCGAAATTGATGTTGGTGTTCAGCTTCTTGTAAGGGTAAAGGATGGCTCCGCTGGCCTTGGCAAGATTGAGATTCAGATGATCTGTTCCAAGGAATATGCTGAATCCGGGAGCGTGGAAGCCCAACGCCGCGCCGAATGTCGTCCCGAACTTGGACATTCCGCAGTTCGCGCTGCAACTGAACCAATTGACCGGCTTGAGGTTCGCGAACAGCCGGGTCTCGGACCAGCTGAACGAACCGTTGATGTAGGTCGAGTTCAAAAGCCCGGCCGACAATCCTCTGTAGAATGGCAGGGTGTATTCCGCTCCGATGTTGAGTGTGGCGGAGATCATCCCTCCTTCCGTACCGTCCTTTTCTGTCCTTCTGAAGTCGAACATGTCCATCATGTCATCAGTCAGATCCTCAAATTGATTCTTGATGGAATTCTCCTTTCCTCCGTCCAGAGAAATGTTGTCGAATCCGTCGAATGACCAACCATCGCCGCTTGTACGCGCGACAACCGTGTTCTTCCATGACATGTAGCCAAGATCGTTGATGGATAGTGAAACCTTCAGTCCGTCAATCACTTCCATCTCGGCTCCGAGATCGATAGCGGCTCCGAAGCCACTTATGATCGAACCATTCTCCTTTGAGTCAATGTTGTCGAAATCAATCAGGTCGGCGTCTGAAGGATCGTCCAGCTCAACTCCGCTTTCCCCCTTGGTCGGGATGTCAAGGAACGAGGACGCCTTCAGTGTTCCAAGTGACTGGATGGACCATTTGTCCTCTGTCATCCTGATGTCCATCCTGTCTATCGTGGCCTCGGCGTTGACCAGACCTACGAGAACCTTCACCCTTGCGCCTACATTCAGGCGGTCGGTGATGTTCCTGCTGTAGCCGAATGCCCATTCCATCCTGCTGTTGAATCTGGCGGAGAGGTCGGAAACATCGTAGCTTTGTGATTTTCCGGCGTTCTTCATGAAGTCAAACAAGCTGTAAGGCAAGTTGAAGGCTGTGCTGGTCCTCATGTTGACATCGAAAGTGAAAGACGATTTCCCGGCGCGGATTCCGAGCGAGAGCATGGAGATCCTGCTGTCAAGGTTGAACTGGTTCTTGTCTTTCAGCTTTCCAAGGAACTCGTCCGCTGAGACCGCAGGGTTCATGAAAGTCGTGAGCTGCCCGTTGACCGGGTAAAGGAAAGTATTGACTCCCATGTTGCTTTGCGTCTCCAGATTGAATGCTCCCATGACAGGCAGGGAAAAATAACTTGTTTCCGACATGAAAGCCGGATTGAATTCGTGCCTGAGATTGTAACCGTCGAGAAAATATGTCGAACGGAATGTCTGTTGGGCGAACGCGCTGCCAGTGGCGGCAAGCGCCGCGATAATGAATATGATTGTCTTTTTCATCGTGATGTCCATTGATTAGAGTTCTGTGGTGATAGATCCTTGCAACCTGAGTTTCATGTTCTCAAACCGGATCCCCTGGCTCTTGTTGAGACAGATTCCCTGATGTTCGCTGTCAGCTCCTGATGCCTTGAGGGTCAGACGTATGCCGTCAAGGCTATGCATGGCGTCAGAGGATGCCTTCAGATTCAGCTTCATGGCTGTCCTGCTTGGCTTGTCTGTCGAGCCTGGCGTGACACCGCCGTTCACAGTCACTTTGATTCCTGGAATCACGTTGGCTTCTTTGTCTATGGCCGAGGCCGCCAGATCGAATCCGAGAGGAATCATATTCACGAAATCGAAGGTAAGATCAGCGTTCTTGATCTCGTATTCATCGCTGTTCCCATCCTCCGTGTCGAACGTCTCGTTCCAACCGTTGAAATCGGTATTGTACTCAAATTTCAGATCGCTTCCGAAAGCGAGCGGGGCTACTACATTGTAATCGAAGTGGAAATTGTAAGTCTGTCCTGTCCTTACGGAGATGAATTCGTCATCAGCCTTCACATCGACATTGGCTATTCCAAGCCTTTCCGGAATGTTCTTCACAATGTCGGAAAGATTCTGGACTTTGATGCCTGTGTAGTCTTCCGGAACGCTATCCCCGGTGCGTGAGAGGTAGAAGTTTGTCGTCTTTCCGGCCTCGATCCTGATCGCGTCCGTGGCGCCACCGTCGCTTCCGATGTGAACGGTGTTCTTTGAGCCGCCTTTGTACGATTCAAGGTCGGCGTTCATGGTCATGGACAGCGGGCTGTCGTTGCCGATGGTAAGCAGAATTTGAGGGTTGTACAGGTCAAGCACAGTCCCTTCGCCGTTGACAACGTCAGGAAGTTTGCCGACATTTACCGTCATCGGGTCGATCTCTATCTTCGGATCAACTTTGACAGTGACACTGTTGACATTCACGGATCCGATCTTGATGCTGACATCAACACTGATCTTTTCAGGAATGTCGGAGAACTTCGCTCCGAGGTCGCCTCCTTGGACTTTAACATCGAAATCAGAAAGTTGGATGTTGTCGTTGAGGACTATGGCGTGCCTGTCGGCCAGATAACCCTGGCCGGCGGGGAGTTCATCAAGCTCGATACCTGTGATTTCCACATTGACTCCGCATGCGGACTCTGTCACATACAC
>CAVKML010000043.1:0-19781 GCA_963657715.1 uncultured bacterium | reverse complement strand
AAATCATAATATATCCGTCCGTCATACTTTTCCTTCAGAGCCTCAAGGGAATCCAACACCAAAAGCGAGCCATCTGAGGTAGAGAGAATCCGATCCGCCTCATCCCAATATTCCTCATACGCACCACGCATTGACTTATGCCCAGGCATATTCCTTATCAAGAAACGGGAGGCGGCTATTTTCTCTTTATCTCCCGTCTTTTCAAAATATTCCAGAACGCGCTCCAACTCGCTTCGGTTCTCTCCCGCCATTCGCAGCGCGACTTCCACTTGGTCATAAGAACAAGAGACCACAACGACTGTCACTAAGGCAATAAAATATTTAAACGAATTAGACATATATCTGAATTATTCGTCAGTTCTACTCTCCATAATCAGAAAATCCGGCAAGGGACATTCATAAATAGACTCGGAGATGCGGTTCAAGAAATACACCATCCCATTTGAACTGTCAATGTCAAAGGACGAAGCAGGGAAAGGAACCAACAACTCACAAATCGGTTCTCCGTCCCACGAAAAAAATTGAAGCCACGGAAGTTTCTCTCCTTTATATTGTTCTTCTTCAGTGGCACCATAGTACAAGGCCGCAAAATAACTATCATACGCATTTATATGTACATACTGATCTCTTATCAAATTATCTTTTTCAGCCGTCAACTGCTCTATCGACATCAGATGTTTTCCAATAACAATCGTCCGGGCGAAATTGTCATACAATGAATACAATTGTATAGAGTTCTGCTGAAGCCCCGCCTCAACTACAAGTTGACGCTCTGAATTAAATGCCACTAATGTTGATAGAACATTAATATCATCCGGTTTCTTTACGTTAGCTTTATTCAGGAACTTTAGGTGTTCAGGTATTTCATTAGCCCCATTCACATATAATAGGGTTCTGTTTCTGCTTTTGAAATCTTTAGCCGTGGAAGTTATCAAAAACAAGGAATCGCCACAAAAAAAAGCACGCGGAATCTCCAACGAGACTCTTTCAAGAATCATATCGAATACCGTATGCCCCTGTTTAAAGGACTCCGTTAAATCAATGCGAATCAGATTATTCTGTCCATCAAAAGTATAAGAATAAAGTTTATCACAATGGGATCTGAGACCAAGGGAACCAAAACTTTTAGTTCCCCTTAACTCACCGTTCGCCCTTCCTTTTTTTAAGGCACTACCTACAAAGATGCCATCATCTAAACTATAGGCCGATATATACTTATCTCGATCTGAAGATGAAGCAAGCAACAAGAGCCTATTCTTGACTGCTATATCTATCAACCCAACAACTTCAACAGAAAAAGTCCTACTTACGGAAAGAGAATCTATATTGGAGAAATTCTCCACGACAATCCTTTGAGGGAAAGAAACAGTCGTGGAAGATTTATTCTCACAAGAAACCACTATCACGGAAATAGCAACAACAACACAACGCCACGATTTCATTTCATACACACAGTTGGTAACGCCCAAAAGGAAGCTTTATGATCGTACATCATACGACAACCGTCACAATCACGGACAGAATAACCTTCCTTGTAAAAAAAATCATCGTGACAAGTCAAAATACCTGACGAACTCTCACTGTTCGACAACGCCTCTACATTTGCATTAAACAAAACATAAGAATCCTTAGCGACAAGTTTATTTGCCACAAAAAATCCACCGATAAAAAGGATGGAAACAACTGAAATCAAACAATACTTTTTCATATTAGTGTTTTTTAGAATAACATTTTCTTGTACAATTCTACGGAGTCAAGAGTATTCCATAACACGGTCCAACTCGCTTCTGTTCTCACCAGCCATTCACAGTGCGACTTCCACTTGGTCATAAGAGCAAGAGCAAGCAACAAGCGCTGCGAATGAGATAAGAAATTTTAACGAGCGGAACGTAATTTTTATTGTATCAACTTGTTAATGGTCTCTTTGGAAATCTCTTATTTAAATAATTTCTCCTTTTCTATATCATATGCCAACATATATTCACCATTCGCTGCTATATCAAAAGATGTCGCCGCCTCAGGCAACGTCAATTGCAGCAAAGGCTCACCATTCCAGCCAAAGATCTGTACCAAATTCCCCTCTTTCAAGCAAGCGAAAAAATTGTCGTATTGACGTATATCCAAATACACATCCTTAAAATCATTATACGGCAGTGTGGACAATTCTTCAATACTTTTGACATTATCTCCAGTCACTATAGACATAGAGAAAGTGTTGTGCAATGAATATAGATTTATGACATCCTGATACATCGCAGCCTCAACCACAATATCATTCTTCTTATTATAGGTAATCAGGGAAGAAAGCAGATTATGTCTATACCCGTCCCCGTTACCGTCTAACACAATCTTGTTCAAGATCTTAATGTTATCGTTACTGTCTTCTCTTCCTTCTGACAAGATGAACCTGCGAAGACCTTTCGCATCCGAGCGCACCTCACGGCAGAAATAAGAAGAATCATCCACTCTATAACAGTTCTTCAATCTCGCAGGTAATTCTTCAGCTCCAACAACATCTGGAGCTCCGTTCTCGCTCGGATGCCTATAGTCAAAATCGAAAAAATGGCCGTCCGGATCATAAATACTGACAACCCCATCAGTAATTGTCATATCCTGCATAAAAGGAGGATCCAATAACTCATAAGGGCCGTTTCCCTTCTGAAGGAATTCTCCCGAAAAGGAGTCCTCCTTCATATCATACACTTTTATGAATTTCTCCGATGGGACTGAAAACAATAGAGAATCACCACTTATCGCTATATCCAACGCCCCATCCGGAACAAAGGTCAACGCATCTTCCTTTTCCAACATAAACGAATAAGGGAATTCCCCTATTCGTTCAACATTCTTGAAAACCGCCAATGTTGGATCTCCAGAGGAACAACCCCACAAAGCCAAACACACTGACGCAATCAGCACATACAGTCGCTTCATCTTGCCTACCTAGGGTTATAACAATATCAAACATATTCAGGGAAAGAAGGTTGCATATTCCGTTCTATCGCACACGAATGGCATACTCTTGTATCAGTTCCCTTTTTATAGCCGACACTGTTCCAACAGTCAGTTCCACCATAAGAGTTTTCACTACTGACTAAAGCCTCAACATTGGAAGCGAATAGACTTTGCGGAACAAAGTACTTCGTTACAAATAACGCCCCACCTAACAAGACAGACAGAGCAACTGCATAAATGATAATTAGATTTCTTTTCATATGATACTTATTTAAATAAGAGCCAACCGATTGCCCACTACTTTCGCAAGCCTAAATCCATAGATATTGTTAATGATATGGAGTTTATCTGACACTTAAACGAGTTGGACATATTCTGAATTATTATGAAGATTATTCGTCAGTGTCATTATCAGTGAAGAACACGGCGTAGTAGCTACGGCCGTTCTCTGTTGTGATGTCCATTCTGTAGGCGGAATCAGGCTCGACAGGGATAACCATCCGTCCTAAAGCACTGTTCCCGACATAGTTCTGGAGTTCTCCTGTGGCCTGATTCTCAAGCACAACATTCACTGTCCCGAGATTCGAGAGGAACGACAACTCAAGGCTGTTCGTGCAAAAATAATAGATGCATTCAACCTGAACTTTCGCAGGAGCGAGGTTGCCCTTTGTATTAGACCTCGTTTTTTCTATAACTTTAATAGGTATGAGGTCATCATTTTGTGAATGCGCCACATTGCCGACTGTCAGCAGTGCCAATAATAATAGTATAACCTTTCTCATAATAAAACGTATTATTCTGACTGCAAAGGTCGGCAGAAAAGTCGGTTATACAATGGAAAATAGTTTCACTTTTGATAAATCTAATTCACTACCTTCCAATTAGTTACAAATAAATCAAGATTCACTTTCTCATTTTGCATAGGCTAAGTTACCTACTATCAATATTTTAGCCAAGCACAAGCAATGCAACACTATAAATAAAGCCCAAACAATCAAGCAATTACGCCGATCATGATATAAATTCTAAGAAAAGAGTCCTATTTTCGCCGTCCAACCTTGAGATTTTTTCTTTTATGTCGAATCACAGCCCACTTTTTCCAGCTGCCAGATCTTATCATTTGCGGCATCATGGTCGCCTACTATTTCTGAGGCATACGCATAGACACAACAATCGCTTGTTGATGGCGTTATACCGAATTCTCCAGTCGCCTTTCTAAACAAGTCGATGGATTCGTAAGGGTCTGAACCGGGTTTAAAGATGTCGTTCCACGTCAGATTCAATAAGCATAAATGGATGAATCACGGATTGGTTGGGAAAAGAAAATAGAATAAAGGCTGTCTGATTTATCCCAACTCGCAATGTTTGAATAACGGTTTGCCAATAATCCGGTAGTATTCCACAGCCGGAAAGAATCCTTGGCCTGAGCAAAATAATCACAAGTCTCGGAACACCGAAAATAAAATGCTTGTCTACATTTCTGAGCGGGCACACCGTTCGCGCAAAAAATCCCACAAATTCCAGTTTTTCGCATCTTTGTACCCAACATCTGAATGCTCATAAATAACCTCACCACACAGCAGGATAGCAACAAGGCAAAACCTAAAGAAACAATAATCAACAATATTTTATGTGTCAATAAATTACATCAACAAATTGTTTAATTATCGACAAAATAGTCTATCCTGACAATGCTTTGCTGCCTATCTGCATTTGTGGTTATTCTAATTACTGCTGTTTGCGGACCATATTTTCCTTCAGCGTCGATTTGAACTATAACCTTACCTTTTTCATTATGCTCATATATTCTTTTATCTGTCCGGGCTTTCGTACAATTACAGGTCGTCGTCACACTTAATATACATAATGGAGCCAAACCAGAATTTTCAAATTGCACACTTAATGTAATTTGATCTTTTGATTTTATATGTCCATAATTGATAATTCTTTTTTCCAAGAATCTTAGCTCTGGATTATTTTGAGGGGACGAAGGCGATTCCTGACTAAAACAAGAATTGCCAAGAAAGAGTAGAAACATAAGAATATGCAACACTCTTCCCATTTTCACATTTAAAGCCAATGAGTTATGTAGCACCTCTATATTCTAAAAGTCATGAAGATAAACTGTTCCGAATCCAGATCAAGGTTATTGTAGGCGTAGTATGTGCCGTGATATTCACCGATCACCTCAAAGCCATCGTGGACAGGGACACGGCCGATAAGGTCATAGTTCCCATCATAAATCTGGAGAACGCTACCGGCGGAATTGTCCAGACGGCAGGTCCGGAAAATGTAATCACCGCATTTGGAAAGCCGGTCATAGAAGCCATGCTCTTCCATCATTCTCTTGCGTTTGGACTCATACTCCTCAAAGGAGGATGTCGCCGGATAATCTCCAGAAATACCGTCCTCCGGGAATCCGAACGAACCAGTGACGTTCCCGTCATAATCCATCATGAATATCCTCGGATCAGCCGCGAACGTGACGATGACACCGTTCTCATCAGCGCACAAGTCATATTTCGAGAATGCAGGGATGTTCCTTTTCGAGTAAATAGGTGGATAGTGGCCGAAAAGGACCTTGCTTGAAGCGATCTCCTCCGGACGGAACCTTATGAATATGTACGAATCTTTCCAGAATCCCTTGTTGTACCTTCTGTCGTAGCCGTTGTAACTGACGTGCTCGGTGATGACCGGCATTATCACCTCCGAATCAACGGACTGCATCCTGCCGCACTCGAAATTATATTCATACATCTCAGGCACCTCCGGGTCAGGATTGTTGTAAAGGTCGGACCAGCCTTTATTCCCGAAATTCTGACTCAGTGCGGTGAACCAGGCCTTGTCCAATGTGAACAGTTTCTTATAATCCTTTGAGAACCTATAGATAAAGCAGTTTGAGTCTTCCATAACAAAATCACCGGTGGTCTTGTCGAATGTCGAGATGAAAGACGGAGCGATAACTTCGTCGGGGCCGTTCCCCTGGCGGATGTGATCCCCAAGGAAATTGCCTTCAAGGTCATATTCCTTCACTCCGACGGCATATTCATCAACAAAGCATAAGATGCTGTCTTTTATATGCCATTGGCCGGAAAGGGATGTGTACTTCGCATCAAGCCTAAGGGTGTCAAACGGTAAGGAATTAATGGTTATCTTTTTTGTCCCATAGGTTTCTATTCCGTCATAGGGGCTACGATCCTGATGACAGGATGATGCCCCACAAAGGATGGCAAGCGTGGTCAATATGGTTATACTTCTCTTTCTCATAGTCTTATCATCGAATGAAACCATCTGTGTAGTCCTTTTTGAATATTGTCTTGTACACATTTCTGGCTCTTTCCGTCCTTGCGGACAATTTTGATTTTTCCTCCGCCACCTTGGCATCGCCTCCGCAGAGCGAAACAAGTTCCCGCTCCTGCCTGCTGACGGTCTGAGCGCAAAGGGTATCCCAAGTGGTTCCTGTGTCTTTCATAAACTTGTCCAAATCGATATTGAATGAAAGGACACGCTTCCAGAAGTTGAAATCACGGGATCCTTTGTAGCACAAGATTGTGTATGCAGAGACTGCGGCTCTCTTCTTGTCCGTCCTCACCATCTGCGGCTCCGAGAAGGTCATCACAAAACTTGTCTCGACTCGGTTTTTAAACGGATTACGGCAAGGATTCCACTCGGCACTGTAGAGCGGCCCCTCAGCCGTTTCCGGTTTTCTCCAGGACAGTTCCTGCCTTACGCTCTCGGTGTAGATCCGGCCGTCCTTTTCGCCATAGGTTATCGTGTACGTGTACGGAGTGGCTAGCGTCTTCTCCGAAAAATTCCGGGGATATCTCGTGAACCTGTCATCCATATCCTTCACCACAATTTTTTGAATATGTCCGTCATAGTCAATGAACAGCTGTCCAGAACAGAGGATCCTGTTCCTCTGGGAGACGGCACTGGCGTTTGAGACGAAATCGACGACTCTGACTTTCCTTCCGTTGACCACGGCCGTTCCGGAGTTCTTATAACTGTAAGCACCCGTCATCTTCGGGTTTAGCGGGGAGAATATCTCCACCGCTCTTTTACGGTCCAAGGCCGAGACATCGAACGAATTGGCATAGTTCACCTTGAGCGCATCCATGTCATCCATCTGGTCTTTAGAAATGACCCTCAAGACCGGATTGACCTCGTTCCTGTCGGCAAAAAGATTCTCGCTGACAAATGTGTCGCAGACATACAAACGCCCCATCGCATTCGGATCTTCCCAATAGAGCCTTATGTTCGTCTTCTGGTTGAAATCCAGAGAGGCGAACACGCCCACAGCGCTCTGTACCTCTCTGAATTTTCCGCCGGCGCTGATGGTCCTCACTATCAGAAACGAGGCGTAATAGTCAGTCTGGTTCCTGGAGAAATCACGGCTGGCCTCTCTGACTATGGACTTTGCGCTGCGTTCCCCACGTACCACAGAGGCTCTCAGGGTGTCGGCCGGATCAGGATGGGATTCAGATGCGAAGGCAGCACCGCATGTCAGCGATACCAATAATAAGAGCATAATCCTTTTCATATACAAAACGTATTATTCATAATGGTAAAGATGCGAAAAAATGGTCACATACGATAATTTGCAGCAATTTATTTCAGCTTGTATAACGCCAAGATAGGGTTTGAATCTTCCGTCACATCCGGGACCAATGTCCGCAATTCATCGTAATATATCGGATTGTGCTTACTTGGGCAAATAGGATATGCCAATTCATCATTGGTTGTCACACACAAAAGAGACGAAAAATCCACAAGCAAATCCGATCCATTCAAATAAGTGAATACCTCTACCTTTGAAGTTTTAAGATCCAAAACGCCATAATATTCAGTGACATATTTATTCTGAACGGTCAATGAGAACTGGAAAAAGCAATACTTGTCAGACAGCTGAATATTATTCAAGCGTCCCAAATAAGAGCCGGAATCGACTAAAGCATCATATTCCTCGCGGGACATATTCATTATTTTTGAATATGGCAACGTTTGCGCTCCGAAATCAAATTCTATGTAAGGACGTGCTTCCGTTTCCTCCAATGAATACAGGACGTTTGATAGAGGAAAGTAGAAATATGTCTTCCCAGCCCAAGAAGTGAAGCCAGAACTTAAAGACACAGGGAAAGACTCTTTTGTCGGGAAAAAGCCTTTCACAAGATGTTTCATTTCTTCATTGACAAGAATAAGGCTGTTATTGTCATGATTCTTAAGGTAGGAGTAATAAAGCCAGAAACCGTCCTTTGTCTTTGCGAAGACGTTCGAGCTGAAACCTGTCGCGACCTCTTTCAAAAGTTCACCGGTCAGGTCATATTCAAGCATCACCTGCTTGATCCTATCCCAAATCCAGATCGTTCCTTTTTCCTTGTCAAAGCACATGTCATCCAAAGAGACATATTCCTTGGGGCCATTACCCAAACGCCCTATCTTGCGGATGAACTTGCCATCAATGCCAAACAGCCAGACAGTTCGCATCCGCTTGTCCAGAATCACTATATGGCTGTCATCCATCTCAAGTTTGTCAATCTCGCCGATTAGCGCGTCGCCAAGAGTCTCAAGAGGAATGACTTTCTCGAAATCAGCCATTTGACAGACATCGAAACCCTTATCTGATTTCGGGAGGGCAACTTTCGCAATGCTCTCCGCAGGAGCCTCGGATTTCTGCCTTGCCTCCTTACACGAAAGCAACAAAACAGAAGAGGCTAATAAAGAAATCGCGGCAAACACCGCAGCAGTAGTCATGTGTTTAAGGTTCATAGCTACATTATTTTAGTGTTCACCAACATACTGAAGATTTTTCAGAATTTGCACCCTATCTCACTCATATCATATGATAAAACAGCAGAACCACAGCACCGCTATCAAGAGACCTTTCAACGTCCTCACCGGCTTTTCGGAAGCCTGTGGACACAATAAAGTCATACATTTCTCTGTCCCAAAGCACACTCACAAAGGAATCAGCATAACTGCCAACGGGTTCCAGCATACAGTTCCGTCCTCCAGTCTCCGGGTTGGAGACAAAACCATTTGTGTTTGAGCCATAAATGCAATAATTGCCACCGGCATCTTTTGTCGTGATGTCACAAAAAAGATAATCTCCGCAAGCAATCGGCACAGAACTCAAATGCGTGTGGTTGTTTATGAGCGACACATCATTTTTTTGTTTCAACGATGCTTTATTCTCGAAATCCATCCCAACTGTCTCAATGATATCTCCGCTGTCTCGATCCAGAACATAGTACGCATCGTTGCCATAGGAGCAAAACAGGATTCTATCTTCATAAACAGAAAAAAAATGATTGTAACCTAATACATCAGAATCCCCATTATTATCATATTCCAACATCTGCGTTTTGATGTTCAACTTATTGTCTGTAACAAATAATCGATACGGCGGTTGCTTCTTTGACAATTTCCCGCCGGCGGTGACAAACGCAAAAATAAGATCGCCACTTGACAACGCCTCAACGTCCCAAGCGACAATAGGCATCTCTCTGGATGTTTTATACTCTCCTGTCAAGGAATCGTAAACAAACAACTTCCTTCCAGAATTATCCAGAATGTAAAGGTTATCAGAATCCACAGAAAAGCTTTTGATCTCAAGATATTCTCCTGGCCCTCTGCCCTGCCTGTCAAGAACGAAACGGAGATTACCTTTCATATCATAGGTCAATATCTTCCGGGAGCTATAGTCGGCGATATAAATCAGATCATTATAAAAAGCCACCTTATCCACAGATCCAAGCAATGTGTTGTCACCTGACTCCAATGGCAAAAATGTGACATCTTTGACATATTTCGGAATATCCGGTTCTATCCGCGACTCCCGACATTCTATGACCCTGTCAACAACGCTGTCACTCTTTGTGCCTTTGCACGACACAATCATCGACAGACAGAATAATATTATGATCTTATTTCTCATAAAAGAGAGATGTGATTGGAAGGCGTTCTTCTATATTCCTAATAACCAGCAATTAATATCACCGCAAGTGATAGACTATCAGGCACGGGTTGCCTTCTTCGGGCAAGGAGTCAAGTGTCGAAACAAAGTCCGGGGCCACTTCAGCCAACCGAGGCCCGATTTCAGACATCTTATATCTGTCCACAAAATCACCCGGATTGTAGAAACCAAAAAGAGTATTTCCCGAGGAAGCGGCTCTGATGTCCATCAGCGGAACTCCATCATAACTTTCACAATTACCCGTCCCCAAAGGTATGCCGACATTTTTCTCTTTGTCAATCAGAAAATACGTATCATTATATGTGACAAGAAGCATGTATCTCTCCGTCTCAAAAACGGACACGAAACCAGTGAAATAACCGTCTCTTGACAATTCTCCATACGTTGTGGCGACAGAGAACACACTGTGACCGTCAAAGTACCTGCCGTCAACAAGTTTCTTTGACTGCCCTACTGACAGAAGAGGAACCACGGCATCCTGTTCATCTAGTGTATAGACCGTGTCGTCGAAAGGTTTAAGAAAAATAATCCTTTTCATATAAAACGTATTATTCGCAACAACGAAGATACAAAAAAATGGCTATACAATGAAGACAGTCTTACAAATTCTGTTTCTGAATATAAAGAAGGGCGGCATAGAATCATCAGCCGCCCTTGTTTCAAGTGGAAAGAGATGGTTAGCAAGGTTCTATGTCAACCGACATCTCCTACTCGTCCATGTCCCCTGTCAGGAAAGAGGCTTTGAAAGAACGGCCGGATTCCGTGGTTATGCTCATCGTGTAGCAAGAATTCGAAGCGACGGGCATCGTCATAATGCCTGCGGTACCATTACTGGAATATTCATTTGCTTCTCCTGTGGTCAGATTGTCCAATGTGACACACGCCCAACCAAGATCTGATCTGAACGACAGTTCCAAAGTGGAGGTCATCATGTGGTAGCGACATTCAACCGGACACAATGCCACAGATCGATTAGTTCTGGTTGTTGGTTTGGAGTCCTCCAAGACACGGATAACGACAATGTCATTCTCGTTTTGGGAATACATCTGGCCCACAACGGTCAGTGAAAGCAAAGTGATCAAAATTTTCTTCATATCAGGTTTATTTTTGTTTCCGCAAAGTTCGACAGAAAGAACATGAACCCAATGAGAAAAAGTATCAACAGCAGATTTTTCTATATTGTTAAAATTCAAATAATTAACAAGACGTTAAGATTAGCTATCTAAACACGGCTTCCTATCCTGCTGTATCTCAGAAGATTGCGGAGTAGGAGCCGAGCCCAGAAAAGAGTAAAGTCTTGCACAACAAGCAATTACATCCTTCAACTTATAAAATCAAGGTAAAAATCCTTGTCTGGAGATTCATTAGCCGCTATTCTGGCCCGCAATCTAACCCGTTTCGTATAGACACTCTGTACGGTGTACCCCATCACTCTGGCAATCGTCTTGGCGTCAAAGCCAAGAATGTTCAGAGCGATGAAGTGGAAGTCATTTTCAGAAGCGTCAGGGAAATCCTTATGAAGTTTCGCCATGATCCCATTCAGATTCTCATCTATCATCCGCTCCAGTTTCTTCTGATTGCACCCATCAATAACACTGACGATGTCCTTGACCTTTGAATATATCCTGTCCTTCCCCTTGCCACTGCCGGCTGTATCCCAATACTCCGCACACAAATCATTCAACTGATCATACTGGCGCTTGTAAGTCAGGACATATTTCCTCCTAAGGTTTTGAAGAGCCAAGTCTTTGGCGGACAAAGCATCATGTTCCTTGGCAAGACGATTGCTGACATCCTCGTTTATTATCGACATCTCGTTCATCCGCCTAAGCCATTTCCTTTTGTCATACATATACACAGCGGACACAATGGGCACGCACATCAGCCCCAAAAGGACGATCATCCATTTTATAAGAATCTGCAACTCATGGTCTTTCTCCATAAGTTCAGACTTTGTCTTGAAATATTCAGACTGCGCGTGAACCACGGACTGGCTCAAGGTGGCTATTATCACGGAATCCTGCGTGACTATCGACCTCTCAAACATTTTCAATGCTTCTTCAAACTCTCCGCGATGCTTGCGTATTCTATATTTCCAAACCATCAATGGAGTCGAGTCATCAGCGAATGCCTCGATCTGAGAGAGTATGCTGTCTGCCGACTCTGAATCACCGATACGCTCCAAAGCATACGCATAAGAGTAATAGTCAGCCAACGAGGGAGTTCCGGAATATTTTCCAGCAGCCTTCATGAATATGTCTATGCTCTTGTTCGGATCTTGATCCGGCCTGAAAAGACAATATCTGGCGACATTGAAAAGATGCTCCGCCAAAACAGATGTGTCGCTTGGTGGTTCAGAAAAGAACTCTGTGTAAAGGCTATCCGATTTACGCCAGTCTCCGCAGTCCGCATAGTACGAAGCCAAGCGGCCGACAGTTGTCCAGACCCGGCAGGAATCCCCGGCCCTGCGGAAATAATCGAGAGCTTCTTTGGCATATTCAATTTTCTCCGGGAAATTATGGTTCTGGGCGTATATGTCCGAAATGGCGGATGAGATCAGCCCACGGAACATTAGGTTTTCCGAGTGCCTTGAATATTCTTTCGCCCGCATATAGCTTTTGATGGCGGCCTGATGATCACCCGTATTATGCTGGATGGTCCCCAAATAATAAAATGACATCATCCTGTCTTCACCAGTGCCATGATGTTCATAGTACTGAACGGCAGGAAGGATGACAGACAGGTCCGTGGTGTCCACAAAATTCCGATCCAAAGCCATAGAGTAAAGCAATGAATATCTTGCCCGAAGTGACCTGGATCTCAAAACGGATGAATCAATGGACTCCAACACGGATAAAGAACTGTCCGGACGATTCCAAATCAATTTCCTTGCGGAGTCAAGCGCATGTACAGCATTTTCATTTTCACAAGAGCAGCTGACTACCATGGCAACAATCAACGCAGCAGCCACGTTGAATATTCCGAATAACTTCATGTTGTGAAAATATCAATTTATCCAGAATATGTTTTGCAACCACAGGTTGCCACTTGTCTATTTCAAGTATAATAAAACAAAGAAATCCGGCCTCGGAACTTGCCCGAGACCGGATCTCATATAAAATGTCTTGTTAGAAGGCGAAACCTACTCCGATGTAGAAGGCGTTTCTGTGCACCTTCAGGTCATCTCCCCAGTCGCTATGCTTGGTGTTGTTCTTGATGCACTTTGTCAGGCCGAGATCATAGCCGGCGCGAAACATCACGGCATCAACAATGATGGCGGACACGCCGAAACCCCACTGCGCGTCAAAACCTTTGAGGCTCGGATAAGTCACACCCTTGCTGAACATATTCCCTCCTACTCCAAGGTCAAAACGAGGCCCCGTGAATGCGGAGAAACTGAAGTTGGAATCAAACGGAATGGTGTATTTGAGGTTTACAGGGATGCGGATGTAATTGGCACGGTAAGCCTTTGAATCTACTGTAAAAGCCATTGTGCGATCCTTGCCATAGTGCATGAAATAGAGACCTGGCTCAACAGTAAGGCCATCAATCGTGGAAAACGCATAATCGTAGTTAACGCCGAAATAGAATCCTGGCACGCTACCGTCCATTATCAATTTCTTGTCAGCACCGGAAAGGCTGAATGAAGTGAATCCGCCACCCGCTGTCCATTTCTGGGCAAAGGCGTTGGTTCCAAGAAGCAGCATAGAGGCTGCAAGAACGATTGTAAATAACTTTTTCATATTCGTAATGCTTTTACTGTTACAAATCAAAAGTCAAAGATAAGGTATTTTCTCCATTTATGAAAAAGAGCACTTACTTGATCTCCGGAAGTCCGAGATCCTTGAAGGTGCGCGGAGCCGGAGTCTTAGGGAGCGGCTTGCGGTCTTTGATCTGTTGGAGAGCGGTCTCGATGGCCTTGTCAAGCTGCTGATCCTCACCTGCATATTCTTTGATCGGGTCATTGTCAAGCAGAATGTCCGGATCGACTCCGTGGTTCTCGACAATCCACTGTCCCGTCTTTGCGTCGTAATTCGTGAAGAAAGGCACGCGCACATCGGTTCCGTCCATATAAGGCAGCGAGCCGCTGATGCCCACGATTCCGCCCCATGTTCTCGTTCCAATCACGGTTCCGAGGTTATTGGCCTTGAAACTCCACGGGAAGAGGTCTCCGTCGGAAGCCGAATATTTGTTGATCAGCAGCACCTTAGGTCCGGTGTGCGTTCCCTCCGGGATGGTACCGTTCTGGTTGGAGTTCCTATACATCGTCATCCTGTAAACCTTGCGCAGAAGCCTTTCGATGACCATCGGGGAGATGTTTCCGCCACCGTTGGCACGGTCGTCGATGATAAGAGCCTCCTTGTCCAGCTGAGGATAGTACCAGCGGGCGAACTCGTTCAGTCCCTCAGGTCCCATATCAGGAATATAGATGTAGCCGACCTTGCCACCGGACTTCTCCTCAACGGTGCGGATGTTCCTCATCACCCACTCGTAATGTTCGAGAGGATATTCATCGGAGATAGGTCTGACAACGACCTTGCGGCCACCTTCGGTGGCAGACTTGTTGACAGTCAGTTCCACGAGTTTGTCAGCCTTGCCGACAAGGAGCTGGTAGATGTTGTCAACATCCTTAAGCGACTGGCCGTCAATGGCTGTAATGAAGTCGCCCTCGGAGATATTCATACCTGGCTCAGTCAACGGGGAACGGAGTTCGCTTCTGTAAACGGCGCCGGAACAGATGTGATCGATCTTGAAATAGCCGCTCTTGTCCTTGCTCATCTTGGCTCCGAGAAGACCCATAGGGATGCGTTCGGGCTTAGGGTAATCGCCCGGATTGACGTAGGCATGACCGCTGGCGACCTCACCTATCATTCCGCCGATCACATAGTTGAGATCAAGGCGGGTCTTGACGTATGGCAGAAGTGTGGCGTACTTTTCCTTGACAGCCTTCCAGTCGCGTCCGTGCATATTCTCAAGATAGTAGCCGTCGCGGAAAGCTCTCCAGACCTCGTCGAAGATCTGTGGCCACTCCTGAGCATAGTCAACGGTTGTGTACATGTTGTCAAGGTCGATAGCCTCGCCTCCGCCGACTTTCGCGGACGGGAAGCTGACTGCTGTCCATTTGCCCTTCGCAGTCGAGAGGGCCTTCTTGTCGCCCGGGCGGTAGATGACCATTCCTTCAGAGCACTGTTCAGACTTACCGGTCTCGAAATCAAGCACCTGAGTGCCACGGCCGTCTCTATACCAGAGTTTCTTACCATCGCTGAAGTAGGAGCGGGAGCCACCTATCGGGAGTTTGATGGTTCTGTCAACCAGACCGTCAACATCTATCTTCACGTCAACGGATTTCTTGGTTGAAGCCTTTGCGTCCTTCTGATCTTTGGAAGCCTTGCCACCTTTGGCTGGTTTCTTGTCAGCTTCAGCCGGTGCTGAAACATCATCTGATTCTGTGGTGTCAGAGTCCACGGCGGACTCGCTGTCTGTCGGGAGCAGCGGCGAAGGTGTTCCGGCCGCAAGCATCGTCATATAGACCCCGCTTCTGTCAGTGTAGGCATAGTTCCACTCAATCCAGCTGTAAATCGGGCGGAAGTCGCGGTCCGATGTGAATATCAAGTACTTGCCATCGGTCGAGAATGTCGGTGAGCTTGAATCGTACCATTTCTCCGTAACAGGATATTCCTTGCCGGAAGCGAGGTTATAGACATAGACTACGCTCATCTTGTTAGGGGCAGGACGGCTGTAGGTAAGCCATTTGCTGTCAGGGGAATATTCCACATCCCTTATTTCCTGCTCAGGGCATTGGAGCACAGTCCTGACGGTCTTGGCGAATGGATCGACCTCAACGATGCGGTTCTTTCTGTCGGTGTAAAGGATGTGTTTGCTGTCCGGACTCCATTGGAGGTCACGGATGTAGGTGTCGTTGTCCTTGGTGATCTGGACAGGCTCACCGCCGGAGGCGACATCGTAAAGATACACCTCTGTCTCCCCTGTTCCGTCACCGATGAAGGCGATGTACTTTCCGTCAGGACTCCAGTCGGCACTGCGCTCGTTCGAGCCGGGAGTCTTGGTGATGTTCCTCGTGATTCCCTTTCCGACAGGCACATCGAAGACCTCTCCACGGGCGGTCACGACCATTCTCTTTCCGTCAGGGGAAAGGCTGAACGACGAGCGGCCCTTCTTGCCGACATTCATCCTCTCGGCGCGGGCATAGACAAGGTCTGATCCGAGGGAGATGTGGATCTGCTCTGTGGACTTCGTGGCCGGGTCAAGCTTGTAGAGATAGCCGCCCTTCTCGAACACGACAAGTTTTCCGTTGGTGCTAGGGAACTTAACGTCGTAGTCATCGAAGGATGTCACCTTTGTCGTGGCCTTGGTCTTCGTGTTGTAAACGAAAAGGTTCATCGTCATATCACGGTCGGAAGCGAAATAGATTTCATCGCCAACCCACATCGGGAATATGTCCTGCGCCGGATTGTCGGTGATCTTCTCGACCTTCTTGCCGTCATAGATCCAGATCTCGTCGGCCATTCCGCCACGGTAATATTTCCACGTTCGGAACTCCCTCATCACCCTGTTGTAGGCAAGCTTCTTTCCGTCAGGCGAATAGGAGCAGAAACCTCCTTCCGGAAGCGGAATCTCCTTCGGCATTCCACCGTTCACGGAGACCGTCCAAAGCTTGCCGGAAAAGCCGTCGCCCGTGCGGTTTCTGAATATGATGTTCTTCCCGTCAGGTGTCCATCCCATCACGATGTTGTTAGGGCCCATCCTGTCGCCAAGGTCATCACGTCCGTTGGTGGCGGTGTAAGTCAGACGCACCGGTTCACCGCCTCTGGCCGGGATGATGTAAACCTCGCGGTTACCGTCATATTCACCGGTAAAGGCGATCGTCTTGCCATCCGGAGAGTAGTGAGCGAACATCTCGTAGCCGATGTGCGAGGTCAAGCGACGCGCCTCGCCACCGCTGAGCGGAGCCGTGAACAGATCACCAGCGTAAGAGAACACCACATCCGTCCCGTTCGTCGCCGGGAACCTCAACAGTCTCGCCTCGTTGGTCACTGAACTCAACGTTCCAGCCACCGAGCCAGCATGACTAGTCACTGAGCCTGTCGAAGTGACCTTTGCTGTCGCTTCGGCAGGCTCGGCGACCGGGGAAGCGACCGCCGAAAGCGTCATTCCTCCAAGAAGGAGTGTCAAAAATACTCTTTTCATAATATTAAGAAATTATTGTATTTCACGTTTCAGCCAAAGCTTCAGCAACGGATCAGAGATCGTGTATTCTCTGCCTACTTTGGTTATAAGATCCATTTCAAGAAGTTGTTTGGTAGCAGACTGAACCGAGCTTGCGGACTTCAGCCTGTGCCTTTTCACAAATGCGGAAGTCGTCAACCCTTTGGCAACGCCCTCGGAATGAATGGCATACAAAAGCTCCTTCTGTTGTTCCGTTATGAACGAAAGCTGTTCACTGATGCGTCTGGAACTCTCCTCGACAAACCTGTCAGCCATACTGTTCACGAGATTGATGTCCGCCGTACCTCCAGTGGATGTCTCCGCGAACGCATCGTGCATTATCCTTTGCACATAAGCGGTGATTCCCTCAAACATATCGTATGCTTTGAGAGCCCCTTCCTCCGTGACGGTTTTCCCATACCTTCCAAACAACTCTTGCGCAAACCGGACATAAACACTCCTGTCAATCGGAGCCATACTCAAATTGGTCGCACTCTGATAGAACGGCCTCTTAGCATCTAGAAAAATCTGGTCCATAATGCGCCTCTCGCTGCCGGAAAATATGAAATTAGAGTTGGACGAACGCTGAATATTCGCCCTCAGCAACGCCTCCACTCCCTTCTCTCGATACTTCACAACCTGTTGAAACTCATCAATGACAACGACGCAGCGCCTGTCAGCCTTTTCAAGATATTCGAATATCTCCTCGATGGTATATTCCGGAGCCGTGATGTCCCCCAGACGGACGTTGAATGTCGGCATCCCACTCACCGGATCGAATCCGAAACTTCCCTGAAGCGACCTTAAAGTTGAAGCGAAAGCCTTCATCAACTTGTCACTATGTCTGGCAACCTTCTTAAACACCCCTGTACCAAGCTCCATTATCAGTTCCCGCAGACTGGATGTGTGCAGGATGTCAACGAATATCACAAAAAACTCATCCTTCAGCCTCTCGTCATCAAAGCAATGATAAATCAGCTCCGTCTTCCCGACTCTTCTCGGAGAAGTCAGAACAACATTCTCATGATTTAATATGCAGCCCGTCAACCGTTTGGTCTCCGCATCCCTATCGCAGAAACATTCCGAAGGAATCCTTCCCGCAATAAAGAACGGATTATAGTATTTGTCCATATCAGCTTTCATCAATGGCAAATATAGCAAAAAATATTCTACCAAAATTATTTTAACAGAATAATTTTAACAGAATAATTCCTATAGACATAGATCTTTGATACACTTAGGGCAGAAAAATCAAATGTCAAATTTTGGTAACGTGCAAAATTTGACATTTGCCTTTTTTCTGCCCTTCTGTCAGCTGTCTCTTCAGTATTTTGGTAATCCCGGCCACTTCGACAAGCTCAGTGACCGATAGGTTTATTCAGTCAACCCTCTGGCACGGAGAAGCGCACCCGGATCCGGCTGGGCACCACGGAAGGAGAGGTAAAGGGTCATCGGCTCCTCGCTGCCACCCTTCTCAAGGAAGGTCTGACGGAACTTCAGCGCGACCTCAGGATTGTATATTCCCTGCTGTTGGAAGTACTCAAAGGCATCCTTGTCCAAAACCTCGGCCCAGAGATAGCTGTAGTAGCCAGCACTGTAGCCGCTGTTGAAGATGTGGTTGAAATAGGTGGTACGGTAGCGAGGGATGATCTCGTCTATGAGACCCATCTCCTTGCAGACCTTCTTCTCGAAGTCAGCCACATTGGCGGCCTGGTCACCCTCGGAAAGCTTCGCAAGGTCGGCCACGGTGAGCTCGTGCCACTTCATGTCAAGAATGGAGGCGGCGCAAAGCTCGGAAGTCATGAAGCCCTGGTTGAACTTCCTGGCATTGTTGATCTTGGTCACAAGAGAATCCGGAATGACCTCGCCGGTCTCGTAATGCTTGGCATATTCAGCAAGAATCTCCGGCTGGAAAGCCCAGTTCTCATTGAACTGAGAGAAGGTCTCCACGAAATCGCGGGCCACGTTGGTGCCGCTGACTGACGGATAGTGGCACTTCGTGAGGAGTCCGTGAAGAGCGTGGCCGAACTCATGGAAGACAGTCTCGACCTCATCAATGGTGAAGAGGGCCGGGAGAGAATCGGTCGGAGCTGTCATATTACCCACGTTGATGATGATCGGACGAACGTCATTGCCCTCTGCGTCAACATATTGCTCACGGAAATTCGTCATCCATGCGCCGCCTCTCTTCGAAGCGCGAGGGAAGTAATCGGTCGTGAATATTCCAAGAAGGCTGCCGTCGGCATCAGTGACCTTGAAGGCCTCGACCGCAGGGTTGTACAGCGGCACATCCTTCAGTGGCTCGACATTGATGCCGTAGAGCTTGTGGGCGGCGAAGAATATTCCGTTGCGGACATTCTCCATCCGGAAATATGGCTTCGTCAGATTCTCGTCCAATGAATATTTACGCGCGCGTACCTTCTCGGCATAGTAGAACCAGTCCCAAGATTCTATCTTGGAGCCCGCTGCCACCTTGCCAGCCTGGATGTCCTCATCCATAACTTTCTGCATATCAGCGATCTCCTCTTTGGCCTTGCTGACTGCCGGGCCGATGATCTTGTCAAGGAAAGCGTCCACGGTCCCAGGATCGTGAGCCATCTTGTTGTCAAGCTGGTAGGCTGCGAAG
>CAVKML010000042.1:0-20157 GCA_963657715.1 uncultured bacterium | reverse complement strand
ATAATACCTGACCATAACCTAAAATTTTACGCAAATCTACAACTAATAATTCAAAAAATTTGAAATGACAATTATTATTTCTATCTTTGAAAGCCTATTGGAAGGTTTTGCTTCCAGGCACATAAGAATGATTGTTAAAATTAATTACTGATATGGAGATCAAGAAAACACCAAAAGCCGATCTTGAGAACAGAAGGACTCTCTACACGGAGATCGGACTCGTGGTTGCTCTTCTCGTAGTCTGGGGAGCTTTTTCCTACAGCACTAAGGAGAAGGCTGTAGCCAGCCTGGGCGAAGACACTCAGGTAGTTGAAGTTGAGGATATGGTTCCTATTACCCAGGAGACCCCTCCACCACCTCCAGAGGCTCCGAAGATCCCGGTTCTTTCAGACCAGATCGACATCGTCGAGGATGACATCAAGGTTGATGACAACTTCATGAGTCTTGAGGACGACGCCAACCTTGGAGTCGAGATCATGGACTATGTTGAGGAAGTAAAGGAGGAAGTCGTTGAGGAAGAGGCCATTCCTTTCCAGCTCGTTGAGGAGAAGCCTTCATTCAACGGTGGAGATGCCAATGAGTTCTCAAAGTGGGTTAACTCCAAGCTTCAGTATCCTGAGATCGCTAAGGAGAATGGTGTTCAGGGACGTGTTACCCTTCAGTTCACCGTTAACCCTGACGGATCTGTCAGCAACGTGAAGGTTCTTCGTGGCGTTGACTCATCACTCGACAAGGAGGCCGTCAGAGTCGTTTCGATGTCACCGAAGTGGAAACCGGGAAAGCAGCGTGACCGCGCTGTGAAGGTAACCTACACCTTCCCTGTTATCTTCCAGTTGAGATAATAAGAAACTGAATGAATATCAAGGCCGTCCCCAACCGGATGGCCTTTTTTTGAACCAAAAGGTCGCTGAGCCTGTGGGTTCGACTTAGCTCACCAACCATCGAAGTGACGGTCACTTCTGCAAGCTCAGTGACCACAGAGTGTTAGAATATTATGGAAGAATTGATAGAAAAAGCCGTCTTTGTCGGCATCATCAGGCAGAACGATGACGACAGAAAGGTGATGGAATATCTTGACGAACTTGAATTCCTGGCAGAAACGGCAGGAGCAAAAGGAGATAAGAAGTTCGTTCAGAGGCTTGACAAACCTGAGAAAGCCACATACATACGAAGCGGAAAACTGCAGGAGATCGCTGACTACTGTGAAGAAAACGAGATAAAGTACGTTATCTTCGATGACGAACTGACCGGAATGCAGCAGAGGAACATCGAGAAGGTAATCAATTGCAGCTCAGTCATTGACAGGACAAGCCTGATCCTTGAGATATTCGCTCAGCGCGCCAAGACATCCTATGCCAAGATGCAGGTTGAGCTTGCCCGCTATAACTATATGCTGCCAAGGCTTGCCGGTATGTGGACCCACCTTGAGAGACAGAGAGGAGGCATGGGCACGAGGGGCGGTATGGGTGAAACCCAGATAGAGATTGACCGACGGATCGTCAAGGAGCGAATCGCAAGGCTTAAGGAACAACTGAAGAAAGTCGATAAGCAAATGGCCACGCAAAGGGGCAATAGAGGCTCTATGGTGCGACTTTCCCTCGTGGGATATACAAACGTAGGCAAGAGCACAATAATGAATTTACTGGCCAAATCTGACGTTTTTGCCGAAAACAAACTGTTCGCTACCCTTGACACAACGGTCAGAAAGGTCGTCATCGAGAACGTGCCGTTCCTGCTGAGCGACACGGTAGGATTCATCAGGAAACTCCCTACACAGCTCGTGGAGGCCTTTAAGAGCACTCTGGACGAGGTTCGTGAGGCTGACATATTGCTTCACGTCGTGGACATCTCCCATCCAGGCTTCGAGGAGCAGATGGAGGTTGTGGAGAGAACCCTACATGAAATAGGTGCGAGCAACAAGCCTGTCTTTGTGATTTTCAACAAGATAGACGCTTACACCTACGAGGAGTACGATGAGTTCTCGCTGACTCCGAAAGGCAAGGAGAACCGCTCGCTGGATGAGTTGAAAAACAGTTGGATAGCGCAGGAAAAGACACCTTGCATATTCATCTCGGCCATCAACAAGACCAACATCGAGAAGCTCCGCGCCGACATCTACAAGATGGTCGCCGAGATCCACGCCGGCCGCTACCCGTTCAACAATTTCCTCTGGTAGGCTACGACGAATTAATAACAAATAAAGTCTCTACCCAAGCTTTAGGGCAGAGACTTTATTTGTTATCTATCAATAATGTTCAAAGAAATCTCAGAATCAGGAAGTTTGTCATATAGTCCCCAGAAATAATAAAAAACAAACGTATCTGGATAAAAGCCTCCTTCCATTGCCTCGAATACAACATTGATAATAGTTCTATTATATTCAGTTTCAATATATTGTTTGCTTAGAAGATATCTAGGACATTCTTTTTCAACCTGACCAATAACAAGGGTGTACTTATCAAAATCAATTGATGGCAATTCAGCTGCTGGAGGAGCAACATCTTTGAATTCATTAATACTATTAATGACAAAACATTCTGTTTTGTCTCCCAAAGTAAAACCGGTTCTTCCAAAAGAATTTCCAGTAAGATATCTCTTAAAGAAAGACGACACTTCCTCTGAAGCAGTTACTGGGGTTATGCCATCTGGATCCTCATCCTTCTGCAAATCATTGCAAGAAGCGAAGGTCATAAACATAATAACAAATGCCAGTGCTTTTAATATATTCGTTTTCATACGCTAATAAGATAAAATAGTTATTATTAATAAGAATAATTGCGAGGGACAACAACCAAAGTCATACCAGAAGTTGTACTATATCCATTTTTCAAAGCCTGGCATTTAATCTCGTGCAATACAGGCTGATCAGACTCTGATTCAAATTCGACAGTAAACGTTGAATCAAAACCATAGTATGGCGGTAAAGTACTTGTCCAAACATAGGTGACAGATGGATCATAATTATAAACGGAAGCTGTTGCATAGCCGTAATATTCAGCAAGATAAGCAGGGCTATACGCCTCATCAGGATCAATCTCCATATCAAAGAGATCATCATCAATAAGTTCTGGTAGTTCAGTGTACAAGATTGGAGCAGATGGTGCCTGACCAGTAACAGCAGAAACTGCAAGGTAAGCATCAACTAAACCATAACCAACAAACTTATTCCAAGGACCGTTCAATCTAGTTTCCAATGTCTCATACTCATTCCCACCAACCTTATGAACACTCTGCTCGATTATGTCGATGACACGCCAAGAAGGTAGATTGGGATTAATACCCCAAATCAATGCAGCAATAGCACTTACTTGAGGGGCAGCATATGAAGTACCAGTAGCATAATAATATCCATTACTAATGTCCGTAGTCCATATACCTGCTCCTGGTGCAACAACATCGATTGAAGAACCATAACAAGAATACGATTCTTTGTACCCATTTTGTCCTACAGCACCAACAATTAAAGTAGCAGTTGGTGCTCCAGCCGCTGGTTGTAATATAGCACCATTACTATTACCCGCAGCAAAAACAACAATACACCCGTTCTTTTGCGCATAAGTGATAGCATTATTAATATCGGGAATTGGAGTAGATGATTCAGATCCCCAAGAATTATTAATAATTCTTGCACCATTATTAACAGCAAATCTGATCGCATTAGCAAAATGAAAAGAAGTTGATGGAGAAGTATTATTAATAATTGCTTCATCAGTATAACAGATACTAATAGGCATTATCTTCACTCCTGATGCTATACCAGTTATACCTCTATTATTATTGGTAGTCGCACCTATTATGCCAGCTACTTGTGTACCATGATCTCCGTACAACATACTAGGGCGAGTTCCTGTATGTGCATCATAACTAATGTCATATAATGGTAAATCTTCGTGACCTGAATAAACTCCATCATCAATAACAGCAACAATAATATCATTTAAATATGGAAAAGCGAAGTTATTAATTGCGTTTAAATAATTAATGTCAACACCTGACGATGTATTATACAAATACCACTGAACACTAAAATAAGTATCATTTGGATTTGTAGCAGGCATAGATTCCACTATAAATTCTGGTGAGGCATATTCAAACAAACCAGATTCATATATATAATTAGCCATCTCCAAAGCATTTCCTTTGGAATCCTTGGTACAAGAAAGAACATAAATGCTTTGGTCGAATTCATTCTGTCCTAAGACTTGCAAATTACACTCAGCAGCGATTTCTTCAAGCTTGACATAATCCTGTTCACCAGATAACTGCACACTCAAATTATTAGTAATACCAATTTCAGAACCATCTTCTGTTCTATAATATGGAGCAAAATAAACAGCATCCTCAAGAATCGAATTATCATTAGACACATTAGATAATGTAAACGATGTTAAACTGATTGGTGTTTTACAGTTTGTCAATGGTTTTATGCCAAGAGATGAATAGTTGTCAATTGTATTAGTTCCGACAACATTGCTTCTTGTGATGTTGTCATATTTAGAGGTTTCTACAACAACCGTAAACTTCTTGTGATTAACAGTCAATGGAATTTTCTTACCATCACACCAATAATACGTCGATGACATAGAATCAATAACAGAAACCTTATTAAGGTTATTCTGATATTCATCTTTCCATAGATGATTGCAGGAAGCAAATACAACAAACAGAATTAAAAAGGACAGTGTTTTCAGTAAAAGTGGTTTCATACGCAAATAGAATTAGTGTATTAATATAACAGCAATATCAGTAAAACAGTCAAGGAATAAATTCTAATTACAATTCTTTGATAAGCAAGATAGGTATTAATATAAAAAAAACAAAATAATTAATGAAAATAATGATAATTTAGAAGGTAACTACATAAAAGTGATCAACATTGACGTAGCGTATCTAACAACAGGCAACGTTTTCACGCCAAAGTGTCGCCTAATGGAGTTTCTTGACACTATGGGGCAACGATATCACCACAAAGTGTTGCCCAAGGGCTAATGATGATCGCTACAAGAGCATTTTTCACACATAATGCCGCCATCTGAAGCGAAATTGCTATCAACAAGAGCACTATAGCCTATTTTTGCTATAGTGATAGTTCACAATCAAGTTATAATAAGCAACATATATGGATATACCTAAAAAAAGGCAGAAAAATAAAATTTCAAATTTTGGTAACGTGCAAAATTTGGAATTTTCTTTTTTTCTGCCCCCTTAAGTAATTGTATAATTACAAAAAAAGTCCGGTCACTTCGACAAGCTCAGTGACCGGACTTAATTTATAATCAATTAGTATTCTACTCTGAGAATTTCGCCTTGAGGAACTCACGGTTGAGACGGGCGATGTGCTCGATCGAGATGCCCTTAGGGCATTCCATCTCGCAGGCACGGGTGTTGGTGCAGCTGCCGAAGCCAAGCTCTTCCATCTTCGCAACCATATTTCTGGCCCTTTTCGCGGCCTCTGGACGGCCCTGAGGAAGCAGGGCGAGGGAACTTACCCTTGCGGCCACGAACAGCATCGCAGAGCCGTTCTTACACGTTGCCACGCATGCGCCGCAACCAACGCAAGCGGCGGCATCCATGCTCTTCTCAGCGTTCTCGTGAGAGATGAGGATGTTGTTGGCATCCTGAGCGGAACCAGTTCTGACAGAGATGAATCCACCAGCCTGAAGGATCTTGTCGAAGGCGCTGCGGTCAACGACCAGATCCTTGATGATAGGGAAACCGGCGCTTCTGAAAGGCTCGACAGTGATGGTAGCGCCATCATTGAAGTGACGCATGAAGAGCTGGCAGGTGGTGACGTGATCGTCCGGGCCATGCGCGCGGCCGTCAATGAACAACGAGCAAGCGCCACAGATACCCTCGCGGCAGTCGTGGTCGAATGAAACCGGACCGCTGCTCTGGCAGCCTCTGTCAACGGCTACAGGATCGTTACCCTCACGGATAAGCTGCTCATTGAGGATGTCAAGCATTTCGAGGAAAGAGGCATCCTCCTCTATTCCTGAAATATGATAAGTCTCAAAATGACCTTGTTCCTTGGCGTTCTTCTGACGCCATATCTTAAGATTGAAATCCATAGCCGATTCTACTAGTCTTTATAATTTCTTGTTTTAACTTCGATGAACTCGTACTTGAGAGGCTCCTTGTGAAGCTCAGGCTCCTGGCCTTCTCCCTTGTACTCCCAAGCGGCGACATACATGTAGTTGGCGTCGTCTCTCTTGGCCTCTCCCTCTTCGGTCTGGCTCTCCACACGGAAGTGACCGCCGCAAGACTCGTTCCTGTTCAGGGCATCGCGGGCCATAAGCTCGCCGATCTCGAAGAAGTCCTCAAGTCTGAGGGCCTTCTCAAGCTCCTGATTGAACTGGTTCTGCTCTCCAGGAACGCAAACGTCCTTGTAGAACACAGCCTTGAGGTCGTTGATCTCCTTGATGGCCTTCTTCAGACCTTCCTCGCTGCGGGCCATTCCAACATACTCCCACATGATGTTTCCAAGCTTCTTGTGGATGGAGTCAACAGTCTGCTTGCCCTTGATGGCGAAGAGTCTGTCGATTCTGGCCTGAACATCCTTCTCGGCCTTGTCGAAGGCAGGGTTGTTGATGTCGGTCTTAGGCTCGGCGAACTTGTGTGAAAGGTAGTCGGCGATGGTGACAGGAAGCACGAAGTAACCGTCGGCCAGACCCTGCATAAGGGCGGAGGCTCCAAGACGGTTTCCACCGTGGTCAGAGAAGTTGGCCTCACCGATGGCATAGAGTCCAGGGATAGTTGTCTGAAGATCGTAGTCAACCCAGATACCGCCCATTGTGTAGTGGATGGCAGGGTAGATCATCATAGGCTCTTCCCAAGGGCTTACGTTATTGATCTTGAAGTACATGTCGAAGAGGTTGCCGTAACGCTCCTGTACCCTCTGGTGACCGAGACGCTTGATGGCGTCGGAGAAGTCGAGGAACACGGCGAGACCGGTCTCGTTGACACCGAATCCGGCGTCGCATCTCTCCTTGGCGGCTCTTGAGGCCACGTCACGAGGAACGAGGTTACCGAATGCAGGGTAACGGCGCTCAAGATAGTAGTCACGATCCTCCTCAGGGATCTGTGAAGGCTTGATCTCGTGCTTGCGGAGCTTCATCACATCCTCCATCTTCTTAGGTACCCAGATACGTCCGTCGTTACGCAGGGACTCTGACATAAGGGTCAGCTTGCACTGCTGCTCGCCGTGTACAGGAATACAAGTAGGGTGGATCTGAGCGAAGCAAGGATTAGCGAAATACGCTCCCTTCTTGTAGCACTGCCAAGCGGCTGAACCGTTGCTGTTCATCGCATTGGTGGAGAGGAAGTAAGTGTTTCCATAGCCACCGGTGGCGATCACTACGGCGTGGGCGCCGAATCTCTCAAGCTTGCCTGTAACGAGATTGCGGGCGATGATACCCTTTGCCTGTCCGTCGATGATGACGAGATCAAGCATCTCGTGGCGAGGATAGCTCGTCACGGTTCCCGCGGCGATCTGGCGGTTGAGAGCAGCATAAGCGCCAAGAAGGAGCTGCTGCCCGGTTTGTCCCCTGGCATAGAACGTACGGCTTACCTGAACACCTCCGAACGAACGGTTGGCGAGGTAGCCGCCGTACTCACGGGCGAAAGGAACACCCTGGGCGACGCACTGGTCGATAATGGCCGCGCTGACCTCGGCGAGACGATAGACGTTCGCCTCACGGCTGCGGTAGTCACCTCCCTTGATCGTGTCATAGAAGAGACGATAGACAGCGTCATTGTCATTCTGATAGTTCTTAGCGGCATTGATACCACCCTGAGCGGCGATGGAGTGCGCGCGGCGAGGTGAATCACTGATGCAGAAAACCTTGACATTGTAGCCAAGCTCACCGAGAGTAGCGGCTGCGGAAGCGCCGCCAAGTCCGGTACCGACAACGATGATTTCAAGCTTTCTTCTGTTGTTCGGATTGACGAGTCGGAGTTCCGACTTACGTTTGGTCCATTTCTCGGCCAAAGGACCGTCAGGAATCTTTGAGATTAATTTATCGGCCATATTCTGAATATGTTATTTATAAAATTCCAAATGAAATCGCAATAAGTCTGCAATTTTAGTCATTTTTCTCGTAATCAGCAATTTTATGAGCCATTTTCGGCTATTTCACGGTGCAAATTCTACGATACCGGCGATAAACACGCCTTACAAAGCGGTCATAAGACTCTGCTGGCATCCCATTGGAAAAACGCCTGTCCACATACTTTTCAACCTTACGGCACCTGTCCTCGCAGCCATGCTCGAATCCCAAGGCCTCTTTCAACGCTAAAGCATCATCACAAATCGCAGCGTTGTCACTCCCCCGCGACTTCTTCATGTAGTAAGGAATATGATCGCTCCCGAAGACTTTCAGAGGCACATAGACAGTGCTTGTCGGACTTCCTAAAAGCGTCCACATCACAGTGTTGCAAGGATCTACCCCAAAAGATACCCCTTCAAAAACCACTGAGGCGGATGTGATGTCACGCATAATCGGCTTCCCTGTGCGGGATACATCATTGAAAAGGAACTTATGATCGACAGTGAATATGTCAGCGGAAGCCATTATCCCGGAAGCCTTTTCGAACCTGTCTACACCCTTGCGGTCATCCTTGCGGCCACTCCTCGTAAAGTTTGTCACGACCATGTAGCCGCCAGGCTGGTCGGCAACGATATACTTCTTCCACGAATGATTATTCACTTCATAATAAGCCGCACCTCCGAACGCGTCGATGATTCCGAAATTGGCCTCCACTCCCCAAGGCTTGGAAAGCGAATCAAGCATATTCTCAAAGTCTTGCAGACATCGGCATATTCCCAAAGCCTTGAACATGACAATCCCCTCCTTGTCCATATCAGAGGAAGGAACGTCATCATCTTTCAGGTCGTAGGTTGCGGTGTTCATGATGCAGAAACCGGCGGAGTTCACCCCGGACCACACTTCCCCGCCCCGCGATGGCGAGTTCACAAGACCAATAAATGAATATTCAGGGCCTTGGAACCATTCCATCCTGTTGTTCAGCTCGCCGGTGTCGCGGTGCTTGAGCATCACTGGGCGACCATCGGCCCGAACTCCCCCGGAAATGATCACGGAAGTGCAGCAAAAGGCTTTCAATGAAATAAATATAAGCGCTGACGCGACAGATGATATTCTAAAAAAGCGTGCCATTGTCGTCTTTTCTTGATTCAAGTTCATTGTCCAATCCGAGATGATGGTAGGCCATCTCGGTGGCGACCCTCCCCCTTTGGGTGCGCACAATGAAGCCTTCCTTTATAAGGAACGGTTCGTACACCTCCTCGAATGTGCCTTGGTCCTCACTTATGGCAGTGGCGATGGTATTGGCTCCGACAGGGCCTCCCTTGAACGTCGTGATTATCGTCTTGAGGATCTTGTTGTCGATCGAGTCCAGTCCCCTCTTGTCGATCTTGAGTTTGTCGAGGGCATAACGGGAAATGTTCAGGTCTATGTGTCCGTCCCCCATCACCTGCGCGAAGTCACGGACACGCTTGAGGAGAGCGTTGGCGATTCGTGGAGTTCCACGGCTTCTCAAAGCGACCTCCTTGGCGGCCTCGTCATCGATCGTCACGTTCAGGATCCTAGCGCTTCTGCGCACGATGCGGATCAGATCGGAGGTGTCGTAATATTCAAGGGCACAGTTGATTCCGAACCTTTCGCGGAGAGGAGCGGTAAGCAGTCCGCTTCGAGTGGTGGCTCCCACAAGAGTGAACGGATTGAGAGAGATCCTGACGGACCTCGCACCCGGACCTTTGTCTATCATGATGTCGATGACATAGTCCTCCATAGCCGAATATAGGTACTCCTCAACCTCTGGCGAAAGACGGTGTATCTCGTCGATGAACAGCACGTCTCCCGTCTCCAACGAGGTCAGCAAGCCGGCAAGGTCGCCTGGCTTGTCAAGTACCGGGCCGGATGTCACCTTCATGTTCACGCCCATCTCGTTGGCGATGATGTGCGCGAGAGTGGTCTTTCCCAGGCCAGGAGGCCCGTGAAATAGCACATGGTCAAGGGCTTCGCCTCTCATTTTGGCCGCTTTTATGTAGATGTTCAGATTGGACACAATCTCTTTCTGTCCAGTGAAATCTTCCAGTCCCTGCGGGCGGATTATTCCGTCCAAATCCTTATCTTTGCCGGCGTTTGTGCTGTGCGGATCAAATTCTGTCATCAGAAAGTGTTTTAATCAGTACAAAGATAGTGAAAACCGCCGGAAGAAAGCAACTTCTTGCAGCGACGTGGCGCAAAACCAAGAGTCAATAAATATAAATGAATGAATATATTTAGACTTTTTGATTCTTATTAGACTGTTAATATGTTGATAACTTATTTTTATTAATGATTATCAGATATTTACAAGTTGGTTGAATTGTTGGTTACGCTATTGAAAAGCTTTTGAATGATTGTTGAAAAGTCAATCGCTCCAGGTAATGAACTTTCCGGAAAACGTTTTCCACAGGGTTTTCAACAGCTTTTAAACATGATTCTGACGCCTATGTTGATAAGTTCGGCATCCTCGAAAAAACTCTCCGGGAAACTCATCTCGGAGAAGGAAATCTATTGTCGTGGACTCTTCCTTTCAGCCAGATGGTTCGTGGTCTCGCAAGTAGCGTCCAGCGGCACAAATGTGATTGTGCTTCCGGATCGCGAGAGCGCTGAATATTGCAGCTCGGACCTTTATTCTTTGACTGACGGTGACATTGTCTTCTACCTTCCGGGCAGTGGGAAAGGTGTGGAGAGAAGCAATTACAAGTCCTCGCTGGGGGTTCAGAGAACCTCGGCCATAGGAAAGATCCTGTCTAACTCTGACAATTCCTCCAGATTGTTCATTGTGACTTATCCTGAGGCTCTTGATGAATCAGTTCCGGCTTTGGACAGAATAAGTTCTTCCATTCTTAAGATCACTGAGGGGCAGGAGATTTCTCACGACACCATCCGGGACATCCTTGCCGGGCAGGGATTCGAGAGGGTGGATTTCGTCTCGGCTCCTGGACAATACTCAATAAGAGGTGCTATCATCGACATATTCTCATATTCATTCAACCATCCTTTCAGGGTGTCGTTCTTCGGGGATGAGGTTGAGAAGATCCATGTGTTCGACTGCAACACCCAGCTTTCGGTCGAGGAGAGGAAAGAAGTTGAGATCTTTCCTGACCTCGCTGCCGAGACTTCCGGGATGGAGGGAGTGAGCCTTGCGAGCATGTTCCCTGAAGGTACGGTCGTTTGGCTCGATTCATCGGACATGTATAAGGACAGAGGCTTCTTTCATGATCTGGACAGGTTCAGGAGGGTGTATCTTGAAATTCCTCTTGATGAGGACCCCGAGGATGCGGTGGCGTTCAACATCACTCCCCAGCCGGTGTTCAACAAGAACTTTGAACTCCTGACAGCTGACATCAGGCAGAACATAGAGCGTGGGTACAAGGTCTTCATATTCAGTGATAAGAATTCTCAGGTCGAGCGGTTGAAGTCGATTTTGATCGAGAACAGCGGGCTTGTGCCGGAGTTTGTGGCGGGGAAGAACATTCATTCAGGATTCGTTGATCAGGAGGACAGGATCTGCTGCTATTCTGACCATGAGATTTTCGACCGTTTCCACCGGGTGAGCGTCAGAAGGACGGTTGAGAAGAGCGAGCAGTTGACTCTCAATGATTTGACTGCTTTTAATATAGGAGACTACGTGGTGCATATCGACCACGGTGTCGGGGTGTTCGGCGGGCTTGTCCGGATGAGGGATGACAAGGGAAGGATGCATGAGGTTGTGAAGCTGATGTACAAGGACGGTGATGTCGTGTTCGTATCCGTGCATTCGCTGAACAAGATTTCGCGTTTCCGTTCCAAGGATGGCGTTCCTCCGAAGGTGAACAAGCTTGGGTCAAAGACTTGGCAGAATCTGAAACTCAGCGCCAAATCCAAGATCAAGGACATAGCCAAGGACTTGATTCAGCTTTACGCCAAGCGCAAGACCACGAAAGGGTTCGCTTACTCCCCTGACAGTTACTTGCAGGAAGAGCTGGAGTCTTCGTTCATGTACGAGGACACACCTGATCAGGAGTCCGCGAACAAGGCTGTGAAGAGGGACATGGAGGACAACAGCCCGATGGACAGGCTTGTCTGCGGGGATGTCGGTTTCGGAAAGACGGAGATCGCCATCAGGGCGGCTTTCAAGGCCGTGACCGACGGAAAACAGGTGGCAGTGCTTGTGCCTACCACCATCCTTTCCCTTCAGCATTATACCACATTCTCATCCCGTCTGAGGAACTTCCCTTGCACCATCGATTATGTGAGCAGACTGCGTACCGCAAAGGAAATCAATGACATAAAGGATAGGCTGAAGAACGGTCAGCTTGACATAGTCATAGGTACCCACAAACTGCTCGGCAAAGGGTTTGACTTCAAGGATCTTGGTCTTCTGATAATCGATGAGGAGCAGAAGTTCGGTGTTTCCACCAAGGAGAAACTTCGTCAGGTGAAAGCATCGGTGGACACGCTGACTCTGACTGCCACTCCTATTCCTCGTACATTGCAGTTCTCGCTGCTCGGGGCAAGGGATCTCTCCATCATCAACACTCCCCCGCCCAACAGGATTCCGACCCAGACCGAGATCATTCTTTTTGACAAGGATGAGATCCGGAGCATCATCAATTATGAACTCAATCGTGGCGGACAGTTGTTCTTCATTCATAACAAAGTTGAGGAACTTCAGTCCATTCATGAGATTCTTCATAGGCTCGTTCCGGACATGAAAATCTGTGTGGCTCACGGTCAGATGGAGGCCAAGGAATTAGAGAACAAGATGTTAGATTTTATCCGTGGAGATTACGACATGCTTCTCTGCACCACGATAATAGAGAACGGACTTGACATCCCGAACGCCAACACGATCATCATCAACCAGGCGCAGAACATCGGTCTGAGCGACCTCCATCAGCTAAGAGGACGTGTCGGAAGGTCAGGCAGAAAGGCATTCTGTTATTTGATTGTTCCTCCGCTTGTCACCATCACGGATGACGCCAGAAGAAGGCTCAAGGCCATCGAGGAGTTCTCTGATCTCGGAAGCGGTTTCAACATCGCGATGCAGGATCTGGACATCCGTGGCGCCGGAAACCTTCTTGGGGCCGAGCAGAGCGGCTTCATCACGGACATGGGGTACGAAACCTACCAGAAAATCCTTGCTGAGGCCATGGAGGAACTTGGGGTTGAGACTGGAATATCCACGGTCCGCACTGATGAATCCTTTGTAGAGGACTGCACCATAGAGACCGACCAGCCGGCTATGATACCGGACTCATACATAGACATCACAGCCGAGAAGATAAGAATTTACAAGCAGCTTGACAGTATGACGAGCGATAAGGAGATTGATAGGATCAAGGCTCAGCTTGTGGACCGTTTCGGTGATATGCCTTCCGAAGTTGACAACCTCTTTAATGTGGTGAAGATCAGAAATCTCGGCGGAAAGCTTGGATTCGAGAAGATCATCATCAAGAACGGAATGATGATAATGTTCTTCATCGCCAACCAAATGTCACCTTACTACAAATCCAAGGTCTTTTCGGGAATATTACAGAATATCAACGCCAACGACCGTCTTTTCAACCTCAAGCAGTCGGAAGGAAAGCTTAAGATTGTGAGTCGAGGAATAGATTCTTTGTCGAAAGCTCTTCAGACTCTGAACAAATTGCAATAAAATTGCTAACTTTGAAAGTTTGCCCGTTTTAGACAATGCCGAATCTTTTGGTAGAAATAGGAAACACGGCCCTCAAGGCGGCCTGGTCCGAAGGAGTCACCCTCGGAAAGACTTTCCGTTACCAGGGTGAAAAGATGTTCGAGTACATCGACTCGCTTGTGGAAAAGGAAAAACCTGCGGTGATGGTCATTTCCTCCACGATTGATGTCGGGGACAGTGAAGAGGATAAACTTCGCTCGAAATGTGGCACCCTCGTGATTTTGGACGGAAAGCACAAGAATGTGGCCCGTGAATATGATCTTCCGGCTTATCTTGGACCTGACAGGGTGGCTTCTGTGATCGCCGCCAGGCATCTTTTCAATGGAAAAGGCAGCATAGTCTTCGATTTCGGAACCACTCTGACCATAGATGTGATCGAGTCTGACGGTAAATATTCCGGAGGCAACATTTCCCCTGGTTTCAGGACAAGGTTCAAGTCTCTGTCGAGATATTCAAGGACGCTTCCTCTGGTTGACACTCCCCTTTCAGTCAGACACACAGGGGATTCGCTCAAGTCCTCAATAGAATCGGGAGTCGTGTCAGGCATAATGTTTGAAATAGAGGGGTACTTGTCTTTATATCCCGAAAAAATGATTGTTTTTACGGGAGGAGACGCTTTATATTTTGCAAAAAGAATGAAAAACTCCATCTTTGCAGTCTGCAATCTTGTATTGATGGGGTTGGCCTTAATAGCTGACAAGTATTATGTTGAAAGGAACGGTTAGTAAAATACTCTTGTTTGTTGCGATGTCATTCTGTGTTCTCCCTCTGAACGCCCAGAATGACGCCTATAATGCTTATACCCCATATTCGATGTTCGGAATAGGCGACATCTCGAAACAGGGCACGGCCTATAACAAGAGTATGGGAGGTGTCGGCATCGCCACAAGGAACAAAAGAAACATTAATATTCTCAATCCTGCGTCTGTCACCGCAAGGGAGGAAAAGTCGTTCATGGCTGATTTCGGCATCGCTCAGGGCAATAGGTATTACGCCCAGCATGACATGAAATCGTCCAACAACACATTCAATTTCTATGACTTTGTGATTTCCTTCCCGGTTTACAAGTCTCTGGCTATGTATGCCGGTGTCACTCCTTACAGCGATCTTGGTTATGAGATGACTTCCAAGATCACTGACCAGTCAGTGATCGCCAGCACAGGTGTCATCACCAATTCGGTGCAAGGCTACGGCGGCATGACCAATATATTCCTTGGCGCCGGCTATGACATCGTCAAGGGTCTTTCTGTAGGTGTCGAAGGACAGTATTATTTCGGCAACATGCACAAGACTTATGATTTCACGATGTCTAATTCCACTTACAGGAGCATTTCCAGCGGATTCAACATGAACTTGAACGCCGTGACGGCCAAGTTTGGCGTGCAATACGAGAAGAACCTCACGCAGAGCATGTCGGCTGTGATCGGTGCCACATATCGTCTTGGAACAAGCCTGAGAGGAAAGGTGGAGAGGTACGAGATCCAGTCAATATCCTCCATTAATGACTCGACTCCTTCTCCAAGGAGTTTTACTGACACTCTTGGCAAGGGACAGGTAAAGTTGGCCAGCGAGATAGGTGTCGGTGTCGCTTTGAAAGGAAGGGACAAATGGATGGTCGAGATCAACTACCTCCGCTCTGATTGGAGTTCCAGCGGGATTGGCGGGATTCCAGGATTCGCAAGTGTCGGAAACGCTGTCTTCAGTGCGTCTGCGGCGCAGTCGGTAAGGGCTGGTTTCTCTATTGTTCCTAACAGGAATGATATCCGTTACTATCGTAAAAGGGTTACTTACCGCGCCGGAGCCTACTGGGATCAGGCTTATTGCAAACTGGACGGCAAGTCTATCAACGCTGTGGGTGTCACTTTGGGAGCCACTCTTCCGGTTTTCAGCTGGAGCAACGGACTGACCCTCGGAGTGGATTTCGGCCAAAGGGGGGCGCTTACAGGGAATATGGTGAGGGAAAGATATGTCAATTTCAACATCGGAATCAACATATTCGACATCTGGTTCCTGAAGCCAAAGTATAATTAATGAATATAAAAATAATCAATATAGAACCATGAAAAGGATTACACTAGTACTGTTTACTCTTGCGGCGGCCGCTTTCGGAACGAAAGTTTCCGCTCAGGGAAAGTATGGCGCAGACAGCGCGGAATGCATTAAGTATCTGTCTTATTATCAGGAGTATTACAAGCAGAAGAATTATGCTGAGGCTCTTCCTAACTGGAGAAAGGCTTTCAAACTCTGCCCTCCTACGGCAAGCCAGAACATGCTTCTTAACGGTATGACCCTCATGGGCAAAGAGATCGTGAAATCCAAAGACCCTCAGGTACGTGCCTCGATGATCGACACTGTACTGAATCTTAATGATCTCAGGGCGCAGTATTATCCTAAGTATGCCGTGGCGGCCTACAACTCAAAAGGACAGTACATAACACAGTATTTCAAAGACCCTCAGGTTGTTTATGATCAATTGAACAAGATCATCGAGATCAATCAGGAGAACACCAAGCCAAGCCTTCTTCTCCTTGATCTGAACTCGGCTATCGAACTCTACAAGAAGTCGGCTATCGGAGCTGATGATGTGATCAACACTTACCAGAACGCCATCGCCCTTATTGACAAGGCCGGCAACAACGAAGATAACGCCAAGATCAGGTCTGACATAGAGGGACTTTTCATCACAAGTCAGGTGGCCAGCTGCGACAATCTCATCGCTCTGTTCACTCCTCGTTTCGATGCTGATCCTGACAACATGGATCTCGTCACTAACATTGTCAAGATGCTTGGCTCTACCGATGGATGCCAGAATAACAGTCTGTTCCTCAATGCTGTGACCAAAATGCACAAGAATGAGCCGTCGGCTTCTTCCGCTTATTATCTCTACAAGCTTCACGCGGCTAAAGACGAGTCTTCAGAAGCCATCAAGTATTTCGAGGAGGCGGTTTCGCTTTGCGCTGATGATGATCCTGTAAAGGCTGACTATCTTATCGAGCTTGCCACATATTGCCTCAAGAACAACATCACAGGCAAGGCGTTGGATTACGCCAAGAGTGCCGCTGACCTCAAACCTGACCATCAGGGCAAGGCTTGCTACCTCATAGCGACGATCTGGGGATCAGCACGTTGCTCAGGCAACGAGATTGAGAGCAGGGCTAAATACTGGGTCGCTGTGGATTACCTGCAGAAGGCCAAGGCCGCTGACTCGTCATTGACTGACGACTGCAACAAGCTCATCTCCGCCTACAGTGTCTATTACCCTCAGAAAGCGGAAGCGTTCATGTATGACGTGGTTGACGGACAATCTTACACTGTAAACTGCGGCGGCATGCGCGCCACCACGACCGTAAGGACACAGAAGTAGTTCAGGAGTTGAAACCGGACATACAACATAGGCTTATGATGATTGCAACCGCTTCGGTGGTTGCTTTCATCGTATTTTCCTGTAAGGGAAAACTGTCAGAGGCCGAGCGTTTGAATCTTGCCGAGACTCCTGTCCAGACTGTTGACAGCATGTTTGTTGTCCAGACCAGAAACGGTGGCATCCAGATGAGGGCAGAGGCTGATGTGATGGAACGGTATGAGAACGACACATGTTCCTACGAACTCTTTCCTAAAGGACTCCATGTCTTTGCCTACACGGATGACGACATGCTTGAGACTGTGCTTCATTCCAACAACGCCAAACATTTCAAAAGCAAGAAATCTGATGAGGAATACTGGTCTGCTTTCGGCAATGTGGTGGTTCAGAATGTGATAAACCAGCAGACGTTGGAGACTGACACATTATACTGGGATCAGGCCAACAAGGAGATATACACTGACTGCTATGTCAGGATGTTCTCAAATGATGGATTCCTGCAGGGATTCGGGATGAGATCGGATGAGATGGCCAGAAATGTCAGGATATTCAAGGCTTTCAACAGTGATGTTGTTGTTGTTCAGGATTCAACGAAGGTAATCATTGATTCTGTAAACTTTATCGGACCTTTATTCAGGAGATAGCGAGCTTTTCCCACCACGGTGAACATTTGAAAAAATTACAACCTCTTCTAATGGTTAATTGAATTAAAATCACTATCTTCGCACCCCAATACCTATTTTTAGAAAATTATAAAAACGTAATACACAATGGCGATTCTTCAAAAAACTCGCGAGAAGGCCGGCATGGCAGTGTCAATCATCATTGCCTTGGCCCTTTTGTCATTCATTATTGACCCGCAGACTCTTGAGACGGCATTCAATGCTATGTCGTCCAGAAATGATGTTGGTGAGATCAATGGTAAGACTGTCTCTTATCTTGATTTCCAACAGGATGTAGAGAAATTCACGACCATCAACGAGATGGTGACAGGTTCCTCCGCACAGAACGAGCAGCAGCAGGAGCAGGTCCGCAACGCGGCTTGGCAGAGCCTTGTTGACAAGTACTTGTTCATAAAGAACGCCAAGGCTGCCGGAATCAGGGTAGGAGAGGAAGAGATGAAGGAACTTCTCGCAGGAGACATGATCTCTCCTGTTATCTCTCAGAATCCGGCTTTTATGGATGAGGACGGTAATTTCTCAAAGGATGCCTTGCAGAATCTCATCAATGGTGTCTCACAGGACCAGACCGGAAGGCTCAAGGAGTACTGGAACTACCTCCAGAACACGGTTTATACCCAGCAGTATTATGCCAAATACGGCTCATTGTTCACACAGAGCAATTTCCAGAATCCTTTGATGCTGAAAAGAGCCATAGCCGAGAACAACAACACAACCAACGTCGATTTCGTCATGATTCCTAACTATGGAATCGACACGACTGTAAAGGTCAGCGGCGAGGAAATCAGAAAATACTATGACGCTCACAAAAAGATGTTCAGGCAGAATGCCACAAGGGACATTGAATATGTTGTCTTCGAGGTAAAGCCTTCTGAGTCTGACATCAACGCTACCAATGACGCGATGGGCAAGGTTTATGACGAGTTTTCAACCACCGAGAACATGAAGTCTTTCCTGGCCAGAAATTCGGAGAGAAACTATAGCGAGTACTGGTACAAAGCAGGTGAACTCTCCACTGTCAACAGAGGAATCAGCGAGTTCGTTGACAATAATGCCGCCGGCACTTCTCAGATTGTCTCCGACAACAATGTGTTCTATGCAGCGAGAATTATGGCCACCGCACAGATTCCTGACTCTGTCTATGTCAAGCACATTCTCCTTCAGGGAGCTTCTGAAAGCAAGGCTGACAGTCTGCTCAATGTGCTTGTCAAGGGTGAGAACTTCTCCAATGTCGCCGCCTCATATTCAGCTGACACGAGAAGCGCGGCTGATGGCGAACAGGGAAATGTTGGTTGGATGACACAGACTTACATGATCCCTGGATTTGAGTCCGTCCTCACAGCTCAGGTAGGCAAGCCTTACATCGTGAAGACACAGTATGGCACACACATCGTCGAGGTTTCAAAGAGGACTGCCCCTGTGGCCAAGAAGCAGGTCGCCATTCTTGAAAAGACCGCTCTTGCAAGCGGGGAGACTTTCAACAGCTACTATGCGCAGGCAAGCAAATTCTCCAAGATAGCCGCGGGCAAGTACAACAACTATAAGGCCGCTGTTGATTCTATGGGTATCTACTCACATCCTTTGAAAGTAACTGAGGCAACCTCTACCTATGGCTCCATCTCACAGGCCAAGGAAGTTACAAGATGGGTGTTCGACAACAAGGTTGGCAAGGTTTCCGAGATCATCACTGTCAACAACAACTATCTTTTCGTGGCTACTGTCACTGGAATTCACAAAGAGGGAGTCGCTAAACTTGACGAGGTCAAGGAAGCTATCCGTCAGCAACTTTATGCCGAGAAGGCCGCCGAGAAGGCCGCTGCTGACATCGCACAGAAGATTCAGGGCATCAACGACCTTCAGGCTATCGCCGACACTCTTCACTCATCTGTAAGCGCAGGTGTGGATGTGAGATTCGCATCGCTTGCCGGTCAGGGACTTGATCCTAAGTTCATCGGTGCAGCTTCCGTTGCTCCTGAAGGAAAGATCTGCGGTCCTGTCGCTGGTACAATAGGCACTTACGTATTCAAAGTCAATTCCCGTGACACCGGTTCATTCTACACGGAGGATGACGCCAAGAACGCAGCTGCTCAGATCAACAGCTACAGCACTCAGATGATTCTTCCTGTCATGATGATGGAAGCTGACGTTAAGGATCACAGAGCACGTTTCTATTAGTGGATAACCTGATTTAATAAATCTTATCAGTATAGGGGATGAGTTCACACTCGTCCCTTTTTTTATTTTGACTACTATAATAATTGTCGTTTTTACTGCAAATATTGTCACGGAAAATACAATATAGCCATTGTTGCCATGTAAGCCTCCGACCAACTACGTGAGGCCCCTGCAATAACACAAAAGTGGCAGCAA
>CAVKML010000041.1:0-20485 GCA_963657715.1 uncultured bacterium | reverse complement strand
TGACACACCAGTTGGGAGAGTAGGTCGCCGCCGTACTTCGGGGGACCCCGGCATCATTGCGGTGCCGGGGTCCCTTTTTTTGTCACGGCATGGCGGGAGCGACCCTCACTGAGCGTCTGAAACTGGTCGAGATGAAGATTGACAAACTGGTGATGTACGTCTCGCAAAGTGCGTTCGCCTTGAGAAGCAGCGCCCTGGATCTCATTGGACAAGGTCTCTCATGAAAGAGCTATCCGGAAAGTTATGGCTAACAGGAAGATTCGGTATGAGGAGTGTCGTTTTGTTGTTTTCAGATGATTTAAGGACCGATCTTGATAAGTTGCTTCTGTGGAACGCCTTTTTGAGGAAGACAAAAATCAAAAATGGCCCACTACTTCTCGTTCCCGAGAATCTGTGAAGTGTGATTCTTCGTGTTGACCTTTCCAATGGCATCGATGATGATCCCGTCCTCATTGATCACGTAGGTCGTCCTTAGTGTCCCGTAGGACTCTTTTCCGTAGAGTTTCTTTAGCCCCCATGCCTCGTAAGCCTTAAGAATTGCACATTCGGGATCGCTCACCAGATGGAACGGTAGCGAATATTTCTCTATGAATTTCCGATGTGAGGCCTGTGAGTCCTTGCTGACCCCAAGCACTTGATAGCCAAGCGCAAGATAACGATGATAGTTGTCCCGCAGGTCGCACGCTTCCGCCGTGCATCCCGGTGTGCTGTCCTTAGGGTAGAAGTAAAGCACAAGTTTCTTTCCCTTGAAATCATTGAGCTTGACCTCATTCCCGTTTTCGTCTATCCCTACGAACTCCGGTGCTTTTGTCCCTATCTTTAACATATTCCTGAATACTCGTTTATTGTTTTTGTTACTCGAAACGTAGTTTATGGAGGCTCTTGCTATTTCAACCCTTCGCATGTGGCTTTGATAACCTCCGCCACTTCATCCCGGTTGTCGATGTTGACCTGATACATAGCCTAGGCACCCTCGTAAGGAATCGCCTCAGACATCCCGAACCTCTCGTTGGTCTTGGTCTTCTTGACCAGAACCCGATTGTCGTAAATCCCTCCGAAGTATTTCCCCTGCCAGTAAAGCAAAAACTCTCCCATCATCGGCTTGGTGCAAATCCCATCCAGCAGCTCCATCTGCTCCACAGCGAAATCCATGTAATCCTTGCTTGTCATATTAACAATTTTTCTTGTGTGTGCGTGCGTCAACACAGCCCTTGTGTCACATGAAAATGTTTCAGTTGTAGCCGTATTATCGTTTTTTATTCGATGGCGACTTTCCAGGAGTCGATGGTGCGGGTTTGGGTGGAGATGTTGATGCCGACCTTTACGAGTTGTTTGCTGGTCGTTGGACTTGTTTCGGCCGCTGAGCCTGCAGAAGCGTTACGGTTGGCCGCTTCGACAGGCTCAGCGACCGGTTTGGCGACCGAAGTGGCTTTATGGCTTTCCAACCCCTCGAACCTGTACGGAATCAAGTAGCCTTTCTCGTCAATCTGTCTCAGTGCATCTTCAGCGGAGCCATCCACCTTGAACTCAAAGACATAGATTCGGTCCTTGGTTCGGCACACGGCATCAGCCCGCCCGATGGCGGACTTGACCTCGGCCTGGGTGTAGTAGCCAAGCAGCGAGAAAATCAGATAGATGATTGTCTGGAAATGCTTCTCAGACTTGTTCTCCAGATCGTACGGGATTCCGGCAAGGAAGGACTGCATCCTTTCCAACGCCCCATTGATGTCATTGTTTTTCAATGATCTGTTGAACTGAAGAACGAACGACGCACTCATTCCCTCCGAGCCTCTGTAGCTGTTCAGAAGCCCTTTGAGGAATCCTTCCCTGACCTCCCGGTTCGGATAGCCCAAAGTATAGGACTCGTCTTCGGTGCTATACCCTTTTATCGTCAGGTATCCTGTCTGATAGAGAAGCGGCAGGATGCTGTCCGAAAACTCCGGCGAGACATCGAAGTCGCTTCTTGCGATCTCGTTCATTCTGTCCAGAAGGTTCTCTGGGATGGGATTCTCCCTCATCCGCTCAATCAGGAATGTTGGCGTGGCTGTGTCGAACCAATAACTGCCGAACATCTTGTCAGACAGGGAATTTAGCAGGCTGAACGGGTTGTAGATGTCTTCTGATTTGGCGCAGAAATGGTAGCCGTCATAGTTGCTTTTCAGCTTTTCCAAAGCTGCGTCATAAGAAATCTCCAATTCTTCAGCCATTTCCTGCACCGGAATATTCATTTGTGATTGAAGTTCTTCCTGCGAGATTCCGCAGACCGCCGAATATTTCGGCATCATCGAGATATTTTTCAGATTGTTGAGCTCGCTGAATATGCTGAGCTGGGCGAACTTGGTGATTCCTGTGATGAACACAAACCGGAGATACGGGTCGAGACTCTTGATTGGACTATAGAAATTCCTCATAATCTGCCGCATTGGCGTAAGCCGTTCCTGATTGTTCACCACGTCAAGCAGCGGTGCGTCATATTCATCAATGATTATGACGGCTTTCTCGCCGGTCTGCTCCACCGCCCTGTGGACGAGGCCTTCGAATCGTTGGTTGACACCGACCTCGCAATCACCTTTGCCATAGATCTTTTCGTATTTCAGCAGCTTGATGTTCAGTTCACTGAGCAATTCCTCCTCGTTGCAATGCTTTGCCGTGGACATGTCGAAGTGCAGCACAGGATGCTTTGTCCATTCTTTCTTCAGCTCGCCTGCCTTCAGATTCTCGAATAAGTCTTTCCTTCCTTCGAAGTAACTATGGAACGTAGAAGACAGCAGCGATTTTCCGAATCGCCGCGGCCTGCTGAGGAACACGTATGAATAATTCGTCGCCAAATCGTGGACGAATCCCGTCTTGTCGATGTAAAGATAATCACCCTCGATAATCTTATCGAACGTCTGCACCCCGATCGGGTACCTAATCCTTTTCTCCTCCATAGCCCTTAGTCAATTAATCTTTGGCGCAGAATCCTGTTTTGCAAGACGATGCTTCTGCGTCAATGTCTGCAAGACAAAGATAATGAATATTTTCCATTTATCCCTTGATAAAGGGGAATGTTATCTCTGCTCCATTCCTCGGACTCAGAAGGAGAACTTGTAGCCTACGCTGAGGGTGGCGGTGGTGGGGTTCTGCCATGTGAGGGACTTCAGCTTGCTGCCTGACTTGTTGGTGTCGATTTCGAGTTCGTTGTGATAGTTGAACATCGCTGTGAAGTCCAGACTGTGACGCTTGGTGAGGTTCCATTCGAGACCGAGGGCACCACGGACGCGGTTGACGTAGGCGTGGGAGTAGCCAAGGAACTCATAGCCATACCAAGTGTCGGTGGCGGTGTTGTGGGTGGCGCTGCATTTCGGGGCGTTGAAGATGTTGCGCAGCTCGACATAGGCGTAAGGCTCCACGGTTTTGAAACCACGGTACTTGACCATCAGACGTGACTTGAGGGTCAGCGGATTGAGAACCTCCTGATACGGGTTGATGTCGTATGACTTGTGGGTAAACTGTAGCCTTTCACGAATAGAGAAACGCCAGTCGCCAGCATCAATGCTGCCGGTCACATTGGCCGACAGTCTGTGTCTTGGCCGGAACTCTCCGGAAGTGTTGGCGTAGTGGCCGATAAATGTGTAGTCCAATCCAGTCTTCAGGTGCTTGTTCAGTTTGTATGAAGCTCCGATTGAGAACTGATTTCTCTCTATTCCGGAGAACGAATCCTTCGTGCGGACCTGATACTCGGCGTTCAGATGGAAACCTTTCGCGACCTTCCAATCCAATTCGGCGGAGGCGCGGCCATTGATGTCCTGCGCGGATGCTTTTGAATATGTCAGAGTCAGCAGCGCCACCGCAACCGCAGCAGTTACTTTCGGGAATATATTCATGATATTCATAAATTCTGATTTTCAATAAATTGCTTGTTCCTTACGATTGAATCTATTGTCGTGTCGGCGACAGATTCGGTGTTGTAATAGACCTTGATGTAGGCGGCATCCTTTAGGAAGTCGATGTTGCCGATGGTGATGTCGATGGGCTTGATGCCGCAGCGTTCCTCGATGTCTTTTATGAGTTCGTCACGGCGCCCAGGCACAATCAGGTCAACCCTGTCATACAGGATGATCTTTGAAGCTGATCTTTTAAGGCTGCGGCTGCTCTCCAACACCCAGATCAGGATGATTGACAATGCGTTGGCAGCTACGGCCAGAAGCAGATCTCCTGTTCCGAGAACATAATGCGGAGCGTTTTCCGCCACGCCCTCGACCTTGAAAAGGGGAGTGAGTCCGTTGACAGCCGCGATCGCGATGATCACGAACAGGTAGGTCATCTCACGGATCGGAACGGTTTCTGTCCTGTAACGGATCACTCCGAAGATAGCGAAGAGCCCGAGAGTCAGTCCGACTCCAACGTCCACCCTGCCCATCGCGTAGAGCAGAAGCAGCATCGCCGAAGAGAATGTCATGAATGTGAACACATAGTCTTTCCTGCGGCTTTTCGGATAATACAACAGCTTGACTATCACCCAACAGGACAAAAGGTTGAGAAAAAACCTCAGCGCAAGTTCCGAAAGACTCTGCGCCGTGTTCATCACCGGATCGCTGAGTGTCTGGATGCCGAGAAGCTCGCTTTCATCTAAAGCGGTCGGAGTAATACTGGATTGTAGCATTTTATGTAAAAGTTTTTGTTCAATTTGTCAATATATCTGATTTTCTCTTTGAATCTGCCTGCTGTCACACCTGAATCCGTGAGGACGGTACCTATGCAGTACTTGCTGATTCTGAAAGGCTTGACGCGGCGGGATAGAAGAATATCCTTCATTTCGCTGTGTGTCCTGCCATCCTGTTTGAGTTCAATGATGACAGCTGATCCCATATCCGCAGACTCTCCTGTTCTCAAATTCCTGAACGCTACCGAAGTGTCGATCGTGAGTCGTTCTGTCAATCCTTTGTTCACTAACGTGATCCGGTTAAAGTAAGTCTCGACAGCCGGAGAGATTTCATCACTGGTATAGTCTGAATGGGAGGACAGCCAGAGGCATGCATTGGAATCGTTTCTGAAATCTTGAAAATCGTCCTGAGGCAGCTCCATTCGCTTCTTACGGGTTCTCGAATGGTTGTTCTTCTTCTTGACCTCAAGAAAACAAAGGCTTGACTCACAGTAAACACGAGTTCTGATTTTCTGCCTGACAAGTTTTCCTCTACGATGTTCTGTGAACATTCTCAAGTCACTTGTGTCGAAATAGATGCTGTCATAGGCATGCAGCCGCCTACCCTCCGATTCGAACACCATATAACCATGACTTAACGCATCCGCGATGATGTCCTTGAGTACCAAGGTGTCAGTGACAAACTTAGTGTCGATCCGGTTCATCAGCCTTATTGAATCCATCCTTTCAAGAGTTATGGGATCGAACCGACTCAAAAGACTGTTGTCAATCACTTGAGGCTGCGTAGGAATATTCATACACCTTGCACCGTTTGAGTTTCCCTTTGGAGTCATAGACATATTCACTCTTCTTGCGTCCGAGTTCGTTGAACTCGAACTTGCGGATGTTGTCAAGCTTGTTCGAGGAATCATAGACCAGCACTCTGGAGATACTGCCGTCTGGGGAATATTCATATTTCTTGCGCCATTTCTGGCCTTTACGGTCGTATTCCGCCTCCTCGACCTTCTTGCCGCTGGCGTTGTAAATCGTCAGGTGATCAAGGACTTTCTGGTTCGTGCCTGCATCAATGTTCCATTCCTTGACAGTCAGGTTGCTTTTGCCTGCCTTTCCCTGAGCCGTCAGAGACAGGCTGCAAAGCGAAAAGAGGAGTATTGTTATGAATATATTCGTTCTCATATTCAATGAATATTATAATTTACCATCTGCCGCCAGGACCACCGCCAGGATTGCCACCACCGGGATTACCCCCTGGGTTACCCCCAGGATTACCCCCACCTCCGTTGCCGCCTTGAGCTTCCATCGAAGCGGTGAGGGTCGTGCTTCCGGAAGATGTCTTCAGTGTGTAGCCACTTCCGCTGACAAGGTCCGGATGCGAGATCACGATTCCGTTGCCGCCTTTGCTTGGAGATGTGAATGTGGTCAAAAGAGAGTCTCCATCGTAGAGTGAATATGCCGTGTTCGCCGTCCAGCTTGTCACATTGAGGACTGGCTGTGTGATGCTTGATCCCGATTCTATGCCTCCGAACGCCAGCAAGGTGCCTCCGCTGATGTAGAGTTTGTGTCTTTCTTCCGTGTTGGCATCCAGCGCGACCTCAGGGCTTCCGGAGCCGACAGCGAAGATATAGCCACCCTTGACGTACATGTCCCCGTTGGCGTCCAAGCCATCGTTGCCGCTGGAGAATGCGTAGATCTGTCCTCCGCTGATCGTCATATCCCCGCCGGAATTGATCGCGTCGTCACTTGCTGTGCTGCTGACATTTCCGGCCGTGATTGTGATGACTCCCTTCGCTTCGATGCCCTCATGGGCGGCACATGTCACGTCAACATCCGCTCCGTCGAAATAGATGTCTCCCTCGAATCTGATTCCTTTGGCAGACTTTGATTCTGAGGCACTTGAACTGCCTCCCCAAGGGTTTCCTGATGAGCTGTTTCCATAGTTCGCCCCAGATGTGATGACTTTAACCGTGCCTCCGTTGAAATGTCCGTCCCCGTCGCAGACTATTCCCTTGCAACCCTTTCCGCTGACAGTCACGCTCAGGCTTCCGCCATCAATGACGAAGGAGTCATCAGCCTTGATACCCGCCGCACCGGTCAATTCTCCGTCAACAGTTCCCGCCGCGCTGGTCGAAACTATTGTGACCGAGCCGTCGCCAAGAGAAAACCCTCCGTCTGTTGAGAGCCCTTTCTTGCCTGTGGCGGAGGTATTTATATTCACTGTCCCGCCATTGATCGTTACTTTCTCGCTGCCTCTGATCCCGTGACCACCTTTGGATGTGACATTGATTGTGACTCCGTCCTGAATGACCACATAATCATCACTTGTGATTCCAGCCTTGCCGTTAGCTGTGACAGTGAGGCTTCCGTCTCCGCTGAAGATCAATTGTCCCTCGCTGAAGAACGCCGCTTTCATGTCCTCGTCAGAGGTTTGGTCAGGATAATCTCCGGAAGAGTTCACCGAACCATCTGTCAGATAATTTTCGCCGGCCACGACCACTGAGGTTTTCTTATGGCTTTGGTTGTTGATGGCCGCCCCGTCCGGGTTCTTGAGATTAAGGCCTTTGAGTTCAATTACTTGCTTTACAGGACTATACAGCTTGAAAAATCCGTCAGTGGCGGTTCCGCTGAGCTCGTACGTTATGAGGGCCTCGGATGTGTTGTTGACAGTCACATCGTTGCCACTCACGGTCACGATGCCGGACGGGTCTCCGCTGACGGTCGCGCCGCTTTCGGAGAAGACGATGCTGATGGTGCCGTCGGTCGTGATGATCTCGTCATCATCGGACGGTTCGTCAATGGTGTCGATCAGGTTTCCGCTGCAGGAACCTGCGATCAATAGAAATGCAAGATAATACCGTTTCATAATACTAAACATTTTCTGGTCGCAAGGTAAGGCAGTAAATGTGCCTGTGTGAAAGTTTTTCAGCGAACGGGCGGATTTCTTCAACGAATCAGCGGGTGGGATTCGGAACAATGTTGTAATTTTGCATCCGGAGTTACAGAATGAGCTGGTAAAGAGCCGCTGATAAATCATGTGGCTTCAACACTTTGATGTAAGAATGAAAATATTCAAAGAATATAAACCTTTGGCGGCCAAGGCAGCGATCTGGGCGGGAATATTCCTGTTCGAGGCTTTGCTGGCTTGGTGGGAATCATCCGGGGAGGCTTCGCTTGGCTTCTGGTCGCATTTTTTGAAGAAATTTTTGTTGCCGACACTACCGTTTCTGGTACTATTTACCATTCATGACCAATTCCTCGCTCCGATGCTGATCCGTCGGAAACTGGTTGTTCCGTATCTATTTTGCACGGTGGTATTAATGGGGGTATTCTCATTCTATGTGCTTGATTCAGAGGGACTGCTTGATGACAGGCAGGAACCGATGGAGAGGCCGGGGCATAATCCGCCGCCTCAAGGCTTTATGGACGATCCTGGAGAACCGCCGGAAGTTAAAATGCGTGATGGAAGCCATGAGGCGATGGGGCTTCCCGAGGCAAAAGGCTTAGGCGGTCATCCTGAATATAGGCGTGCGGAACCGCCGCGTCCGGAACACGACAAGAAACCCATCGGAGCCGGTGTCAGCAAGATCATCATCGCCTTCATGATGCTGGGAGTCAACCTCGGAGCCAAATACTATACGAACTATTCCCTTGAGAAAAAGCGTCTGGAGGAACTGGAAAAGGAAAACCTGCGGTACAGGCTTGAATATCTCCGCTACCAGATCAACCCGCACTTTTTTATGAACACGCTCAATAATATTCACGCTTTGGTGGATGTTTCGCCCGAAAAGGCAAAGGACAGCATCGTGGAGCTGTCCCGTTTGATGCGCCATGTCCTGTACGACAGTAACGGTCCGACTGTCGGGCTTGCGAAGGAGATCGACTTCCTGCGGCACTACCTGTACCTTATGCGTCTGCGTTATACCGACAGTGTGAGGATTGAATATTCATTCCCGGAGGATGACGGTGGGGCGCAGGTTCCTCCGCTTCTGATGGCGACTATCGCCGAGAACGCTTTTAAGCACGGAGTGAGTTATAAGTCTGATAGTTACATACGGTTGTCTGTCGCATTGGAGTCAGGCAAGGTGATATTCCGTTGCGCCAATAGTCTGAATGCCGATCGGGATGAACAAGCCGTCGGCGGAATCGGACTCGATAATATTCAGAAAAGGCTCTCATTGCTCTACGGTGAGGATTTTGTCTTGCACATTGACAAGTCTTCCGCTGAGTATGAGGTGCTTATGGTCTTGCCTTCAAAACCGCTTTCAGTATGTTAAGGGTTATCGCCGTGGATGACGAGCCGCTGGCTCTCGGGCAACTTGAAAAGTACATCTCCAAGGTGCCGTTCATGTCGCTGACGGCCGCCTGTCCCAGCGCCTTCGAGGCGCGTAAGGTCTTGGAGTCCGGAGAGGTGGACGCTATGTTCTTGGATATCAATATGCCCGACCTTTCCGGAATGGAACTGGTCAAGACCTTGAAGCGTCCTCCTCTCGTGGTCTTCACGACAGCCTATTCTGAATATGCCATCGAAGGCTTTAAGGTGGACGCCGTGGACTATCTGCTGAAACCATTCTCATTAAGTGAGTTTATCGCATCTGCCGAAAAGTTGCGTTCTCGTTTCGATCTTATTCAGGCCACCGGTTCCGGGGCAGTCGCTACGGACGATTTCGTGTTCTTCAAGGCTGATTACAAGATCATCAAGGTTGAGGTGTCCGACATCATCTATATCGAGGGCATGAGCGAGTACCTGAAAATCTATGTCGTAGGTGAACAGATGCCAAAGGTTGTCCTGATGAGTTTCTCCAAACTCCTTGAGAAGCTTCCCGCCTCCCGTTTCGTCCGCGTCCACCGCTCCTATGTCATCAACCTCGCTAAAGTCTCCGAAGTCCGTTCCGGCACAATTCTGATGACCACCGGCAAAACCATCCCCGTAGGCGACAGCTACCGCTCTACACTTATGAATATGTTGTAGCCCATCCCCTGCGTGAAGGCCATGATTCTGCGCACGGTGTGCTGGAGAGTATAAAACAAGCTGGCCGAGGGTGTGCCGCGGCCAGCTTGAATCGGTATATTCATAAAGATTACTTCTTTTCCACGTGGGCGCAGGTGACGCCCCAGATGGAGAAGTCGTTTTTGTACTGGACTTCGAGTTCCTGTTCGACGCCGTTCTTCCAGAGGTGGGCAAGGTTGATTGGATTGTATTCGGCATCATAGCCAGCGGTCTCGTTGCCGACGATGTAGATGTCATTGCCGTCAACCGCCAGGCCAACGCCTTGGCAGAGTGTCATATTGGCCACCTTCTGTGCGCCTTTGGATGTCCAGATGTAAGGACAGATGTCCTTAGCCGAGTTGGTCTCGGTCATGTTTCCCTCGATGATATATTCCCCATTCTTGACGTAAAGTCCTGTGACTTCGGTTCCTACATAGTCCGTGAAGTCCTGTGCCACGCCGTCGATCCAGAGAACGCCTTTCCATCTTCCTCCGGATTCTTTTTCGGTTCCGGCCGCATAGACTTTCCCGCCGTCAACGCAGATGGCGTTAACCTTTGCCACCGTATTTCCGCTTGTAAGGCTCTGTGCGACACCGTTTTTCCAGATTGTAGCCACACCGCCTTGCTTGTTGTTTGCCGGCTGGACATATCCACCGACATAGACATCCTTTCCGTCTGAGTAGATGCAGTACGCCAAAGCATCAGTCGTGCCGTCTGTAAGGTACTGAGGAGTTCCGTCGGTCCAGAGGATGACGCGCCTGTCATATTCAGGTGTATCGAATCCCGCCGCATAGACCTTTCCGCCAGCGACAGTCACGGCGATAGGGGATGTGGCGTATTTCCCGTCGCTGATGGTAGTCTTTTCCGCTTTGTCTTCTTCTCCGACCTTGAATTTCCAGATTACCCCGACGTTAAGGTGGTAAGGATCATAATAGCCATCGTCCACAAGGGCACCGGTCGCCTCGCAGCCAACGATGTAGATTGTCTCGCCATCAGCGTAAACCCCGTTGCAGAAAGCGTCATAGGATCCGTCAGACAGAAGGAACCTCTTGCCGTTCTTCCAGATTGTCGCATAGTAGTAGCCCTTGCCTGGAACCGCTTCCTGACCGACAGCGTAGATTACAGTTTCTTTATGTGCCACGGTGATTTCACATGAAGCGGTCAGTCCGCCATCCTCTGTCGTGACTGTGACTTTGGCTGAACCGCTGCTGACAGCGGTGACATTTCCGTCCTGATCGACACTGGCGACGGCTTCATTGTCGGATTTCCAGCTTACATTCTTGTCAGTGGCGTTGTCAGGATCAACTGTCACAGTCAAAGTCTTTGTGTCTCCAATGTTGAGGTGCAATTCGGAATCGCTAAGTCTCACGCTTTCAACTTTGATGGTTTTAGCCACAACCGTGACGATACAATCTCCTGACTTGCCGTCAGCGGATGCCGTTATGGTGGCTGAACCGACTTTGACCGCTGTCACGACACCTTTGTCATCAACGGAAGCCACCTCCTGGTCGGAAGAGTTCCAAGTCAAGATCCTGTCAGCCGCTCCGGCTGGAGAGACTGTAGCCTTGATGGTTTGAGTGTCACCCTCGACAATTTCCACCTTGTCGGGAGACAAGCTGATGTCGGTGACAACGATTTCATCTTTTCCTTTGCACGAAGCAAGAGCCGCGATTGCCAATATCGGCAACGCAACGGCGGATAGCCATTTTTTGAAACGCATGGTTCTGTTAATTTGTTTTGTTCGTAATATTACGCCACAAGGTAAGTAATAATTCTCTAATTTTAATCATTTGCGGTCGTTTTTTGAATATTCTATTTACTAAATTTGTGGTTGTTTAAAACTATACTGGAATGAAAGAGCGGTTGTAATCGGTGCGCCTTCGGGGATCTGGCGGGGAATCGCGGTCGGATTGATCATGCGAGGATGAAAGGTAGGAATCGTGGCGCGGAGGGTGGAATTGTTGAAGGCTTATGCCGCGGTGGGTTCAAGAACGGATCACGACGGAAACCATTAGATGATTGTTAACTAATAAGTTATTTGCTTGCAAAATGATTAAAAGAATATTTCTGCTGTCGCTGTTATTGGGGATTATTGCCACAGGATGCGTGCGCGATGTGAATGTGATTGAATATCCTGCCGTGGATTTCTATACCACGGAAACGCTGGATATCAACCGGATAGAACTTACGGATTCGACAACGGTACTGCATTTCAGCACTGTGTATATTCCTAAGTTCTGGATTCGTCTGGACAAAGGAACGCACATTGTGGCCGGAGGACGGAAACTTCCGTGCATAGGAAGCGAGCGGCTTACGTTGGGAGAAAAATTCTATATTCCGGAAAGTGGCCGGGACTCATTCTCGCTGACATTCCCGGCGGTGCCAGAAGGCACTGAAAGCATTGATTTCTCGGAGGAACGCTCCGGTGACGCATTCAGGATGTTCGGGATTGATCTGACAGGACATCGGAAGCCGTTGTCCCTCGCGGCCGTTCCATCGGATCTTCTCAAGGCTCCGGACAGGGATGAAGGGCTTCCGCCGGTCAGGCTTGATGGCGGGACAACAAGTGTTGATATTCATTTCCTTGGCTACCATAAAGGTATAGGACAGGAAGCGCATCTTTATGTGAACGATCTTCGGAAAGGACAGAAACAGTTTGATGTCCGGATTGACTCTTTGAGCGGGGACGCATCCGCAAGCTTTGAGTTGAGCGGCCAGGCAGAGATGATCGTCACAAAGCCTGTGTATTTGGACTTTATGGCGGCAGCCGGTGAAGACGTTGAAATATTCATAGATCTGACATCCCATTCGTATGAGGTGAGGAAGAAGCATTTCCCGTCAGCGGTGGATGGTGTGACCCCGAGGCCGTCCGTGTACTTTGGCGGGTATTATTCGGCTCTGAATTATTACCTGAACAATGAAAGCCGCGATGACCTGCCGTTTGCTCCGTTCCTGGCCGGCGAAGGCATAGACTATCGCTGGACAGATGATGAATATGCTGACCATGTGATCGCTCGTTATCAGGCTTATGCGGATTCGCTTGCCGCTGTTCCCGCCGCCCGCTCTGTCAAGGAATATTACGCCGGTGGCTTGAAAAACGCCGTCATTTACGCATTCACACACGCCGCGGAGTTACGACTGGCCGCCTTCGAGAATGAGAATGACCGAGGAGCGGACGCTCCTGTTTTCCGTTCTTTGGCTCCGGAATGCCATTCCCGTCTTTCAGAAATCATGGATGTCGATGACAATTCGTTGATGGCTTGCATGGACGCATTGTCGTACGTTCAGGCGCGTGGTGTCATTGAGGCGCGATAGCCTTTGTCAGTTAAGCTTAAGTAAGATTGGCCATACTTGCGTACGTGCGGTTCCGAGTGTGGTCATAAATATTCATTGGGAAAAATATCGGGAAGCGTGGATTCTCTTGACAGTCAGCAATTCTTACTTTAAGGTGCGTGACTTTCGTTTCGGTGCCTTCTTGTGCGTTCCATAATGTTTTCTGACCTTTGCGGTGTAATAAAGTTAGCACATATACAAAGGGAAGCAAAGTTATGAATCAATATATTATGAAAAAGATTTTATTGGCAGCTGCCGCCATATTCGCAGCGAATGTTATGGTTAACGCACAAGGAAAATTTGAAACCGTCGAACTTAAGAATTCGACACTGCACGTCTATTACTCGAATGACGTGATGGCTGACGCCAGCTACATCGTAGAGGGAAAAGATGCCCTCGTTGTGCTTGAGGCTCCGCTTTTCAAAAGCGCGCTCGCGGAGTTTGATGCCTGCATCAAGAAGTTAGGCAAGCCGGTCGCTTCCGCGGTCATTGATTATCACGTTGGAGGTCAGGAAAGCCAAGCGATCGTGATGCCTCAAGGAATGCACAAATTCACGAATGAGGGAGTTTATGCGGCAATGATGTCAGGGTTCAAGCAGTCATTCGGAGATTCTATGGTCGATCTGGCGGAAGGTGAAGTCAGTGAGGTTCCGTTCGGCCAGACCGTGAAACTTGCCGGAGTGGATTTCCGTTTCGACAGAGGCCCTGCGAATGATTTCCCTGGCTCAATGATTCTCATTGACGGCACAGCCTGTCTCATGCACTGGACACCGGCCAAAGCTCACATGAACACGCTACAGATTTCTTCTCCTACTGCTGTTGAGCAGGCTGTTGAAGGCCTCGTGACAGCGTCGGAGTCAGGGGCGGCATTATGGCTCGGTTCTCACGGCGGTGTCGCGGACAAGGAAGCGCTTGAGTTCAGAATCGGCTATCTCCGCAAGATTCAGGAACTTCTTGCAGGTAATCTGGATGCGAAGACATTATCCGCACAACTCAAGGCTGAATATCCAGGACTCGCTGGTGAAGAAGGTGTCGATGCTTTGGCGGAAGCGCTCTGCAGGTAGGAAACTGACATATTCGAGATCCAACGCCATTCTCTGCCGAGCTTGACGAAAGTCATCCTGGCGGAGGATGGTTTTGATATCGTGCATTTTCATTAAATTTGTTTCATCTGTTGGCTTTGATATAAAGGGATAAATCTATGGACAGGAAAATGATACAGGATGCGACATTCCCTAAATGTCCAATCCGCAACATACTCTCCCGCGTGGGGGACAAATGGACGATGCTCGTACTCTACACTCTCGAACAGAAAGGTACTATGCGCTTCAACGACCTGTACCGCGGCATTCCGGACATATCCCAGAAGATGTTGACCGCGACCTTGAAGACTTTGACGGAAGACGGCCTTATTTCCAGAACACTCTATCCTGGAGTCCCTCCGAAGGTGGAATATTCCCTTACAGAGCGTGGAAACAGCCTTTTGCCTCATCTTGACTCGCTCATAGGCTGGGCTATAGAAAATTTTGACGCGATCCTTGCCGACCGGAAAAACTGTGTCGTGTAACTTGTAAAGAGAAGAACAGTCGCAAAAAAAGATATACGTTCATAATGGCGACAATCGGGAACATATCGACAATCCTTTCCAATGCGAATCTTTCCAATGATGCGCTGACGAAATTGTCTTTCCCTGCCAAAAGCATCATCCTCGAAGAAGGCAATGTCGCGGACAAACTCTATTATGTCTGCAGTGGCTGCCTTCGTCTTGCTTTTAACAATGCCGGCAAAGACATCACTTTCCAATTTTTCTTCCCAGGAGACATCGTCGCGTCTTTCGACAGCCTGAACGGCGGCACGCCAAGCCTCTTCTCGCTTGAGTGCATCGAGCCGAGTGAACTCCTTGCGATAGACGGCAATGATCTGAAGACAATAATCCGATCCAATGATGTCATGCGCGATGAATATGAGAATCTGCTGGCAGATCGCTTTCACGCCTACCAACAGTTGTTTCTGTCACGTATCAGGAACACTCCGCGGCAGCGTTATGCGGAACTTCTCCGGCAGAATCCCGAAATCGTCAAGCGCATTCCGCAGCACTACATAGCCTCATATCTCGGAATAACCCCTGTTTCCCTCAGCCGGATCAGAACACGGCTACACAAGACTGAACCATCTTTGATTTAGTCCACGGCTTCCAGAGTGGCATCACAGAAAAAAAACCGGCAGATTGCACATTATTCGCAGTCTGTCGGTATATGTAAGACAATATTCAGTGTGGTCACTTTATGAAAATAAGTTGCTTGTTCCTATACGACATAATCGTCTTCTGCCTAGACAGAACTTCGTACCCGATGAGGCCGTCTATTCTCTCGTCCTTGCTCATATTGAAGTGGCTGACATCATTGAATACGGTCCGGGTGTTCCTGAAGGATTTCCCGCCTATCTTGAGAGTCTTCAGTTTCCCATCGTGAACCTTTTTCCCATCGTCATTACTGATGCCTTTCAAATCTGTCGTCTTTACTCTTTTTATTTCATTCTTGAATTCATCCCACCGTTCGGAGTCAATAAGATTGCCTGCGGCTCCGCAATCAATGCCGAATGTCAGATTGACCGTGCCTATCTGAGCCTTGATGAGCGGAATATGACGCATAGTCTTGCTCATCTCAAAGTACACCGCCTCATATTTATACCTATGCTCTTTCAGGAAGGTCACCGTGTAATCCGGATCAATCAGAGTGAGAGTCTTGTTCTTGTAGTCAAACATCAGGTCATAGTCCTTGTACACATCGTAACCTATAAGGCCATAAACCTCAGTGCCGTTCTCCAGATGAGAAATATCTGACATCATGGCCTTTATGCTATCCGCACGTATTCCATTGAAATCAAATGAATCAACGGTGATGACATCCTGCCCGCCGCTGATTTTCCCGTTGACATCCTCTGATGTGTTCACTCGCGTCCCCTTGTCCTCTTTGTCGCTGAAATATTTGCTGTTCAGATAAAGTATAGGGCAGCCACTGTCGATGATGAAATTATGTTTCTCTCCATTGATTATGGCCTGGGTGACAATCAGATTGTCCTTTGACAATGTCATCGGGACTGTGATCACCTTGGCCTGGGGTTTTTCAAACTTGAAGCCCTTGTCAGCCTGCTTGACCATAGCCTTCAGCAACTCAAGACTTTTGATCTTATTCTCCTCATTGAACACAAAAGTCGTGGTTCTTTCCCCAATTTTTGAATATATGAACGAATATACCAGCGTCAGAGTATTGCTGCCTTGACTCTCCGACACCCTTTTATATTCAGTGACGCTGTCATTCAACTGCTCCAACTTCCCGATGGTAGCGTTCAGCACAAGTTTGGCGACATCGCCCTTCTGACCGGAGCACTCAAAGTCCGATGCCAGATACGGCTGAAGTTGTTCGGCTGAATAACTGTTTATGGCATTCACAGTCTCTTTGACGACATTCTCGCAATCAGTCAATGACTGTGCCTTCAAGCAAACGGCGCTGAACAAAAGGAGCGCGATAAAACCGAATCTTTTCATTTCTTTTTCAATCTTTATGACATCAAGGATAGTCTTAAGCGACTATCAATCCTGAAGATCGTTCTTGTCAACGAACGACATCCTACAAAAAATGTGCGTTGTTAGCCACGTTGTTTCCAGCATGGACAAAATGTCAGTTTGCCGGTATAGTCGCAAGAATAAACCACAGTTCCCCTGAATCTTTCAGTTGATTTTCATCGGACTGATTTTCAGTATAGTGATTGTCGGAAAATTTCTTCTAAAACTGATGAAAACAGTATAGTGAAAGCCACTGTAAACTGATAAGGTTTTACAAACATAGACGAATAAAATGTGTTTGTAAATCTGTTTGTAAAACCTCTAAATCGCTGATATTTAATCAATATTGTGGAGATGGGCGGAATATCCACATCATAAATCAAAGTTCGCTACAACAACATAAATAAATAACCAACAACACATTACAATAAGCTACGATTTATCAAAATTCATTAGGATATATCAAAAAATGAGCGTAAATTTGAGCGTAAGAATTTATGACATTAACCGAAGTTTAAAAGATTATGGCAGTAATATTTATGCTCGATTCCCGCCCGAACAAACACGGCGAACACCCGATAAGAGTCTCCATCTGCATCAAAGGCGTAAGGGTTCAGACTTCCTTCGGCTATTCCATATCAAAAGACAAGTGGGTCTCTGCTTTGGAAGATCCGGTCCGCAAGGCGAAGGAGACAAAAGCCCTGCATTACATCATTCCGAACACCGTCAACTCAAATGGTGTGAAAGGCAATGAACTCAACGCGAAAATGCTCGCCATAAAAACAACATTGGACAACTATGAAAACAACCTGACCAAACTGCCGACCAAAGAAGATCTGATGGAACAGCTCAACGTCGCCCTTGGACGCACACAATTGTTGGAAGAAATCGAATCGGAATCCCCAAAATCCGTCACGGTGTTCGACCGCCTGAGAGAATTCATAAACGAACAGCGGATAGCAAGCCAGTGGGCATATGCCACATTGCAGGTATGGAAAACCTTTTCTATGCACCTTGGTAAATTCAGCAGACGGATTACATTTGACGATTTCAACGAAAACGGCCTCAACAAATTCATCCACTTCCTCCGAGTCAAACAAAACCTCGAAGAAAAGACCGTCCAAAAGCAATACAATAACCTCAAATGGTTCCTGAACTGGGCCATCCGCAAAGGCTACTGCAAAGATGACACCGTGAATAAATACCGCCCTAAATTCAAGGTGCTGGAAAAACCGGTCATATTCCTCCGCAAAGAGGAACTCATAAAACTGTATAACTACAAGATCCCGGAGAGCGGCACAATGGTGGAGTTATGCGATGCGGAAGGCAACAAATATCAAAAGAGAGTAAATGAATCCGGAGCACTCGCCAAGACCCGTGACCTGTTCTGCTTCTGCTGCTTCACGAGTCTCCGCTACTCCGATATGGCGAACCTCCGCCGTTCAGACATCGAAAACAACACAATAACCGTTGTCACCCAGAAAACAAACGACCGGCTCACCATAGAACTAAACAGCTACGCACAGGCTATATTGAAAAAATACGAGACGGAAATATTCAAAGGCAACCTTGCGCTGCCGGTCATCTCAAACCAGAAGATGAACTACTATCTCAAAGACCTATGCGAACTCTGCGGCTTCAATGAACTGATCTCAAGAACCTTCTACCGAGCCGGACAAAAAGTTGAGGAACTTGTCCCTAAATATACTCTCGTCGGAACCCACGCAGGACGCAGAACTTTCATCTGCTTCGCCCTCTCGCAAGGCATACCTCCGCAAGTCGTGATGAAATGGACTGGCCATTCCGACTACAAAGCGATGAAACCCTACATCGACATCGCCGAAAAAGTCAAGGCCGAACAGATGGCCGTGTTCGAAATGGGACTTAAAGACTAATGAATATGAGAAATCAGCACAACACCAAAGAGGAAAGTGAGGACAACGCCCGCTACCGCCTTCAAGTCAAAGCCCAAATCCTCAACGGCACGATAACCAACCTCGGACAAATCGACTGGCGACGCATCACCGACTGCTACGAGAACGAATCCCTCGAAGCATTCATACATCTGTTCGACTTTGAAAACCTCAACAACAAGACAAAATTTCTTATTGCGTTGATTGACAATTGTCTGGACTCATTCAAGCCATATATCCAGAATGAATGCCCTTTGGACTGCCTCAACTATGGCGTGGAAGAAGCCGCATTCTATCACTATGCCCAGAGCCTCCGTGAAAAGATTGAGAAATCCGACCGGTACAACATCGCCGCAATTCTCGACACCCCGAAGACAACCATCCCGCTGCCTCCGCAGTTGGACAACGACAAAGCCCGGGAATATCTGAACCGCCTCGTCCCTCAGTTCTGCGACGAAAATCTTGACTGGAAAGACAAATCCAACAAGAGGAATATGGCGGAAGTGGCCTTTGTCCTCTCAGGTCTGCTCGATCTTGACAAAGGCGGCAGAATCTGCTGGAATGTGTTCGAGCGTCTATGGAACGTGTCGAATCTTCGCCAAGCCTATGACAAGATGAATGGTAAGGCAATCTCGAAAACAATTGCCGACCTTTATTCAGAATATAAGAATCATTGACCAACTTTCTGTCCATAAGTAAATTGTCGAAAACTGTACACCGAAGACAACCCGATTACAACCTTGATACAACCCTGTTGTAACCCGAATCCCACTTGATTCTCCTGAACTTTGCCGCATCGGAAGTCGCAAGCGAAGTGACATTACTTGCGTGATGTTCTGTTGTGGCAGAGGAGTCTGCTTGTCACCTTTCTCCGAAGCCATAATTTTATAAAAATTCAAGATTATGGGAATCGGAATAGACACCCCGCTTTACTCACTGACGGTAGAAGAGTTCACGTCAATCATTGATGACAGGCTCAAAGCCGCATTGGCACAAGACAACAATGAAGCACCGGAACAACCGGTCAAGGCAAACCACCGTCTGGTCTATGGCCTGAACGGAATCAGAAGCCTCTTCGGCTGCTCCCACGTCACAGCTCAACGCTACAAGGACACGATAATAAAAGAGGCCGTTCGTCAAAACGGCCGCAAGATCGTCGTCGATGCAGATCTCGCACTTGAACTGTTCAACAAAAGACGGAGCGACAAATGAAACCCACAGAAAACACAGGCGCAATGTCAGATAACCTTGCTGTCTCAACAGAAAGCCCCCACCGGGAACCAACCCCGGTGGAAGCAATCCTCACCGAAATCGACAACGCCCGGAAAGCACCCCATCGAGTAGGGCTTCTTTCCATCAAACCGGCAAACGTTTGGATAGAAGACAGCATCAACACTCCAGACCCGAAGACCTATTTCAACGGTCTGATAGTCCAGTATGAAAACACCGTCATATTCGCGTCAAGCAATGTCGGCAAATCCATATTCGCCACCCAGATCGCCGAAGAGATTGCCCGAGAGGAAAAAGTCCTGTATGTTGACCTCGAACTCTCCGGCAAGCAGTTCCAAATGCGTTATACCGACCCGGCTACAGGCTACCGCCACATATTCCCGGACAATTTCTCCAGAGCTGAGATAGACCCCGAACTTATTGTGGGCTCAGACCTTGAAGAAGAAATACTTGCATCCATAGAGGAGGCCGCCATCCAAGGCACCCGTTTCTTCGTGGTTGACAACATAACGTTCATCTGCAACGACTCCGAGAAAGGCTCCACAGCCGGCAGCTTTATGATGAAACTGATCCGCCTAAAAAAGAAATACGCTCTCACGACAGTCATCATCGCCCACACGCCAAAACGCCGAGGCTATGAACCCATAACGCAGAACGACCTCGCCGGATCGGCCAAACTGATAAACTTCTTTGATGCCGGAATAGCCCTTGCCCGCAGCGCGAAAGACAGCAACCTCCGCTACCTCAAACAAGTCAAGGTCCGCACAGGCGGCTATCAATACGATGCCGACAATGTGATAGTCTATGACATCAAC
>CAVKML010000040.1:0-20612 GCA_963657715.1 uncultured bacterium | reverse complement strand
GATGTTAAGATCATCGATTTGATTTTTGATTACTTCCATAATTTGTCAATATTATTATAAATTAATTATTCTTTCTTTGAGGGTAAACAACCCTTTCATGGTAAATCTGTGACAGGTATGACTTCAACGTTTCCTTCACAGTATTGAGATCCTTGATCGAGATGTCAGCCTCGTCAAACTGGCCGATCTTCATCTTTGAAGCGACGATATTCTCGACAAAAACCGAGAAAGTGGCCGCTGAATTATCCTTCAATGTCCTGGAGGCGGCCTCAAGAGTGTCGCAAATCATCAGAATGATCTGTTCCTTTGTCTGAGGCTTGCGGCCCGGATAGAAGAAATCCGAAACATCATCCGGATTGCCTCCTTCGTTAAGATATTTATTGTAGAAATACGACGTGTTGGACGTACCATGATGTGTGATGATGAAATCCTGAATCACATCCGGCAACCGATTCTCCACCGCAAGCTCGACACCGTCTGAGACATGCTTGATTATCGCTTTCGCACTCTCTTTTGGCGAAAGGTGCTCATGGTAGTGCACACCTCCCGGAGACATGCTCTCATTCTCGATGAAACAGAGAGGATTCTTCATTTTTCCTATGTCATGGTAAAGAGCGCCGGCCCTGACCAAAAGGACATTTGCATCAATCGCACGGGCCGCCGCATCACACATATTCATAACTTGAAGAGAGTGTTGGAAAGTTCCCGGCGCCTTGTGTTCCAATTCCCGCAAAAGTTTGTTGTTTGTGTCACACAACTCACGGAGTCTTGAACTGGACACAAGATTGAACATCCTTTCAAACAAATAGATCAGCGGATAACCGGCGACTATAAGCAAAGATCCGATGAACATGTATAGCACGGCCATATATGGATCATCGTTGACCACATCGATCAGCCGGAATCCGAAATAGGTCACCAGCATGCTGATGAACACTATTCCCGACATTATGAACTGCTGCCATCCCTGATTAAAGAAACGGAACGCGAATACCGCCGCGATGCTAGCCAGCAGGAACATCACGAAAAGCACGACACCATTCTCCGCAAAGACCAGCATCGGCAGGAACGACACGCAGCAGATCGGGAAGATCACCTTGTTCTTGAAGAACGCCTCAAGATACAGTGCTGTAAGCGTGAACGGCACCATGTAGAGGCAACGCGGAGCGAATTTGTTGATTATCAGAGCCAGTACCGAAGCGATGATGAATATGAAGATCAGATACCAGAACTTACGATGATCCAGAAACAATTTCCTGTTCAGGAAATAGATCATCAAGAAGAACAGCAGCACCATCACAAACGCGATGAACGCATTGCCAAGCCAAAAGAGAATCCTTGGCCCGCCATACCCCATACTGTTCTCGTATTCAACCTTATATGAATCCAGCATCTGCGCGATCTCGGCGGTCACAATCTCCCCCTCCGAGACAATCAGCTGGCCGGCGCTCACGAACCCTTGCGTTGTCGAGACCTGATTTGAAGACTCCGAACGGACAAGTTCGGTTGTCTTGGGATCATATTCAAGATTAGGAACTATGAAGTCATAGATCCCTGCGGCGCGAAGGACCGAATCCGCATTGATCCGAGGGTACTTCGCCGATATGTCTGAAAGGAGACGGTTCTTTGCCTCCGACTCCTTGAACACCTCGCTCACCGGTTTTTTCCCGGCCCTCTTGTCTTTTTGAATATACAAGACCGCTCCGGACGGGTCAGAACTCCCTTCCAATTTAACTCCCTCATCAGGCACCACCCCGTTGGAATAAATGCCATCCATAGAAGACACTATCAAAGGTCTCAGATAAGAATACGCTCCTATCTCAATTCCTTCCGCCGCCTTGCGGCAGTTGTCCACAATGTCCTGACGGTACCGATAGTAAGGGATGACAGCCGCCTTGCTTCTGCTCTTTTCCTCGCGGATCTGCTCTTCAGTCTTAAGGATAGGAAAATCAAACTGAGCCAGCAACGTCTCATGAGACCACGGCGACCCCTTCCTATAGTCATAACTGAACTTTGCGGTCCTCGGAAATATAAGTGTGAGGACCACAAAAAGAACAACCAAAGGAACAAGTACCCTGTAGTTTATTGACACGCGCGGCAGTTTCATTGTCTCTTGCTATTTGAAAGGGCTTCCCGCTTCTTTTGCGATAAAACCGTAAGTAAGTCTGTCTGTCAGTCTAGGAAAGAGCCTGTGAGCCAAAACCGTAGCCTTGCCAAGACCGGTAAGGATCATCTGGGACTTTCTCTTTGCCAATCCTTTGGCAAGGTACTCGGCGCACTTCTCGGCACTCATAAGTTTGTCCTCCTTCAAAGGAGTCTCACCTTGCGGGCGGCCGTCTGCTGTCAGCGCAGCCTTGCGGACATTGGAGTCCGTGTAGCCAGGAGCGAAGACAAGCACGTTGAGTCCGTCCTTGAGATGCTCGATGCGGATGGTGTCAAGGAAGCCACGGATGGCGTACTTGGACGCTGAATATCCTGTCCTTGCAGGAAGGGCGGAGAATCCGGCTATCGAAATCACCCCGACAACCTGCCCTTTGCTCTGGAGCAGGTAAGGCAGAGCGAATTTCGTACACTGCACAGTACCCCAGAAATTCACATCCATCAAAGAGCGGATCACGCTGAGATCCAAGTCCTTGAACATAGCCCTCATCGAGATTCCGGCGTTGTTCACCAGAATGTCGATGCGGCCATATTTCCGGACTGTGCAATCGATAAGATTCCGGCAGTCATCCTCCTTCGTCACGTCGGTCTTGACGCATAGAACCTTCTCCGGATCGGCGTTCACAGACGGTGTCAGCTCCTGAAGCTTGTCCAGCGACCTTGCGGCCATCACGACGTTCGCTCCGAACGATCCAAAGAGACGGGCAGAAGCCAACCCTATTCCAGAGCTGGCTCCCGTTATGATAATGACCTTATCCTTGAAATATTCAGGACACATATAAGCCACTAATCAGCAATTAATTACATAATAGTCTTCGCAGCGATGTCATCACCGTCGTAAGCACCTGCGTCAAGCTTCTGCTTGATCTCCTTGAAAGCGTTGAGAGTGTAGGCGATGTCCTCGTCTGTGTGAGCGGCGGTACATACTATTCTGAATATGACCATACCTTTAGGGATGACAGGATAGATGACCATCGAGCAGAAAATGCGGTAGTTCTCACGAAGATCCATCGCTATCTTGGTTGCCTGGGCCACGCCACCTCCATCGATGTGGATAGGAATCACGCAGGCCTGGGCCTCACCGATGTCGAATCCAAGTTTCTTGAAACCTTCCTGAAGTGTGTGCGTCACGTGCCAGCATTTCTTGCGCAGCTCATCGCCTTCCGGAGACATTATGATCTCAAGACGTTTGATGTTTCCGTAAACAATAGGCATCGGCTGGGACTTGGCGTACATCTGCGAACGCATATTCAGACGCAAGTAGTTGATAATCTTGCGAGGACCGGCGATGAATCCTCCGATCGAGGCCATCGACTTCGCGAAAGCGCCGATGTAAAGGTCAATACCATCCATGCAGTGCAGTTCCTCGGAAGTTCCGCGTCCGTGTTCTCCGAGAAGGCCGAATCCGTGCGCGTCATCAATGAATATGCGGAAGCTGTATTTCTTCTTCAACTCAACGATCTGGTCAAGAATTCCCATTGCGCCTGTCATGCCGAAAACGCCCTCGGTGATGAGAAGAACACCGCCACCGCTTTCCTCGGCCTCCTTGCAGGCCCTCGACAAAACCTTCTCACAGTCAGCGATGTTGTTGTGACGGTACTTGTACTTGCTTCCAATGTGGAGACGGATTCCGTCCAAGAGGCAAGCGTGAGCCTCCGCATCATAGACGATCACATCGTGGCGGGCCGTAAGGCAATCTATCGCAGAGACGATTCCCTGATAACCGAAATTGAAAAGGAACGCGTCCTCCTTCTTCTCGAAGTCCGCGAACATCCTCTCAAGTTTCTCATGCAGGGCGGTGTGGCCGGAAAGCATACGGCTTCCCATAGGATAGGCCAGACCCCATTTCGCGGCTCCCTCGGCATCGGCCTTGCGAACCTCCGGGTGGTTAGCGAGTCCGAGATAGTTGTTCAGGCTCCAGTTCAGAACCTCTTTCCCGTTGAAAGTCATGTGAGGCCCAAGCTCCCCCTCAAGTTTAGGGTACATATAGTAACCGAATCCCTGGTTGAAGTACTGTCCGATAGGACCTCCCGAGTCCCTTTCGATTCTGTCAAAAATGTCAAGCATTTTGTATTGATTTTTAATTATTTACTTATGCGTCAATGTTAGCGTAATGGGCGTTCTCCTCGATAAACTGCCTTCTTGGAGGGACATCGTCACCCATCAGCATCGAGAATGTCCTCTCGGCCTCTGCGGCGTTATCGATCGTGATCTTGCGGAGTCTTCTCTTGGCAGGATCCATTGTGGTGTCCCAAAGCTGCTGGTCACTCATCTCGCCAAGACCTTTGTACCTCTGGACGGTAACGCCTTTGTCAGACCCTTTTCCAAGACGGGCTGTGGCCTCGAACCTCTGCTCGTCGGTCCAGCAGTAAACCTCTTCCTTACCTTTCTTCACAAGGTAGAGCGGCGGGGTCGCAAGATAGACGTAACCGTTCTTGATAAGGTCGAACATGTAGCGGAAGAAGAACGTTAGGATAAGGCAGGCGATATGGCTGCCATCGACATCGGCATCGGTCATGATGATGACCTTGTGATAGCGGAGCTTGCTGAGATCCATCTTCTTTTCTCCGTTCTCATCCTCCTGAGCCACAGTGACACCAAGAGCCGTGTAGATGTTCCTGACCTCAACGCTGTCGAACGCGCGGTCACCGGCTGCCTTCTCCACGTTCAGAATCTTACCTCTCAACGGCAGGATAGCCTGGATTCTTCTGTCACGTCCCTGCTTGGCGGTACCGCCGGCGGAGTCTCCCTCGACAAGGAAGAGTTCGCATTTCTCCGGATTCCTCTCGGAGCAGTCAGCCAGTTTGCCAGGCATTCCGGCACCCGTCATCGCGGTCTTTCTCTGCACCATTTCACGTGCCTTGCGGGCGGCGCTGCGGGCGGTGGCGGCAAGCACTATCTTCTCAATGAGCAGCTTACCCTCCTTAGGATGCTCCTCAAGGTACTGATCCATAGCAGCTGACGTGGCCTGTGAAACAGCCGATGTGGCCTCCGGGTTGCCAAGTTTGGTCTTTGTCTGTCCCTCGAACTGAGGCTCGGCGATCTTGACAGAGACGACAGCCGTCAATCCCTCGCGGAAGTCTTCCGGAGCGAGATCTCCCTTGAACTTGGCAAGGAGGTTGTTCTTCTCGGCGTAGTTCTTCAGCGAGCGGGAAAGTCCCATCTTGAATCCTTGAAGATGCGTTCCTCCCTCGATGGTATTGATGTTGTTGACGTAGGAATATATTTTCTCTGAGAATCCGTTGTTGTACGAGAGGGCGATGTCGATCGGAATCACCTTGTCGCTCTGCACGCACACCGGCTCCGGAATGAGCTGCATCGCACCTGCATCAAGGTAATCAATGAATTCCTTGAGACCTTCCTTGGAATAGAAGATATCCCCACGGTAAAGCTGCTTTCCAGTCGGCTTTGAGTTGCCGTTCTCATCGGTGACATATTCATCAACCAACTCCCTCTCATCTGTGATGGTGATCTTGATGCCTTTGTTCAGATAGGCCAGCTCACGCATCCTCGCGGCGAGTGTGTCATACTTGTAAACAGTGGTCTGTGTGAATATGGTAGGATCCGGATGGAAAGTGATGATTGTTCCAGTGTTGTCGCAATCCCCCACGATCTCGACCGGACCGAGCGGCTTACCCTTTGAATATTTCTGAACAAATATATGTCCCTCGCGGTGAACCTCAGCGATCAGGCTGTCGGAAAGGGCGTTCACGCAGGAAACACCGACTCCGTGCAGACCTCCGGAAACTTTGTAGCTGTCCTTATTGAATTTACCTCCGGCGTGAAGAACCGTCATGACAACCTCAAGAGCCGAACGATGCTCCTTCGGATGCATCCCGGTCGGGATTCCTCGTCCGTTGTCGCTCACCCTGATCGAGTTGTCAGGAAGGATCGTGACACTGATTTCGGTACAGTAACCGGCCATAGCCTCGTCAATACCGTTGTCAACGACCTCATAAACCAGATGATGGAGTCCCCTTTCCCCGATGTCGCCGATGTACATCGAAGGTCTTTTCCTGACAGCCTCCAGTCCTTCCAGCACCTGAATGCTGCTTGCGGAATATTGCTCTTCCGCTTTCTTCATCTCTTCGTTCTCAATCATATTCTATTGCCTGTTTTTATCAAGTGTATATGGTTTTCCATAAAACAGACAAATATAATAAAAATAGAGGGGGTGGCCAAAAAACTTTTGCCCTCCCCTCTATTTTTACCATACAATCACCCCCAGTCCCTTACGGGACAGCCCCGGTGGGGCATTGGGGAGCATTCTCCCCAAACCCCTTACGTCGCTACGCGCTGCGCGCGCTTTTCCATTCACCCCCAGTCCCTCACGGGACCGCCCCGGTGTGGCATTGGGGAGCGTTCTCCCCAAACCCCTTGCGTCGCTACGCTCCGATGTCTGAAAAAAATATGCGCGAAAAGTGTCAAGTACAAGAAGATTCCACTACCATTTACCCGGATAGGGCGCGAAGCGTAGGTAGTGGAACCTTCTTGTACTTGACACGTCTTGAACGAGACTCAGCGGCTGGTGCACTTCGAAAAGCTCAGCAACTAAAGATTCAGCGAGACTCCAGCGGTGACCCAAAGTCCTTTCTCGGCGTAGAACGGATTCCTCTGGATAGCCTGACAAAGCAGGTTTCCGGACTCAAGCCATAGCTCCACCTTCCTGTTGAACTTATAGCCGCAGTTCACCCCAAGGTCCACATAACCAGGCACCCGGACCTTGGCAATCTCTTCGGAAGCCATAGAGGCGCACTTGCCCTCGCGCCACGACGAAGCCTCCACAGCCACTCCGGCATAAAGACGGGAAGTGATGTCATACGTCGCCCTAAAACCACCACTGTATTTCGGCAGCGCGAAACCAAGATTCTTCGCATCCTTGTCAGGGTAAGACACACCTCTGTAACGGAGTTCCGCGTCAACCTTGACCCGGTTGGACTTCCATCCCAGCAAGGCATTGGCATAGACAAGATTAACATCAGAATATGCCAACGAAGGAACAAGCCCTCCATCTGCGTTGAAAAAGCCTGACTCCATCAAGGCGTTGCCATAAAGACCGACACCGCCGTTCACATCAAACTGAAACGAGGAGGCAGCGCTGCCCCTGACACCGATTCTGGCATTCAGTTTCTCCACAGTGTTGTCCGTCAAAGGAGTCATCAATCCGAACACAGGCAGGAACGAAGGATTCAGATGATGATTCCCGGAAATCTGCGACGAATATGTGTTCAGACGATTTCCGCCGGTCACGTCAGCGTAAAGAGCCACGTTTCCGCCAGCCGCATAGCTTACATGCGCGTCAGGATAGACAATCTGTCCTTTACCGCCACCCATCTTGCCGAAGGAGAGCGTGTCCGCGTCACCCCTGAACATAAACTCAAGTCTGACGCCAAGATTCAGGTTCCATCGTCCTGACTTCAGCCTATAGCTTGGAATCAGGGCGACACGTCCGATGTTTCCCTCATAAAACCGGCTATAGGATGCAGACTCCGCCTCGAAACCGACCAGAATGCTTCTTCGGTTGTTCAGCACAGGACCTGCCAAGCCATCAAAGAAGATCCAGCTTTCGTTCTGCTTGTCAACCGCCGCACCATCAGGGAAAGTAAATGATTTATAATCCAATCCATCATTAGCTACTCTGCCCCTCAACCCCACATCATATAGAAAATACGATTCCGAATCATTGTTCGAGCGAACCCGGGCGTTGAAATCAAATGCATTGTAGGAACGCGACATCACGGTGTCCTTCGTTGCTAGCCCGTAGTAACCTACACAGAATGACAGAATGGTCCTGTCCCAGTTATAACGGCCGTCAAAGCCCGCTGAAGTCAAAGCGTCATAACCGCTGAATTTACTTCCCGACTTCTTCAAGCGGTAAAGTCCGTCGTTCAATTCTGGTTTGATTTCATGATAGTTACCGAAATATGACTTATGACTGGCGTACACGCTCATCTGGAACGGCCCGCTCTGCTCAGGGCTGAAGACGAACTCAAACTGAGGATGCAGGGTGTAACCGGCCCCAGCCTTGAGATAAAGTTCACGTCCTCTCCAGGCATCCTTCGCCGGCCGCATGTTCAGCATGTAAGGCTTGAAGCTGTAGGCTCCCTGGTAAGGTTTCTCAAACACCTCATAATCAAAGTCCAGATCGAAGCGGAGCAGCGAGTCCGGAACGTTCATCTCCAACAAAGGCTTGTGAACCTCCGACGCGTTGCCCTGATAGGTGTTGGTGACCTCGACGGTCGGGTTGAAATTCTGTCCGAATGAGATCGCGGCGGTCATCAGCATCGCCGCGGAGACCAGATATATTCTTTTCATATTCATTTCCACTATATCATAGTTTTAAGTTTCTCAAGACGCATTCTGACATTGTCGAGCACATCATCCGACGTGCCTTCGGCAGGCTTGTAACCGTTAAGGACGCTCTCGAACGTGGCCTTGGCCTGAGCGAGATTATCCTGCTCGGCGAACGAGTCGCCAAGAGTGATGAACGCCTTCGCAAGCCAGTAGCTCTGGTCACCAGCCTTCTCGGCGAAGGCATAAACTTTCTTCTCGACAGTGTCATACTTGCCCTGGTCACAGGCATCCTGAATGATCATATAAGCCGCTTCTGCCCCCTCGGCGGTTGACGGGGCGGAACTGAGGCTTGTGAATATCTCAAACGCGGCCTCACGCTCGTTCATCGAAAGCAATGACTTGGCCTTGAAGTAGTCAGCCTCCCGAATTTCGGCGGCCGTGCTCTTGCCGTCAGCCTTAACCCTGTCGGAGCAGGATTTAGCCGAAGCCCAGTCCCCGGCCTTGTAAGCCGAACGCATCATCCCGACCATGGCCGTGTGCTTGTTGTTCTCGATCTTAGCGTCTTCAAGGAGGGAGGAATAGCCTCCGAACGCATCCTTGTAGCGCTGCAAATCATAAGACAGCTTTGAGAAGTTCAGCATAGCCGTCTCCGCGAAAGCCGAGCCCTCGCCTTTTTCAATAGACTTTTTGTACCAATCACAGGCCTGCTCTTTCTTGCCTATATTCCTGTAGCATTCAGCCACATAGAACTCAGCCTCGGAAACTTTCCGACCTAACGGATAACGCTCAAGATAAGTCTGGAGCGAAGCCAGAGCCTTGCCATAGTTCTCCGTAAGGAAAACCTGTTCGGCGGCATTGAAATACATCGCTTCCTTCTCGCTTTCGGATTTGTCCTTGATTACTCCGGACTTGTCCGCGAAATCAATGTACTCGTCCGTACGTCCCTGAGACTGGTAGATCGACTCGATGGCCAGAAGGGCATCTTGGGCATATTCAGTGCCAGGCATCTCCGTGATCACCTGTTTGTAGTAGCCAAGGGACTGGTCGTACTCGGACATATTCCTTGAAATCATCCCAAGCTCGATCAGGGATCGGGCCACGATGGTCTTGTCGTTTGAGGATGAACGAAGTTTCGTGAAAGCGGAGACCGCGTCATCGTTCCGGCCGGCGGAGACATAGGCCCTTCCGAGCTCAAACATGGCATCAGAGTAGTATTCCACAGACGGGGCAGCCTTAAGAGCCTTAGAAAGCGCCCCGATCTTGGCATCCATATTTCCAAGAAGTCCGTAGGCGATTCCGGCACGGTAGTTAGGATAAAGGTTATCCTTGAAAGGGAAACGCTTAAGAGCGTCCTCATATTCAGTGACGGCGGTTTTGTAGTCCTTGCGTATGAAGTCGCAGTCGGCGCGGCGGACGGCGGCGTCCTCTCCTTCGGCCAGATTGCGGCCTTGGAGATATTCATCAAACCATTTGGCGGCGTTGGCATAGTCTCCAAGACGGAAGTAGCAGTAAGCCAGATCATAAGGGATAAGCCGACCTTCCGTCTTGCCTTCCAACGCGGAATTATTGTACAGATCCTTGAAAGTCTCCAAAGCCTTGTCGAACTGGTCGCTGCGGTAATAAGACTCTCCAAGCCAGTACCTTGAAAGCTGGTTGAACGGAGAACGCTTGTCGGCATAGAAGGAAGACGCTCTCAAGAAAGGAACCGCATCACTCCAAGACCCTGTCTCCACGAGTTGTTCTGCACGCAGATAGTTGGCTTTCATATAATTGGCCTTCTGATCGTTATCCAACATGTCAATGTTGGAATATGCCTCCACGGCTCCGGCATAGTCATGATTGTAAAGCGAGGCAAGCGCCATATAGCTGTAGATTCTCTCCCCTTTCTTCTTGTCGGAATATTTGGAGAGATAGTCGTTGAAGACGGACGGGTTGTGGTTCAGGTCAAACGACAGCTTGGCGTAGTTGAAGTGCGCATCTTCCTGGATGTCAGGATTGAACGATCCCTGCGAGGCATCCTTGAACGCGTCGAGGGCGGCCACCTTGTTGCCCGTCTGGATGTAGCTGTATGCCAGATTATAGTTCGCGATCTGACCGATCGAGTCAGTTCTGTTCCGCATCATCGAGTAGTTCTCGATGGCACCTTTATAGTCCTCAGTGGCGTAAAGAAGCGAACCCGCGTAGAAATAGTCGTTGCGGTCCATGTCGTTGTCACCGCTTCTGACGACATCGTAATATTCCTTGGCTTTCTCGGTGTCTCCCTTGGCCAGATAGGACTCGGAGATGATTCTCGCAAGATGCCTCTGACGTTCCTTAGGGGCGTTATCATAAACCTTGACACCATTTTTCAGCACATAGGAATAGTCCTTCCTCATGAAGCGGCACTCGACCATGTAAGAATTGGACATCTCGGTGAAACGAGGGTCTCTCGCAGCTTTCTCGAACCAGTCGAACGCCTCATCGAAATTCTTCTCGGAATAATTGATGTAGCCTAATGAATATCTCGATGGAGCGGTGTAGTCCGACTGCACCCTCTTCTCGGACTTTTCGAACAAGGACTTGGCCTTCGCCAGATCCCCTTGCTCAAAATATGAGTACGCCTGTTTGAAAGCATATTCAGCCACAAGGTCGGACGGCAACCTGTTCTCAGGCACCTTGCCGAATTCGTCGGCGGCAGCTTTATATTCCTGTCTGTCAAAAAGATTCAGAGCCTTGTAGAAATGAATTTGAGGCACGAGGATGGAATACGGGTGCGCGGCGACATATTCATCAGCCAAGGTCTCGTTCCCGACCTCCTGCAGACGGACGGAGCAGAGGGCCTCGTAGCCGCCGGCGGTCACATCTCCGGTTCCCGCATAGATTTCTCCGAATATGCTTCCGGCCCTCTCGAACATTCCATGGCCATATAGTTCGACGGCGAGACGGTACTGGTCCGGTCCGGTTTCCTGCGCCGACGCGGCAGCCCCCGTGCCAAGTGACAGCGCCGCAAGAAGCGCCGCGGCAAATTTGCTTTTCATATAGTTTCCAATCATTTTCATCAACGAAAAATATTCTACAAATTTACTTAAATATACCCGAAAAATAAAGTATATTTGCGTTACTATGGAAGTTAACGAGCTATCAGCATCAAAAAGCGAGCCGCTGGTCTCATTCAAGGACGCGGACATCGTGAACGGAGAAAGCACCGTGATCTACGGGCTTGACATGGACATATTTCCGGGAGACTTCATCTACATCGTCGGCAAGGTCGGAACCGGCAAGACCTCGATCATCCGCACGATGATCGGCGAGAACCGTTTGGACAACGGATCCGGCGAGGTCTGTGGTTTCAAGCTGAATGGGCTTAAGGACAAGGACATTCCTTATCTGCGCCGCAAGATCGGAGTGGTGTTCCAAGACTTCCAGCTGTTGATGGACAGAACCGTCGAGAGCAACCTTGAGTTCGTCCTTAAAGCCACAGGCTGGAAAGACCGTGACGAGATCGACAAAAGGATCCTCGAAGTACTCGCCGATGTCGGGATGGAGAACAAGGCGCACAAGATGCCTCATCAGCTCTCCGGAGGCGAGCAGCAACGCGTCGCCATAGCAAGGTCTCTGTTGAACAGGCCACGGCTCATCATCGCCGACGAGCCGACCGGTAATCTGGACAACGAGACCGCCGACGGGATCCTGCGGCTGCTGACCGGAATCAACAAAGAGGACGGAACGGCCATCGTGATGGTGACGCACAACAGAAGCATATTCGAAAAATATCCAGGCCGTGTCTTCGTCTGCAAGGACGAGAGATGCAAGGAGAACACGAACGACGAGGTCATTGACCTTGCGCTGACCATATAGCATCATGCTGAAAAAAGACAGATACGACCGCATACTCTTCTGGTTTCAGGTCAACCAGCCTGAGGTTCGGACAGAGTTGCATTATGAATCCCCTTTCCAACTGCTTGTGGCCGTGATCTTGAGTGCCCAATGCACGGACAAAAGGGTGAATATGGTCGCTCCGGAACTGTTCAGGAAGTTTCCGAGGCCGGAAGATCTGGCGTCGGCATCCTTCGAAGAAGTGCTGGCAGTCATCAAAAGCATCTCCTACCCGAACAGCAAGGCGACGCACCTAATCGGGATGGCGCGGAAATTAGTTTCCGAATATGGCAGCGAAGTCCCGTCGGACATCGACAGTCTGATGACCCTGCCTGGAGTCGGACGCAAAACAGCCAACGTGCTCGCTTCCGTTATTTATGACAAACCGGTGATCGCCGTTGACACGCACGTTTTCCGTGTATCCCACCGGATGGGATTATCGGACGGAAAGACCGTGGAGGCAGTCGAAAAGGAACTGGAGACGTACATTCCGGCGGAGCTGAGGGCAAGGGCTCACCATTGGCTGATCCTCCACGGACGTTACACCTGCACGGCGAGAAACCCGAAATGCGAGGAGTGTCCGCTGCGGGACTGGTGCCGCGACTATGAACAAAAACACAGAATAATTATATGATACAATTTTCCCCTGAGAATATACTCCTCATCGGATCCATCTTGATTTTCACGGCAATACTCATCAGTCGTGCCGGATTTAAATTCGGAATTCCGGTCTTGCTCTTGTTCATTGTCGTCGGAATGGCATTCGGCGTTGACGGACTCGGCCTGGCGTTCGATAATTTCCACATAGCACAGTTCATCGGCACCATAGCGCTCTGTGTCATTCTATACTGCGGAGGCCTTGAAACGAAATTCGACACGATTAAACCCGTGCTGAAAGAGGGGATAGTGCTGTCCACAGTCGGAGTATTCCTGACGGCCTTGTTCACGGGCGGATTCATCTATCTATTGACAAGAGTGGGGCATCTTTCCGAGGGAATGTCAATCGTGATGTGCTTCTTGCTTGCCGCCGTGATGTCCTCAACCGACTCTGCGTCAGTGTTCAACATTCTGAGGAACGCCAAGATGAAGCTGAAGGAGAACCTTCAGCCGGTCCTTGAGCTGGAGTCCGGATCCAACGACCCGATGGCATACGTCATCACAATTGTGCTCATCCAGTGCGCCCAGCAGCTTTTCGAGCCAGCCTCCGGAATCGACATAGACTACCCAAGGATGATAGGCAACGCCTTGTTGACATTCACGATGCAGCTTGGCATCGGAGCGATCATGGGGGTGGGTCTCGGCCGCGCGTTCGCCTGGGCACTCGGGAAGCTGAAACTGAACGGAGCTTCCCTGTACGCCATCCTCGTCTTGAGCATCGGGTTCTTCATCTACTCGATCACCGGACTTGTGAACGGCAACGGATTCCTCGCCATATACCTCGCCGGAGTGATCATCGGCAACAAGCCCATGGCCCACAAGAGAGAGGTCTTCCGCTTCAGCGACACCGTCACATGGCTGATGCAGATGGGAATGTTCCTTACGCTGGGTCTGCTTGTGAACCCTAAGGAAATGCTTTCAGTCGCTCCTGTAGCCCTTCTCATCGGAGTATTCCTTACCTTCATCGGTCGTCCTCTGGCAGTGTTCATCTCGCTCCTGCCGTTCAGAAGGCTCTCGTTCAAGGCAAGGGTTTTCATCTCATGGGTGGGTCTGAAAGGTGCCACTCCGATCATTTTCGCGATATTCACGGTTGTGGCTGACATTCCTGGCTCCGACCAGATATTCAACATCGTCTTCTTCATCACTATGGTTTCAATGTTGTTCCAAGGGATGAGCATCCCTGCGGTCGCCCGCAAGCTGAACCTCGCACTGCCTCAGGAGAAGGCTCCTGAAACATTCGGAATCGAAATTCCGGAAGAAGCCGGCAAATTGATGGATCACAGACTGACGGAGACCGATCTCGCTGCCGGTGACACACTTAAGGAAGTTGTTCTGCCGGAAGGAACACGTGTTGTGATGATAAAAAGGGATGGGGAGTTGATCGTTCCTGACGGTTCCGTGAAGCTCAAAGTCGGGGACAAGTTGCTCATGATTATGGGTAATCAATTTGATGAATCGGAATAATGATGTAACTTTGCAGCCCGGTCGCTGGGCTTGTGGTTGCTGAGCTTGTCCAAGCATCGAAGCGACTACATAAAAAGTAGAAACCAAAATTTTTAGGAATATGAAAAGAATAGTACTTATCCGCCACGGCGAAAGCCAGTGGAACAAAGAGAACAGGTTCACAGGCTGGACCAACGTTGACCTCAGCGAGAAGGGCGTACAGGAAGCCCTCGACGCCGGAAAGGCACTCAAAGAGGCTGGCATCACCTTCGAGGTAGCCTACACCTCTTATCTTAAGAGAGCCATCAAGACCCTTAACAATGTACTCGACGCTATGGATCTTGACTGGATTCCGGTAAAGAAGACATGGAGGCTCAACGAGAAGCATTACGGAATGCTTCAGGGACTCAACAAGGCCGAGACCGCCCAGAAGTATGGTGACGAGCAGGTTCTCATCTGGCGCCGCAGCTTCGACGTGGCTCCTCACAACCTTCCGGAGGACGACCCTAACAGCGCCACCAAGGATCCCCGCTACGCCCTCGTTCCAGATCAGTACATTCCTCGCACAGAGGCTCTGAAGAACTGCATCGAGCGCGTTATGCCTTACTGGGAGTGCGAGATCTTCCCGGCCCTCAAGCAGCACGACAACATCGTGGTAGTGGCTCACGGCAACAGCCTCCGTGGTGTCGTAAAGCACCTCAAGGGAATCTCTGACGCTGACATCGTCGGCCTGAACATCCCTACCGCCACTCCTTACGTCTTCGAGTTCGATGACGACCTCAATCTCGTAAAGGATTACTATCTCGCTGATCCTGAGGAGCTCAAGCGCAAGCAGGAGGCCGTAGCAAAACAAGGAAAGGCGAAATAGTTATTTCGCCTTTCCAGAAATAATTCCTTTACCGGACGATTGTAACCGAAATGTAACACGGTTGCAACCGTCCGGTAACATTTTATGGTGAATTTTGCACTCGTAATAGAAAGAAATGATTATGAGTGAGATTTATCTTGTGTTTGTGGTGTTCCTGTTCGTGCTGGCGGTGTTCGATCTGATGGTCGGAGTCAGCAACGACGCTGTCAACTTTCTGAACTCAGCGATAGGCGCGAAAGTGGCCAAATTCAGGACGATAATCACCGTGGCCGCCGTCGGAGTATTTATGGGAGCGACGATGAGCAACGGAATGATGGAAATCGCCAGACACGGAATATTCCACCCGGCGATGTTCTCTTTCAAGGAGATTATGTTCATATTCTTAGCAGTGATGGTCTCTGACGTGATCCTGCTTGATATATTCAACAATCTCGGATTGCCTACCTCCACCACAGTCTCCCTTGTGTTTGAGCTGCTTGGCGGAACCACGGCGTTCGTTCTTCTGAAACTCGCCAATGACACCACCGGACTCACCGTAGGTGACCTGATGAACACAGAGAAAGCTCTTGCGGTGATAATGGCCATCTTCGTCTCGGTCGCGATCGCCTTCTTCTTCGGAATAGTACTCCAGTATATCTCCAGACTGATCTTCACTTTCACTTACCAGAAAAACCTCAAATGGAAAATCGGAATATTCGGAGGCATCGCCACAACCGCCATCTTCTACTTTATGCTGTTCAAAGGCATTGAAAATATGGCATTTGTCACCCCGGAGATCCACCAATATATTCAAAGTCATACCCTTGCCTTTTTAGGAATATGCTTCCTCGCGTCAACGGTCATTATGCAAGTCCTCTATTTCCTGAAAGTCAACGTGTTCAAGGTTCTGGTGCTGATGGGCACATTCGCGCTTGCGATGGCCTTCGCCGGCAACGACCTCGTCAACTTTATAGGAGTGCCACTGGCTGGATATTCATCATACATTGATTTCGCATCCAGCGGAGTCACGGACCCTGGCAGCCACATGATGTCATCACTGGACGGGCCGGCGAAGAGTCCGATAATATTCCTGATAGCGGCAGGTGCCATCATGGTGTTTTCACTTGCGACATCGAAGAAGGCTCGCAACGTGATCAAGACCTCTGTCGACCTTTCAAGACAGAGTGAGGGTGACGAGATGTTCGGTTCTTCCAAAATCGCAAGGGTTCTGGTGCGTTTCTCCAACAACACCGCGAATTTCTTCAAGGATGTCGTGCCGGACAACGTCAAGGATTGGTGCGAGAAGCGGTTCAACACAGATGAGGCCAGACTTCCGGAAGGAGCCGCATTCGATGATGTAAGAGCCACGGTCAATCTTGTCGTAGCCGGTCTGCTGATTGCTCTCGGGACATCGCTTAAGTTACCTCTCTCAACAACTTACGTCACATTCATGGTTGCAATGGGGTCATCATTGGCAGACCGCGCATGGGGACGCGAGAGTGCCGTCTATAGAGTCACCGGGGTCGTCTCCGTCATAGGCGGCTGGTTCATCACCGCCGGAGCGGCCTTCATCCTCTGCTTTCTTGTGGCTATGCTTATGCACCTTGGAGGCTTCGTAGCCGCCTGCATAATGATGGCGCTCGCCGTCTTCCTGCTCATCCGCAGCAACATCCGTTACAGGAAAAAGGCGGAGGAAGAGAACGGGGACATCACCTTCAACCAGATGATGCTCAGCACCGACAAGGGCGAAATCTTGACGCTTCTGAGCAAGCACATAGCTGACAGCCAATCCGATTTCCTTGAATATGTCAACACGACCTTCCGCCAGATCACCGATGGCTTCATCAAAGAGGATCTCGGAATGCTGCACAAGGCGGAAGAGACCATGAGACGCAAGAGGGACGAGCTGAAGAACAGCCGACGCAAGGAGATGGTCGGATTCCGCAGGATCGACCCAGAGGTTGCCATGGAGAAGAACACCTGGTTCCATCTCGGCAGGAACTCCTGTGAGGAGATCCTGTACTGCCTAAGGCGGATCGCCGATCCTTGCGAGGAACACGTTGACAACAACTTCATTCCTCTGAGCAAAGAACAGGTCAAGGAATATATCCCGCTGAGGGACACTGTTTTGTTCCTCCTCAGACGCACCGAAAAGATTCTCCAGACCGATTCCTACGAGGAGGTTGACGAGGTACGCCGCGAGGCCGAGGAGCTGAAGGATTGCCTTGAGAAGGCCCGTGAAGCCCAGATGCAGCGGATGCAGTCAACCAAGGAGAACATCACCGTAGCCTACCTCTACCTGAATCTTCTTCAGGAGACCCGTGAGCTCACCAGCTCCCTCCGCCACCTTCTTCGCGCCTCCAAAGGCTTCCGGGAATAATGTAGGTCATAATGGCGGGAGGCTATTTGCTTGACGATCCGCTAATATTCAGCCGCAAGACAACTGATGCCGTGCCGCCTTAGGCAATGTGAATATGAACTCCAAGCCACCGGCGACACCAAGGCGGACAGAAACGGTTCCACGATGGAGCAACACGGAGTTTTTGACGATCGCAAGCCCAAGCCCGGTACCGCCCATCTTGCGGGAGCGGCCTTTGTCTATGCGATAGAATCTTTCAAAAAGATGAGGAATATGTTCAGGTGCGACTCCCGGCCCATTGTCTGAAAAACTGAATGTGTAAAACGAATCGTCTTCCGCCAAGACCTGTACCGTGATTGTCACGCCATCGCCACCATAAGCTATGGAATTGTCAGTCAAATTTCTGAATATCGAATACAACAGCGAAGGATTCCCGTCCACATCCACATCCGGCTCAACCAATGCCCTGAATGTCACATGGTTTATCTCAATTTGCATTGACACATCCTTTAGGATGGATTGAAGGAGATCCGGAATATTCACTGTCTCAAACTCATAGCCCTGTGGAGCATCATCCAGTTTGTTCAACGTGGAGATGTCCGCGAGAAGGCTTGACAGACGGCGGCTTTGGGCATAGCACCTCTGAATGAACCGGTCTTTAGTGTCACCGTCCATATCTGGGTTGGAAACTATTGTTTCTAGATATCCTTGAATGCTGCTGACCGGGGTCTTCAACTCGTGAGCGACATTCTGTGTAAGCTGTCTCTTCAAGCGAGTCTTATCCTCTTCGCTGTCCCGCAGTTTGTCATACATGCTCATCTTGCCCTTCTCGATCGACTCCTTAAGATGAGTGTACCGTCCTCGCATCGTAACCAACGCAAGAACCAACAAAACAATGACGGCGGTCAACAATATAATCATTTTTCCTCGTAAAGATAACCGAACCCGTGACGTGAGACGATCCTGTCCCCATATTCACCTATTTTCTTGCGCAGGCGTGTGATATTGACATCCACAGTCCTGTCCGTGACAATCACATCATCAGGCCAAACCTTTGAAAGAATATCCTCGCGCGGGAAAACCTTTCCCCTATTGGTGAACAGGAGTTTGAATATCTCATATTCAATTTTGGTCAAAGCCGCAGCTTTTCCATCAACGGTCACAACCTTTTTCTCATCATCTATGAATATACCCGCACAGGAATCCAATCTCGTGGCGGTACGTCTCAGCACGGCTTTCACACGAGAGATCACTTCCCTGATCGAGAACGGCTTGGAGATATAGTCATCTGCTCCCAGATCCAGTCCTTCGACAGCGTCATCCTCCGTGTCACGCGCCGTTATGAATATTACCGGAATCCCGGCCGTCTTTGGTTCAGACTTCAATTTTCCTGTCAATTCAAAACCGGACATTCCCCCCATCATCACATCCAAAAGAAGCAGGTTGAATGACGCGATGTCCAACGTCAATGCCTCTTCGGCTGAATTAGCGGTCACAACCTCATAACCTTCTTTGGAAAGGTTGAATTTAAGTATCGCACAGATATCCTCTTCGTCATCGACCACAAGAATTCGGGAATTCATATATAAAAAATGTATTGTATCCGCTAAGATAACCACATTTTTCTTAAATTTGGACAAACTACATAATTATATGCCAAAGATTTCCAACCGCGGAGAGAAAATTCCAGCTTCTCCGATCAGAAAATTGACCCCGCTTTCTGACGCAGCGAAAGCACGAGGGGTAAAGGTCTATCATCTCAACATAGGACAGCCGGATCTCCCGGCTCCGCAAAAGGCTCTTGACACGTTGAGACACATCAGCAGACAGACATTGGAATACAGTCCGAGCCAAGGGCTGAAATCTTTCAGGGAAAAACTGTCTGGATATTACCACAAATTCGGTGTCAATGTCAGTGAGAAAGAGATAATCGTGACCGCCGGAGGTTCGGAAGCGCTTCTTCTGACTTTCCTTGCCTGCCTCAATCCTGGTGATGAGATCATAACCACCGAGCCTGGATATGCGAACTACATCTCATTTGCCATAACAGCCGGAGTGACCGTGAAAGCCGTAACATCTCACATTGATGACGGTTTCGCACTGCCCCCGATCGAGGAATTCGAAAAAGCGATCACAGAGAAGACAAAAGCGATCCTGATCGGAAACCCTAACAACCCGACAGGATATCTGTATTCCGAAGAGGAACTCTACAGACTCCGTGACATTGTACTCGAACATGACTTATATCTATTCTCAGACGAGGTTTACAGAGAATTCAGGTATTCTGACACTCCATACATATCCGCGCTTAGGCTTGATAGGATTGAGAACAATGTAATCGTAATTGACTCAGTATCGAAAAGGTACTCTGAATGCGGTATAAGGATAGGAATGATTGTCACACACAATGAGCAAGCTCTAAAGACCATTATGAAGTTCTGCCAAGCGAGGTTAAGTCCGCCTCTGCTGGGTCAGATAGTCGCGGAAGCCTCAATCGAAGGCACGGAGGATTACTCCAAAGCGTGTTTTGAAGAATACATAGCAAGACGCGACTTCTTTATCGATGGTCTTAACAAGATCTCAGGCGTACATTCCCCGATACCAAACGGAGCCTTCTACACTGTAGCGTCACTTCCAGTGGAAAACGCGGAAGATTTCTGTGTATGGTGTCTTACTGATTTTGTGTATAAAGATGAGGAAACACCTGCCGGCTTCGTCGGTGAGACTGTAATGATGGCACCAGCAAGCGGGTTTTACATCACGCCAGGTCTCGGTAAGGATCAGGTAAGGATGGCATACGTACTCAGGACCGCGGACCTGAGACGCTCACTCCTAATCCTTGAAAAGGCTCTGGAAGAGTACAAAGGGCAGAAGGCCTAGGCCAGGCCGTGAACCGGCCTCACGCCTTACCGTGACAAAAAAAGGGACCCCGGCATCATTAAGATGCCGGGGTCCCCCGAAGTACGGCGGCGACCTACTCTCCCAACTGGTGTGTCA
>CAVKML010000039.1:0-21034 GCA_963657715.1 uncultured bacterium | reverse complement strand
ACGCAGCAGAGGTTGCGGTACTCCCCGTTCCTGTAGAGCGCCTCCAGGTCGGGGAGCATGGCCCTGTCGAAGAGGCCGGCGCGGATGACGAAGAGCGTCCTGTCGACGTGGGTGTTGATGATCCTGGCGTCGGTGACGACCTCGATCGGCGGGCAGTCGATGATGACGGTGTCGTACTCACTCCTGAAGGCCTCGACCATGGCCCCGAAGCGCTCCCCGGCGATCAGCTCGGCCGGGTTCGGCGGAATCGTCCCGGCCGGCAGCACGTCGAGTCCCGGGGTGTCCTTGGAGGCCACGATGACGTCGTGGACGTCCGGCACGAGGCCGGCCAGGTAGTTGCTCAGGCCGGACTTCGGGGATCCCACCGCCTGGGAGAGGGACCCGTGGCGTATGTCGCCGTCGACCGCGAGCACGCGCCTCCCCTTGATGGCGAGGCACACGGCAAGGTTGGACGAGACGAAGGACTTGCCCGAGCCCGGGTTGAACGACGTGACGGCCAGGACATTCTTACCCGGATCCTGCAGCATGAACTCAAGGTTGGTGCGCAGCACCCTGAAGGCCTCGTTGACGGCGTTGCGGCTGCCCGGCCTCACGACTATCGAGTCCGCGCCGCGCAGCGGCCTCCTGCCGCCGGCCTTCCCGGAGGCCCCGGCGGACATCGGTATCTCGCCGGCCAGCGGCAGGGAGAGGTCCTTGAGGTCGCGGCGGCCCCTGACCTTGTTGTCGGTCGCGGCGAGGAGGTATATGATTCCGGCGGGGATCATGAGGCCCAGCAGGAAGGCGGCCAGCAGGATCTTGGAACCCTGCGGGGCCACCGGGAATATCCCCGAGATCGGCCTCTTGATGATGCGGGTGTTGTAGGCGGTGAATGCCTGCGACAGCTCGTTCTCCTCGCGCTTCTGAAGGAGGAAGAGGTACAGGGCCTGCTTGACCGTCTGCTGGCGCTCCACGGAGAGGAGCTGCTTGGCCTGGTTCGGGTTGGCGGCGATGCGGGCGGTGTTCTGCTTGGCGGTCCCCAGCAGGTTGTCATACCTGGTGTCGAGGGCGAGGATCTCGTTGTCGATGGAGCGGGATATCGCCCCGCGCATGGAGGCGAGGGCCTGGTCGAGGTCCTTCACCAGCACGTTCTCCTCGCCGGAGTTCGCCACAAGGTTGTTCCTCTGGAGGAGCTTGTTGTTGTACTCCGTGATGCCGCTCTCGATCGTCTGGCTGCTCAGGCCCATGTTGGCCGGGAGAGGCTGGTTCCTGTTGGATTCCTTGCCGATGTAGTCCTTGATGTAGCGGGCCATGTAGAGCTGGTTGCTCACGTCCTGGAGCTGCTGGCTCAGCACCGTGCTCTGCTGCATGTACATCGTCGCGGCCGCGCCGACATCCGGGATCATGTTCTCGGACTTGTAGGCGGAGATGTCGGAGTCCACCCCGGCCAGCTCGCCCTCGATGACGCGCAGACGGTCGTTGATGAACACAGAGGTGGAGTTCGCTATCTGGTTCTTGTCCCTGACCCAGTTCTCGTTGTACACGGCGATCAGGGTGTTCAGCACGTCGCGCGCCCTCTGCGTGGAGACGTCCCTGATCGAGAGCGAGATGATGTCGGCGTTCTTGTCGGAGAGGCTGACCTGGAGCTTGTCGAGGTAGGACTGGGTGACCATGCGGACCCCGGACTTGCGGACGGCCACCGGCCTGTCGAGTCCGCCGATGACGTTGCCGGCCCTCTCGACGACAACCCTGCCCACCGGAGTCGCGAGCGTGTCAGAATAAGAGCCCGTGACCGGACTCCCCTTGACCTTGTCCCCCTTGAGGATGAAGTCCCTCACGGATATCCCCTCTCCGTCCGCGCTTACGGTGAGTCCGGCGGGGATGTTCTCCTCCACGTCAAGGAACTCGACCGAAATCGGCCGCGAGGTGCCGTACAGGACGACCGGGTGGAAGAACCCGTCGACCGTGTAGTCCGTGTGCAGCCCGAGCCTGTTCACGACCTCGCCCATGAGGTCCGGGGACTCGAAGGCCCGCAGCTCGTTGTTCACGTTGGACTTCACCGAGAAGAGGCCCATGTTGCCGAAGTCGCCCACGTCGCCAGGGAGGGACGACCCCTTGGAGTCCGACTTTATCTGGATCTCGGCGGACGTGCTGTAGGTCGGGGTGGACCTGAGGATGTACAGGACCCCGAGCGACAGGCACACCGCGAGGCTTATCGCGAACCAATACCATTTGGCGAGGCAGCGGTAGAGGATCTCACGGATCTGGACCGTCTCCTCCTGCGGGGCCGCGTTCGCCATGCTGTTGCTGTTGTTTTCCATGTCTGATGCTATATTCGTCTATGTTCTTGAAGTCTTCCGGGCGTTACGGCGTCACTTGCCGGAGCCGCTCCTCGTGGCGAGGACCACGATGGTGTTGGTGACCGAGGCGGCCAGCGACGTGAGCGAGATCCAGAACGAGGTCGAGCGCACGTTGTTGCCGTTCACCGTGGACTGCCTGGCGCGCACGTCGTTCGGGTCCACGTAGATCACGTCGTTCTGCCTGATGTAGTAGGCCGGGGACGAGATGAGGTCCGAGGCGGAGCAGAGGTCGACCTCGTACGTACGCATCTTGCCGTTCTCGTCGCGCAGCACCTTCACCCTGTCGCGGCGGCCGTAGATCGTCAGGTCGCCGGCCGTACCTATCGCGTCGAGGATGGTCACCGCGTCCTTGTCGATGGCGTAGCGACCCGGCTTCGCCACCTCGCCCAGCACCTGGTAGTACAGGTTCATGAAGTCCACCGTCACCACGGCGTCCGTCGCCTGCCCCTGCTCCCGCAGCTCGCGCTTGATCTCCGCAGCGACCTGGTCGCGCGTCATGCCCGCCACGCTGACCTCCCCGAGAACCGGGAAGTCGATGCAGCCGCGGTCGTCAACCGTGTAGCCCGAGATGTACCCCTGGCTGTAGCCCGACGCGATCGTGCTGCGGCTGTTCTCGCCGAGCCGCTGCGTCACGTAGGGGAGGTTGAAGAGCGCCGTCAGCTCGGGGCTCTTGCAGTTCACGATGACAGAGATCTTGTCCTTAGGACGCACCGTGATCTCCTTCGAACCGGAGATACGCTGCCCGTCCACGGAATCCGTGTCCTGGAAGTAGGAGATGTCACGGGGCGTCGAACAGGAAAATATCGCCAATGTGAAAGGCAGATAAATCATCGATTTAGTGATGAATCGCTTTATGTTCATATAATTGTCAATTTTATTGTTTCTTGTGTGGTAAAACTTCGATAAGGTCAGGATGAATCTTTGCGGACACCGCCATAAGTCCTTCCAGCAGAACAACCACCCGTCTGTCACGGACTCCTTCTGTTTTTACAAAGATCCCTTCGACACCATCGAAGATGCCGCCGATCACGCGAATCCTTGTCCCTTTATTGATGTTGATTTCTTCAGGCTTTAAATATCTCAGGTTCTCTTCCGGGTGTGATGATACCTTGATGAAATTGTCCATTTCTTTGTCGGGAACAGTCATGACTTTGGAGATGCCCTCGGATTTCTGCATTACATATTGAAGAAAGTTATTGTCTTTCTTGAACTTGCTGATTTGCTTCCTGCTGGCACGGACGAAAACCAGACTGGGAATCACCGGTACAAGCCGTCTGGATTTCACACCATGATAGACACGCACTGCATAGTGCTTTGGAATGAAATATTCCAGTCCTCCTTCGCCGGCGAATCTTTCCTCTGCCTTGCTTTCACATTTATATGCACGCATTACAAACCAATGGGTCTGATCGTTGGCGGAATAGTCATCAATGCTTTGCGTACTGTTTGTGGTCAGTGGCTTGGAAACAGACAAATCCATAGTTCATCCCAATTTTGATATTGGTCTGTATTATAATGAGTTATGCGCCGAATAGCTAACAATGTAACCACTCGTGCTGTTTCTCCATAAGAGACAGCACATTGCCATATATGTATGAAAACCAAGTAGTTGATATTACTACAAACTACTTGGTTCCATATTTTTGAATATCGCAGGATTGAAAAGCCTCACTATTTGTTGTCCACAAAGGTTCATATTCATCGATTTTATTGAGGTTTCCACTCGTCACCCGAAGCTTGTAATCAATATGGCCAATATCTTGATTATCCGTAAATTGATAAGAAAAATCTTAAGAATTGATGAATTATAGTGGTCAGGAAATAAAAGTTTTGCTATCTTTGTCGAATAAATGTGCTGTCTCTTATGGAGAAACCACTTAACGTCTCTTATGGAGAAACCATCTTATTTATACTTCCGATAACAAGCCTGTTAGCCTTATCAATCACTGAGTTCTCCAACGAAGCCAAATAGATCAAAGTTGTCTTTTCTGAAGCGTGTCCCATCGCGGCTCCTATTACTGAGACGGGAATATTATGGTTTCTTGCGACCGTCGCCCATGTGTGCCTTGCCCAGTAGGATGACAGTGGCAGATTCACATTAGCTCTTCTCGCAAGTTCCTTGAGCTTTCTGTTATGGTAGCCCAACGCTGTTTGGTACTGCCGGTAAGCCTTTTCGGGATCGTCTGATGAAATAATTGGGAATATGTAAGGGGTGTCCTCTGACAATTTCGCATAGCGCTTGATTATGCGTGCGATGCATGGCTCCACTAAAACTGTAAGGTGTTGTCCTGTCTTTTGTCTGCGGTAGGATATGTAATTTCCGTCAAAGTTTTCTCTGCGAAGAAACACGATGTCAACAAACGACATCCCACGCATACAATAGCTGAAGATGAATATGTCTCTGGAAAGTGTCAGTGAGGGGGAGTCCTTGAGGTCAAGTTCCATGATTTTTTTGACAACCTTCTCGTCCAATGCTCTTTTTCGGGTCTTGTCAATGCCTGTGTAAACATTCCTGAAAGGAAATTTCTGCTTTGTGAGACTGTCCTTGACAGCGTTGTTGTAGATGGCTCTCAAGATCCTCATGTAGAATGAGATGGTATTCTTGACCACCCCTCTGCGCTCAAGCCAGCTGTTGTAGCCTACGATGAGATTTTCGTCCATCTTTCTGAAAGAGACATCATGACCTTGAAGAAAAGAGCAAAAGCTGTTTCTGGCTCTGGTATAGTTACGGGCTGTCCCCAGCCTCCTCATGGCCTTCATCACTTCGATCTGTCGCTCCATGTAAACCATTACGGTCAATCTTTCTGTCTTGCGTGAATTTTTTCTTTTTGTCATACGATTGTTGTTTAGAAATATTCCGCAAGTTTTGTCATAATTCCCGGAAGCTTGGGCCACGTCATGAGATTTTGCGTTGATTTTGTACCAGAGAGACCGATTTTGTGTACCAACGGTGAGAAGAACGTGCTTTTGTACATGACAGGCCAATCAGGTGTACCAACTGTGATAAGAATAGGTGTTCGTACAGGATAAGCCGCTTTGGTGTACTAAATAGAAACGAGTCTCCGTGCAGGACATGACGCTTTCAGAGTACGCGCATAAACAAAAAGCCCCGGCTGATGGCGGTCATCCATTAGTCGGGGCTTGATTTAGGAATAGGGACAGTGCCCTTATTTTATGCGGTACGGCTGGTCGTCGTAAAGACTGTAGCGTTTGGCTTTTCGGATCCACTTCTGTTCCTCTAGCTTGACGTGCTCACGAAGGTCCTGAAACGGAATATCGCCTTTGATGTAGCTCATCATGACCGGGTCGGCTATCTTTGCCTCGAAGCCATCCGATAGCTCGAATTGTGAATATCGTTCCGTGAAATACCGAATCAATTGCAGTGTGTGAAGCAGAGAATGATATTCAGTGCCGGGTTGGAGCATGATCTGGTAGCCGTTGCATCGCTGGCCTTCGTAGCGCCCGGTGGACGGGGTAAACGTGCAGGGGCGCATGAGGACTCCCGCCGGAGCGGGGAGGACATCAAGGCGATTGTGCCTGATGAAAGGTGCGCCGATATATTCGTAAGGCCTTGCGGTTCCGATGGCTGGGGTGATGGTGGTGTTGTTCCAGAGGCCGCCTCCGCTGTACATCTCGCAGGTGAACATTCCCGGAATGTCCGAGGCCGGGGCTATCGTCCAAGGTAGCAGTTGGCGTGTGGAGTCGCTTGCCAGCGCAGAGATCACATGAAGGGCGAACGTGGCTCCAATCTCATTGTACCAGAGATCGCAGAGTTCACCGAGGGTCAGTCCGTGCCGGTGGGCGACTTTGGGAGTGTGAGGTTCCACGTCTCCAGAAGGCATTGAGCCTTCTACGATTCTGCCGGCCGGGTTGATGTGATCCACGATGTACAAGGATGGAGCATATTCCATCCTCGCCAGCACCTCCATCAGGTGAAACACATCCTTCGTGTAGTTGAAGTACCGTGATCCGGCATCTTGGATCTCCACAACGACCGCGTCCAGATCCCTGAGGCTGTCTTCATCAAAGGATATATGGTTTGTTCCTGGTGTCAGCTCCGCGCCGGCCGGACTGAAAACAACCTTAAGGTTTCCACGTTCCCTGAACAGATCGTACATATACCGTCCATGCGCCGTGTCCCAGCAGTTTTGTGTGCAGAAGCACCCGACTCGCCCGTCCAGTAACGCCTTGTCCAGCTGGTCCTCTAGAGCCGTGGTCCTAAATGAAAACATAGTCTAAAATAAATCAAAAAATGTTGCTTTAGAATATTATTACCTCCTTGCAACCGTGGCCACCCTCGGCCTCGTAAGAGGGGGGACCGCTCACAAGTGAGCGGTGGGGTCGAGCTCAGCGAGACGTTGCAAGGAGGTAATAATATTCTTAATTGCCTTTAATAATTCTGTTTGCGATGGCAATGACCTCATTGGCAAGGGCTTCCGCGGCAGCGAGGGTCGGGGCTTCCGAATATATTCGGATGATCGGCTCGGTGTTCGAGCGGCGGAGGTGAACCCACTGACGCTTTGCCTCGAAGCTGATCTTCACACCATCGATGTCGTTGATGTCCTCGGAAGAATATACCTTCTTCATCTCCTCAAGAATCCTGTCGATCAGCGCCTTGTCGCTGAGCTCGATCTTGTTCTTCGCGATGTGGTACTCCGGGTAAGTCTTCTTGAGTTCGCTGACCTTCATCTTCTTGTGGGCGAGGTTTGAAAGGAACAGCGCCACGCCGACCATGGCGTCACGGCCATAGTGGATGGCAGGGTAGATGACCCCTCCGTTACCTTCTCCGCCGATCAGTGCTCCGGTCTCTCGCATTTTCGTGGTGACATTGACCTCACCGACTGCCGTGGCCTTGTATATACCTCCATATTCCTCGGTCACATCTCTCAGCGCACGGCTGGAAGAGAGGTTCGAGCAAGAGATTGGCTTGTACGGGGCGGTGACTTCCGCAAGGGTTTTTCCTTCCTTTTTCGCTATTGCAGCCGCTCTTTCGAACAGGTAGCTCGCCACACTCACGAGGGTATATTCCTCGACAAACGGCTCTCCGTTCTCGCAGATGAACGCCAGACGGTCCACATCAGGATCGACAGAGATTCCGAGGTCGGCGTGCTCTCTGACCACGGTCTCGCTGAGATCCGTGAGGTTCTTAGGAAGCGGCTCCGGGTTGTGGGCGAAGTCACCGGTCGGGTCGCAGTTGAGTTTGACGCACTCCACGCCGAGTCTTTCCAGAAGGCGTGGCATGATGATTCCGCCGACCGAGTTGATCGCATCCAGAACCACCTTGAAATGAGCGTCTTTGATGGCCTGAACGTCCACGGCCTCAAGATCCAGAACTGCGTCCAGATGCTCGTCCGTGTAGTCGTGCTCGGTGACGTGCCCGAGGTCGTCCACGTCCGCGAAATTGAAGTCCTCTGTCTCGGCGAGGTCAAGGATAGCTTGCCCCTCGGCTGCGGTAAGGAACTCTCCACGGTCGTTGAGAAGTTTGAGGGCGTTCCACTGGCGTGGGTTGTGTGAGGCTGTGAGGATGATTCCGCCGTCGGCTTTGGCGAATGTCACGGCCATCTCGGTGGTCGGAGTGGATGCGAAGCCGATCTTCATGACATCCACGCCACAGGCCATCAGCGAGCCGATCACAAGGTTTTCGACCATCCCGCCAGAAAGCCTTGCGTCTTTGCCGACTACGATTTTGTACTTCTCACCGTTTGGCTGCGGCTTCCTTGAAGGGAGGGTGGCGCAGTAGGCGTAGGTGAACTTTACGATATCAATAGGAGAAAGCCCGTCCCCGGGCTTTCCTCCAATAGTTCCGCGTATTCCGGAAATTGATTTTATCAGCGACATAGTTGCTGTTTTGTTTATGCGGGCACTTCGACAAGCTCAGCGACCAGTCAAGGCGGTCGCTGAGCCTGTCGAAGCGACCTTGTTTATCGAAGCATCGAAGCGACGAAACTATGCCATGATGGCACCGACAAGTCCAAGGATTGCGTAGAACTCAGGAAGGGCGGCGTAGATAAGCGTGTTTGTGAACACATCGTGACCCTGGCTGATGCCGACGATACCATTGGCGCTGACCATGCCCTGACGGATGGCCGAGATCATGCAGACAAGACCTACAGAGATTCCGACACCGAACATAAGCGGACCCTGAACGGCGAAATCCTTGCCGAGCCACATGAAGAAAGCCACGAATCCGTAGATACCCTGGGTGGCCGGAAGGGCTGAGAGTACCATGTAGTTTCCAGACTTCTCCGGGTTTACCTTTAGGGCGCCTTCGGCGGCGTTGCCGGCGATGGTCGTTCCGATGGAAGAACCGATTCCTGAAAGGGCCAGCATAAGGCCCAGACCGAGATAACCTAAAATTTCGTTCATAATGATTTGATGTTTATTTTGTTATTATTTATTATCATTTGTCGTCAGCGGACTGTAGGCCTTTCCGGTTCCTTCATAGCCGCTGTTCTTGAAGAACTCAAGGAAATTGAGTCGGAGAGGGTGCACAAAGGCTCCGAGGCAGCACATCGCAAGGTTCAGGATGTGTCCGAAGCCGACGATGAGCGCGAAGCAAAGGATGTTCACTCCCGGAACGTCAATCCCGTAAACGGACAGTCCCAACTGGTTGAACGCATTGCCAAGCATGCCGCCGGCGAGCCCGAGCGCATAGAGACGCAGGTAACTCAGCACATCGCCAAGGAGTCCTGTGACAGTGTTGTAGGTCTCGTAGAGGCCTGAACCAATGTTCACAAGCGGATTCCTGTGGATGTCGTTGAACAGGAATATTCCCAAAGCGGAAACCACTCCCAGCGCGATGACAATCCATTTTGTGACGGTCGAGTCGATGACACCGGCGAGAGCGAAACCTCCGACGATGACACCTCCAACAATAAGGAGCGTCCATCCGATGGTTCCGAGCGAGTTCATGAAGCCGTTGCGTTTCACAGCATATACAGCCTTTAGGAGCATCGCGACACTGAGGTGTACTACGCCGATTAGGATAGAAAACAGCATCTGCGCGTCATAGCCTGCGACAGTTCCCTGAATCATGCATTTCTTTGACCATGACGGAACCCATGCGGCGGCATATATGTCCATTCCGAAGAAAGTGTGCAGCACGGTTCCCATCACGATGGTCGCGACACCAAGAGTCGTGACAAGCGGAGCCATGGAAGCGATGAACCCTTTTCCCTTTTTCATCACCAGTCCGATGAGTGCGAGCATGATACCGTAGCCCGCGTCACCCATGCACATGGCGAAAAAGAGGGTAAAGAATATGGATATGCACGGAGTCGGATCGAACTCGTCGTAGGCCGGACGGCCATACATGTCGGTCAGAACCGTGAACATCTTCACGAACTTGTTCTCCTTGAACTTGATAGGCGGATTGTCATCCTTTACGGCCTCCTCCTTGAGATAGACAATGTCCATCTGGTCGAACTCGGCGCAAAGGGCGGTGTCATTCTCCAGCGGAGCGAATCCTATAAATGTGGTGATCATGTCCTCGGCTGCCTTTCCCGCACCCGCGTCAGCAAGGTACAGTTGAAGACCGGCGACATCCTCATCGCACTTGCGGAGCATTTCTGGAATATATTCCTTCAGCTCCAGAAGCCTTGCCTTGCAGGAGACGATCCTTTCCATGAGGGTCGTGACCATCCTTTCCGCTGACCTGAGGTCTCCTTCCGGAGCGGCGCATTCCTCGACGGGCAATGAATATTCAGGGTCATCAGAAATGGTGATGAACCAGACGTTCTTGCCGTCGTCGAACACTTCTTGAAGCGGGTATATGTTCGCCCAGGATGGATCGTAGGCCTTCTTGGAAACATTATACCAGCGAACCTTGTAGCCTCTTGCCTTGATGGCATCGAAAGCGGACTTGTCGTAGCTTCCCCACGGCCTTCTGCTCTCGACATCCTTGCGGGCCTGCGCAAGCTCGTTCCTGAGGGCATCCAGTTTTGTGTAATATTCCTTGAAACTCTCAAGAGGGTTCTCGTACTTGGCGTCCGCATTGACCTCGGCCTCGATTTTCTCAAGGTCTGGATCCTGCGAGTAATCAAGCGACTCCAGTTTGGAAGCGGCCTTCCTCAGTTCGTTGGTCATTGAGAGAAGTGCGGCGGAACGCTCGTCCACCGGCTTCGAGGATCTTGTGATGTCCACAAGTCCCAGTTCCTGCAGGCGCCTGAGGAATTCCTCACTCTTCCCGCTGAGAAGAATGAAGGAATATTTAGTCATTTTCTCAATCATTGCCGCTTTCCTCCATTACTTCTTCGGATTCCTCCTCAGCGTGACGCTGCTTGACGATCTTGGACGATGCCTTGCTCAGGTTCTCCTCGTCCTCCATGTAGCGCTTGATCTTGCGGATGGCCTCCTGATAGCCCGGAATCTGAACCTTCTCGTAGAGATTCACCTTCTGGGTGGTCTTCTTCCTCTGGAAATCCAGGATGCGGCGCTTCTCCTCATAGACCTCGGACTCGATGCCGAGTCTGGACAGATCCTTGAGGATGGCCACGCCGTCGATGTACCACGCAGGCTTGATGAACGTGTTGAACGGACTGATCTCGTACCGGATGCTCTTGAGCTCCGGACATTTGACACCGGCGACCTTCACGGTCACGAGGTCGATGTCAACGATTGAGACCAGACCCGGCTCGAACTCGTTCCACAGGGGGGCAAGGTAGTCGTACTTCCTCTGGGCCTCTTCGAGGTCCCTGAGAAGCCGCTCGCTCTTGTCCTTGGCCTTGCGCACCTCAAGCCTCAGGGCGCTCTCCTTGTTCTGCAACGTAGGGAGGGCTTTCTGACGCATCTTGAGCTGCTTCTGCAGGTTGTTGAGCGCAGTCTTGTTGTATTGAAACTTGATAGGCATTACTTACCTTTCCAGTATTTGTCGATCAATGATTGCTTGATTCCGGTCTCGGCCTTGGTGAAGTATTTGCCGAACAGTTCCCAAGCCGTGTCGAGCATCTCTGTGATGGAGATGTTGACATCGATGGAGAGAAGCCTGGTGGCATATTCCTTGGCATAGTCGAGGCAGCGGTGGTCGTAGTCGGAGAGGTCGAAACCGTTCTCCAGCTTGGTCTTCGCGTTCTGCGCGTCGGCGTAGAGGCGGACTCCGGCATTCATCACCTGGCTGTGATCCTCGCGGGTCTTCACGTTCTGAACCCTCTGTTTGAGTCGTGAAAGGGAACGGAACGGATCGATGATGATCTTTCCCGAGTCGGAGTCGGCTCGGAGGAACAGCTGTCCCTCGGTGATGTAACCTGTGTTGTCAGGGATAGCGTGCGTGATGTCTCCGTCGTTCAGCGTGGTCACGGCGATGATGGTGATGGAACCGTCGGTCGGAAGCTGCACGGCCTTCTCGTAAATCTTGGCGAGATCCGAGTAGAGGGATCCCGGCATGGAGTCCTTGGAAGGAATCTGGTCCATACGGTTGGACACGATCGAGAGCGCGTCGGCGTAAAGGGTCATGTCGGTAAGGAGCACGAGCACCTTCTCGTTCTTGTCAACGGCGAAGTATTCGGCCGCTGTTAGCGCCATGTCCGGAACCAGAAGCCGCTCTACTGGAGGTTCTTCTGTCGTGTTGACAAAACAGATGATCCTGTCGAGGGCTCCGGCGCTCTCAAAGGCGTTGCGGAAGAACAGGTAGTCATCATTCGACAGTCCCATGCCTCCGAGAATGATCTTGTCAACATCGGCTCTCAGGGCCACGTCCGCCATAACCTGGTTGTAAGGCTGGTCAGAGTCGGCGAAGAACGGAATCTTCTGACCGGAAACGATGGTGTTGTTGAGGTCGATGCCGGCGATGCCGGTCGGTATCAGCTCGGACGGCTGGCGTCTCTTGTAAGGGTTCACGGACGGTCCGCCGATCTCCCTTTCCTCTCCTTCAACCTCCGGACCGCCGTCGATAGGCTTTCCGTAGGCGTTGAAGAAACGTCCGGCGAGCTGGTCGCTTACCTTGAGGGTAGGTGGCTCTCCGAGGAATGTGACCTCTGCGTTTGTCGGGATGCCTTCCGTGCCGGAGAACACCTGAAGGGTGACCAGATCACCCTTGGTCTTCACGACCTGGGCGAGCTTGCCGCCGACTACGGCCAGCTCGTCATTGGAAACTCCCTTGGCCTTGAGCGAAACGGTGGCCTTGGTGATGGCTTCCAACTTTGTGTATATTCTTTGATAAGCCTTATTTGCCATAGTCTTCAATCAGTTTGTGGATCCTTTGAGCATAATTCTCGAATTCCTCGCTGTGGAACTTGGTGTAGTTCATCTGGCGGAGGTCATTGATGAGTTCCTTGAAGAACTCGCGGCACTTCTCGAAGTCCTCGAAGTTGAAATCGATGTCGCAGATGTCCAGAACGAGGTCCAGCATGTATTTCTGGCGGTCCATCGGACACAGGGCGTCAATCTCGTCGAAAGCGTCCTGCTGAAGGAACACGAAGTCAATGAGTTCAGATTTCCAGAAACTTACGTGGTAAGCTACCGGAACGCCGTCATCACCGAGGATGTTGATCTGTTCGTTCGCCTCACGGCCGCGGCGCAGGAGGTTCTTCGCCTTGGTGACATTGGCGACCCAGCCGTGTTCGACATTCTCGTCAAGCCATGAGATGATCTCAGGATATTCAAGATACTTTGAATATGACTCTATAGGGTTGACGGCAGGGTACCTCTTCTGGTCGGCGCGGTTCTGCTCCAGTCCGTAGAAGCATCTTGCTGCCTTCTTGGTGGACTCTGTCACAGGCTCCTTGAGGTTACCTCCGGCAGGGGAGACCGTCCCTATGAAGGTGACGGCTCCGGTCTTGCCGTTGTTCAGGACAACCATTCCGGCGCGTGCGTAGAAGTTGGAGATGATGGCTGAAAGGTCAACCGGGAACGCGTCGGCTCCTGGAAGCTCCTCCATACGGTTGGACATCTCCCTAAGGGCCTGCGCCCAACGAGAGGTCGAGTCCGCGAGCAGAAGGCACTTAAGACCCATCGCCCTGTAATATTCACAGATTGTCATCGCCGTGTAAACCGAGGCCTCACGGGCGGCGACAGGCATGTTCGAGGTGTTGCAGATGATGGTGGTACGCTCCATCAGGTGGCGGCCGGTGTGAGGGTCGATGAGTTCAGGGAACTCTGTGAATATCTCGACGACCTCGTTGGCGCGCTCTCCGCAGGCTGCCATCACTATCACGTCGGCCTCGCCCTGCTTGGCGATGGCGTGCTGGAGCACGGTCTTGCCGCAGCCGAAAGGTCCCGGGATGAATCCGGTGCCGCCCTCGGCGATAGGGTTGAACGTGTCGATGCAGCGGACTCCGGTCTCCATGATCTTCTGCGGCCTCGGTTTCTCCTTATAAGCCTTGACGGCGACCTTGACCGGCCATTTCTGGGTCATCGTGACGTAGGCGTCCTCGCCATTGGCGTCGGTCAGCACGGCGACCACCATGTCGATGTTGTACTTGCCGGCCTCGGCGATCTTCTTCACGGTGTACTCTTCCTTGAAGGAGAACGGCACCATGATCTTGTGAGGCAGCCAGCCTTCCTTCACCTCTCCGAGCCAGTCGGCGGCGACAACTTTGTCACCTTCTTTGGCGATAGGGGTGAAGTCCCAGAGCTTTGTGTGGTCAAGAGGGTCGGTGTACTCTCCTCTCTTGAGGAACACGGACTCCATCGTGGCCAGATTGTTCTGGAGACCGTCATAGACGCTGGAGAGAAGACCAGGGCCGAGGGTCACCTCAAGCATCCTGCCTTCGAACTCCACATGGTCTCCGTTTTTCAGTCCTCTGGTGCTTTCGAACACCTGGACCGAGGCCTTGTCTCCGCTTACCTTGATGACCTCGGCCAGTAGGGGAGTACCCGCAAGGGTGATGTAGCAGAGCTCGTTCTCCGCCACAGGTCCGTCCACCTGAACCGTCACAAGGTTGGAAACAATTCCTATTACCTTTCCTTTTGTCTTCATATTCAGTTATTTCAATTTCTATTTAGCGGGTTCATAGTTCACGCCCTTGAAGGTGCCTCTGACCTCCTCCACGAGGCGGATGAACATCTCGCGGCCGGTCTTCTCGTCGAGGGCGAACCATCTGCTGATGATGTGGAGCCTTGCGATGAATCCGAGGATGGCGTCAAGGTCGAAATAGTTGAACGTGGTGATCTCTTTGATCTTGTCCCACATCAAGGAGTCCAGTCCGCGCTCGCGGGAGAGCAGGTCGGGGGCGTTCAGAGCCTCCTCAAGCCTCGGAGCCTCGGCGAACTCGCCGGTTTCCAACCTGATCGTGTCCTGGTCCAGTGGCCTCTCGAAAGCTTTGTTCAGGAAGCGCGCCTTGCCGTTGCGGACGTTCAGGTCGAAGGTGAAATATTCCTTCAGGAACCTGTTGCTGTCCTTCAGGGCGGCCTTGTAGAACTCTCTTGTAAGGTTCTCGTCCTTGAATCCGTCCAGCAGCCGGTCCACGACCTTGATGTCGGAACCGCTGAGCTGGGACTTGATCCATCCGACGTAGGTGTCGAAGGACGTGCCCTCCCCGAACTTCCAGTCAAGCGAGATGGCCGGAAGGCTGGAGATTATGTACTCGTAGTTGTTCATTACTCGCCGAAGAGTATCTTGCGTGTGGCAGGTCTGAGATAGTCGCCGATCAGAGACTTGAATGTCTCGTCGGTGAGGCTGATGAAGTAGGAACCATCCTTAGGGCCGATTGTGAACCCGCCGGCGACCTTCTTGGAAAACTCTGCTGTGACTCCTCCCTTGAGAATGCTTGCCAACTCTCCGCCGACAAAAGGCTCAAGTTCTTTCTTAAGGCTTTCCGGAAGCACGATGTTGAGATCCACGGCCTCCTCGGCGTTGAATTTCTCGGCGACGGCCTTGATGATCTCCTTGACAAAGTCGGCTGACGAAAGGGCTGAGGCGATTTGTTTGTCGGTCATTTTGCCGACCATAAGGTTCTCGATGTCTTTCCTGGTGGCCTGGATGCTCTGGACGGCCGCCATCTTCACGTCGCCCTCGACCTTTGTCTTGTAGTCCTCGGCATCCTTCTGAGCCTTCTTGAGAATGGATTCGGCCTGTTTTTTTGCCTCCTCGACGATTTCAGCGGCCTTTTCGTTGGCCTTGGCGAGGATAGCCTCGCCTTCTTCCTTACCCTTTGACAGTCCCTCTTTGTAGAGCTTGTCAGTCAGTTCCTGTAGCTTGTTTTCCATCTATAATTATGTGTTGATTTTCCTTATCTCACAAATATAAGCAAAAGAACACTCTTGCCAAAACAATGCCATAACAAATTAATTGCTATATTTGTCTTTATGATAACGTTATGAATAATATAAACCTTTTCGCTTATGACAATAACATTATTGACTATGATCATTCTGGCTGTCACGGTTCAGAATTCTGTCACAGGAAGTCCGCGGCAACCGGATGGTGATCTGATGGTTCGTGATGAGTCTCCAAAAGACGACCGGAAAGACGACCGGCCGTACAGCGAAGGACTCAAGGCAGTGGAACAAGATGGAAAGTGGGGATTCGTCAATCAGGAAGGGGAGTTGGTGATTCCTTATAGGTATAACTACGCCAGATCGTTTCGTGATGGTCTGGCGATGGTGAAACTCTATGGAAAATGGGGCTATATTGATTGGTTCGGCAACGAATTGATTCCTATCGTGTTCGATGAGGTGACATCTTTTCGTGACAGCCATGCTTTCGTAAAGAAGGACGGCCGTGTCGGCTTGCTGGATGTCGCGGGTAATGTCACCTACGACTACGAGAGGATGAAGGAGTTCACCTTCCCGTCCAATTGGCTGGATTCCAAGCCGATGTTTGACGGAGGAAACGCCAACAGATTCTCGGCGTGGGTCAACACACAACTGAAATATCCTGAACTCTCCAGACTGTACGGAGCCGAGGGCTCTGTGACTCTGACTTTCTGTGTGGACACCTCGGGGACTGTTTCCGATGTCAAGGTCACGAAAGGGGCCGGCCATGACTTGAACCATGAGGCCGTAAGGGTTGTCACCGAGTCTCCGAAATGGACTCCGGCGACCTATGGCGGCAAACCTGTGAAAGCCTCTTTCACGTTCCCTGTGATATTCCATCTGAAACCTAAAAGCATTAAAAGATGAACAGAAGCCTGACTTTCTTTGGACTCTTTGTTTTCCTGTACTTGAATATGTCCGCCGCAGGACCACTGAAGCCTTTCCCGAAAGACGGCAAATGGGGCTTTGTCGATAAAGACATGAATATCGTGATCCCTTGTGCCTATGATGCGGTGTCTCCATTCGACAATGGCCTCGCCATAGTCAGCTCAGAAGGAAAGTACGGCTACATCGACCAATTCGGAACAGTCCTTTATCCTATTGAATATGACATGGCTTCGCCTTTTCATCAGGCTCATGCCTTCGTTGTCAAGGATGGGTTGCTCGGACTGTTGAACATCGCCGGCGATGTCACCTTTGACTATAAGATAATGAAGCGTTTCACCCTGCCTATAGAATGGGTTGACACTCCCGCCAGATTCATCGGTGACAAGTCCGGCGATTTCCAGCTTTGGGTGGACAAGAACAAAAAATATCCTGATTCCGCGCGTAAGATGGGCATCAGTGGCTTTGTCGAGGTGGAGTTTACGGTCGGTCTGGACGGAAAGCTGACAGATGTCAGGGCTTTGACAAGCGCCAATCCGGATCTTGACAAGGAAGCTGTCCGTGTTGTGTCCGCGTCTCCGGCCTGGGAACCTGCCAAGGTGGGCGACCTGCCTTTCATGACAAGGTTCACCATCATGGTCTCTTTCAGTTTCCCAGCTGGTCGTTAGCGGTCGTGTTTCATGAATATGAAAATAGCGCGTCACGGCAGTGGTGCCGACGCGCTTATTCGTATTGATAGGTATGATTCTTATCCGAGGAATCCGAGCAGGATTCCGGCGGCGACGGCGGAGCCGATGACTCCGGCGACATTCGGTCCCATGGCGTGCATCAGAAGGTGGTTGTTCGGGTCGAACTCCCTGCCGACAATCTCGGAGACGCGGGCGCTGTCAGGCACGGCGGACACACCGGCGTTGCCGATAAGCGGGTTGATCTTCCGGTCGCCCTTGAGAAACAGATTCCAGAACTTCACGAACAGCACTCCGCAGGTCGTGGCGATCACGAATGACAGCAGACCAAGAATGAATATCTTTACCGAGTTCCCGCTGAGGAACTTGTCCGCCTGAGTGGACGCTCCGACGGTAAGACCGATGAGGGTCGTCACGACATCGATCAGCGGACCGCGCGCGGTCTCGGCCAAACGTCTTGTCACTCCGCTTTCTTTCAGAAGGTTGCCGAAGAACAACATGCCCAGAAGCGGAAGTCCGGAAGGCACGATGAACGCTGTGAGAAGGAATCCGACGATAGGGAAGATGATCTTTTCCTTCTGGCTGACCTGTCTCGGAGTCGGCATCTTGATGAGGCGTTCCTTCTTGGTTGTCAGCGCAAGCATTATAGGCCTCTGGATGACCGGAACAAGAGCCATGTAGGAATATGCGCTCACGGCGATCGCTCCCATCAGATCCGGAGCGAGCTGTGAGGACAGGAATATGGCGGTAGGACCGTCCGCTCCTCCGATGATGCCGATGGCGCCGGCCTGGTTGGGGTCGAATCCGAGGGCAAGGGCGAGAAGGTAGGCTCCGAATATTCCCATCTGGGCTGCGGCTCCGATGAGAAGCAGCCTTGGCTGTGAGATCAGGGCGGAGAAATCTGTCATCGCTCCGATTCCGAGGAAGATAAGAGGCGGGTACCAGCCTTGCTTCACACCTTGGTAAAGGATGTTCAGCACGGAGCCGTCCTCATAGACTCCGATGTTCAGTCCCGGAAACATCGGAATGTTGCCGATGATCATTCCGAATCCGATCGGAACGAGCAGAAGCGGCTCCCATTCCTTTTTGATGGCCAGCGTGATGAACACTATGCCGATCAGGATCATCACCAGATTCTGCCAAGTCGCGTTGGCGAATCCGGTGAAGTACCAGAACTGCTTTAGACTTTCGAATATGATGTCCATCCTTTTATGCTATCTTGACGATTTCGGCGCCTTCGAGGACGGAGTCGCCCTTGTTCACGAGGATGGCGGTCACTGTTCCGTCTGCCGGTGCCTGGATTTCGTTCTCCATCTTCATGGCTTCAAGGACGGCCACTTTCTGACCGGCTTTCACGGCCTGGCCTTCCTTTACTGAGACCTCGATGATCACGCCAGGAAGAGGGGAGGTCACCGGCTTGACCGCTCCTGTTGGAGCCGCTGGCTTTGACGCCGGTGCTGCGGTCGCGGAAGTGGTAGGTGTGGCGGTTGTGGTGGCCGGTGCCTGGACCGGTTTCTGAACAGGAGCCGGAGCATTTTCCATCTCCACCTGATAGGACGCTCCGTTAACCGTCACATCCGCGATGTTCCCTTCCACTGAATTGATGTCAACGTTGTACTCGTTGCCGTTGATCCTGAATTTGTAAGATTTCATATTAATAAATTTTATTATCTTGGTAATTGTCTGAAATTCTGCGTCTTGTCGTTCCAGTTACTTGCCTGGGACGGGCGTATGGTGATGACGAAGCTCTCTTCGTCGTGGATTCCGCCGCCGATGTAGTCGTCAAGCGCCATCGCTATGGCCGCATAGACCTCTCCGCCGAATTCCTGCGAGAGCGCCATCGAGATCGCGGCGGCGACCTCAGGAGTCATATTCCCGCTTTTTGCTGGCTTTGCGTCCTTTGACGGTTTTGGCTTCGTGTTTTTTTTGTTGGCGTTGCCGATCCATCCGAAGATGAACGCAAGGATGGTGAGAGCGATGAACACGGTAGAGACGGAGATCAGTGTCAGAACCCATCCGTGTGGGTCTTTCTCTTTCATTATCTGACTGTTGGTCTTCGCGTCCACGTCCCCGTTGTAGGATCCCGGAGTCGGTTTGTCGGTGATCTTTGTCTCGAAATCCATCATCTTCACTCCGGTCGGAACCTTGACCACGGAACAGTCAGCCGGAAGGTCAGCCGGGATGTAGATTGTGTCGATGATGGTGCGTCCGTCATTGCTGACGAGGTAGATTGTGGAACCGTTTCTCAGGGTGAAATTGGTGTAATAAGTTCCCTGCGAGGCGTTTCCGCTTGCGTAGAAGACAACGCTCTGACGCGGCTTCAATGTCGTGGTCGCGTCAGATGCAGGAATATGGTATTTCCGCATGTTGTCCTTGTCATCGGACAGGTAGCAGCCGGCGAACTTCACGCTCCCGTAGGAGTTGTTGAAGATCTCTATCCAGCCTGTCCGCTGTCCATAGCCGTCCGTGAGTCCGTTCGTGTTCTCCACGAGAACCTCCCCGATTCTCAGATCCGAAAGGTTCTGGGCGCCTAGGGCCAGTCCGGTGAACATCAAGACAGCCGATAATATTAATTGACCTAATCTCTTCATAGCTACAGAGGAAGATTGTCGTGTTTCTTGGCAGGCATCAGCTGCTTCTTTCCGGCCAGCTGCTCAAGGGCTCTGATGATGCGGAAGCGGGTGTTGCGAGGCTCTATCACGTCGTCGATGTAGCCCTTCTCCGCCGCCTGATAAGGATTGTTGAAGAGTTCCTCGTACTCCTCTTTCTTAGCGGCTCGGATCTTCTGCTGCTCGGCGGGATCCTCTACAGCCTTGATGTCCTTGGCGTAGAGCACATTGACGGCTCCGTCCGCGCCCATCACGGCGATTTGGGCTGAAGGCCATGCATAGACGAGATCCGCGCGCAGATGCTTGCTGCTCATCACGATGTACGATCCGCCATAGCTCTTGCGGAGTTCCACGGTGACCTTAGGAACTGTGGCCTCACCGTAAGCGTACAGCAATTTAGCTCCATTGGTGATGACCGCACCGTATTCCTGCTGGGTTCCAGGAAGGAATCCAGGCACATCGACCAAAGAGACGATCGGAATGTTGAACGCATCGCAGAAACGCACGAAGCGCGCTCCCTTGCGTGAGGCGTTGATGTCCAGGACACCTGCCAGCATCTTAGGCTGGTTGGCCACGATTCCGACACTGCGGCCGTTCATGTGGGCGAATCCCACGATGATGTTCTTGGCGAACTCCTTGTGGATCTCGAAGAACTTCCCGTCATCCACAATGCTGGTGATGACCTTGTACATGTCGTAGGCCTGGTTCGGGTTGTCAGGGATGATCTCGTTGAGAGAGTCGTCAACCCTGCTGACCGGGTCGTTGGTCGGAACTCTCGGAGCCTCCTCCATGTTGTTCTGAGGGATATAGCTGAGTAGCTCCTTGATGGTGTTGATGCCTTCCTGCTCGTTCTCAGCCGCGAAATGAGCGACACCGCTCTTGGATGCATGCACGCTGGCTCCGCCGAGTTCCTCCTGAGAGACAACCTCACCGAGGACGCTCTTCACTACTGCCGGGCCGGTAAGGAACATGTAGGATGTGTTCTTGACCATCACAGTGAAGTCCGTGAGGGCAGGGGAGTACACGGCTCCACCGGCGCATGGGCCGAATATCCCGGAAATCTGCGGAACCACACCGGACGCGAGGATATTCCTTTCGAATATTTCCCCGTAGCCTGCCAGAGCGTCAACTCCTTCCTGGATTCTCGCTCCTCCAGAGTCGTTGAGGCAGATGAAAGGAGCTCCGTTGCGGGTCGCCAGATCCATCGCCTTGCAGATCTTTTCCGCCATTGTCTTTGAGAGAGAACCTCCCGAGACGGTGAAATCTTGTGCGGCGACATAGACCAGGCGGCCGTCAATGGTTCCCTGCCCGGTGACAACTCCATCTC
>CAVKML010000038.1:0-21636 GCA_963657715.1 uncultured bacterium | reverse complement strand
CCCCAGAGGCGGCCTCCTTATACTCGTCGGAATGCGGCGCTATCCTTGCGATAAGTCCGTCTGCGATGGTGATGTCCACCTGCCTTCCCTCCGAGGTTATATTCCTAAGTAGAATCTTGTCCATAGTTGAATATGTCTAAGAAACCATAAGTTACAATTAATAATTAGTCTAAATTTGTCAAATATAATAAAAATATGGTAATAATTCTTGATTTGCCGGAATACTTGTGAATATAAGAGATTAACTCGCAAAAAATAAGGATGACCCAGAATCTGCTTCCAGGTCATCCTCTGATAATCAGTATAAGGAAATACTATTTCTCGTAGGTCGCTTTTACGAAATCCGAGTTAAGGAGATAGTCGGCGCACATCTTCATGCTCTCCTTCCAATCTCCATTGGTAAACGCTTCCAGTTCAACCACGAAATCATTCATTCCGGCGACATCAGCATTCTTGAATATCGCGTCGAAGCCGACCATGCCGCTCTCGCCGAGTTCACGGTGATCCTTTATGTGGAGAAGCGTGAAACGGCCTGGGTACTTTCTGAAAAGTTCGACAGGATAGGCTTTGCCCATAACCGCCCAATAGACATCCATCTCGAAGAACACATTCTCAGGATTGGTGTTCTCAAGCATATATTCATAGATGACGGTGTCTTCGATCTTCTTGAACTCGTGGGAGTGGTTGTGATAGCCGAACAGCATATCGTTCTCCCTGCACTTCGCTCCGATGGCGTTGAAGTAGTCGCAGTAAGTCTTGAGACCAGCCAAGGTCTCCGGAACCTTGAAGCTCGGGCAGACAATGTACTTGCATCCGGCAGCCTTGTGGGCGGCTATAGCCTGATCCCACCACTTCATCGATTCCGTGAAGTCGCCCGAGGCAAGTTCTTCATCGCTAAGGTTGTGTCCTATGTGAGTGGAAAGTGATTTCAGTCCAGCGGCCTCAAGGTCGGCCTTGTACTGTTCCGGATCAACCCCGTAGAGCTTTCCGTCAGAGTAACATGCGGCTTCCACTGAGGTGTAGCCCATCCCGGCCAGAGCCTTGAAGGCTTCCTCGTGATTCTGCGCGTACTTCTCAGGATTGCCGATGACACTTCTTATGCTGTAAAGCTGGACGCTGATCTCCTTCTTGACAGGACTCTCGGCCTTCCTTTCCGTGCACGATACCGTGCCAAGAAGGAGTGCCGAGGCCATAAGGATGAGACTAGTCTTTCTCATTAGTCGAGAACCTTGACGCGGATGTTGCGGTACCATACATCATCACCATGATCCTGAAGTCCGATGTAGCCTTCGTGGCTGTCGCCACCGCAGTTGTTCAGGAGTTCGAAAGCGAGAGGCCATTTCTCCTGTGAGAACTTGGATGCCTGAAGCATATCGGTCCACTGTGGAGTCCAAAGATGGTATTCAACCACATTCACACCGTTCTGTCCGTGTACTACTGTACCTTTGTAAACCATGATCTTGGCTGTGTTCCACTCACCGTAAGGATTCTGGTTCTGTGGCTTCGCAGGGATCATGTCGTAGAGGGATGCAGACTGACGGTTGCCGTCGATTCCAAGCATCGCGTCAGGGTGGTTGGCGTTGTCAAGTACCTGATATTCAGGAGAGGAGATGTAGATAGGCGACCATTTTGTGGAGCCGTCCGCGTTATATTCCTTAACCTCTTGCGCAAGGTAGAGGATTCCGGAGTTGCCACCCTTGGAGATCTTCCATTCAAGCTCAAGCTGGAAGTTCTGGAACTTATGCGCGAAAATCAAATCGCCTCCTTCCAAGGTCTGTCCCTCGCCGGTGCCGGTGCCGCTGAACTTTATGCAGCCATCCTCCACGGTCCAGCGTGAAGGGACATTGTCCTTTCCGTATCCACGCCATCCGTTAAGGGTCTCACCGTCAAAAATCACATAGTACCCATCCTTGTCCTGTGGTACGGAGGCAAGGTCAACCTGTGGTTTCTCAACGCTGATGTAGGCGGGAGCGCCTTCTTTTTCCACTTTTGTCTCAACCGTCTCGGTTCCGGTCCATTGGAGTTCCGCCGGGGTCGCGGCTTTTTTGTTGCCGTTGCCGCAGGAAACAGTGGTCATAATCATAGCGACAGCCGCTGCCGCGTAAACAATCTTCTTCATATCTATCGGTTATTTTAAGAGTTTATTATTCTGGCATTTCCGGAAGCTCGTATCCAGCGCGGTACTGGCGTTTGATCAGACTGGCGGCGAACTGGCGGGCATTCATCGGTTCGGTGTATTTGTTCTTGAAGGTAGGGTGACCGTCCTTGATAGAGAACCCGTCCTTTTCGAGAATCTTGATCGTGGCGTCGGCCGGGATGTTCGTGAACTCCATCTTCTGGCCGTCCCACTCAAGGATCTGGTTGAGGGCCTGAAGCCTTACCGCTGCGACACCGAGGTCAACCATCTCGACGAACGGACCTGCCTCGCTGAAGTCGGAAGCCGCTGGAATTCTTGAGTCCGGATCTTCCTTGCAGGCACGGATCCAGTCTTGCTGGTGGGAAAGAGTAACCTCGCGGAGAACGTGAGGCGCTTCCGGCTTTCTTCCAGAGACGAGGATCGGATCCTTACCGTATGTTCCGGCGATCATGATGTCCTTTGTTCCGTAGAATATGCTGCAACCGCCGCTGACGTTGAGATTGAATCCGGCAGGAAGCCCTTCCGGTCTTTCAGGCTTGAATCCGCCGTCGTACCAACGGATGTCAACCTCCGGCATCGCGAGCTTGGCCATATTCTCTCTGGCCGGGAATGTGAGGTGGATCATCTCGGCGCTTGGGCAACAGTCAGTAAGCACGTTGGTAGAGCTTGCCTCTACTTTGGTAGGGTAACCTAGTTTCAACCCCTTGAACGGAACGTGCATGATGTGGCATGCCATGTCACCCATAGCTCCTGTTCCGAAATCCCACCATCCACGGAAATTCCAAGGAGTGTAGATCGAGTTGTACTCACGCATCGGGGCAGGTCCGATGAAAGCCTCCCAATTCAGAGTGGAAGGAATCGGCTCTACTTTGGTAGGTCTTTCCAATCCCTGAGGCCAGATAGGGCGGTCAGTGAAGCAATCGACTCTCCTGACCTCGCCGATCTCTCCGTTCCAAAGCCATTCAATGGCCTTTCTGGTGCCAGCGCTTGAGGCCCCCTGGTTACCCATCTGGGTCGCCACACGGTATTTGGCGGCCAGTTTGGTAAGAAGTCTGGCCTCATAGACGGTGAGGGTGAGAGGCTTTTCGACATAGACATGCTTTCCGGCGGCCATGGCCTGCGCAGCGATTATGGCGTGTGTGTGGTCTGCGGTGGCGATCATCACGGCGTCAGCCTGATCAAGCATCTCGTCGAACATCACACGGTAGTCGTTGTACTTTTTAGCCTGAGGATACTTTTTGAACACATGATCGGCGTACTTCCAGTCCACGTCGCAGAGTCCGATAATGTTCTCGGTCTCCATTTCAGCGAGGTCAGCGGCTCCACGGCCTCCGATGCCTACGCCTAGGATGTTCAGCTTGTCGTTCGCCGCGACTTTCTTTTTCTTTTCCTTCTTGGGAGTCTTCTCGCCGGCGATGATGATGTTCGGGGCTACAGCTAGTCCTGCTGCCACAGCTGTTCCTGTCTTCAGGAATGAGCGTCTTGACATGTCTTTACTCATTTTTTTTCAGTGTTGTTTTATGTGTTGTAACATTAAGTTCGCGTTACTTTTTCCAGTCCACTAAGTTAGAGATTAATTAAGAAAAAACAAAATAAATGTCCCCTCCGGCATCAGAGAGTACATTTATTTCTCAATTATTTTCCCGCTAATGTCCGGAATGGATTACAGCTCTTCGAAATTCACGTCACTGAACTGAGTGTCAGACGAATCTCCATCCTTGGCCTCGCGTGGCTGCCCGTAATCGTGTTCCGGCACATCCGGCAGCAGCTTTTCCTTCATGTAGGCCACAACCTCGGCAAGACCTTCCTGGAATTTGTCGAAGTCTTCCTTATAAAGGAATATCTTGTGCTTGTCGAACGAGAAACTGCCATCCTGCTCCTGTCTGCGCTTGCTTTCGGTTATTGTCAGGTAGTAATCGTTGTTGCCTTTCGTTGTCTTCACATCGAAGAAATACGTCCTCTTTCCGGCCCTTACAGGCTTGGAGTAAACGTCCTCTGAATTGCGGTCAGCGTAATTCGGCCGCTCGTAATCATCTTTGTACATCTTGCGCTGAATGTTTTGTTATCCGCACAAATTTAAGAAAAATCTGAAATTGTGTGTTATCTTTGCATAAAATTTTGAATGGAATTATGCTAAACAGACGAATCCTGCGAATTAAAGCTTTCAAGGTGCTTTATGGTTACGTCGAGAATCAGTCTATGACCCTCGCCGAGGCTGAATCACTGCTGGAAGCATCCTGCGAAGCCACGAGGTCTCTGTATCTCTTTATGTTAGACATTATCCCGTACCTCACGGCAGAGGCGCGGACAAGAATTGAAAACGCAAGAAAAAAGTTCAATCCGACGGAAGAGGAGAGGAATCCGAACCTTAAGTTTGTCCGGAACTCTCTTTCGCCGCTTCTTGAGCAGGATCCTGATTTCCAGAAGATCATCTCCCGCCGCAAGCTCTCGTGGGAGCCATACGACGCCTTGGTCAGAAGTGTCTATGACTCCATCATCACCAAAGAATATTTCAAGGAATATATGGCTTCTCCGGAGACATCCATTGAGGAGGACACCGTATTGTTCACAAGGATATTCGAAGAGGAGTTCGTTGACAACGAGGAACTGGACAAGATCCTTGAGGACATGTCAATCCTTTGGTGTGATGATCTGGCATATTCATTGACGGTCTGCTGCGACACTCTGAAGTCTTTCGTGAAAGGGTACCGTTGGTCGCTGCCGCCGCTTTACCGAAGTGAGATGATGCAGGACAAAGGCGCCTCGGTCGAGAGTGACAAGGCGTTTGTGTACAAGCTTCTCCGCACCGCGTTCTCCTGCTACGGCAAGTACGCTCCGCTTGTGGCTGACAGCACGGCTCAATGGGAGAAAGATAGGCTTTTCGCAACCGACACGGTACTCATTGTGATGGGACTCTCAGAGGCGAAGGCGTTTCCGTCCATGCCGCTGCGCGTGACCATCAATGAATATGTGGAGATATCCAAATATTACAGCACTCCGAAGAGCCGTTCGTTCGTCAATGGCCTCCTCGACCGTCTCATCAAGAAGCAGATTGAGGAAGGGGATATAGTGAAGACCGAAAAAAATGCTTAAATTTGTAGATATTTAACATTTTATAGAAATGAATATTCTTACTTTCACATTGCTGCAGGCCGCTCCTGCAGCGCAGCCTCAGGCTGGAGGCGGTGGCGCTTTCTGGATAATGATCATCGCTATGTTCGTGATCATGTGGTTTTTCATGATCCGTCCTCAGCGCAAGCAGCAGAAGGAGCTTGAAAAGTTCCGCAGCGGACTCAAGAGAGGCGACAAGGTTGTCACTGTCGGTGGAATCTACGGCACCGTTGATGAGATAAAGGACAGGACTGTCCTGATCAAGGTTGATGGGGAAGTGAAACTCAGAGTTGACAAGAATTCCCTTGTCAGGGATTTCACACAGGACGCTCCTCAGCAGTAACAGACCTTAATACTTTTTAGGGGATGTGGAAGGAACGCCTGCTTAGACTGCTGGGAAGACTGCATCTTGACGGGAGAGACATTTCAGTTTTTCTGATGTCTCTCTTGCTTGCGTTCAGCATCTGGCTGATCCACAATCTTTCTCTGAACTATTCCGACACGATGAGCGTGCCGGTTGTGGCTCAGTGCAATATCGAGGGGCATTCCAACGTTTCCTCCAATTCGAGTATGATAGCCGCCCGTTGCAGGACATCGGGCTTTTCCCTGCTCAGGATCCGCCACCAGGCGAAGCGTAAGGCCTTGACCATCCATTTTGATGTCAAGGATCTGCATCACAAGGATGGTGAGCTGTTCTACATCACTGCCGCCGAACTCAGCAACTATGTCACGGAGATATTCGGAGACGGAGTGCGTCTTGAGTCTTTCCTTTCAGAGACGGTACAGTTCCGTTTTCCGTTCGAAAACAACAAGAGGGTGCCTGTCCAGGCAGTACAAGTGTTGAGTTTCAAGCCTCAATACATGGCTATGGGACAGATCCGCCTTCAGCCGGATTCCGTGACCATCTATGGGGAACCGTTTCATCTTGAGCATATTGACAGAGTCTTTACCCGCACCATAGACCTTTTGAACCTCAAGTCCAGCGCGCATGGTGTCGTGAAGCTTGATCAGGTCTCTGGGGTAAGGATGTCAGAGACAGAGGTGAACTATTCCCTTGACGTGACACGCTATGTGGAGATCAGTTCAGAGGTTAACGTCGGTGTGAGGAACGTTCCTGCCGGAAAAAAACTTTCAGTGTATCCATCCACGGCCACAGTCGTGTTCAAGTGTGCGTTTCCACTGTCTCAGGATCCAACTGATGATGTGCAGTTTTACATTGATTATTCCGATTTCCGGAGTTCCAGGGGAGGAAAGTGCATAGCGCATGCCTCAAGAATCCCGGAAGGTGTCATTGAGTGTACGATGACTCCGGAAGTGTTTGATTGTGTGGAGGAGGGAAGACAATGAGGACGGTGGCTGTCACAGGAGGCATCGGTAGCGGAAAATCAGCGGTCTGCGCCATTCTCGCAAGGATAGGCATTCCTGTTTATGACTCGGATTCCGCCACCAAAAGACTATACGGGAAGGATGACACTCTGCTTGACACCATAGAGGAGGCGTTCGGCTGTGGGCTAAGGCAGCCGGACGGGTCTTTGGACAAGAAAAAATTGGCGTCAATTGTCTTTCCGGCTCCGGAGAAGCTTAAGGTTCTGGAGTCAATTGTGCATCCGGCCGTCCTGGCGGATTTCAAGAGATGGAAAGCCATGCAGAGTTCCCGGTTTGAGGACATCAAGACTTTCTTCGGCAAGGAGCCTTTTTGCGTGATGGAGTCGGCTATAATTTTGGATAAGCCTGATTTCCTGATGCTTGCCGACAAGGTGGTAATGGTTGACACCACTTTGGAAAAGCGACTTAAAAGGGCATGTGACCGTGATCAAGCCCAGCCGGAAAAGATAATACAAAGAATATCCGCCCAACATTTTGATCTTTCCAAGGTCGATGCGATCATACGTAACAACGGGACATTGGATCAGCTTGAATCCGAGACTGTAAAAGTTTTCGGAGGACTTGAATTTTGATAATTGAATATATTAAGTTATTTTTACCTGAATATGAAAACAGATCTTGCAAAAATTCTTTCGATCTCAGGCCAGCATGGCCTGTTCGAGTATGTCGCTCAGGCGCGCAATGGCGTCATCATCGAGGCTCTTTCCGATAAGAAAAGGACTGTGGCCGACGCAAAGAGCCGCATAACAACTTTGGCTGACATTTCAATCTATACCACAGAAGGAGAGGTCAAGCTTCAGGAGGTTTTTCTGAAGTTGCATGAGGTTCTGGGCGATGCTGACGCTCCGTCGTCAAAGGCCGCTCCGGAAGAGTTGAAGGCTCTTTTCGCGAAAGCGATTCCTGATTACGACGCGGACCGTTTCTATGTGTCCCACATGAAGAAGGTTGTCGACTGGTACGGAGAAATCAAGAAATACGCTTCCTTTGATTTCGTCAATCCGGAAGAGGAGGCCTCACAGGAAAGCGCGGCATCTGAGGACGTAAAGGACGAAGATAAGGCTAACGAATAGTGAAATCGCTGCAAATCATAACATTAGGTTGTTCCAAGAATACTGTTGACACGGAACATCTTCTTTCTCAGGTGAAGGACGCTTGGCGCGTTGTGCCTGAGGATGAGGCCGGTCCTGTCGATGTGCTTCTCATAAACACCTGCGGATTCATCGGCGACGCGAAGGAAGAGTCTGTCCAGACCATCCTTTCCGCTGCCGCCCGCAAAAAATCGGGAGAGGTCGGAAGGCTTATGGTCTTCGGATGTCTGTCGCAAAGGTATATGTCCCAGATGCCTGACTTGATTCCGGAAGTTGATTTCTGGTTCGGGGCAAGGGATCTGGATCCTATTGTCAAGGCGTTGGGCTGTGTGCCGGTCAAGAATCCTGCGAGGCTCAGGACTGATCACCGGGCTTATGCCTATCTGAAGATCTCTGAAGGTTGCGACAGGAGGTGTTCCTATTGCGCTATCCCGTTCATCAGGGGGGCGCATAGGTCTGTGCCGATGGAAAGTCTGGTGGCCGAGGCCACGGCTTTGGCTAAAGAAGGTGTCAAGGAACTGATTTTGATCGCCCAGGACACAACTTATTATGGATTGGACCTGTACAAGCGCCGCGCTTTGGCGGAACTTCTCCGTAGATTGTCAGAGGTTGATGGTATAGAATGGATAAGGATCCATTACTCATATCCGGCTGACTTCCCGGAAGATGTGCTTGACGAAATGGCGAACAATCCTAAAGTCTGCAAATACTTGGACATTCCTCTCCAGCACATCTCCGACAAGGTTCTGGACAAGATGCATCGTCATGTGGACGGTGAGTGGACGAGGACCTTGGTGAGAAAACTCCGTGAGCGTGTGCCAGGTGTGGCCTTGAGGACAACCATGATTGTCGGCCATCCGGGAGAAGGGAAGAAGGAGTTCTCCGAACTTCTGGACTTTGTCAGAGATGCGAGGTTCGAACGGTTGGGAGCTTTCAAATATTCAGAGGAAGAAGGTACTTTCGGGGCGGAGAACTATAAGGATTCCATTCCACGGAAAGAGAAAGAGCGCAGACTTGATGAACTGATGCGGACGCAAAGTGCGATTTCCTTGGCGTTCAACGAGTCTCGGGTAGGCAATGTCGAGCGGGTCATTGTTGACGACTATGCTGACGGGGTGCTGATCTGCCGGAGCCAGTACGAGAGTCCCGAGGTTGACGGTGAGATTGTCGTCAGGTACGAAGAACAGGATTTCGGCGGAATGTCCGCGGAGGATTTGTGTGGCAGGTTCATTGAAGTGAAGATCACAGGTGCGGATGAGTACGATCTCATCGCAGTGCCGGTATAATATTCAAAGATTATGAAAAAAACTTCATTGATGGTTGTTTCGGCGCTTTTTGCGCTGGTATCCTGTGCCCCTCAGGCTTTTGTGGTAAGTCCGGAGATGCGTGGGCCTTCCAAATCAGGCCTCAATCTCGCCGGCAAGTCGTTGGCGGTCGTGTATCTGACTGACGGCAATCCTCGTGGCGAGACGTTCAACGCTTCCGCGGCCGGAGGATTCGCTACCCGTCTGGAGGAGGATTATTTCGGCGGCAAACGAGAGATAGAGCTGTTTACCGCAAGAGGTGGCAATGGGGTGGATTACGCTTCCAAGGATTCTTTGGTAAGTCTTGTGATGGAGACAGGAAAGGATGTGGTGTTTGTGATTGACGCACCCGAACTTGGTATCCCGGCCGTCAATGATCCTGTCAAGGTCTCAGGAAAGAAAGGATCGGTTGATTCCTCCTTCGTCTCTGTGGCTTCCGTTCCGTTTACCACGAAGATCTTTGTCTATGACTCAATGAACAAGGAAGACAAGGTATTCGGCTTCGCCGGCGGACGTAATTTCAAGGTGGATGTTTACAGCGACGGCAAGAAGTCGAAGGATGACATAGTCAAGGAAGTTTGGAACAACATCGCTCCCGGAGCTGAGAGTGCCGGTTACGCAGCAGCAGCCTCTTTCCTCTCTACATGGAAGCAGGATGACTTTTATGTCATCTACTACGATGGTTCGGAGGCGGCCTGGGACAAGGGTGCTGAATATGCATATTCCTATAAATGGAAAGAGGCTATCAGCCAGTGGACGACGCTTTTGAATTGCAGGAATGCAGAGAAGAAAGCTTGCGCGGCCTATAACATCGCTCTCGGATGCTTCATGTGCGGCCAGCCGGCGTTGGCGCTGGAATGGCTCGACCGTTCGGACAGCTACACACCTGTGAGCTTGTCCAAGACATTAAGATTAAAGATTAACCAATATACTGGATTGTAATAAGATGAATGAATATGACGTCATAATCGTCGGCGGTGGCATTACCGGAGCCGGTACGGCCCGGGACTGTGCCCTGAGAGGGTTGCGTGTCTTGCTGATCGAGCGTTTCGACATCGCCACCGGAGCGACAGGAAGGAACCACGGACTGCTTCACAGCGGTGCGCGTTATGCTGTGACGGATCAGGAATCCGCGACAGAATGTATTAAGGAGAACATGATTCTCAAGAAGATCGCGCGTCACTGCGTGGATGACACTTCGGGATTGTTCATCACTTTGCCTGAGGATGATCTTGCCTATCAGGACACTTTTGTGAAGGCTTGCCTCAAGGCCGGGATCAATGCGGAAGTGATTGACCCGGAAGAAGCAAAGAAGATGGAACCATCAGTGAATCCGGCCCTCATCGGAGCGGTGAAGGTTCCTGATGGATCCGTGGATCCATTCAGGCTTTGCGCGTCGAATGTGTTTGACGCGAAGATTCATGGGGCAAAGGTTCTGGTATATTCAGAGGTCATTGAGTTCATCAAGGATCAGGATACTGTCAAAGGTGTGAAGGTTCTGGATCATCACACCGGGATTGTGACCGATTATTACGCTCCTGTGACGGTGAACGCCGGGGGAATCTGGGGACATCATATCGCCCAGATGGCCGGGGCCAACATCAGCATGTTCCCGGCGAAGGGAGCCCTGCTTATCTTCGCGCACAGGGTCAACAGTGTGGTGATCAACCGCTGCCGTAAACCGGCCAATGCGGACATTCTTGTCCCTGGCGACACTGTCTGCGTCATCGGAACGACATCAACAAGAGTTCCTTACGAGGAATGCGACCATCTTCGCGTCACTCCGGATGAGGTCGATCTGCTTTTGACCGAGGGTGCTAAACTGGCTCCATGTCTGGCCGAGACCAGAGTCCTTAGGGCATACGCCGGAGTCCGTCCTTTGGTCTCCGCGGACAACGATCCGAGTGGCCGTAACATCAGCCGTGGTATCGTATGTCTGGATCACGAGACCCGTGACGGAATCAAAGGATTCATCAGCATCACCGGTGGTAAACTTATGACTTACAGACTTATGGGTGAGATGGCTGCTGACGCTGTCTGCAAGAAGCTCGGCCGGGATGCCAAATGCGTGACCGCCGACACTCCGCTTCCTGGATCTGAGCCAGGAGGAATCGAGGAGATCTCCAAGAAGATCTGGGAGGTCCCGACGATGGTGCAGAAGGCTTCTGTCGGACGTTTTGGAACTCAGGCCGCTAAATTGGATTTCGACGGTGACGTGAAGGGAAGTCTGGTCTGCGAATGTGAGGAAGTCTCTGTGTCAGAGGTGGATTCGGCCATCGAAAATCTGGAGGTCAACAATCTTGTGGATTTGAGGAGACGCACACGTTTCGGCATGGGAACATGTCAGGGTGAACTTTGCGCGTGCAGGGCGGCCGGTCGTCTCGCTAAGGCAAGGAAATGTACGGCCAAGGCTCGCGCCGACCTGAAAGACTTCATGGACGAGAGATGGAAAGGAATGTACCCTGTGGCATGGGGGGAGACACTCCGGGAGAGTGCTTACACCCAGTGGGTATATTCAGAGGTAATGGGACTTGGTGAGGAAATATAGGAGGAAGAGATTATGAAATTTGACGTTGTACTTATAGGTGGCGGTCTTTCTTCGCTTGTTTGTGGAATCAAGTTGCAGAAGGCTGGAAAGAAATGCCTGATTGTGTCAGCCGGGCAGAATGCTCTCCATTTTTCATCCGGAGCTTTCGGTCTGTTGGGGAAACTTCCTGACGGAACGGAGGTTACCGAACCACTGTTGGCGGTGGAAAATCTTCCTTCCGAGCATCCATATTCAAAGATCGGAAAGCAGAGGTTTTCTGAATATGTCGCCTCGACTCCGGGATTTTTCTCTGAGTGCGGTGTGGCTCTGCATTCAGTCCTTTCGGCAGGCTCAGGGACGAGGCCAGACAGAGCTTCGGTCGCTGAGTCTGTCGAAGCGACAGCAACTGTCCGTAACGGTTACCGCATCACCGCCCTTGGCACATTAAAGCCCGCATGGTTGGCTATGGATGATGTGACACTTCTTGCATCAAAGGATGAGAAGATAGGGGAGAAAGCATTGATTGTGAACTTCACAGGCTTTCTTGATTTCAATACGCGCTTTATCGCCGAAGGTTTGGAGAAGAGAGGTACCGCTTGCCGCATCGAATCCGTGAAACTGGACGAGGTAGAGCATCTTCGCAAGAACCCCGCCGAGATGAGGTCGGTGAACATCGCCCGTGTCATGAATCAGGAGGCCTGCTGGAAGCGGTTTGCCCACAAGGTTCAGGAGCTTCTTAATGGAGAGGATGTGGTCATCCTTCCGGAAGTGTTCGGCTTTGAGGAGCCTGTTGTCATGCAGTGGATAAGGGAAATGATTCCGGCAAAAGTCGTATTTATAGGAACAACCCCTCCTTCTGTGCCTGGAATCCGGACTCAAAGGTTGTTGAAAAAGGCGTTTGAGACCGCCGGTGGTACATTCCTCATGGGTGATGAGGTTATTGACACCACTTTTGACGGAGAGCGTGTGGCGAGTGCCCGCACAGCCAATCTCGGCGACCTGCGCATTGAGGCTGACACTTTCGTTCTTGCCAGCGGCAACCTTTTCGGAAAAGGACTTGTGGCCTCACCGGACACCGTGAAGGAGCCTGTCTTCGGACTTGATGTGGACTATCCTGCCGACAGGAAGGATTGGTATGATGAGAAATTCTTCGCCCGCCAGAACTACACAGGATTCGGCGTGAAGACCAACGGTGATTTCCAACCTTTACGTGACGGAAAGGTTGTCTCTAACCTCTATGTGGTTGGCTCCGAGGTGGGAGGCTGCAATCCTCTTGCGGAGGGCAGCGGAGCAGGCATGGCGATCATGACAGCGTTCAGCGCGGCGGACAGGATCCTTGGTAAGTAAATCGTTCATATTCATTTGACATTGAAAGAGATATGCAAGAGAAAAATATAAGTTTCAATAATTTCGAACAGTGCATCAAATGTACGATCTGTACCGCTTATTGTCCTGTTGTGGCCGTCAATCCATTGTATCCTGGACCTAAGCAGGCCGGTCCTGACGGAGAGAGGCTTCGTCTTAAGAACAAGTACTTTTTCGACGAGAACCTGAAGTATTGCATGAACTGCAAGCGTTGTGAGGTGGCCTGTCCTTCCGGGGTGAAGATCGCAGACCTTATCCATTCGGCGCGCCGCCGTTTCAGCACCGCGACTCCTGGGCTTCGTGACCGTCTCTTGGCCAGCACGGATTTTATGGGCAAGATGGCGAGACCGTTCGCTCCGGTCGTGAACTTCATGGTGGCATCCAAGCCTGTAAAGGCGGTAATGGACGCAACGCTTCACATCGATAGCCACAGGACTTTCCCGAAATACAAGGCTCACGGCTTCGAGTCCTGGTTCAAGAAAGAAGCACAGGAAGCTCAAAAGGCATATTCAAAACAGGTCGCTTTCTTCCACGGCTGTTCGACTGAGTTCCAGCAGCCGGAGGTCGGAAAGGCTTTCGTGACAGTTATGAACGCTGTTGGCTATGGAGTTCAGCTTATGGACGAGAAATGCTGCGGTGTGGCGATGATCTCCAATGGAATGTGGAATGGAGCGACGAAGCATGCGAAGCACAATGTCGCTGAGTTTGAGAAGGCTGTGTCTGCCGGGCTGCCGATTGTGGCGACCTCATCCACCTGTGTGTTCACTATTAGGGATGAATATCCTGATGTGCTTTCAGTCGATAATTCCTCCGTGCGTGACAGCATAACCCTTGTGGAGAAGTTTCTGTTTGAGTTGATCGATTCCGGCAAGATCAAACTGGTCTTCAAGAATGACTACCGCGCGAGGATTGCCTATCATATTCCTTGTCACGTGGAGAAACTTGGCTGGAGCATATTCACAAAAGCTTTGATGAATATGATTCCGGGTGTGACGTTCACTGTTTTGGACAGTGGATGTTGCGGCATCGCTGGTACTTACGGTTTCAAGAAGGAGAATTACAAGTACTCTCAGGAAATCGGCCGTCCGGTCTTCGAGCAGATCAAGGCTATCGCGCCGGATTTCGTGTGCAGTGAGTGCGAGACATGCAAGTGGCAGATCGAGATGTCCACAGAGTACAAGGTAAAGAACCCTATCCTGATTCTCGCCGAGGCCCTTGACCTTGAGGCTACAGCCAAGGCTAACTCAAGGTAGTGAGCTTGAGGTGTATATTTAATCTATAAGGTAATCCCCTTGCGTTATGTCCAACGCAAGGGGATTGCCTTTCTTGTTTATAATCGGGTGTCTATGATTAACGAATAAAAAGGCGGGACCGTAAGCCGGTTTCTGTTTTTGAATCTGCCATTTATCTACGCAACCTACCCCCTGGCATCGGGCGGGCAGCCCTCATCTGCCAGTATATTTGGTCTTGCAGGCCCTGACATCGTACCCACGTGGCGTCGCCGACACGCGTCGTGAGCTCTTGCCTCACGTTTTCACCCTTGCCTGTGGTCAGGCGGTTGTTTTCTGTTACGGTGCCATAAGATTACTCCCATCTGGGCTTTCCCCAGCAGGGTGCCCTGTCCTGTCCGGACTTTCCTCACCCGGGACCGAAATCCCGCAGCGCGGCAGATCGTCCCACCTTTTATCCTGCAAAAATACTAAAAAAACTTCGTAATCCGGTCGCTGAACCTGTTCTTTCAGTCCTTTTGGTCGCTTCGACAGGCTCAGCAACCGGAGAAACAGTTCCCTGTTGTGTAATGAAAGCATTTAATAAACAAAAATTTTCGGTAATCACATTTTTTGACATAAATTTGTAGTCCAGTAAAGAGCAGAAAAGAATATGAGTACAAAGTATGTTTTCGTTACTGGCGGTGTCGCTTCATCCCTTGGAAAGGGCATCATTGCCGCATCGTTGGCCAAACTTCTTCAGGCCAGAGGACTTAGGGTCACCATCCAGAAATTCGATCCCTACATCAACATTGATCCGGGTACACTGAATCCTTACGAGCACGGAGAGTGCTATGTGACGGATGACGGTGCCGAGACTGATCTGGATCTCGGACACTACGAGAGGTTTCTGGGTGTGCATATGTCAAAAGCCAACAATGTGACGACCGGCAAAATTTACTGGACGGTCATCAACAAGGAGAGGGAAGGAGCATACCTGGGCAAGACAGTACAGATTGTACCTCATATCACAGACGAGATCAAGCGCAGGATGCTGCTCCTCGGCAAGACCGGCAAGTATGACGTGATAGTCACCGAAGTCGGTGGCACAGTGGGGGATATGGAATCCCAACCGTTTGTGGAGGCCATTCGCCAGCTCCAGTGGGAACTGCCTGACGAGGATCTCATCAGCATTCATCTGACTCTGGTCCCTTATCTTCGCGCGGCCAAGGAACTCAAGACAAAGCCTACCCAGCACTCTGTCCAGATGCTCCAGCAGGCCGGTGTCCACCCGGACATCATCGTCTGCCGCACGGAGATGGAGCTGACCCCTGAACTCAGGCGCAAGGTCGCCCTTTTCTGCAACGTCAAGCCGGGCCACGTCATCCAGTCGATCGACGCCCCTTCAATCTATCAGGTGCCTCTGAATATGGAGGACGAGCATCTCGACGAGATGGTTCTGAATCATTTCGGAATATCCGCTCCGGAGCCGGACTTCACCAATCTGAAGTCATTCCTTGACAGACTCTACAATCCTAAGCATCAAGTGGACATAGCTCTAGTCGGGAAATATGTCGAGCTTCAGGATGCCTATAAGTCCATCCTTGAGTCATTCGTCCACGCCGGAGCGGCCAACGAGTGCAAGGTGAATGTCCACACGGTTCAGAGCGAGCATCTTGACAGTTCCAACCTTGAGGAAAAGATCGGGAATATGGACGGAATCCTTGTCGCTCCGGGATTCGGCGAGAGGGGGCTGGAAGGCAAGATTCTTGCAATAAAATACGCCCGTGAACACAATGTTCCATTCTTCGGAATATGCTTGGGAATGCAGATGTGCGTGGTAGAGTTCGCCAGGGACGTGCTTGGAATCAAGGACGCGATCTCAGCGGAAGTGAATCCTAACGTCGCCAACCCGGTCATCGACCTGATGGAGGAGCAGAAGAGTACCACGATCAAGGGCGGAACCATGAGGCTTGGGGCTTACGACTGCAAACTGAACAAGGACTCGTTGGCTTACAGGATTTACGGCAGCGAGATGATCTCCGAGAGACACCGTCACCGTTATGAGTTCAACAACGCCTACCTTGAAAGGATGGAGGCCGCCGGACTCAAGGCCACAGGAAAGAACCCGGACACCGGACTGGTTGAGATAGTCGAGATTCCGACTCATCCGTTCTTCATCGGGGTTCAGTTCCACCCGGAGCTCAAGAGTACGCCGGAGAAGCCTCAGCCGATTTTCGTGAAGTTCGTGGAGGCGGCGATGGCTTTTAGGGAGAAGAAAAAGTAATATGTCTGCGGAGGTTGACTCTGTGGCTTTAACAGTATGATAATGAGAAGATTCGTGAATATATTCATAGGAACTGCGTTGGCTGCGCTGACGTTGTTTTCCTCTTCTTGCGCCGAAGCCAAGGTGCGCCAGTACAAGGTTCAGGTCGTAAAGGAATATATTCATGATAAGACTTCGTTCACGCAGGGACTTTTCTTCCTGAACGGGGAGATGATTGAGACCACTGGACAATATGGTGAGTCAACTCTTAGAAAGGTTGATCTGGCGACAGGAAAGGCTTTGAAGAGGTTTGATTTCGACAAGAAATATTTCCTTGAAGGCTCTGTGGAACTGAACGGCAACATATTCATACTTACTTGGTTGAATAAGGTGGCTTTTGTTTATGACGCAAAGACTCTTGCCTACAAATCGACTTGGAGCTATCCGCGGGAAGGGTGGGGATTGACGACTGACGGGAAGTGCCTGATCGCTTCAGACGGTTCAGCCAGGCTGTACTTTATGGATGAGAGGTTCAAGCAGCAGAAAGTGCTGACTGTCAAGATGAACGGTCGGCCGGTGCAGATGCTGAACGAATTGGAATGGATTGACGGAAAGATTTGGGCTAACGTCTATATGACGGATATGATCGTGATAATCAACCCTTCTGACGGAACGGTCGAGGGGACAGTTGATTGCAGCGGACTGCTGCCTAAGTCTTTGCGTGACGCTAACACGGATGTGCTGAACGGAATCGCCTACAACCCGAAGGACGGTAAGATTTACCTTACCGGAAAGTGTTGGAAACGGCTCTACGAGGTGCGTCTGGTAGAAAAATAACGGTCGCTGAGCCTGTCGAAGCGACTAAACAATTTAAAATAAGAAGCGGGGGTACTGGGCGTGTCGCCCGGTTGAGATCATACCCAATGAACCTGATGCGGGCAATGCCGCCGAAGGGAAGCGATGTCTCAGATTGCCGTAACCGGCAGCCCCTTGCATTAATATTCAAAACATTATGCGAGGTTTTTTATTTGCAACGGCGGCGATGGCCGCTATGACTCCACTGGCTTTGAACGCTCAAAGCCAGCCGGACACAACGAAGGCCGAGATTCTTAATGAGGCCATTGTCAGAGGTGTCCGCGCTCAGAAGAACGCTCCTTATGCGGTGGCGAACGTTGACCGCAAGGCTCTTCAGAACTTTTCTGGAACCGGAAAGGAGCTTCCGTTCCTGTTCTCGACGACCCCGGGAGTACTTTCCTGGAGTGAGAACGGCCTCGGTACCGGTACGACATATATGCGTATCAGAGGTGCCGGTGATTCCAGAATCAATGTCACGATCGATGGCGTTCCGCTCAATTCTCCTGAGGACCAGTGTGTTTTCTGGGCGAATATGAACAGCTACTCCGCCATCTTGGGCGGCGTTCAGATCCAGCGTGGTGTCGGTTCTTCAACCAATGGTGACGGCGCATTCGGAGGTTCTGTGGCCCTTCGTACAAAGGCTCCGTCATACGATCCGTATGTGGAATTGAACGCTTCTTACGGAAGTTATAACACTTACAACACCGGATTCTCAATGTCCACAGGATTGCTTGGCAACCATTTTGTCGCTGACGCAGCTTTCCATACGACCGGAACAGACGGCTATATTCACGGAACGGCTGGAAAGTCAGGCTCTTGGTACGCTGGACTCAGTTGGCTTGGAAGAGACTTCATCATCAGGTACAGGAACATCGGTAACTATGAACACACCGGTCAGGCTTGGAGCGGTGTCACCGCCGGAACGAGTGATCTTTCCATTATGGACGGAACCTACGGTAAGGCCACAGGCATCAAGACTTATGCTGATATGTACCGTGCAGGACTCGGAAGATTCAATTCCCTCTATGAGTCAATGGATCCGGAAACCTACAAGACTACCCGTTACAGTCTTAACGACGGCAGTTACTGGCCAAAGACTACGGACAACTTTTGGCAGGATCACAATATTCTCTCCGCGGCGTGGGATATCAACGAGAACTTGAAGACAACACTGTCACTTCATTATACCTACGGCTATGGCTACTACGATGAGTTCAGACCGGACAACAAGGTTTCCAAGTTTGGCTTCGACATGGTGAACGAGAATGGGAAACCTGTAAGATCCGACTTCATCCGTCAGAAAGGCCTGTCACAGAACGCCGCCGGTGTTGTCTATAACATCAACTATAACAACAACGGATGGGATGTCATCGGAGGCCTTTCCGGTCAGATGTTCTGGGGCAACCATTTCGGTTATCTCACTTATGTGTCAAATCCGGATGTTGTCAATCATTATCCGGAACTTGCCGCTTTGAATGACACGGATTTTGACAACGGCAGCTATAAGTATTATGATTCGGATGCCAGAAAGGATGATTACAGTGGTTTTGTCAAGGCTTCCAAGCAGTTCGGTGAGCATTTCACGGCATTCGCCGACCTTCAGTACAGGCACGTTCGTTACACAACGGACGGCATCAATGACAAGTTTGTCAAGCAGAAGGATGGCACATACATGAATCAGCGTCTGGACATCAATGAGACCTACAATTTTTTCAATCCGAAAGTGGGTGTCAGCTACAATGTCGGCAACCACAGGGCATATGCTTCATTTGCTATGAGCAACCGTGAGCCTGAGCGCAACAACTTCACTGACAACTACAACTATCCGTTCCCGAAGGCCGAGCACGTCAATGATTATGAGTTGGGTTATCAGTATTCAGGCTCGATCTTCCGCGCCGGAGCCAACTTCTATTTTATGGATTATGTGAACCAGTTCGTCCAGACCGGAATGCAAAGCGACATCGGCGAGAACCTCACCACCAACATCAAGGACTCTTACCGTGCCGGAGTTGAGCTTACTGCCGGTGTGGATGTCGCCAAATGGCTGACCCTTGAGGCCAACGCCGCCCTCAGCGCCAACAAGATCAAGGATTTCGATGAAGTCATTGAGGATTGGGACAATGAGGAGACTGGTATCAGAACCAACCACTATGACAACTCGACGCTGGCTTTCTCCCCGTCCGCTATCGTCAACGGATTCGCCGTATTCAAGGTTAAAGGTGTCCAGGCTACATGGCACACTTCCTTCGTGAGTCGCCAGTACCTTGACAACACCCAGAACAAGGACCGCTCCCTTCCGGCATATTCATTGTCCGGAGTCAGCTTCAGCTATCCGATCAAACTTCGTGGCTTCCTGAGGGAAATCACCCTCGGCCTTGATGTCAACAACATATTCAATGCTCACGTGGCCACCTCCGGTTGGACATATTCCGCCGTCTGCGAGTCTTCTGGTCACCCGAACGACAACCGCTACTACCAACTCGGTTTCATCCCGATGTCTGGCACCACCGCCCTCGGCCGCCTTACCCTCAAGTTCTAAGCGTTTTTAGTCACAAAATAACGAACGAATATAACAAATTCCCGCACCCGACCCGCCTTCCCAAGCGTCTCGGGTGTTTTTTTGAATATCTTGACTTTATAGAATAGGTGCAGGTTTATATAGGTGACTTACTCAAACCGGAGCATTCTGGCCAATTGCAGAAAGTAGTCATTTGACCAGATGTCCAGTTCTTTAGGATTGCGTACAAAAGGAAGCACATCGGCCTTGACTTGATTGATATCCGTTGTAGAGAGACGCTCTGTAAGTTTTTCCAGAAAAGTCTCTTTGGTTATGTCCTCTTGATTGAACTGAAGGATTCGTTCGTGGAGATGTGTAAAGCCAAGAGGCACATTATTACGGACATACCACTCAAAGTCATACCAATCTCGCCCCTTGACGCGGTTTTTCCACGCGCGATAGACCAAAGCGTGCATTTTACCGGCAAACAGATCTGTTAGTGTAAAACACCGAGTCATAAAGGATTGAGGCGTCAGCAGCAGATTCTGTTCTGTGTTGAATTTCAATGGTGGTTGTGTGTCAACCTCAATCTTTATCTTGACTGATTTTTCGGTCTGAAAGGTAATGTCATAGACATCAGTGTTATCCTTAAGAAATGCTGACTCCACCTTTCCGAAATTTTTCTTGTCTTTTTTTGTTATCACAACTGAACGATCCATCATTGTGAATTGGTCGATGATGGGCTGAAAGTATCGGGTGAAATCGAAATCTTTGTTTGGCGCAAGAAGCGAGAAATCCATATCTTCAGAGAAACGTTGAAGTCCATGGAAGATACGAAGGCAAGTGCCTCCATAGAAAGCAGCCTCATTGAAGAATCCGCCATTGTAGAGACCTGCAAGGATAATCTGTTGATTAACCTCAAAGGTGGCGTTTCGCTTCTTCTGTTCAGTAGTCAGGTCATAGGCTGACAGCATTTTGTTGAATATTCCGTTTTCGCTCATTTTCTTAGATACTTTATGATGGTTTCTATAGAATTGGCCTTTTTACCAACATCGGCATAACGTTTGAATATTGACACATCCATCTTTCTGAGGTCTTCGATATCCATACGAATATCCTCTTCCAGATAGAGTTCCACATCCTTCAGATAGCGTAGATTGACTTTTGGAGAGTTTGCTATAAGGTCGCAAAGCGCTTTTTCTGGCGTGGCGATAAGAAATGCATATGCCTGCTTGTTGAGACTTGTAATTCCGATGGGAAATGCTTCCCGAGAGATAATATGAAATTCAAAGCGCCCCACAGGTGTGTCGAAGTCGCGCGAATGCTTCAATGTCATCGATTGGGTCGTATATACTGCTTCCGGAATCAGCCCATAATATCTCAAAGCTGTTTGCATCGAGATGTAGGAGGGTGCGTAAAGGTGATTGGCAATCAACTCAGTTGAGAGGGTAACGTTTGACACTTTCGGCGCAACTACGTAAAGTCCTTTTTTGAGCCTTATTAACTTTCCCGTGGTCTCCAGGTTGCGCACCTTTTGATTCCCTGCCTTTATTTCTGGAAACAAGGATGCGACGGCTGAAGCGCTGACAGGGATGTTGCCAATATGCTTTAAATCCATTATCATAACACAAATGTAGTTAATTTTAGAATAGCAAACTAATAATCATTTGTTTTTCTGTTCAGAAATTGGCTGTTTTGAGACTTGGCTTGCTGATAGCCATTGTTGCGCAAACGTTCCGGTATCTGTCCCTATTGTGGCTCTCAAAATATTGTATATAATAGAGCACATAACGCAAAATGCAATGTTTGTCATCAATCCTTTTCTGTGATGTACGATGTAAGCCTCCGACCAACTACGTGAGGCCCCTGCAATAACACAAAAGTGGCAGCAA
>CAVKML010000037.1:0-21850 GCA_963657715.1 uncultured bacterium | reverse complement strand
GACAACTCCATCTCCGTCAAAGTGCTGTTTCTCCATTCCGAAGTTCGTGCAGCGGTGGCGGACAAACATATCGAATTCCTCGAAGCTTCCCTCGTCAAGCAGCAGCGCGAGACGTTCCCTCGCCGTCAACTTGCCTTTCGCATGCTGGGCATCGATCCTTTTCTGGCCTCCGCCCATCCTGGCCGCGGCTCTCCGCTCGACCAGTTTCTTGATGTTATCCTGCTGGATGCTCATATTACTGTATTTTTATCAAATTTTCCAAATCACAAATTTATCAAGAATCCCGTTTCATTCAAAATTCCTGCCCGCAAAATAGCAAATTTCCGTTACTTGTGGTGAAATGCTGATTCTTGAATATAAAAAAAGCGTCCCTCTGTCGAGGAACACTTTTTCTATAAGTGTGTAATCATTACTCCGCCGGTTTCAGCGTACTGTAAACATTGGTGACATCGTCATCATCCTCAAGAAGCCCGGTGAGCTTGTCAAGAGTCTCACGCTGCTCCGGTGTGACATCCTTGAGATCCACGTTAGGTATTCTCTCGAATCCTCCGGACACGAGTTCGTAGCCATTGTCCTCAATGTATTTCTGAATCGCGCCATAGGACTCGTAGGCTCCGTAGATCACCACGTTCTTAGTGATGTTCTCATCCTTGTCCTCCTGCTCCTCGATGAAAACCTCAGGGTCGTCATCGCACTCGCACAGCGCAAGCTGAAGCTCATCGATGTCCATCCCCTCCTGATACTTGATGCGGAACACGCACTTGTGGTCGAACATGAAGCTTACGCTGCCGCTGGTGCCAAGAGAACCGCCACACTTTGTGAAATAGCTTCTCACGTTAGCCACCGTACGGGTGTTGTTGTCGGTCGCTGTCTCGACGAGGTAAGCGATTCCGTGAGGACCGTAACCCTCGAACACGACCTCCTTGAAGTCTCCCTGATTCTTCTCAAGGGCTCTCTTGATGGCTTTCTCGACGTTGTCCTTAGGCATGTTCTCGCTTCTGGCCTCGGCCATAAGGGCCCTGAGCCTGGAGTTGCCGACAACATCAGGTCCACCCTGCTTTACGGCGATTGTGATTTCCTTTCCGATTTTCGTGAAGGTTTTGGCCATGTGGCCCCACCTTTTCAGTTTCCTTTCTTTTCTGAATTCAAACGCTCTTCCCATATTCCTTATTTGGTCTGGTTCTCGATGCGGGTGATGTACTTGTCAATGTCGTAGCCTTCAGCTGAGTTGGCGTACTGGTCCTTGATCCGCTTGTAGTAGGTGAGGGCCTTGGCGCTGTCGCCGAGTTCCTCGCAGGTCACTCCAGCCTTGAGGAGATATGCGGCCGCGAACATGTTGTCTGCGGTCGCCGCGGCCTTCTCGAAGTAGCCAAGCGCTTCCTTGTACTTCTCAAGCCCTACATAGGCGTCGCCGATGCATCCGGTAGCGCGGGCTGAAAGGATGGCATCCTTGCCGTTGTACTTCTTGAGATAGTCGATGGCCTCCTGATAATTTCCGAGCTGCAGCTCGCAGACTCCGGCGTAGAAATAGACATCCTTGCCTCCCTTGGCACCGAAATCGTTGATGATCTGGGCGAAACCTAGCACGTTGCCGTCACCGTTGAGCGCAAGTTCGAACTCGCCGTTGCGGAAGTTGGCCTCGGCCGGAATCATCTGTGCGGTAGCCTCGTCACTCTTAGGCTGCACATAGAACTTCTGGTACGCCACAAGGACGATGGCGATCACCACAAGGGCGATCAGAATGCCGTAGATTGTCTTTTTGTTCTCACGGAAGAACTGGTCGGTCTTGGACACGGTCTCGATGACCTTCTCCTCACGCTCCTGCTCTTTCTCCTTTACAATTGCATCTTGCTTTGCCATTTCTATATAGTTTTTGTTATTATCGAATAATAGCCCACAAAAATAGGAAAAAATGTTTAATCCTGCAATTATTGGAAGCCCTATCTCATTTACCGTTAAAATGACTATCTTTGTCGCGTCAGAAAATAGTTCAGATGCCGGTTCTAAAGAAAATAGTCGTCCAGAATTTCAAGAACATAGCGTTTCAGGAACTGTCTTTCTCTCCGAACATCAATTGTATATGGGGCAATAACGGGGAGGGAAAGACAAATCTTATGGATGCGGTCTGGTACCTTTCCATGACCAAGAGCGCATTCGCCTCGTCTGACAGGTTCAACTTCCGGCACGGCACAGACACTTTCGCCGTCTCCGGGACATATTCAATGAATATGGGGCCGGACGCGCGGTTCTCCGTGCAGGTGGACGGCAAAGGCGAGAAAAAGGTGCGGCGGGACGACAAGGCATATTCGAAGATCTCGGAACACATAGGGGTGTTGCCGATCGTGATGGTCTCACCGTCAGACACTTCCCTTGTGAGTGACAGCGGCGATGACAGACGCCGTTTCATCAATTCGGTGCTTTCGCAGATGGACCGGGAATATCTCGCCGCGATGCAACAGTATAACCGTCTCCTTTTCCAGCGCAACAAAATGCTCAAGGACGGCTCTTTCGACGAGTCGCTTCTTGCCGTGTTTGACGAAAGGATGGATGAATATGCCGGAGTGATCCACGGAAAGAGGGATGCCTTTGTCAAGGACCTTCTGCCGTTGGTGGCCGAGAGCTACGCCACGCTTTCCGGCGGCTGCGAGACCGTGTCGATCGACTACAAGTCGGATTTGAGAAAGGGTTCGCTGGTGGAACTGCTGAAGGCTTCACGGGAGAAGGACAGAATATTCAAATACACCACCGCCGGGATCCAGAGGGATGATTTTCTCTTTGAGATGAACGGCTTCCCGATCCGCAGGTGCGGTTCGCAGGGGCAACAGAAGTCGTTTCTGGTGTCCTTGAAATTCGCCCAGTACGAGCTGATGAAGCGGAGGTACGGCTTTCCGCCTATGCTGCTGCTGGATGATGTGTTCGACAAACTTGACATGGGCCGGATCTCCAACTTGTTGGGAATGGTCGCCGGAAGTGATTTCGGACAGATATTCATAACTGACTGCAACAAGGTCAGGATGTCGGGGATTGTGGACGGTCTTACCACCGACAGGGCCTATTTCGAGGCCGTGAAGGGTGAGTTTCGGGAGATTTGACGATGGCTGAGTTCAAGAAAATCAAAGGTACGCCACGCAAGGAGGCTTTGGGGATGGAACAACTCATCCCTATGTACATAAGGGCATTAAAACTGAGCGCGGGACTCAACACACAGCGGGTCTTCGCCGCTTGGGATGCGGTGTCTGGAGTTGCCGGCCAGACATTGAGGAAGTTTTACAGGGACGGAAAACTTTACGTGACGATGTCTTCTTCGATGCTTCGGAGCCATCTGGAGTTTCAGAAGCCTGCCTTGATTCAGGCGATGAACCAGTTTCTTGCGAAAGATGAGCTGTTTGTCAAGGATTATGATAAGGTTGGTTATGTCAAAGAATTGATTCTTAAATAGTTGTTTTTTTTAATCGCTTTTTGGGCAGTCGTTTGATTTCTTAATCAGAATGTTATGGATAGCAGGATCAGGATCATAGTAGATGATGCGATTCCTTTCATAGAAGGTGTTTTGGAACCGTATGCGGATGTCAGGTACATGGAAGGCCGGGCGATCTCCCATGAGGATGCCATGAATGCCGACGCGCTTATCATCAGGACCAGGACGAAGTGTGACGCGTCATTGCTGGAAGGTACTCCGGTGAAATTTATCGCCACGGCGACCATCGGAATGGATCACATCGATCTGCCGTATTGCAATGAGAAAGGCATCATCGCCCGTAACTCCGCCGGATGCAATGCCGGAGGGGTGATGAACTATGTTTTCTCTGCATTGTACGGTGTCGCCGCCAGAAAGGCCATACGTTTGGACGGTGGTAAACTGGGCATAGTCGGTGTAGGTAATGTCGGCCGCCGGGTTGATTCCGTGGCCGGTTCCCTCGGATTCAAGGTGCTGAAGAATGATCCTCCACGCATGACCGAGGAGGGAATGGAGGGTTTCTGCTCGTTGGAATATCTGCTTGCCAATGCGGACATCGTGACGATGCACGTGCCTCTGAACGAAACGACAAAGGGAATGGCGGATGATGAGTTTTTCGGCATGATGAAGCCGGGAACGATATTCATCAACGCCTCCAGGGGCGAGGTTGTGGATGATGCCGCGTTGAAACGCGCGATCCCGAAGTTGGGACCGGTGATCATAGACACTTGGAACAACGAGCCGAACATTGACCGTGAACTTCTGAATATGGTCGATATCGCGACTCCCCACATCGCCGGCTATTCCTACCAAGGCAAGCAGAACGGCACGATGATGGCTGTCCGCGCCCTTGCCCGCTTCTTCGGCATCGACCCGTTGTTCGATTTCTTTCCCAAGACCGAAATCATTGACCTTGAGTCAATCCGTCTTGACCTGAAAGGCAAGACCCAAGGTGAGGTCGCCTCTGTTCTCCAGTACAACTACCCGATCTTCACCGATGACTTCATGCTTCGCATGGCTCCAGAGAACTTCGAGTCCCTCCGTTCCAACTATCAGTACCGCAGAGAGTTTTACATCTTCTGATCGTTGGTTTGGTCAAACCGTATAGAGTTTTCCGTAAGAAGTTTCCTCACTGACTCCACCCATTGACACGGCTTTACGCATAGCGTCTTCAAAATCACGGGATTCCAGAAAAGCGATGATGGCTTCCGGGACTGTCCCTTGGCAGCTGGATGACCAATCGTGTGTTCTGTTCAGATATTCATAAGTCCGGTTGAGGTCGTAATCATACTTTGTGGAGATGTATTCTTTGATTTCGTTTTTGCTCTTCCCATTCCGCGCCATCCAGATCGCTGCTGCTGTGGCCTGAGCGCCTTTGATGCCTTCCGGGTGATTGTGTGTGATCACCGCTGACAATCCCGCCACACGTTCCGTTTCCTCAAGCGTGTCGAAGAACCAGCCGCAGGCACTTGCCCGCATCGTCGAGCCGTTCCCCCAGGAACCGTATGGATGCCGCCCTGTAACTGAATGGTAAGGAATCTCACCATTCTCGTTGTCATATTTACCGAGCCTATCATGATAGAAAAGCCAGATGCTGAACCAATGTCCATACCCTCCCATAGGACACGTATATTTATTACCGAATGTGACCATCGTGTCCTCAAGCGTCTGAAGTGAGTGCTCCGGGTCATCAAGCAGCCATTTAGCGACCGCCATCGTCATAATCGAATCATCAGTGTAACAACGGTCATTACTGAACAGCTCGAAATTGTAGTCTTTTGTGTTCCGGAACTCATAAGAGCTTCCGATCGTGTCACCTGTTATCGCTCCTAACATATTCACTTAAATTTTGTGATATATTTATCTATTATAGCTCTATTCAATACTGTGTTCTTTATGTTGTGTAAAATTTACGCAACATATAATCATTGTTTCCGATTCCGCAATAATTTATAGCGTAAAATTTACAAAAAAAAGGATCGTGCTGATAGCTTTGTTTCTGCTGCATGTCCTATTGCCGCTTTTTACAAACTGCTTTCAGCCGAACCTTGAACTGAACGCTGTGAAATAATGAATATGCTGAAAAACCTATAGGCTAACCCTTGAGTTTTTCAGCATATTCTTCGATTGGTGCCGCTCTGTAGCCGGTTGGCCTGAAAGCGTTTCGTAAAATCCTGTCACTTGGTATTATAGGTTCCGTAAGCCGGGTCCATTCTGACCGATTTCATACCCTCGTTGGGCGGGAATGAGATCCGCTTTAGTGTCTTGTTGTCACTCTCGATGACATCGTCTTTGGCAAGCCAGTACTTCTGGATGACATAGTCGGACATCTTTCCCTTACCCCAGTTGTTGTCAAGTTCCTCTGCGTCAAAAATGGCGATCATCAATGTATCAGTGTCAGCGAATGCCCCATCCACAATGCTCTGTGAGCTTTCGTTTCTCCATCCCATCATATCTGCGAATGAACCCATATCGCCAGGTTTGATGTAGTTTAGGTACCATTTGCTGTCAAGCTCATCCAGTGTAGTCGGGTCGTCTCCTGTCTTGAGCCCTGTTTCCTGTGACCAGATGTAGATCCCCTTCTCGAATTGGTTCTCAAGATCCAGTGAATAGAAATACTCGCATGATGTGACGGATGCCAATGCCAAGGCTGCGGCCAATAGGTAAATGATTCTTTTCATTATATTCATAGTTGGTGTTATTGCGCTTTGTATCTTCTGCTTGATTGACGTTTGTGATCCAACGACATTCTTCTAAATCCAGTTTCACGGATTCCTTGCATCTTCTTTATGAATATCGTGAAAACCGTGAGAATTTAGTACTATCATAGCATATTACGGCATAATTTTACAAAACCCTTTCAGCCGATGTTGGGACTGAATGCTGTAGAATAATGAATATGCTGAAAAACTCAAGACTTGGTCCACGAGTTTTTCAGCATATTCATTGATTGGCACCACTATGTGGCTCGGTGGCCTGAAAGCGTTTCGTAGAATAGGGTTTGGTCGTGGTAGTTTATGGTTTTTCTTTCTTCGGTTACTTCGGCAGGCTTGTGACTGATACAATTCTGGTCGCAGAGCTTGTCGAAGCGTTGTACGAAAAAAATATAGGATAATTCTTTTATTTTGGATAGAAGAAAAACGTTATCGATGCTGACATTTATGTGAATTCGATAAAAAAACAGAAAAACCTTCCTTATGTTTTTTATGATCCATTGTGAATCTGTGATTTTTGCTCTATGTTTGTGCAAATGACTTGCGCTTTAACCATTAACCATATTGTAATATGAAAGACAGCAGAAATCAGAGTGAAGTTTCCGGCGTCGTGACACCAACGCCGTCACAAACCGGATGGGTTGACAGACCAATAGATGGCTATGCCCACATCTATTCCGATGGAACGAATGTCAGTTTACTCTTCGATTCGCGTGAGGATTATATCTTTGGAATGAATGTCCTTGCGGTGACCGCGTTCCAATGTGACATGACTATTCTTGTGATGCAGGTCATGGGAACTCATTTTCATCTTATAGCCAGAGGAAGGCCTCAGGATTGTGACAGGTTCGCGCGTTCTGTCGGGGTGAAATTGGAGTCGTTCCTGTCCCGCACAAAAAGACGTAATGTGGTCAAAGGGAAGATACGTGTGAGTAATGATCCCATATTCACGGAAAATGAGTTGAAGACAAAGTTTATGTATGTCTATAGGAATGCTATAGCTGCCGGATTCCCGTTGGCTCCTTGGTCGTATGAGTGGGGACCTGGGGACATCTATTTCGTTGACCATAACCTTTTGGCTGGGCGAGGGAAGAGAGTCGGTGAATATCAAGTCTTGACACGTCGGTCAATGTTCCACACATTGACTGCCTTGCCGGAAGAGTGGCGTTGCGATGAAGAAGGCAAACTCCTGCCCCATTCTTATGTTGATTGGAAATCGGCCGAGTCATTGTTCAGAAGTCCAAGGGCTTTTCTTGCGTTTATGAGCCAGAAGAAGGATGTCGAGGCGGCCATTGACCGTGAATGCTCATCGAATGCGGTGGTTCAACGTGCGTCAGAAACCGAGTTGAGAAAGGAGGCCAAGGCTGTTTGTGGTGCCTTGTGGGGATTGACTTCGCTCACAAAGGCCAGTGTGGAGCAACGTGTGGTCATCGCCCGGAAACTGTGGGGAGACAGACGGACATATTCTTTGTCAGTCCTGAGCCGCGTCACAATGCTTGACAAGAATATCCTTGAGTCCATCTTCGGCAAGGCACGCTGATGAGCGTGTGTTCTGACCTTTGATGAGGTCTAATTCCACCCGTTGATAGACCTGGAGTAGTCATTTTACAAATCGCTTTCAGCAGAACCTTGAACTGAACGCTGTGGAATAATGAATATGCTGAAAAACCTGTAGGCTAGGCCTTGAGTTTTTCAGCATATTCATTGATTGGCATCACTCTGTGGCCGATTAGCCTGAAAGCGTTTCGTAAAACACTGAGGTGACACTGGTTGTAAATTACGGTCACTTCGACAGGCTCAGTGACCGGACTTCAGTGACCTAAGACAAGCCTTATGGCCGTGCCTGCTATTTATTACGTAGTTCCGTTACGTGATCACTTCGTCAGGCTCAGTGGCTGGACTATTGTGGTCGCTGAGCCTGACGAAGCGACTGTATCTCAGAACCTGATAGGTCAGGGAACTAGTACCGGATGGTGCCGATGCCGGCTCGGTCGGAGCGGACGTTGTCGGCTTTGAGGGACTCGGCGTCGATAACTCCAACACCGTTCAGCTTGTAGGTAGCGTTTCCGGTCTTGCCGCCGAGGGTGATCTTGCCGGCTCCACGGATGATAGCCGTGGTTGTCTTTGACTCGATCCCCTGAACTTCCACCTTGCCTGCTCCGTTCATCTCGACGCTGAGATCCTTGGCCTTGGCACCGTCCAGATTGACCTTACCGGCTCCGGAAGTCATGATCTCAATCGAATTCTTGGCTGACAAGTCCTTGATGTCCACGCTTCCGGCTCCGGATGACCGGATTTTCAGGGACTCGGTCTTGATGTCGCTCCCGCAGGTGAAACTGCCGGATCCGGACAACTCTACGTAGGTCAGGTTCTTGGTGCGTACTTTGACCTCGATTGGCGAAAGCGAATAGCTCTTGCCCTCTTTGAGGTTAAGCTTGAGTACGAGCATCCCGTCATCGTTCTTTACATCAAGGTACTCGAACACCTTGTCCTTGGTCTTGACCGAGACTTCAGTGGCTCCCGAAGTCTGTTCGTAGGTGACACTGAACAGTCCGTTCGCATCGATGGACGAAATGGTGCCTACATCGTAGGTCTTTGTCTTGTGGTCATCCTCGTCTCCGCTGGTTTTTGCGTCCAGAATGCCTGTCGATGTCAGGCCGAGCAGAGTTACGGCTGCAATGTGGAATAATGTCTTTTTCATATTCTTTATTTTACAGATTCCCAATTGACTAAAAGATCTCCGCTGCCACTTTTCTGAGTCTCCACACTTTTGGCTTTCAGCTCGCTGGCATCGATGTCACCGGAACCTGCCTTGTGGAATGTGACCGAATCCGCCTTCCCGGAAAGTGTCGCGTCTCCCGAACCTGTTGACGTTACAGATAGCGTGCCAACATTCAGATCGCTGTACTCTCCGTCTCCGGAGCCTTTCTTGTCAATGACCATCTTCCCGGCGGTGATGTGTCTTAACTCATGGTTGCCGCTTCCGGTTCCAAGAACTGTCAACTTTCCGGAAATCTCAAGATCAAAAGCCTTGATGTTTCCTGATCCGACAGTCTCTATGCTCAGAGAGTCACCCTTATAGCCTGAGATTAGCAGGTTACTTGATTTTGTTGAAGTGATTTCTTTCAAAGACGGGGCATAGACACGAACCTGTATAGGTCCGAAGATTCTTGCGGTTTTGTCGGTGAGTCCAACCGTCAGGACACCATTTTCATTTGTCACACGGATTGAGTCGGTCATCATCTTGTAGGAGATCACTTCAACCTTGAACTCATTTTCGGTCTGAACGACCATCACATCATCGATGCCACCGTTGTTGCATACCGAATGGAACTCTCCTGGAGTGTAGGTAACAGTGTCAACCTCTCCTTCCTCATCGTGCATACGGTATCGCATATCGTATTTGAACTGTTTCTTCGCGTCATCGCTGATCCTGAAATAGCAGGATGACAGACCTGTCGCCGTAATGACCAACGCCACGGCGGTCAGGATATTCTTTAATATTCTCATAATATTCATAAAATCACGCTTGGTGGACTTTAAGTCGCCAAAATATTCGTTTATCGTTTGATTAATAATTCTTTCGGGTCGAGTCCCAGAAGTTCCATCTTCTTGAGGAAGGTCGGAAGCTCGACTTCGAGGAACTCCTTCCTGTTGTTCTCCAGCACGATGCCCTTGGCCTTTTCACCGATGAAATAGCCGATGCCGCGCTTGTTGTAGATGATTCCCTCATTGGTGAGTTTCTCATAAGAGCGCATCACCGTGTTTGGGTTCACGCCGATAGAGGCTCCATATTCCCTGACTGACGGGATTCTGTCGTCGGTCTTCAGTTCGCCGGAGAGAATCTTCTCGCAGATTATGTCGCTTATCTGTAAGTAGATAGCTTTGTTTGAATTGAATTCCATAGTCAAAAACGTTAATGTTGAAGCCTTTTGATCCGGAACCAGGACCAAGTCCCGCAGATCGCTACAATCAGCAGCAGCCAGAAGTTGAGGAAGGCGTTTAGCCAAAGGTCGATGTTGTCGGCGTGCCTTATCGCCCAGTCTGAAAACCATTCGCCCCACGATTCGAGGTCAGCGTTGGTTATGAATGCACTGAGCATGCTGGAAAGTACCATTTCAAGCGCGAAGAGCGCAAGCGCGGTTCCCACTACCTTCCATTTCTTGAATATCAAGCCTCCGAGTAGGAATATGATCGCGTTTCCCACAATGGTGGATGCCAGAATCCAGAACCCGTTGGCTGGAAACACGAGGGAGTTATCGACTATATTCTCATTGATTCTGAATGACATGAGCGAATCTCCGCAGGACTTGTCGAGCAGGCAGACAAAAGCGTCGCTTAAAAGATAGACAGTGATGTAGATGAATGGGATGACAACTAGCGAGATAAGCATCATCGATGTGAATTTCTCCAGTCTTGACGCCGGCAGCATCAGCCATTCTGATCCTTTGGCCTTGTCTGTGATCTCACCGTAGGCTCTTGAAGGAAACAGCATCACAAAGATTGTGGTCATCGCGACGAACACTCCGAATCTTGTCCATCCCGCAGGGCCGTCAATCTCAATTCCTGTGAATATCTTCATGAGTCCTCCGTCGAACATCGCCGCGAAGAACATGTAAAGCATATAGAATATGATCGGGAACAGGGCGAAGATCAGCATCAGCATTCCGATGTTTTTCCACTGCCTCTTGAGGTCGTAAACGAAATATTTTCCGAACCTGTTGAAATTGAATGTATTGCTCATATTCATTCCTCCTTATTTGTTGTTGAACATCCCTTTGATCAGCTCTTTGTTCTTGTGTACCGCATTAAAAAGGGCCTCCACGTTGATCTTGCTGTCCTCGCCGGTCGAGTTAGGGTAAACCTGAATGAATCCTCCGGGAAGCTGCTCGCTGTAAAGGGATTCCGTGTGGAGCTGCGTGCCGTAGTCAAAGTACAGTTTGCTTGTGATCTCCTCCACAGAAGCGTTCAGCAGAACATCCTGACGGTCAAGGATTATGATCGGGTCGATGATGTTCTCCAGATCCCTCACTTGATGTGTGGAGATGACGATTGTGGAGTCATCGGAGGTGTACTTCATTATGGCGCTTCTGAACTGCGTCTTGGAAGGGATGTCCAGACCGTTAGTCGGCTCATCCATGAATATGTACTTGCAGCCACAGGCCAGAGCCAATGAGATATAGGTTTTCTTCAGCTGCCCGGCGGACATCTGGTTCATCTTTTTGGCAGGGTCATTCTCGAACTCTTTCATTATTTCGAGGAACTTGGAATGGTCGTAGTTCGGCCAGAACGCTCCTCTTTCCTTTGCGAAGCATTCCGCTTTCATTGCGACAGGAAGAACCTCGTCAGGAAGATAGAACTGATTCTGGAGCAGGGTCGGGGTACGGTCGAAAGGGTTCTCACCATCGGTTGTGATGCTGCCGGAGCAAACTTTCTTCAGACCGCACAGAAGTGTCAGCAGGGTGGTTTTGCCGACTCCGTTCTCACCCAAAAGGCCGTAGATGCGACCTTCCTCAAGTGTCGTTGTTATGCTTTTCAGGACGGGTGTCTTGCCGTAGTTGAAAGCCAGATCTTTGATGTTTATCATATCTTGTTAGTGTAATAGTTTATTAATACACCACAAAGATAATGATGTTTTTCGATATTCAAAGAACTTTTTGAATGTTTTTGATGTGCCGCTCCCGCCATTCTGTGGGTGTGCAGCCGACCACTTCCTTGAACTGTCTCCTAAAATTTGATTTGTCGCTGAATCCCACGATGTAGCCGATATGATGTACCGGAGCGTCCGGATTCTCCATAAGAAGCCTTTTGGCATCTTCGATCCTAAGTTCTTTCCTCCATGTGAGGAACTTTTTATTGAGTACACGCGAGCAATAGATAGTCAACTCCCCGTTTGTCAGCCCAAGTTCGTCAAGAATTTCCTCCATTGAATCATAACTCTCATGATGTTTGCAGTCTCTGATCCATCTGGCGAGGCGTTTCTCAACTTTGTCAAGAGTCTTTCTGGTGTTGATTCTTCCTTGAATGGCGGCGATCCTGCCGCATCCGATTTTTCGCAGCTTCTTGGATATTGCCACGATAAAGGGAGTCCCTTTTCTGGAATTTCCTTTCATATTGGTTTGGTCGTTTGGAAGGAACGAATGCGTCCCTCTGGTTTTATGGTTACAAAAACACGGTAATCCTTAACCGAGCACCTACAAAAAAGGTGATGGCCAGATTGTTTGGCCATCACCTTCCGATAAGTCAGCGATGGACTACCATCCCAGCACGTAGGCGAAGATCAGCGGTGCGACGATTGTCGCGTCACTCTCCACAATGAAGCGTGGAGTGGTAGGGGACAGCTTGCCCCATGTGATCTTCTCGTTAGGAACGGCTCCTGAATATGAACCGTAAGAAGTGGTGCTGTCGGAGATCTGGCAGAAATATGACCAAAGCGGTGTGCCCTTCCATCCGAGATCCTGCTCCATCATAGGAACGACGCAGATAGGGAAGTCGCCGGCGGTGCCGCCACCGATTTGGAAGAATCCCACGCCGGCTCCGGTGGCGTTGGCCTTGTACCAGTCAACCAGGAACATCATAACCTCAACTCCGGTCTTGACGAGGTCGGTAGGGAACTCTCCGCGGATGCAGTGGGCAGTGAAGATGTTGCCGGTGGTGCAGTCTTCCCATGCAGGGCAGATGATAGGAATATTCTTCTCGCAGGCAGCCATTACCCAGCTGTCCTTAGGGTCGATTTCATAGTATTGCTCCAGAACACCGCTGCGGAGGATCTGGTAGAGATATTCATAAGGGAAATACCTTTTTCCTTCGTTCTTCGCCTTTGTCCACACATCGACGAGGGCTCCCTCAAGACGGCGGAAGGCCTCCTCCTCAGGGATGCATGTGTCGGTCACACGGTTGTAGTGGTTCTCAAGCAGCTCCTGCTCCTGCTGCGGAGTGAGGTCGCGGTAGCCCGGAATCCTGTAATAGTGTGAGTGGGCGACGAGGTTCATGATGTCCTCCTCAAGGTTGTTGGCCGAGCAGCAGACGAACGAGAACTTGTCCTGACGGATCATCTCCGCGAGGGAAAGTCCGATTTCGGCGGTACTCATCGCACCTGCCATAGCAAGGAACATCTTTCCTCCCTTGTCGAGAAGGTCACAGTAGGCCTTCGCGGCGTCAACCACACATGCCGAGTTGAAGTGGCGGTAGTTGTGGGTGATGAATTGTGAAATAGGTCCTTTTTCCATTTTTTGTCCTAATGTTAAAAGTATTTTTCAATCGCTATCTCGTGTCAGAAAACTCCTCTGAACGTACAATAGTGTGCGAATTTAGAAATTTTAGATTACTTTTGCAATTGTTTTGGTTTTGAAGAGGTTTTATTCTTCATGAATATCTGCCAGATAAGAAGTTGTCTTGAATTGTTCATTGAGGTGAAAAGCTTCAAACAAACAAATCAAAACCGCCTCCATGGAAGTGGCGAGTTGTTCTGGGAATATGGTAAGACTGTTTAAGAAGTAATTTTCCGAATATGTTAAAGATAGGCGATTTCGCGGCATTCAGCAAGGTGGCCACGCCATTTTACTACTACGACATTGATCTTTTCCGGCGCACAGCCGACAAGGTAGCGGAGCTTTCTGCCCGTTACGGGATCCATGCTCATTATTCCATAAAGGCAAATTCTGACCGTCGCCTTAATGACATCCTGAGTTCGAAGGGTTTCGGAGCGGATTGTGTCAGCGGGGACGAGATAGAGTTCGCCGTCGGATGCGGCTATGAGCCGAGACAGATTTTCTTCGCTGGTGTCGGCAAGACTGACCGTGAGATCTGTCAGGCATTTCAGGCAGGGATCGGCGCTTTCGTGGTCGAATCATTGGAGGAGATGGAGATCATCAGCGCTCTGGCCCGCAGGTTGGACCGTAAGGCTTCAATCAGTCTTAGGATCAATCCGAACATAGACGCGCACACTCACCAGTACATCACCACCGGCCTCTATGAGGACAAATTCGGCCTCTCTGACAGGAGTTTTGACGGGGCGGTGGCGATGTTGAAGTCTGATCCATCTCTCGACTTCTTCGGACTTCAGTTCCACATAGGCTCTCAGATTCTTGACGTGGAGAATGTCATCAGCCTTGAGTGCGCCAGAGTCAATGAGATTGTTTCTTTGTTTGAGCGCAAAGGGTTGACCGTCAGAAATATAGATCTTGGAGGAGGCCTCGGGGTCAATTATGATGCCCCGGACACTGATCCGATTGCTGATTTCGAGACGTGGTTCAGGACCATCGACAAGAATCTTGCGCGCAGACCTGATCAGACTGTCCATATAGAACCTGGACGTTCGGTTGTGGCGCAATGCGGGTCTTTGATCACACAGGTTGTCTTTGTCAAGAAAGGGGAGAACAGAAGTTTTCTGATGGTGGACGCGGGAATGAACGATCTTATCCGGCCGGCGTTGTATGGCGCTTATCATTCCATCGAGAACCTTTCAGCACATTATGAGGACGGGGATTCACGTGCGATTCACGTTTATGATGTCGTGGGGCCGGTATGTGAGTCCGCCGACACTTTCGGCAAGGAACGCACTCTTCCGGAAAGCCATAGAGGAGACCTTATCGCTATCCGTAGCGCCGGAGCTTACGGTCAGGTGATGGCCTCGCACTACAACATGAGACCGTTCGCTCCGGCGGTATATTCAGACCGTCTGCTTGAGGCTCCCCGCCGGAAGGATTACTTTCTGGGTTGATGAATATGCCATTTGCCGCAAATCAATAATCCTCCGGTCCCTGAGCTTGTCGAAGGGTCGGAGGATTTAATTTAGTTTGCGCTCGCTGAGCCTGTCGAAGCGACCGAAGCCTTTACCTTCTGAACCCGCGAAGTCTCTGTGCCAGATTTCCCGTCAGCGCGCTCTTCATCATCTTGCGGGTGGTCTCGAACTGCTTGAGCAGCTTGTTGACCTCGGCCACATTCGTGCCGCTTCCGTCCGCTATCCTCTTGCGGCGGCTTCCGTTGATGATTTCTGGGTTGTCCCTCTCCTCAGGAGTCATGGACATGATGATGGCCTCTATTCCCTTGAATGCCTTGTCGTTGTCGATGTCGATGTCCTTGATGGCCTTGCCGAGTCCAGGGATCATTCCCGCCAGGTCCTTGATGTTCCCCATTTTCTTGACCTGCTGAATCTGATTGTAGAAGTCCATCAGTCCGAATTTGTCCTTGGCCAGTTTCTTTCTGGTCTCCCGGGCCTGCTTTTCGTCGAACTGTTCCTGGGCTTTCTCGACGAGGGAGACAACGTCGCCCATTCCGAGGATCCTGTCGGCGATTCGTCCAGGGTGGAACACGTCCATCGCCTCCATCTTCTCTCCGGAGGAGATGAACTTGATCGGCTTTCCGGTCACGTACTTGATGGAAAGTGCGGCACCGCCTCTGGTGTCACCATCCATCTTGGTAAGCACCACTCCGTCGAAATCAAGCCTCTCGTTGAAAACCTTGGCGGTTTCCACTGCATCCTGACCGGTCATCGCATCGACCACGAACAGGGATTCGGTGGGATTGACGGCCTTGTGCAGCGCTGAGATCTCGTCCATCAGCTCCTGATCCACAGCCAGACGGCCGGCGGTGTCTATGATGACTACTGAATATCCTTCCGCCTTGGCCTTGGCTATCGCGTTCTTGGCTATCTGGATAGGATCCTTGACACCTTCTTCGGTGTAGACCGGAACCTGGATTCCATCGCCAAGCACCTTCAACTGCTCGATGGCGGCCGGGCGGAACGTGTCGCAGGCCGCGAGGAGAACTTTCATTCCCCTTTTGCTCTTGATGTTGTTTGCCAGCTTGGCCGAGAATGTGGTCTTGCCGGAACCGTTCAGACCGGCCACAAGGACTATCCCTGGATTGCCCTTGATGTTGATGTCCTGCGAGGCGCTTCCCATGAAATCGGCCAGCTCGTCGTGGACGATCTTGACCATCATCTGCTGAGGCTTCACGGCCGTGAGGACATTCTGCCCCATAGCCTTGACCTTAACCTTGTCGCAGAAGTCCTTCGCCACACGGAAGCTCACGTCCGCGTCCAGCAACGCCCTGCGGATGTCTTTCAGTGTCTCGGCGACATTGATCTCGGTGATTTTACCCTCACCCTTCAGAATCTTGAAGGATCTTTCCAGTCTCTCCTGTAAGTTATCGAACATATTCAGTAGCCTGTTAATAATAGTAGCTTGCAAAGATAAGCAATTCCGACGGAAGAATAAACCCCACAGAAAACAAATTGTTTCCTCTTGTCAATGTGCCGTTTGACTTTAAGAACGACCTCTTGTGTCTTGTGACGATCTTCCCGATTCGGTCAATCGTTATTTTTACAAAATCGCATATACTTTGGGAATGATGTTAAGATCTCTCTTGTGAGAGTGAGAAATTATTAATACATTTATCAGCAAAGAAAATAATTATTCAATTCCATACAAATTTCAATTAAATGAAAAAGAATCGCACGTACAGAACGAACGCCTTTCTCGCTATGATGCTTGCAGGGTCTTTCCTGGCAGGAACGACCTCGTTTGCGGCTGAGTCCAAGGCTGGTTCGCTGTCAGAGGCGGCAGCCTCGCAGCAACAGGACCGTACTGCAACCGGAAAAGTCGTGGACGCTTCCGGCCAAGGTACAGTCGGCATCGGTGTAATTGTCAGAGGTACATCGAACGGTACCATGACCAATCCTGATGGAACCTTTACTCTCTCAAATGTGGCTCCAGGAGCCACTATCGTGTTCTCCGGCATCGGCTACAAGACAGTGGAGGTGGTCTGGAACGGCCAGCCGTTGAGTGTCACCATCTCCGAGGACAACGAGCTTCTTGACGAATCTGTTGTCACCGCCCTTGGAATCAAGAGGGAAAGAAAGTCGCTTGGTTACGCTGTGGAAGACATCAATGCCTCCGAGTTGATGAAGAACAAGACCGCCAATGCGATCAGCTCATTGTCCGGCAAGATAGCCGGTGTGAACATCACCCAGTCTTCAGGCGCCGCCGGATCAGGAGCGCAGATCATCCTTCGTGGTGGTACATCAGGATCGGAGAGCCGTGACAACCAGCCTCTCTTTGTTGTGGACGGTGTGATCTATGACAACTCCTCACAGGTTGTAGGCAACTCCGCATTCGACGGATCCGGATCTGGTTCCACAACATCTTCCAACCGTGTCATGGACATCAATCCTGAGGACATCGAGAGCATGTCAATCCTTAAGGGTCCCGCCGCTTCCGCTCTTTACGGATCACGTGCCGCGAACGGTGTGGTCCTCATCACCACAAAGAAAGGTAAGGACGGTGTCGTTGAGGTCAATCTCAACACCAAATACATCACGTCCTGGGCCAAGTCTCTCCCTGAGGCACAGACCGAGTACAGCCGCGGTTATATGGAAGATCTCTACGACAACGACGGAAACTACCTCGGTGCGAAATTCAACGACTTTTCCTACAACTCTTGGGGAGAGAAGGTTGCGGCAGGTACACAGACCTATGATAATATAGGTAATTTCTTCACCCCTGCCGGGACGTGGGACACCAACCTCAGCGTCTCGGGAGGACATAAGGACGGAAACTTCTTCCTTTCCGCCTCCAAATATGCCCAAGACGGTATCGTGCCGACCACCGGTTACGACAAGACAACATTCCGTTTCAACGGTGAGCAGAAGTTCAAGATATTCACATTCAGCGTCAACACCGCATATTCAAAGGCCACGACAGACAGGACCCTTACCTCTGGAGGTCTTTACGGATCATCAGGTACCGGTACCCTCGGAGCCGTCTATGGCTGGAGCACCACTGACGATATGGAGCATTGGGCCAATGCGGACGGAACACGTTACAGAATGTTCGGAGACCGTCTCGATCCTTGGGACGAGAGGGACAATCCTTACTGGATCCTCAACAAGAACAGCTATCAGGACAAGACAGAGCGTTTCACCGGTTCTCTCAATGTCCGCGCCGACATCACCAAGTGGCTCTTCATCAACTACCGTCTCGGTGTGGACACCTACAACACGATCAACTCAACCCGCATCGCTCCGGAAGGTGCCATCCAGCAGGTTTGGCAGAAAGGTATGATGAGTGACAACACCCTTAAATATTCATACCTCTCCAACAACCTTATGATCAACGCCAACCACTCCATCGGTGATTTCCACGGAAACATTATGGCAGGTATGGCCACTGACGACACGTCAACCGACAGGAACTACAAGATGGCGTGGAACTTCGAGGTTCCGGATTTCTATTCTTACGCCAACGCGACGGACAATAACAAGAAGTTCCAGCACTCTGCCACCAAGAAGAGACTTGTCGGTGTCTTCGGTGAGGTTCGTCTTGACTGGAAGAACACCGTGTTCCTCTCGGCGACCGGACGTAACGACTGGACTTCAACTCTTCCTGTGGAGAACCGTTCCTATTTCTATCCTTCGGTAAGTGGATCGTTCGTGTTCAGCCAACTGCTTAAGGACACCGGTGTGATGTCTGACAATATCCTAAGCTTTGGTAAGATCAGGGCTTCTTGGGCAAAGGTTGGTAAGGACACCGGCGCTTACGAGACCAACACCAAGCTTTGGCCTGTCGGTTCATACCTTTTAGGCAAGACCGGAGTCGGTGCGACTTGGGAACGTGGTAACCCATACCTCCGTCCTGAGATGAGCAAATCTTCCGAGATCGGTCTCGAACTCCATTTCTTCCAGCACAGGTTGAAGATGGACGTGGCTTACTACACCAATGACTCTTACAACCAGATCCTGAGCCCGCGCGGCCCTCAGTCAACAGGTTACATCTTCTGCTCGATCAATGCGGGTAACGTTTACAACAAGGGTGTCGAGTTCTCCCTCTCCGGAACTCCTGTCGAGAACAAGAATTTCGTTTGGGAATCCGCTCTAAACATCGCCGGCAACAGAGGTACTATGGACGGTCTGCCGGCAGGTATGAACGTTATGTATGTGACTGATGTTCAGTACGGAAGTGCCAAGGCGGCTTCATTCTCAGGTGGTGACTTTATGGCCATCAGCGGAACAACTTGGATGAGGGATGATGATGGCAACATAGTCCTTGATAAAAACAATATGCCTCTTAAGACAGATGCGACAGCCATCCAGGTCGGAAACCGAGAGTCCAAGCTGACCGGTGGTTGGAACAACACATTCACCTACAAGAATCTGTCCTTCAATATGCTGTGGGAATTCCGCATCGGTGGTGACGTGTTCAACGGAACCAAGTATGCTATGACACAGTATGGTACCAGCAAGTTCTCGGCTGAGGTAAGGAATCAGCCTCTCGTCATCAGTGGTGTGCACCAGATCCTCAACGACAAGAAAGAGGTGATTGGTTATACGGATCCGGAGACTTATGTTTATGAGCCTGATCAGACTTATGACTTCAACAACGCAAAGACATCTGGCTACAACATCATCAAGAATTACTACACAGGAGCCTACAACTACGAGACGGCCAACTGGATAACAAAGGTCAACTCTCTGAGGCTTCGTACTCTCTCCGTCACCTATAACCTTCCTAAGAAGCTTCTGGAAAAGAGCAAGGTGATCAAGAGGGCGTCGGTTTCAGCCATAGCGAACAACCTTCTTCTCTTCACGAACTATGATGGAGATCCTGAGGTTGCGGCATCAGGAGCTGGCCGTGGAGGATCTTCTTCTGTAGGATTCGACTACTGCGGTGTTCCTGCCGTCTCAAGTTTCACCTTCGGTGTGAACCTTACATTCTAATCAGCCGTGACATCATTTAAATATTCAAAAAGTATGAAACTTATCAAAACAATATTTCTCTCTGGTGCCTTGACGGCGGCGCTTTCGTTAGTGTCCTGTGCCGAATGGCTGGATGTGAACACCGATCCTGAGAACCCTACTCTGGAGTCCGCCGAGTACCAGCTTGAACTTGCACACTGCGAGTTCTACACCAACAGCGCGCAGCAGTTCGCCGCCTGGCGTTCTTCAATGGCGATGGGAGATTGGACCAGAAACGTCAATGGCGGCACCTATTGGAGTATGTCTTATTGGGCACCAGCAGATGGTATAACCACAACACCTTACCAGTGGTTCCTCGTCGGAGCCGGTGCCACTCTCAAGGATATGTACACCAAGGCAATGGCTGCCGGGAACTGGCACTATGCCGGAGCGGCGAAGGTACTGCTTGCCTATGGTTATATGCTTATGACAGACCTTTATGGAGAGATGCCTTACACTCAGGGACTTTCCGAGAGCGCTATTCCTGAATATGACAATGGTAAGACAATCTATCTCGGTTGTCTTTCGGACATCGACGAGGCTATTGACCTTCTGTCCAGAAGCATAGATACCAATGATTTGCCGTCACTCGCTGTCGGGGATTTCTGGAACAACGGAGATGTCAACAAGTGGTCGAAACTTGCCAACCTGCTCAAGGCACGATGGATCAACAAGCTCATCAAGAAGGGCGAAGGCAGCTATCTTGAAGGAAAATATGACCGTCAGGCTATTCTGGACTGCCTTTCAAAGGCTATGACCAGCAACGCTGACAACACTGTCATCAACCACACTGACGATAACGGAACTACTCACGACGACCTTGGTTGGAACGAGCCGGTGGATTACTCTCCATTGTTCTCTGTATGCGGTATGAACAGTGGTTATATGGCCACCAAGATGCTCTATGACAACCTGACGAACTTCGCTGGTCTTGGAGTAGAGGATCCGCGTGCTGACCATATCCTTCCTTGGGCAAAGTCCAAGAAGAGCGATTCGGCCGTTAAGGAGATCAAGTGGAATGAGAACGGTACTTGGAGAAGAACTCTCGGAGTTGATTTGTCATCTAACATATTCAGCACAGGTGGTCCTCTTCGCGCCAGCTACGATACCCAAAAGGGTGGATGGTTTATAGATACTAAGTCCGATTCAAGACTTGGTGACACTGTTTATGTTGAGAGTACTTCAAGATCAAAAGGATATCACGCCAACAAAGATCTTCTTTATAGAAGAAGCGGAGATGGATCCGAGGAGTCTGGATCATTCTACTCTCGTGTTTCCGCCCCAACCTACGTCGGAACATACGCCGAGGTTTGCTTCATCAAGGCTGAGGTCCTGTTCAACACTGGTGACAAGGCTGGAGCCTACGATGCATACAAAGAAGGTGTGAAGGCTTCCATCGAACTGATGAATGATAAGCTTAAGGCTTGGGTCAATGAGGATGCTTCTTTGGCTTCCTGCCCTTCTTTCACTCCTATCGCTCAGGCAGACATCGACAACTTCCTCGCGAACGGAATCGGTTCATCCGGAGATTTGACTTTGGGCAGAATCCTTACCCAGAAGAGAATCGCGATGCTGTTCTCGGTTGAGATCTGGAATGATATGCGCCGTTACGACTTCAACAAGGATATCTTCCTTGGATGGGGCATCGCTGCCTATCACGATGTGAACGCTGCCGCTTCACAAGCAATCCCTTCAGGTCAGTATTTCCGTCGTTGGAGGCAGTGCTCTCACGAGCTGAACTACAACACTGACAATCTTCAGGCTATCGGTAATCAGGTCCCTGGCGCGGATATGTCATACGTGAGGGCAACAGACGGCAAGAATTGCTGGAACCTCAAGCCGGATGTTTGGACAATCAACGTCTGGTGGGATTCCGACCAGCAGTAATCAACGTGAGTTCGATGAATCATAACTAAAAGAGGGATAATTGAATAAGACCATTCT
>CAVKML010000036.1:0-23423 GCA_963657715.1 uncultured bacterium | reverse complement strand
CGTGGCACCGGCCTGCTCAAAACTCTTGGCCATTTCCACAGGGTTATCTGAATATTCTTTCTCCCTAGCGTAGTCTCCCTGTGTGAGACGCACGCACCGGCCTCCGATGATGTCAATGGCCGGAATTATGTTAAAATTATTCATATTCAATAAAATTTTTCAATATCTCCGTCCCGACAGAACCGCTCTTCTCCGGATGGAACTGTGTCCCAAAAAAGTTGTCCCGCTGGAGTGCCCCGCTGAAACGGACACCGGCATATTCAGTCACAGCCACTGTCTGATCCATGAATATGTCAGGGCAATAGGAGTGCACATAATAGACGAACGAGTCTTCGGGAATATTCCTGAACAATGGTCCTCGCAGCCCCGAGATTGTGTCCCAGCCGGTATGAGGAATCTTCTCTCCCGACGATTCCGGAAAACGGCTGACCTTAGGGGTGAATATTCCCATACATTCAGTATCGCCTTCCTCGCTGGAAGAACACATCAGCTGCAAGCCAACGCATATTCCCAAGACAGGTTGTGTCAAAGACTTGATGACGGGAACGAGTCCCGTGGATTCCAAAGATAGCATCGCGGAAGATGCCTCACCCACTCCAGGCAGGATCACATGGTCGGCGCACCGGATGGTCTCAGGGTCGGCTGTCAGGACATATTCAGAGCCAAGCCTTTTCAAGGCGTTCTCGACCGAACGTATGTTGCCGGCCTTGTAGTCAACTATAGCTATCATAGCACACCCTTGCTTGAAGGTAATTCATAAGGAAAAGGTGTCCTGGCGACCGCCATCCGCAAGGCTCTCGCAAAAGCCTTGAAAATCGCCTCCGCCTTATGGTGTTCGTTCTCCCCTTCCGCCCAGACATGCAGGTTGCATTTCGCCCCACAGCAGACTGACTGGAAGAAGTGGCTGAACATTTCGGTCGGGACATCGCCGATTTTCTCGCGCTTGAACTCAACATTCCATTTGAAATCAATACGTCCGCCAAAGTCCATCAGGACAGCCGCGTCGCAGTCGTCCATCGGCAGGACAAAGCCATAGCGGGCGATGCCGAGTTTAGAACCGAGAGCGGCATTGATTGCCTCACCGAGAACGATTCCGACATCTTCAATCGTATGATGTTCATCCACTTGCAAATCTCCTCTGGCATCAATCGCCAGCGACACACCTCCGTGGTTCGGAATCTGCTCAAGCATATGGTCGAAGAACGGGAGGCCGGTAGAGATGCGCCCGCTCCCCATAGAATCCAGATCCAATTCAAGTGAGATCCTTGTCTCTTTTGTGTCACGTACAATTCTGGTATGTCTTTCGCCTAATATTTCTATGCCGGATCTTCTTAAGGAGGTCACTTCGACAGGCTCAGTGACCAAAAAGGATGGCTTAGCGACCGGAGAGAATGGAGCAGCGACCGAACCACAACGGTCACTGAGCCTGTCGAAGTGACCCGAAGTGGAAAGCAGCCGTAACAGCCGGTCATTCTCGGCAGGAGTGCCGACAGTGATGCGGAGACATCCCTCGCAGCCCTGAACCTTTGAACGGTTTCTGACGATGACCCCTCCGGCAAGCAGCCTGTCATAGACTTCATCCGGATTATCAAATCTCACCAACAAAAAGTTAGCGTCACTTGAATATATTCTCCTGACTTCCAGACACTTGCCAAGTTCTTTCTCAAGCCGGAACCTCTGCCCTACAATCTCAGCCACGGCCTTATCCTTAGCGGCCTCGTCCAATTTCGCCAACGCCATCTTCTGCGCCACCACATTGATGTTGTACGGGTACTTGATCTTGGACATCAACGAGATCACGGCAGGATCGGCCACAGCCAGCCCGATTCTGAGTCCGGCCATGCCCCAAGCCTTGGAAAGCGTCTGAAGCACAATAAGATTCGGGAATCGGCCAATCAAAGAGACAAGCGAAGGACTGACCGAGAAGTCAATGTAAGCCTCATCCAGAACTACAATTCCTTCAAACCTTTCAAGAATATCCTCGATCTGTTCCACCGGGAAGGAATTTCCTGTCGGATTGTTCGGCGAGCAGATGAACATCAACCGTGTCTTGGCATCCGTTGCGGTAAGCATCGCCTCAGTGTCCATTGAGAAATCAGACCTAAGCTGGACTTTCCTGAACTCCACGTCGTTCATCGCGGCCGCGACCTCGTACATCCCGTAGCTCGGGGCGATGGACACGGCGTTGCTATCCCCCGGCACGCAGAACACACGGTACACAAGATCGATCGCCTCGTCACTCCCGTTGCCGAGGAACAGGCTATCGGCATCTATTCCTTTAATGCCCACAATCTTGGTCTTCAAAGCCTTCTGATGCGGATCCGGGTAGCGGTTGATGCCGTTGTTGTAGGGGTTCTCGTTGGCATCGAGGAAGATTTCCGGCTGGTTTGAGCCACAATCATCCCGGGCGGTCGAGTAGGCTTCAAGTCCTAGGATGTTCGGCCTTACTAGTTTAAGAACGTTTTCTATCTTCATTGTAAATCATTTTTCAAGTCTGACCTCCACCGCGGCGGCGTGAGCGTCAAGCCCCTCCGCCAGAGCCATAGTGCGGATAGTGTCACCAAGTCCGGCCAAGCCCTCCCGGGAGATCTCCTGAATCGTCATCTTCCTCATGAACGCGTCCAGATTCAATCCGCTGAACGAATGCGCCCAGCCGCTCGTCGGAAGCGTGTGATTCGTTCCAGACGCATAATCCCCGGCGCTTTCGGGAGAGTAATTTCCTATGAATATGCTTCCTGCGGCCACTACCTTGTCCGCCAAGCTCCAAGGATCACGCATTGAGATAATGAGGTGCTCGGGGGCATATTCATTGGCGAAATCAATAATGTCCCCACGGCTTGGCAAAACAACCATACGACTGTGTTCCAACGCCTTCGCCACGACACTGCCACGACTTAATCTTGCTAACTGGCTGACGATTGACTTTCCCACGGCATCGGCTATCATCCCCGATGTGCAGACAAGAATAGACTGGCTGTCAGGCCCGTGCTCCGACTGGGAAAGGAAATCCGCCGCCACGAATTCCGGATCAGCGGTCTCGTCAGCCAGAACCATAACCTCTGACGGGCCGGCCGGCATATCGATCGCTGCAACAGACAATCCTACCATCTGCTTGGCTTTCATCACATAACGATTTCCAGGGCCGAAAATTTTGTTGCATTTCTCCAACATCTCCGTGCCATACGCCATAGCCGCGACAGCCTGAGCGCCACCGATTTTGAATATATTCCTGACTCCGCAAACCGAAGCCGCATAGACAATGACCGGGTTCGCCTTTCCCTCTTTGTCCGGCGGTGTGCAAAGGACGATTTCAGGGCAGCCAGCAATAGAAGCCGGGGCAGCCAGCATCAGAACCGTTGAGAACAATGGCGCGCGGCCTCCAGGAATGTAAAGTCCGACCCTGCGGATCGGCACTGCCTTCTGAAAACACACCACTCCCGGTGAAGTCTCGACTTTGACAATCCCCGGCATCTGTGCCTCATGGAATTTCCTGATGTTTGAATATGCCTGCGCTATGGCTGCCTTTAATTCCATAGGAATCGAAGCGGTGGCATCCTCGATTTCCTTTTCACTGACTCTCAAAGCTTCCGCTGAAGTGAACGTCACACCGTCATACTTAGACTCCAGATTCAAGAGCGCTTCATCTCCTTTGATTCTGACATATTCAAGAGTCGCTCTCACGCTTGCCTCGATGTCAGAATCGCTTTCGGCGGCTCTTGCGACCAGTTTCGGCCATTCGCTACGGGGAGGATTATTGTATATTGACGGTTTTACGGCGGTCACTGAGTTTACCGAAGTGACTGTACAATCTGAATTACGCATAAGAACAATGAATAAATATGCAAATTACAAAACCATCTTTTCGACCGAGAGCACAAGGATACCCTCGGCTCCTATTTCTTTCAGACTTTCTATCTTTTCCCATAGAACATTCTCGTCCACAACGGAATGCAGAGAAGACCAACCGCTCTGAGCAAGCGGAAGGACAGTAGGACTCCGCATCGCGGGAACTACCCTGATAGCGTCCTCTATCCTTTCATTAGGAATATTCATCAAAAGGTATTTCTTGCCCCTGCTGTCCCGTACCGCATTGAAACGGAATTTAATCTGTTCCAAGAGTTTGGCCTTATCCTCAGACAAGTTTCCGCACGATATGAGCACAGCCTCCGAGAACACAACCTTCTCGACTTCCTTCAATCCGTTGCTAACCAAGGTTCCTCCAGAAGAGACAATGTCGAAGATGGCGTCACTCATCCCGACGGTCGGAGCGATCTCCACAGAACCGGTGATAACATTGATTTTGGCATCGATTCCTTTATCTTTCAGAAATTTACCCAAAATATTCGGATATGATGTGGCAATCCGTCTGCCGTTGAAGTATTCTAGCCCAGGATATTCATCGGCCTTTGGGATCGCCAGCGAAATCCTGCACGCCCCGAATCCCAAATAATCCACAATCTCAACTTTTTCACCTCTCTCACATACTTCATTGTAGCCGACGATCCCCAAATCCGCCACTCCTTGGGCTACTGCCTGCGGGATGTCATCATCTCGCAGATAAAGTAACTCAACAGGGAAATTACTGGATTTTGAAAGAAACTTCCGCTTGGTGTCATCCACCTCGATACCGGCCTCACGCAACAGAGAGAGGCTTTCTTCACTTAACCGGCCCTTGGCCTGAATAGCGATTCTTAACATTTGTCGTCCGTTTTATAAAAAAGACCCGCATCCGAAACGGAAGCGAGTCTTGACTTAAATATCCCTCATAAACAGATACCCATGACAAAATCACCTCCGTTTCCAGCGATGGTGATGATGGTGATGGATATGATTAAAACTTCTCATTTATCAGTTCAACATGACAAATATCGGAAAAATATTCCAAAGTGCAAGAATATTCTGCAAAAATATTCACCAAACAATTATCGGTACAATCCTGACGAAGAATGTCAGAAAGAGTATTTCACAACGCCGAGAACTCTATGGTTGATGATGAGATGAGGATTCACATTCGCCACCCCCCTAAGGTTCAACGAGTTTAAATCCCCATAGCTAACACCGGTGCAGTTGTATTCAAGAGCGATTGAAAGTCTGTCCAAATTGAAGGCGAGCGCCGGAGCCACACGAGCCACATAACGGATATTCATGAAACCTCCGTCAAAATAGTAGATATCAGAGGTTTTCGCGAACCCGGTCGAGCTGTCGGCAAGCAGATCGTGTGATGTTCCCAGAGCTTTCATGCCACCGGCGAATAAAATGAACTGCCACTGCCGGCCTACACTTGCGGAGACAAAAGCCGTCGCGGAGCGGAGTGGTGTGTATCTATAGTTATAGACATCATTCTTGTCATAGACAGCGTAGCCGCCCAAAAGTCGTAAATGATCTCCTCCAGAGGCAAGAACAGCCTTTGCGTTGATTCGGAAAGAACCTTTGGAGTATCCCAAATAGACCATCGGACTTATCATGGAGATTCTGTCGTTGACTTTTGTGCCTTTGTCGTAATGATACCCGTCAGTGTCCGTAGTACGCCACCTAGGGACCAGACTTATGAAATCCGCTCCGACCTTTGCGGTGAAATGCTTTGAGGAATAGGCAAGACCAGCGTACGCTTCCGGGATGAGGCCATATTTGACATAATCTGCGGAAGGGCCATTAGGTCCTGTAGGCATGAACTCCATCGGATAAAGGATTCCGGCAGTGAAAGAAACGTGCTTCCACATGCTTGCCTCAAGCATCAACTGAGGACTTCTGGCATAAGGGTTGAATGGAGAACCAACCTCGTAGCCGATGCCACAGGGCATATCCTCCGACATCGGATGCCATGCCTGACCTGTCTTGAGGGAAACCGAATTGACAAAACGTCCGAGACCGTCCCAATTAAGTCTCAGATAGGCCTCACGAAGATGAAGTGACGACGCTCCTCCGATCATCAAGGTAAAATCGGTCTCCAGCTTTCCCGTGACATTGAAAGAGCCGTACCGCAGACCGGTAAGGTTCATACCCAGACGGGTCGTGATGGCGGACATCTTGACGGAAGGATTGTACCAGATGTCGTTGCCCTCCAGATTGATTTCCTTATCGTAAGGCAGATAATAGAACAAGTCTTCGGTGTCGGTCTTGGAATCACGCGCGTCAAAGACGGCGCTGGTACGGAAGAAACCGTACGGTTCCAGATGATTGGCAAACTTTACAAGATGGCTTTGAGCCTGTGATTGCAAAGCGATAAGTGACAGAGCTATCGCCAATGTCAGCATAGGGATATTCTTCTTCATAGCATCAATTTTTCCGTGCAAGACCGACAGCCGCCTTGACCTGTTGAATGTTTAGAAAGTAAACTTGACCAAAGCCTGGATACGGTTGTTGGTTATCCAGTGAAGATTATCCTCGGCAAGGCCATTGACCCCGATGTACTTCAATCCACCAACTGTCTTATAATCACCGTACTGCACACTTGTGACCTCATATTCAAGACCAATGGCGAATTTGCCGATGTTGTGGATCACAGTAGGGGTGAGCCTCCACATCTGGTTCATGTTCGAGAAGCTGTTCTTGCTGAAATAGAGGTTGGACGCTAAAGCATAAACCTTTCCGTCAGCATCCTTATACGTTTCCCCCTCTCCGGTATAAAGATCAGCTTTCGTTCCGAAATTCTTCACATAACCAGCAAAAAGAATCCACTGTGTCTTTTTGCCATACATAAAGCTGGCCCATGTTGAAGAATTGCGTGTAGGAGTATATTCGAAACTACCGTCTGAATTCTTCGCTGAGATACCATAGCCACCGTTAAGGCTGAAATGCTCTCCTGCCTCGGCGAATGCCGTCTTGACCTTGACAGAGAACAATCCGCTATTGTACTGTCCGTAGAGGAACGGTGTGAAAGTTGTGATGCGGTCACTCACCTTTACGGTTCCATTATTGTGCCTCGGTTTGATGGAGAGCATATTCACTCCTGCCCTGAATAGGAAGTTGTCATTCTTGTAGTTCAGACCGAGATAGATCTCCGGGGTGCAGCTGTACTTGATGTAATCGGCCGACGCTCCGTTCGGGCCGGCTGAAGTGTACTGCATCTGCCAGATGGCGGCTCCGGTCATGGACAGCACGTCACTGAACTTATAGTCAAGCTTGACCTGAGGAGTGCGGCTGAACGGTCCGAAAGGAGCTCCCGTGTTAAGGGAGAACACGTCCGGCATATCTATAGCCATCGGATGCCAAGCCTGACCGGCGGTCACCATCCAATTCTTCCTCCCGATGGTCGCATAAGCCTGACGAAGCCGGAGGACCGCGGCCCCGGTCACACCGGAAAAGCCATTGTAGAAGTCGGTCTCTATCTTGGCTCCCATCTTGAAGCCGTTATATTCATAATCGGTCACATTGAGTCCGATTCTGGTGGTGATGGCGGCGTAACGGAGGGAAGTCTGCTCATTCAGATCGGTGTCTCCTTTTTTCACCTCGTCTTTCGGGAGGTAGTAGAAGAAATCTTCTGTTCCAGCCACGCTTTCACGGGTGTCGAAAGCATAATAGTTACGGATAAATCCGTAGAGACTTACCTTCGGTTTGGTCTCCTGTGCGCCAAGTGACGCACAAAAGACCAAAGAGGCAAGTATCAATGAAGTTCTTTTCATATACTTTAAAATTAAATAATTAAGCGAACGGGAACAACTTGGTAACCCAGAAGAAGCCAAGCACAAGTCCGAAGATTCCGATGATAATACCGATCTTCGCCATGTCCTTTGTCTGGACAAGTCCGGTAGAGGACGCGATAGCGTTCGGAGGCGTAGAGATTGGGAAAAGCATAGCCACGGATGAGCAGACAGCTATCATAATGATCATAGCCTGAGGACCACCCATCGCCATGAACTCGGCGTTATTGGCTGCTGACGGATCCGCCATACCCTGCGCGACAACAATGAGGATAGGAATCAGCAGGGCTGAGGTCGCCGAGTGGCTGATGAAGTTGGAGAGCAGGTAGCAGACAAGCCCTGACACGATGAGGACAAGCAGCAGCGGCATGCTTCCGAAAGGAATGGCGGCGATAAGGACTTTCGCCAAACCGGTGTCCTGAAGAATATATCCGAGCGCGAAACCTCCGGCGACAAGCCAAAGCACGGTCCAGTTGATCTCCTTGATTTCCTCCTTGCCGAAAAGGCCGGTCATAGTGAAGGCCGCAAGAGGGATGAGGGCGACAACATTGGAACTGATATGGTGCAGCTGTTCGGTGGCCCAAAGCAAGATCGTAACAGCGAAGATGATCCAAACATAGACTGTCTTCCAATCCTTCTTCTTGTCACTGTCCGGAATCTCAAGAACGAGTTTTTTGGTCTTGAACGGGAAGAACACTATCAAGAGCAGCCAGGCGAAAAGGATCATGATGACCACATAAGGTATCATGTGAACGCACCAATCTCCGAAAGAGACGTCGATGCCGGCCTGCTCAAGATAACCTTTGGCCGTGGCGTTAGGAGGGGTTCCGATTGGGGTTCCGATACCTCCAAGGTTGGCGGCGACAGGGATCGACAGAGCGAGACCGACTTTTCCCTTGTCGTCACTTGGAAGTTTTGAGAGAACAGGCGCAAGGAACGAAAGCATCATAGCCGCGGTAGCAGTGTTGCTCATGAACATTGAGAACACCGAGATTATGATCAGGAAACCCAGAAGAACCATCTTCGGTTTGGTTCCAAAGATGCTGAGGAGCGATTTCGCCAAAGTGACATCAAGTCCGAAACGCTCGGCCATGATCGCCAGCACGAAACCGCCAAGGAAAAGCATTACGACCGGATCAGCGAACGCTGACATGATCTTCTTGTAACTAACCAGCTGGCCGAACTCTGGATTGCAGAAAAAGCCGAAGCCCTTGTCGGAGACAGTAAGCAACGCAATGACAATGACGAGGACAGAGGTTGTCCAGTTAGGGATAATCTCAAACATCCACATCAAAGCCGCAAACACAAACAAGGCGATCACACGCTGCTGAACTACAGTCAGAGCGTCAATGCCGAAGAAAGAGGTAGGCACACACCACAAAAACAATGTGACCAGCAGAACAATTGGCAGAAGCACACAGTACTTCACATTGAATTTCTTTTCAGCCATTTCAATAGTATTGATTATTTATTATTTCTGGTTATTATTTCTGGAATTCAAACCTGAGGTCGATCGGAATATTTTCGAGACGGATGTTCACGAGGTCGGCCTTGAAGTCCTCGGACAAGACACAGTACTGGCTCTCAAACCTTTCGGCGAAGTCGTAGTCACCGGTAGCCTGGGTCTTGAGGGCGATGCCTGTGAACTCGGCGACAAGTGAAAGAGTCCTTTCGTAGTCGATTGAATATTTTCCGCTGTCTCCGCGCTTGAAGGCACCGTTCTGATTTAGATAGTTGAAAAGCATCACATAGGCCCTTCCTAACTGCGATGTCTCACCGAAACGTTCGGAACGGATCAGGTTAGCCACGAAAGTCGTGATGGCGTCCTCCTTGGAGATAAGGGCAGGAATCTTGTGCTCGTCCAGGAGCTTGCAGACAAAGTAAAGACCGAGAGCATTTGCCTTGGCATCCTCCCAAGTGAGAGCCTTGTTGCCAAGAGCTTCATTGACGGATCCCTTGCCGTTGATTGTCTCCTTCACACCGAGTCCGTGGGAGATCTCGCGGAAAGCAATGTTCCAGTAGAAAGCCTCGGCGTCAAGATGATCCTGCTGGTCCGGACTGAGGACCACGATGCCGACAGGGCTGACAAGTCTGTTGAACTTCTCCATCATGATGTTGCGGAGAAGAGCCGTGCGTGTTCCTGCCTTGGCCTGGACTTCCTCATTGTAAGGGAGATTCAGAGCGATCAGTTTGATTCCCGCGTTGGCGTGGCCTGCGCAGTAGATTGCGTCGTAGGCATAGATGTCCGAGTCATTTCCTGGTGTGAAAGCCTTGTACTCGTCCTCACAAGGGATCTGTCTCTGGAGTTCCGGCAGGATTGAAGTGAACTGGTCAAGGACTTCCGTGCGCTTGAGATCCTTAAGAAGCACGTAGGCCTCGTAGGAGGTCTTGAGACCAAGCAAACGGTCATCGTTGACCTCGTCAGGACCGATTATCAGATCCATCTTGCTGTCGGTCATCTCAAGCCAGGCCAGATCGCTGTCGTAATAGTAATCTGTCTTCAACGCGTCGATCTTCTTGAGAAGGTAGTTGCGCACACTCGGCTTGATGGTGATGTCCGCGGCGGCCTTGAGATAGTTGCAGATCTTGTCGATGTTGTACCCGTAGGCATCGTGATACCAGACGGATGTGAGTTTGCCGTCAGCGTCACGTCTGATGAGTGAATACGGACTCGTCTTCACAGGATCGACCAACGAGTCAAACTCGGCTGCCGTCATGTCAGCAGGATAGAAATTGGCCCCAAGCGGAAGGTCTCCGAAGCCCCCGACAAAGGTAGATCCGTCAATACGGTCCCATGGGCCATAATTGATTTTTGCATATTCACGCAAATCAGCGTCATTCAGGTTCTCCATCAATGTTTTGTCGCCGAAATACTGTTTCCAATAGATGCTGTCAGCCTGATCGGCGGCGAATTTGTAGAGGTTGAGGACTTCCTTGCCGTTGTCCGAGATTCCGGAAAGATCGGGCGACTCGATTCTCACGAGCGCATACGAATCGACCTTCTTCTGGACAACGGTCTTAGGCTCCGTATTGCAGGAGGCCGCAAGAGCGATCAGCGTTAACGCCAGAACGGTTCTTTTCATTTGAAAAAAGTGTTATTATATAAAATTTATATTCAATGAATCCTGCAAATTTAATGAATATAAATGAAAAAAGCGCATCAATTGAGAATTGATGCGCCCATATTAGTAAGAAAACTTACTTTTTAGATGATACCCTGCTCAAGCATAGCCTGCGCTACTTTCATAAAGCCGGCAATGTTGGCGCCCTTCACGTAGTCAATGGTGCCGTCCGGCCGGGTGCCGTACTTCACGCACTGCTCGTGGATGCTCTGCATGATCCAGTGGAGCTTGTCGTCAACCTCCTGAGCCGACCAGCTGAGGTGGGCTGCGTTCTGGGTCATCTCAAGGCCTGAAGTAGCAACTCCGCCGGCGTTCACAGCCTTGCCAGGAGCGAAGAGGACTCCATTGTTCTGGAAGAAGTGGATGGCACCTGGCTGGCAACCCATGTTGGAAACCTCGCAGCAGCACCAGCAACCGTTGGCCTTCAGTTCCTTCGCATCCTCCTCGCTGAGCTCGTTCTGGAACGCGCAAGGGAGGGCGATGTCGCAAGGGATGCTCCAAGCCTTCTTGCCGGCGATGAACTGCACCTGTCCAGGGAACTTGGTGGCAAGATCCTCAACCATGTTTCTGTTGGAGGCGCGCATGTCAAGCATGTAATCGTTCATCTCAGGGGTCATTCCCTCAGGAATATGACATACACCGTCCGGACCAGAGATTGCTACGACCTTGGCTCCGAGTTGGGTGGCCTTCTTCACCGCTCCCCAAGCCACGTTGCCGAAACCGGAGATGCAGACCTTCTGGCCAGCGATGTCCTTGCCGGCCTTGTGGAGAAGATGCTGGGTGAAATAGAGAGCTCCGAAACCAGTGGCCTCTGGACGAAGGATAGAGCCTCCCCAAGTAGCGCCCTTTCCTGTAAGGACTCCGGTGTGGTACTGACGTGCGAGCTTCTGATACATTCCGTTCAGGAAGCCGATCTCACGTCCACCTACACCCACGTCACCGGCAGGGATGTCCTGATCAGGACCGATGCAGCGCCAGAGTTCCAGCATGAAGGCCTGGCAGAAACGCATGATCTCAGCGTTAGACTTTCCGACAGGATCGAAGTCCGAGCCACCCTTGGCACCACCCATAGGAAGGGTTGTGAGGGCGTTCTTGAACGTCTGCTCGAATCCGAGGAACTTGAGCATTGAAGGGGTCACCGCCTTGTGGAAGCGAAGTCCTCCCTTGTAAGGTCCGATCGCGCTGTTGAACTGGACACGGTAGCCGAGGTTTGTCTGAACCTCACCGTTGTCGTCGATCCAAGTGACACGGAATGTGAAGATCCTGTCCGGCTCTACAAGTCTCTCGACAATCTTGGCCTTCTCGAACTCAGGATGTTGGTTGTAAACTTCCTCGATTGACTCAAGAACCTCCTGTACAGCCTGAAGATATTCTTTCTCTGTTGGGTACTTGGCCTGGAGACGGGCCATTATTTCTGTTGTTTTCATAACGTGATTGTGTTATTAATTAGTAAAAAAAAGTATGTGTGTTCTATTTAAGTTCCCAAGTGGAGCAGCTGTGAAGGAGTTCATCAACATTGTGCACCTTCGCCTTCGACTTCACGCTTTCGACCTGTTTGGCGACCTCGTCATCATAAGTGATGTCCGGAACCTCACGGATCACCCCGAGGGCTACCGGGAACTCCGGCCATTTCATGTCAGCGAGCATCATCTGAAGTCCTAAATTGTCGGAATGGCTGTCATGCGTGAGGATATCATCCTCTGTGACTCCATTCTCTCCAATGGTCACCACTTTCAGTTTCCAACCGTCAAGAGCGATACCCTTGTCACGGTTCTTTCCGAATATCATCTTCTCCCCGTCGCGCAGGACCAACGTTCTGTCAGCCTTGTGTTCCTTGTCTGAAATCTCGGCGTGGGATCCGTTGTTGAATATCACGCAATTCGTCAGGAACTCCATGACCGATGTGCCTTTGTGCCTTGAGGCCGCAAGCATGATCTCCTGATTAAGCGCGAGTTCTGTGTCCATTCCCCGGGCGAAAAACGTGCCCTTCGCACCAAGGACAAGGCTGCCCGGGTTGAACGGATGCTCGACCGTGCCGTAAGGGGAAGTCTTCGTGATGGCCCCCAATTTTGAGGTCGGGGAATATTGCCCTTTCGTCATGCCGTAAATCTGGTTGTTGAAGAGCATCAGGTTGATGTCGATGTTCCTTCTGATGGCATGGATGAAATGGTTTCCGCCGATTGCCAGCGCATCACCGTCTCCGCTCACCTGCCAGATGCAGAGATCCGGATTGGCCACCTTCATGCCGGTGGCGATCGCCGTCGCGCGGCCATGAATGCTGTGGAATCCGTAGGTGTCCACGTAGTACGGAAGTCTTGACGAACATCCGATTCCGGACACAACCACAATCTTGTCCTTGTCTATCCCCTTCTCCTCGCAAACCAAAGGTAGGGTTCTCTGAAGAGCGGCAAGAATGGAGTAATCACCACATCCCGGACACCATCTGATCTCCTGGTCGCTCTTGAAATCTTTCAATGTATATTTTGGCATTGCATTTTCCTCCTATAACTCGGCCATAGCGGCGTCAACAATCTCCTTAACAAGGAATGTCTGTCCTTGAACCTTATTGCAGCTCAAATAGTTGAACTGAGGGAATATGGTCTTGAGATACCCTGCGAACTGCCCGAGGTTGAGTTCGCAGACAATTATACTCTTAAAAGAGGAGAGTACCTTCTCCGTGTTCTTAGGCAGAGGGTCAATGAAATCAAAATGCACACGGCTCACGGTCTTGCCGGCTGCGCGGAGTTCCTCTGTAGCCGAAAGAATATGTCCGTAAGTGCCACCCCAACCTACAAGCAGGACATCTCCGCTTTCCGGACCGTCAACGACAAGATCAGGAATGTCAGAAGCGACGCGGGCGACTTTTTCCGCACGCTCCTTGACCATCATCTCGTGATTGGCCGCGTCTGTGGAAAGCACGCCTTCGTGTGTCTTCTCCAGGCCTCCCACACGGTGTTCCAACCCTGGGGTACCGGCCGGTGCCCATTTTCTGGCAAGCGTCTCGGCATCCCTCTCGAAAGGACGGAACTTGTTCCCATCTGCCACGGCCAGACGAGGCGTGATGACAGGATATTCAGTCATGGAAGGAATCTTCCACGGCTCGGAACCGTTCCCGAGGAAGCCCTCGGAAAGGAGCAGTACAGGAGTCATGTGTTCCATAGCGATCTTGGCGGCAGTGAACGCGGCGTCGAAGCAATGAGCCGGCGAGTGGGCCGCCATCACGACCATAGGACTCTCGCCATTGCGTCCGTATAGGGCCTCGTTAAGATCAGCCTGTTCTGTCTTGGTGGGCAAGCCGGTGCAAGGGCCGCCACGCTGCACGTCCACGACAACAAGCGGAAGTTCTGTCATCACGGCCAGTCCAAGAGCCTCGGATTTAAGCGAAAGGCCAGGGCCTGAAGTTGTCGTGACGGCCAGATTGCCGGCGAAAGAAGCGCCGATGGCACAGCATATTCCTGCGATCTCGTCCTCGGTCTGCATGGTCTTGACACCAAGATTCTTGTGTATCGCAAGCTCTTCAAGGATGGCGGTAGCCGGCGTTATCGGATAGGATCCGCAGAAAAGCGGACGGCCGGATTTTTCCGACGCGGCGATCAGCCCCCATGCCAAAGCCTGGTTACCGGTAATATTCCTGTATATTCCTTTTTCCTGTACATCCGGAACAATCGTGTAGGTATCAGCCACCGCCTGAATGTTGGCTGCATAGTTGTAGCCGTCATTGACGACCTTGCGGTTCGGCTCTATCATCTCAGGATGCTTCTTGGCGAAACGTCCTTCGAGATAGGTATATACATAGTCCAATGGACGGCTGTAGATGAAACAAGCCATTCCAAGGGTAAACATATTCCTGCACTTGTTGATGGAGACCACATCCAGTCCGCTGTCTTTCAGACTCTCCTCGGTCAGTTTGGTGATCGGGGCGATGATGATGTTCCTGTCCTCGATGTGAAGTTCCTCAAAAGGATTTCCTGTAAAGCCGGCTTTGGTAAGACCGAAGTCATCGAAGGCATCCTCGTTCACAAGCACGGTAGCGTTTCTTTTCAGCCACTTGGCATTAGCCTTGAGGGCGGCCGGATTCATCGCGACAAGCATGTCGCAGAAATCTCCCGGAGTGTTAACCTTGTGACTGCCGATGTGAACCTGAAATCCGGAGACACCGGCCACAGTCCCTTTCGGGGCTCTGATCTCAGCCGGGTAGTCCGGGAATGTGGAAAGGCCGTTACCATAGACTGCGGACAGGTTGGCGAACAAAGTTCCGGTAAGCTGCATGCCGTCCCCGGAATCCCCGGCGAACCTGATCACTACATCCTTAGCATCAATAACCTTATGTTGCATTTCTGTTTTAAGAATATTAGTGTTTATTAATAATACCTTACAAATTAAAGCATAAAAAGCATAATAACCAACATATTTTCCTAAAAAAGATATCAACAAATAAAATGGCACACAAAGAAGCAAAAAAAGGGCCGGCAGTTATTGCCGACCCTCATTTACTTGACTTTCAAGACTACTGCTGGCCCTGCTGCGCCTGAGCCTGAAGTTCTTTCTGGAGATCCTCAAGGGTCCTGCCCTCCGGGATATTCAAAGCCTTTCTTGCCTCAGGAGTCAGATCCTTGCATTGAGTCTTGTCAACATAAAGATACTGTGAAGTCTCGAAGACGAACAGGTAGCCACCGGCCTTCGCGAGTTTCTCGACAGCCTCCTGAGCCTTCTTGTAGATAGGATCCATCAGCTGCTGGTTCTGCTGCTGGAGCTCAGCCTGGATTGACTGTTGGAACTCCTGGATTCTCTGCTGGATGTCACCGAGTTCTTTCTCCTTGCTGGATTTGATGGCCGGTGTCCATGTAGCTTGCTTCTGCTGGTACTCGTTATACTTGCTCTGAGCCTCCTCCATCATGCTCTGAAGGGTTTCCTGAGCCTCTTTCTGAGCGGCCTGCATCTGAGATCTCGCAGCGTCCGCCTCAGGCATGAGCATCACCAGTTCATTGAAATCAACATAAGCGAACTTCGCCTGTGCCGAAGCTGTCAGAGTAAACAACGCCATAGCGGCGATCATAAGAATCTTTTTCATTTTTATAGAATTTTATCAGTTTGCGTGTTTGATTCCGGATGCAAATGTAGCAATATTATTAGAATTGTTGTCCGATAAGGAAGTGGAACTGGCTTCTGTTCTTCTTGGTCGGATTGTCGAAACCATAGCCCCAATCGATACCGAGCAGACCAATCATCGGGAGGAACACCCTCACGCCGACACCCGCCGAGCGCTTGATCTGGAACGGATTGAACTTCTTGATGTCCGACCAACAGTTACCACCCTCAAGGAAGCCCAGCACGAAGATCGTGGACTGAGGCTGGAGGATGACAGGATAACGGAACTCCATCGTGAACTTGTCATAGACGTTACCGGCATAATAGCCGTTGGAGTTGTACGGAGTCGCCTCCCAAGGAGTAAGGTAATAGTTCTCATAACCACGAAGGGCGATGATGTCCGCGCCATAGGTGTCGTAACCCGACATACCGTCACCGCCGACCCTGAAGCCTTCGAACGGAGAATATCCCCACTTGCGGTTGTAGTAACCCAAGTAACCGAACTGCGCCCGGCTCATGATAACGAAGTCACCGATGACCTTGGTGTAGAGTTCCCCGCTGACCTTCCACTTGTGGTACTCGATCCACTTGTAACGGTCCGCCGAACTCCAGTTGTCGTAATTGATGTCTTTGTAGCTGGAAACCTTGGTAGGGTTGCCGTTGGCGTCAAGCGTGCCGAGATCCTTCTTTCTGAACAATGAATATGGAGGGGTCAGCTGGAGGCTGACACTGAAGTTCGATCCCATACGAGGATAGATCTGCTGGTCGGTGGAGTTCCTGCTAAGGCTGATGGTATAGCTCAGGTTGTGAGACTTGCCGTCATTGAACATGAAGTAACCGTTGATCCAGTTCTTCAAATCGTAGATCTGCCAGCTTAAGCCATTATATAGGACAAAGTAGTTGTCCGGCCACTTCAGACGGGTACCGATTCCTGCCGAGAAACCATAGACCTGCATGACCTTGTCATTGGACAGAAGTCCGATCGCAAGGTACGAGTTTGTCTGCCTGGTATAATAGGCCTGAAGGTTCAGCGAGGTAGGCTTCTTTCCGAACAGCCAAGGCTCCGAGAATCCGAACACAAGCGATGTGTAATATGTTCCGTTCGTCTGGAAACGCAGCGAAAGGTTCTGCGCGTCTCCAAGAGGAACCGGCCTCCATGCGTTCTTCTCGAACATGCGCTTCGTGGAGAAGTTGTTGAAATTCACACCGACAGTCGCCACGAAAGTGTTGGCTCCCCAACCTCCGGAGAGTTCCAGCTGGCTGGACGGTTTCTCGGTTACATTGTAAACAAGATCCACAGTGTTGTTCAACTGGTTAGGGATGATAGAATAGCCCTTTGAAGCATCAGCTATAGCCTCAGGGTCAAACTGTCCCAAAGAAGCGATTTCACGGATTGATCTCTCAAAGTCTGTCTGACTGAATAGATAACCAGGACGTGTGGCAACCTGCCTGCGGACAACACGCTCGTTGGTCAGCGTGTTTCCATTGATGACTATATTATTTAAAGTAGCCTGTTTGCCTTCCGAGATTCTCATCTCCACATCCACGGAATCGCCCTCGATGTTCAGCTCGACAGGAGTCACATTGAAGAAAAGATAACCGTTGTCGCGGTAGATCTTGGAGACATCCTGATCGCCCTGCTTGCCACCGCCCAGAAGCCTCTTCTGCATGGTAACCATGTCATACGGGTCTCCCTTGCGGATGTTCAGGATCTCGTTGAGCTGGTCGGTTGAATAGACCGAGTTGCCGGTCCAGGAGATATTCCTGAAATAATATTTCTTTCCCTGATCAATCTTCAGATCGATGCCAAGCCTGTCCGGAGTCACATAGTAGATCGAGTCCTTGATGATGCGGGCGTCACGGAAGCCGGCCTCGTTGAACTTGCTGATGAGGCTGTTCTTGTCGTTAGGATATTCCTTCTCGTTGAATTTCTTACTGTTGAAGAAGTTGTACCATTTCTTCGCCTTGGTCTTCTTCATGGAGCGTGATAGCTTGAAGTCCGTGAATCCCTCGGTTCCCTGGAAATGGATGTCCTTGATTTTGACCTTGGAGCCGCGATCAACCGCGAAGTTCACCTTGATGGCGTTCCTTACGATCGTGTCCTTCTGGGTCTGCACGTCAACCTTACAGTTGAGGAAACCTTTGTCGGCGTAGAATCTTTTGATGATGTCTGTCGATGTCTTCGCCACATAATCGGAGAACTCGCCTCCACGGCGAAGATTAAGTCTCTCGTCCAAATCCTTCTGTTCTCCTTTCCGGACACCGGTGAAGAGCCATCTGGACACCCTTGGGCGCTCTTGGATGCGGATTACAAAAAACGCGGAGTCCTGTTTCTCGCTCAGATGATCAATCTCCAGGGCAACGTTCTCAAAATACCTCTGCATCCAAAGCCTGGACACTATGGAGGATATGTCATCACTCGGCACAGTGATCCTCATGCCCTTCTGAAGCCCGGTCAACGAAATGATCTGTTGGCTGGAGAACTGATGGTTTCCTTCCACGGACACTCCGCCGACATAATATGTCGCCGGGTGATCATAATCAACTTCAACGGGTCCGGAAGATTTTGCGGTTTCCTGTCCAATTGCCGGAACAGCTGTCACGGACAAGGCAAGAAGACACAATAAACGATATACTTTCATCGAATCAGATTTCATTTAAGATGCAAATATACGTAAGTTATTTAACTTTTCCATACCTACGGTTCCTATGGGAATATTCTTCCAAAGCCGCCCGGAACTCATTCTGCCCGAAATCCGGCCATAGGGTATCGACAAAAAGGAGTTCCGAATATGCCGCCTGCCAAAGCAGGTAATTGCTTATCCTCTCCTCCCCTGAAGTGCGTATGATAAGATCCGGATCCGGAATGCCCGCGGTCGCCAGATAACGATCAAACTCCTCAATGCCTACAGATTCCAGCCCATCCGGATTGCCGGAATATTCCTCGGCCATTTTTTTCGCTGCCTGAAGGATGTCCCACTTTCCGCTGTAACTCATGAACACGACAAGGGTGAGAAGCGGTTCTTTTCCTGGAGATGGAGCCGTGATCGCCTCCGCGTCACGGATAGCCTGAACCAATGACGCGTTCAGCCTCGAAAGATTTCCTATCACCCGGAATGAAACCCCTTTGGCGGCCAGGGAATCCATCTCTCCCGCGATCGAGCTCATCATAAGGTTCATCAATGAGCTCACCTCGGACTCGGGGCGGCCCCAGTTTTCCTCTGAAAACGCGAACAGAGACAGGTATTTCACGCCCGCCTGAGCGGCAGCCTCGACACATGCCCGGACGCTTTCGACACCTATAGAGTGTCCCGAGGCCCTTTCAAGCCCCCTTTGCCGGGCCCAACGTCCGTTTCCGTCCATGATGATGGAGACGTGCTTCGGTATATTTCTGATTTCGTTCATATTCCAATTATAATTCTCCGCTGTTCCGGATGTCCTCACCCCAGAACAACTTTGTGGTCAGAGCTTTTATAAAGCTGGTGTTTTTAAGACGAACCCTCTTTAGCGAAAACTGTGCCACCATGACTTCAAGGCTCGCGGAAGGCTCCACAAGGTGGTTTCTGTTGTCCATGGAAAGCATGACTCCGTCATCCCTGGATCTCATGGAAATAGAGATCGCGGTGGTGTCCGGGACCACAAGCGGGCGGGCGTTCAGATTGTGCGGGGCGATCGGCGCTATGATAAGCACCTTTGCCTCCGGCGCGCAGATCGGTCCGCCCACACTTAATGAATATGCGGTTGAGCCGGAGCTTGTCGCCACCAACAACCCGTCGGCCCAATAGGTCGGCAAAGGGTGTCCGTCTATCCTTACGTCTATACCCAACAGGGCGGCGCCGGAACGATGCACGGAAACCTCGTTGAGGGTGAATGGCCAGAACTGCGGATCAGAACGCAGGGGACTTCCTGACACGTCTGTCCTCAGCAGTTCCCTGTCTTCAAGGTACCAGTCTCCAGACAAAAGGGCGTCGCATGCCTCCTCGGGACTATATTCGGAAAGGAATCCCAATCTTCCCAGATTGACTCCGAGAATAGGGACACCTGACTTTCCGACGCATTGCGACGCGGAGAGAAAAGTGCCGTCACCACCGACACTCAAGACAAGATCAGTATCGGGACGTATGTCATCTCTTCCTCTTATCTCGAAAAGTTCGAAAGACTCCTTGCCGAGCCTCTCGAACATCCGGGAAAGCCTCTCGTCGCACATGGCTTCTCCGTCTCTGGAATATACCGCAATCTTCATCCGCGCGTGTTTCGGTTGTCTAACGAAACTCAAAAATAGCACAATTCTGCATAAAACTGAACAAAAAACATTAATTTTGTATAATTGTAAGCTCCCTGCGATGAGCGCAGGAAGGCAAAGGCGGACAAGCCGCCGTGAACATTGTATTTAAAAAGTATGACAAGACTTAGCGTTAACATCAACAAGATCGCTACGATCCGCAACGCCCGTGGCGGTAATATGCCTGATGTGGAGAAAGCCGCCGTTGACTGCGAAAGATTCGGGGCTGAAGGAATCACGGTACATCCGAGGCCGGACGAAAGGCATATCAGATATTCAGATGTGAGGGCCATAAGGCCGACAATCACTACAGAGTTCAACATCGAAGGCAACCCTATTCCAAGCTTTGTGGATCTGGTCCTTGAGGTTGTGCCGGACCAGGTGACACTTGTGCCTGACGCACATGACGCTATCACCTCTAACGCCGGCTGGAACACAATCGCGAACAAAGGATTCCTGACTGACATCTGTGCCAGATTCAAGGAGAGAGGGATCCGCACCTCAATATTCATAGATCCGTCGCCTGCGATGGCGGAAGGAGCGAAAGCCTGCGGCTGCGACCGCGTGGAACTCTACACCGCTGATTATGCAGCCGAATATTCCTCCGGCCGTGAGAAAGCCATAGCGCCGTACCTTGAGACGGCAAAAGCTGTAAGGGAACTTGGACTCGGACTGAACGCCGGGCACGACCTGAGCCTTGAGAATCTGGAATATTTCATCAAGACGATTCCTTGGACGGACGAGGTATCCATAGGTCACGCAATAATCTGCGACGCTCTTTACATGGGTCTGGAGAAAACAATACAGGCATATCTGTCAAAGATTAAGATTTTTTAGCTACATTTGTAACCTTGAATATTAATAACAAAATAATAAAATGAAACAGACACCACTGATTATCAGCGTCATAGCCCTTGTTGCTGTGGCCGCCTTGGGAATTATCCAACTCACATCAAACGGCAATGGCAGCAAGAAAGCCACTTCCGGCGAGGCTGTGGAGGCCACCGCACAGGCCGGTGCTATCGTATGGTTCGACCTTGACAGGGTACTCAATGAGTACGACATGGCCAATGACCTCAGGTCGGTGGTCGAGACCAAGGTTCAGGGCATCCAGGAGGAAATCAACAGAAGGGGCAACAAACTCCAGAACGATGTGAACAAGTTCCAGTCAGATCTCGACAAGGGACTTCTCGTCCGTTCCGTGGCCGAGCAGAGGAACCTCAAGCTTCAGGAGCAGCAGAACAATTTCAACAACTATGCGGCGCAGAAGCAGCAGGAGATCGCCGAGGAGCAGCAGGTGATGATGAACCAGATCGGTGACGCCATCAAAACCTTCCTTGACAAGTTCAACGAAGAGCACAAGTATGCCATGATCATCGCCACCCAGGGCAGTGTTCTCCCGGCTCCTGTAGCCACCGGTGACCCAGACCTTGATGTCACCGACGCGATCCTCTCCGGCCTCAACGATGAATATGTCAAGGGCAAAGGCAAGGGCGGAAAGGCAGCCCCGGCAGCCGCTGAGGAGTCCAAAACAGAATAGGTTTTGAGAATAGCTCTCCTATCCTGTTTCCACCCTTTCAGAGGAGGGATCTCCCAGTTCAACGCAAGTCTCTACTTGGAACTGGGTAAAAGCTACACTGTCAAGGCTTTCAATTTCAAGAGACAGTATCCGGAATTCCTTTTTCCGGGAAAGACACAATATGTCACAAAGGATGATGACGCCGTACCCATCGAGAGCGAGGCTCTGTTGGATACGGCCAATCCTTTTACCTATGGGCGCACATACAGGGCGATCCGGGACTGGAAACCGGACCTTGTGATCATCAGCTACTGGATGTCCTACTTCGGGCCGTCGCTAGGCTACATCGCCCGCAGACTCAAGAGACATTGCAAAGTGATCTCTATCCTCCACAACGTAATCCCACACGAGCCCAGATTTTTCGACGCTCCGCTGACGAAATATTTTCTTTCCGGCTGCACCGGCAACGTCACCTTGTGTGACGAGGTCGCGGAAGATCTTCACAGGATCTCACCCAAAGCAGTGAATGTCACTCTTTTCCACCCGATTTACGGACATTTCGGAGAGAAGCTGCCACGCGAAGAGGCGGAAAAAGCCCTTGGACTCATGCCAAAAAAGAAGAACTTGTTGTTCTTCGGATTGATCAGGGAATACAAAGGACTGGACATCCTTCTGGAGGCATTCGCGAAACTGGATGAAAGCTACCAGCTTATCATAGCCGGAGAGCCGTACGGCTCTTTTGAAAAATACCAGAAGATCATCGACAAATCTCCGGCCAAATCCAGGATCAAGCTGTTCACACACTACATCAAGGACTCGGAAGTCAAGGATTATTTCTCAGCCGCGGACCTTGCTGTATTGCCTTACAGATCCGCCACCCAAAGCGGGATCAGCGCGATCGCTTACCATTTTGAGGTGCCGATGGTGGTCACGGATGTCGGCGGACTACGCCAGTCAATAGGAGATTGCGGAACTGGACTTGTCGCACCTACGGCCGATGCCGCCAGCATAGAGAAGGAGATTTTGGCATATTTCTCTAACGAAAACATTAAAACCCTCTGTATCAATTCAATCAGAGCAGAGAAAGAACGACTGTCATGGAAATCGTTCAGCAGGAGACTACTGGACTTTTCCGACAATTTGTACAAGCAAAGATGAACAGATACTTGAAGACTTTCGTGGCCTCGGTATGTTTGGTGGCCGCATTCGGCCCACAAGCGGCCGCACAGGAATACGTAGCACCACAGATCGCGGTGTCCACCGACAAGGTGCGTTACAACGGAAAAGTGTACTATTCCCACATAGTGCGGGAACGCCAGACCTTGTACTCGATCAGCAAGGCCTACAATGTGACCCTTCAGGAGATTTACGAAGCGAATCCGAACCTGCATCTGGACACGGAAGGACTCAAGAAAGACCAGATAATCCTGATTCCCGTCAAGGAAGGAGTCTCGGCGACACCCGCCCAGGCAGCAAAGACTGAGAACCCGACAGATGAAAGGAATGACGGTGCGAATGAATATATCATGCACCGTGTCAAATGGTTCGAGGATCTGACATCCATCGCCAGAAAGTACATGGTTTCCAAGGAATCCATCATGAACATCAATGGGATGAACTCCGAAAAAGTAAGGCGTAAGGACGAGATCAAGATACCTACCCATCCGGAGAAATGGGAGAACAAATCGATGGACAACACATCGACAGGATCCGTGACCGGTAACGCTTCGACAGGCTTCGCGACCGATGGGGGGACAACCGATGGCAAGAAT
>CAVKML010000035.1:0-27289 GCA_963657715.1 uncultured bacterium | reverse complement strand
GTGTGTGAGGATGGAGACGAGGACTTTATGCCCGCAAAATATTTATGTATTTTTTGAAAAGATTATTGTTTTTCATAAATTAATTAATATATTTGCAAAAGAAGCGGTACGGAAAGGATCCGGCCGCCAAACAAATAAACTATAGATATATGATTACCTGGTGGACATCACTTAGTACGGCAATGCAGGTCCTTTGGGCCATCACTCTCTCGGCATCGCTGATTTTCGTCATTCAGACCGTCATGACATTCCTTGGACTTGGAGACCACGATGTGGATTTAGATCTGGACACATCGGACGGGTCGTTTGACACGGATCCTTCGATGAACCTCCTGACGTTCAGAAATCTGGTCAACTTTTGCCTCGGATTCGGATGGACGGCGGTGCTGATGCACGAGAAGATCCAGTCCAACGCGCTGTTGATCACCGTATCGGTCATCGTGGGCGTGCTTCTTGTCACAGCCGTAATGTGGATTTTCAAATGGCTCAGCGGGATGCAGCAGAACGGTAACATCGATGTACACAAGTCGGCTGTCGGATGCGAGGGGAAAGTCTATCTCACGATCCCGGGAGAACGCAAGGGAGAAGGCAAGGTCCAGATCACAATCAACAACGCTGTCAGGGAGTATGACGCAGTCACAGACAGTGAGACAATCCCTACCGGCACAGCCATCAAGGTCACAGATGTCATCAATGACTATACCCTGCTCGTGGAGGAACTGACCCCGACAATCATCTGACGTGCCAATAAGCTCTCTCCTAAGCCCAATGATTATCAATAAATTCATAATATTTTCTTAAAATACAGTTTAAGTAGAGTAGTGAATTAACAAATATTATAAACCCATTAAAGATTTTGAATATGGAACTATCTCTGATCCTCATCATCGTCGCCGTCTTATTTGTGACATTTTCGGCGATCCTCAGGCGCTACCGCCGCTGTCCATCCGACAAGGTGATGGTCATCTACGGTAAGACAGGCAAGAACAAGAGCGGTTCGATCTCTTCGGCCCGCTGCATCCACGGAGGTGCCGCATTCGTATGGCCTGTGTTTCAGGACTATGCGTTTCTTGACCTCAAGCCTATCTCTATCGAATGCAACCTGACAAACGCGCTATCCAAGCAGAACATCCGTGTCGATGTGCCTTGCCGCTTCACTGTCGGTATCTCCACAGAGCCGGACAGCATGACAAACGCAGCCGAAAGGCTTCTCGGACTATCCATCGACAACATCCAGAACATCGCCACCGACATCCTTTTCGGACAGCTTCGTCTGGTGATCGCCACGATGGACATCGAGGAGATCAACTCCGACCGTGACAAGTTCCTCGTTGCGGTCAGCCAGAACGTGGAGGCTGAACTCCGCAAGATCGGTCTGAAGCTCATCAACGTGAACGTGACCGACATCCGTGACGAGTCCGGTTACATCGAGGCTCTCGGTAAGGAAGCCGCCGCGAAAGCCATCAACGACGCGAAGAAGAGCGTGGCCGAGCAGAACCGCTACGGTGAGATCGGCAAGGCCGAGGCCGATAGGGACAAGGACATCAGAATCGCTGAGACCCAGAGGGATACACGCATCAAGACCGCGGCTGCCAACGCACTTGCGGTGCAAGGAGAAAACACTTCGAAGATCGACATCGCCAATTCTGATGCCCAGCGTCGTGAGAAAGAGGCCGAAGCTGCCCGCATAGCTGTCGCCGCCGAGAAAGTACAAGCCGCGAAGGCTCTCCAGGAGGCTTACCAGAGCGAGCGTGACGCCGAGCTTGCACGTGCCGAAAGGGAAAGGGCCACACAACAGGCCAACATCGTCGTTCCGGCACAGATCGACAAGGAGAAACTCATCATCGAGGCAGAGGCAGAGGCCGAGAAGGTACGCAGAATGGCAAAGGGAGAGGCCGACGCCATATTCGCAAAGATGGACGCACAGGCTCGTGGTACACTTGAGATCCTTTCCAAGCAGGCCGAAGGTTTCAACGAAATGGTCCGCGCCGCCGCGGGAGATCCTCAAAAGGCTGTGCTTATGCTCATAGCTGACAAACTTCCGGAACTTGTCAAGACTCAGGTCGAGGCTGTCAAGGGCATAAAGATCGACAAGGTTACTGTTTGGGACGGCAATGGTGAAAGCAAGAACGGCAAGACTTCGACCGCGAATTTCATTTCCGGCTTGATGGGGTCCGTGCCTCCGCTCCAAGACCTGTTCAACATGGCCGGCATGAACCTGCCGGAATATCTCAAAGGCAAGGAAACAAAGCCGGAAGAGCAGCCTCAGGAAGAAACCTCTGAAGAATAATCATCATGCCAATAGTAGTAAATGTCGATGTGATGCTGGCAAGACGGAAGATGACTTCCGCCGAGCTGGCTGACAAGATCGGGCTTTCGGCGGTGAACCTGTCGATTCTGAAGACCGGCAAGGCCAAGGGTGTCCGATTCAGCACACTCGACGCGCTCTGCAAGGCATTGGACTGTCAGCCTGGAGATTTGCTTGAATTCAGGGAAAACGTCGAGTGAAAACTCTGCACTTATCTGAAAACGGAATGTAGAAGTTTCTTTTTTCCGATAAAGTAAAATAGTTATCTTTCTTGGAACGGCCTATGGGTCGTTCCTTTTCGTTATATTTGCAGACATATTCATAGAATGAACACTGAAAACAGATTTACATGAAGAAAACATTTTTTCTGGCGGCCATGATGGCTGTCATTGTCTGCACCGGAACGGAGGCCACGGCGCAGAAAAAGGCAAAGAAGAGCCAGCTGATCCTTGACGGGACAGCAGTGAATGTCAACCCTTTGGCAAGGACATCTCCGGTCGAGGAAAAGCTGAAGACCAAAAAGACTCCGGGGATTGAATATGCTCCCACAAAAACCGTCTATCTCTACCCCAAGGGACAAGGGACGGACCAGGGGATTGTCGAGAACGGCGTGGCCGTGACCCAAGGGCCGCTTGTTTCCAACGGCCTGGAAGGAGCGGAAGTGGCAGGAGGATGGGGATTCATATCCAACGTGACAGACAGCGCGCGGATTGACATATTCATGCCGGAAAAACCGAACGGGCAGATGGTGATCGCTTGTCCTGGTGGCGGGTACTCCGGACTTTCCGCTTGGAATGAAGGCACATACGTAGCAAAATGGCTGAATGACAGGAACATTGCCTGCGCCGTGCTGAAATACCGTCTGCCGAACGGGCATCGTCAGGTTCCGCTCCAAGATGTACACAACGCTTTCCGCTACTGCAGACACCATTCAAAGGACTGGGGCATCAAGCAGATCGGCGTGATGGGTTTCTCTGCCGGAGGACATCTTGCCAGCACGGCGGAGACGATGTACGTGGACTCCACGACAAGGCCTGACTTCGCTGTCCTCATCTACCCTGTCATCATTATGGACGAGAACGCCACACATAAGGGGTCCGTGGATAATCTTCTCGGAAGCGAGGCTTCCTGGGCAGGCCGGGAAAACAAACCTTTCAATGAATGGTATGACGGGGTGTCCGAATATGAAGGGCTGAAAAAAATGTACACCACTTACCGTGATGTAACCCCCACCACTCCCCCGACATTCATAGGTGTGAGCGCCTACGACAAGACAGTCCCGGTTGTCAGCTCCGTGAAGTTCTATCAGGCTCTCGTCAGGAACAAGGTTCCTGCGGAGTTCCACGTCTATCCTCAAGGCGGGCACGGCTGGGGATTCACGGATATGAGCATCGGTCTCGACCCGAAAGTCTGCAAAGACAACCTCGGCTCATGCAGACTGGAGTTCTCATCGGCGTTGGAAAGATGGCTTGGACAGCAACTTGAGAGCGTGAACGGCAAGAAGGGACTGCCAAAGGTCGCCAGGGAGCAGTTCACCCGCAAACCTGACAAGGTCGTCTATCTCTATCCGGAAGGGCAGAATGTAGATAAGGGAATCGAAGGCATCACGCTTGGTCCAGGCGAGTCCAACGGCTGCACCAAGCCGGAGGAACTTACCAAAGACATGAATTTGAAGTTCACAGGAGACAGCGCAAGGTTCGAGCTTTATCTGGCCAAAAATCCTAACGGGAAGATGGTCATCATCTGTCCGGGCGGAGCCTATTGGTTCACAGCCTATGTTCATGAGGGACAATATGCCGCCGAATGGCTCAACAGTCAGGGAATCAGCGCGGCCGTCCTTAAATACAGACTGCCGTTCGGCCATTGGAACGTGCCGCTGAACGACGTGCAGAACGTGTTCCGCTACTGCCGTCACTACGCTCCGGAGTGGGGTGTCAAGCAGATCGGAGTGATGGGATTCTCGGCTGGCGGACATCTTGCGGCGACAGCCTCCACGCAGTACATAGACGCCGAGACAAGGCCTGATTTCTCAATTCTTGTCTATCCAGTGATTTCTTCCGAGCCTGGAGTCGGTCACGAGGGCAGCTTCAACAACCTGATCGGAACAGAGAAGGGCTGGTACAACAGAAAGGGCAAGGACTTCGAGACCTGGGACGAGGGCAAGAAGAAATTCGAGAGCCTGAAGGAGAGATATTCATTGGACAAGCAGGTCAGCGCAGACACGCCGAAGACCTTTATCATATTCAGTTCCAACGACTATGGTGTCCCTCCGGAGAACGAGGTCCGCTACTTCAACGCCCTCGTCAAGAACGGCGTTCCTTGCGAGATGCACGCCTTCCCCGGCGGCGGCCACGGCTACGGCTTCAAAAATGCAAAGTACGGTAGCGATCCTATCCAGGAATACAGAAACGACTTCCTCGCCTCGATGGCCCGCTTCCTCAAGGAACTTTAGAGTCAGACACTAAATATTATCAACCCTATGACAGCGAACATCCGCAGAGTTGTCATAGGGTTGATTTTTTTGTGGGGGTATTTACTGAAGAAATTTACGTTTATTATGATTCATATATATTTCTTTTCGTTTTTTTACGTTTGCCGATATTGCAGACGGATTTCAGACGGGAAACCGACATCATTTAACTTCAATAAAAACACCACTTCAACTATGGGAAATTCAGAGACAACAAAGATCGACAAGCAAGAGACAACCGGCCAAACAACCATTAACCAAGAGACCTTGTCGGAAGAAATGCTTTACCGTAAACGCTACGATCATTGCTGGCGGCTGCTCAACAATGACAGCAGATTCAAAGGCATGTCCGAAGAGGAGAAGGACGCTTACGCACAGCGTCTCGCCACTCCTGAATATCTTGACCTGACCTGTGACTGGGCGTTCAAGTACCTGTTCCAGAACCACCCAGACCAGCTCATCGCACTACTGAATGACATTCTTAATGAAGAAATATCCACTGTGGAGTACCGGAACACCGAACTCATAGATGTCGCACCATCGGACAAAAGGATTCTATTTGACCTGCTGTGCCAAACGCCGAACGGGATTATTCTGGTCGAGATGCAGAAGGCATCACGTTTCGATCAGCGGGACCGACTGTTCTTCTATGGGTCGAGACTGGTGACGAGGCAGGTAAAACGTGGTGATGAAGACTATGCCCTGGCTCCAGTCAAGGTTATCTGTATCATGAATTACGAGGACGAGCATCCGAATTCTCCTGATGACAAGATTCTTTACCATTATCGTACTCAGGAAATCGAGACCGGAGAGCCATTCGGTAGCCAAATGTCGTTCTTTCTTCTTGAGTTGCCAAGAGTTATGCACTATACAGATGAATATGAAAGTCCAATCGCCGGATGGTGCCGGATATTCAGAAATTTCGCTATATTTGCCAAGTCTAGGTCGGAAAAAGATGCGAGGTTCAGTAAGTTGGAAAGGGCAATGCGCGTCAGCGGCCTTGATGACAAGGAGATTGAAGATTATTTCAGCGATATGATGACAGAAAAAGAAATGCGCCCCTACATCAAAGGAGCCGAACTACAAGGTTACCGCAAAGGCTTTAAGGAAGGATCAGAACAAGGCAAGGCTGAGGGAGTATCAGAAGTCGCAAAGTCATTGTTGTCTTTAGGCATCCCTACTGATCAGATCCAGATTGCCACAGGGCTGTCTTCTGAACAGATTGAAACCTTAAGGTAAACTCTGGTTGGGGAGAGAACACGCAGGGAATACCAGTATATGATTGAACAATTGAAAGAAATAGCCAATGGACATTAACGATAAAGAGGACGGCTGAATCAGCCGTCCTCTTTGTTAATCCGAACAGAATGTCCGTGAATATATTCATTACTCAGCCTCGGTGGTTTCGCCAGGCATCATGACGACCTCGACGAAGTTGCCGGAGTTGTAGAGTCTGGCGGCGGCATCACGGATGGCATCCTTGGTCAGACCATTGACGGCAGCCTCCCACTCCTTGTCGTAATCGTAGCCGCCGCGGAAGTAGCGGAGCAGGTCTGACATCCAATAGGAGTTGTTGATCCGGCTCTCAGGGATATTCTTCTTGAAATGCTCGACTGTCCTTGTGAACTGCTCATCGGTCGGGCCTTCCTCGGCGAGTTTCCTGAATCCGTCCTGAGCAAGAGTTCTGAGCTTCTCGGCAAGAGCCGGCTTGCAGTTGAAGTAAACCTGAAGGAGATACCTTCCGTTAGGATCCTTGCGGGCATTCGCCACGGTGGAAGCGCCATAAGTACCACCCTCATCCTCACGGAGAGTGTCGGTGTAGATCTGGTCAAGGATATAGCTGACGGCGCTGGCAAGGGTCTGATCCTTTACGGAGAACGGACGATAGTCGCTGTAAACCTGAAGGACGGTGGTCAGCGGAGTCTCCATCTTCTGGTCGAAGACATCAACAATCTTGCCCTTGACAAGCTGTGGCTGCACATCAGCCCATTTGGCCGCCTTCTTGCCCTTAGGAAGAGAACCGACATATTTCTCCACCAGAGGTTTGAGAGTCTCAAGGTTGACATCACCGACAATCACCATAGTGGCTCCGGCGGCGTCGGCGAAAAGCTTGCGGTAGTTCTTCTCGATGGTCTGAAGGTTGGCCTTCTCAAGTTTCTCCATAGAAAGCACCTCGTTTCTCGGATTGTCGTTATAGAGAACCTTGTTGAATCTCTTCTGGAAAGCGAAGTTAGGGGTGTTCACGAGATTAGGGAGGACGGCCTTGATCTGGGCTACAGCGTTGTCATATTCCTCCTGGTCGAAGCGCGGATCGGTAAATTCAAGGTAAAGAAGCTGCAAAGCGGTTTCCAGATCCTTTACGGAAGAGTTTCCGGAAATTCCGTTATAAAGGTCATCGATGAAAGGATTGACACTTACCATCTTTCCGGAAAGCATCTTGGAAAGTTCCGTACCCTTGAATTTTGACAAACCCTGCGCGTTCTGGAAGACACTGTAGATGCTGCCGTCAAATGAAGGCAGATCTTCAGTCGCTATCAGGCTTTCGCCACCGTTCTTGTAAAGCGAGAACAGGATCTGGTCTTTCTTGTACTCGGTAGGCAGCACAACGACCTTCACGCCATTGGAAAGAGTCCATTCTGTAGCGCCATACAGTGTCGTTTTGGTTTTCTTCACCTTAGCGCCGACCAATGAGGAAGGATCCATCAACGGCTCGCTAGCCTTTTCCTCAGCCGGAGCCTCGATTTCGGATTTCTTAACATCCTCGATCACCTGCAGCAACTGCTCCGCGGTAGGAGTTGCGATGCCGTCCTTCTCCGGACCACTGTAGATGACAACGAGGCTGTTCTCATCAGCGAAAGCCTGCGCCAAAACCTGATTCATCACCTGCGCGTTAAGCTGCGCAAGAATGGCCTTCACCAATTCAAGCTTTGTGGCCGGCTCCATATACGCATAGTTATTGAAGAAGTTGTTGATCAGAGGGTTGACAAACTCGCTGTTCTTTCTAGTCTCGGCGCTGTTGGCAGCCTTCTCATAAACGGCGATGATATTGTCCTTGGCCCTGTCGACCTCGGCTTCAGTCAAGCCGTACCTCTTCATTCTCTCAAGTTCGGTCACGAAAGCCTTGAATCCGCCAAGGATGTTGTCTTCCTTCAGGCCAACATTGCCGTCCGATCCTTCGATGGCCTCGCAAAGTTTTCCGAAGCCGAAGCTGCCATAGAGATACGGAGCGTCGGCCTTGGAGGTGATGTCATCAAAACGCTCGCTCATAACAGACTGAACGACACTCTCGATCAGATCCATCATAAGACCGGCGGAAGTGGAATTGAGCGCCTCGTCCCTCGCCTCGCTTTCCCATACCATCTCAACGGAAGACGAAGTGGTCTCAGGATCGGTCAGAACAGCCACACGCGGCTCCGTGAACTCCTTGAACTGGATCTTCTCCTTCGCCTTAGGATTCACGGCCGCAGGAATATCAGCGAATATTGACTTGATCTTTCCCTCAACCGCGTCCACGTCAACATCACCCACAACGATGACCGCCTGCATGTCAGGACGATACCATGTCTGATAGAAGTTCACAAGGCTCTCAGGCTTGAAAGTCTCAAGGTTCTCCTTGCTTCCGATGAGGGTGCAGGTGGCGTACTTGGTGTCACCATAAAGGTAAGGAAGAGACTTCTCGAAAGTCCTCCAGCCGGCGTTTCTGCGGGAGCGTCTCTCCTCGATGATCACCGGACGCTCCTTGTCAATCTCGACAGGATCATTGGTCACGAAATGCGAATAGTCGTGCAGCATCAGAAGGCAGGTGTCCACAACAGATTCCCTTACCAAAGGAATATTATTGAGCATATAGGTGGTCTGGTCAATGCCTGTGGCAGCGTTGACATTGCCGCCGAAAGAAGCGCCTATGCTCTGGAGCCAGTTAAGGATGCCCTTCTCCGGGAAATTCTTCGTGCCGTTGAAGCACATGTGCTCAAGGAAATGCGCGAGACCGTCCTGGTCAGGGGTCTCCTGAATAGCACCAACATTGGTAGCTAGATAGAACTCAGCCCTGCCCGCCGGCTTGTCATTGTGTCTGATGTAATAGGTCAGACCGTTCTCCAGCTTGCCGACCTTGACCGCAGGGTCGTTCGGAAGCTGCTGCATCTGCGCCTGCGCAAGGAACGCCGAAGCGGACAGCGCAAACGCCGAAATGAAAATCAAAAATCTTTTCATACTAATCTATCTTTAGGATTATTATTGTTCTTCAATATATTCAAGAATATCCCCAGGCTGGCACTTCAACGCCCTGCAGACAGCCTCCAAAGTGGAGAATCTGACAGCCTTGGCCTTTCCCGTCTTCAGAATGGAAAGGTTCGCGGGAGTGATCCCAACCTTCTCGGCAAGCGCTGCGGAGGACATCTTCCTCTTCGCCAGCATGACATCAACATTGACTATTATAGGCATATCTTTCAATTTTCAATATAGCAAACTTACATCAAAATATTCGTTATTCCAAACAAAATTCTCGATTTTCGATAAATATTTATTGAATATATCAGCATCGGTGGAAGTTGTGGCAAAAAAAGTTATATTTGCATCATTATAAGCGATTCTTATGTTAGAGGATTTTAAACTGAAGGTCTTTATGGCCGTGGCCGAAAACGGCAGCTTCACCATAGCGGCGAAGGCACTTGGTGTCTCACAACCTGCCGTGAGCCAGAACATAGCCGAGCTGGAAAGGACTATGGGGACGGAACTGTTCACCAGAGGCAGAGGCGCGGTGACCCTGACAGCAGCCGGAATCGCATTCAAGGAATATGCGGGAAAGATCCTGTACTGGTACTCAGCCGCAGGGCAACTGTTCGGTTCATCCGGCAAGATCACAGCGAATAAGCCAATCAGAATCACTGCCGAAGGATTCATCGCCAGCCATATCCTGCCCCAGGCGCTTACTAAACTTCTGACATTCAACCCATCCTTGGCATTCTCAATTCGCAGCGGCTCCTCAGGTGATGATTCAGACATAAGGATTTACGCCAAAAGACACGTGATTGAGCCGTCATTCGAAGACGCCGGCTCATTCTTGTTCAGTGTGACGGCATCGGCAGTCAGCTCCAACCCGACATATTCAAAAATCACTGATTTGAAAGAGCTTCCTCGGAACGCCAGACTTGCGGTCCCGGAAATATATTTAGAGATTCTGCCGCTGGATTTGAAAGCCCGCGCGGCCGTCGTGTCGGATTATGTCGAGACCATCGTGAAACTGGTGACGGACTCCCCAGACATCATCGGCCTCGTCCCGCTCCCGACCGTACCGCCCGAGCTCATCACGCTCCCGGTCGCACTCCCACACCTTACACTCGACGTGCATCTTGAAGCCGCAGATGACGCAAATCCTGTCGTCTCCGCCCTCCACAGCACCCTTTGCGACCAATATCCGGCATAAAAACTCATGAAAACTCACCCAACAGTTTTTTGCGGCTTCAAGAAAAATGACTATCTTGGTAAAAACACGATTGATGAAACCCAAGGAATACTGCAAGGCACTGTTTGCCGCCACAGGTTCTGTCCTGCTGGTAATAACCGCTTTGACAATCACGCCAATTCACGCAGAGGCGCAGGTTTTTGACAGACCTATCAAATATAGTGTTGATGACATTATAACTGATGACGAGTACCCGGCAGCGGTCTATAATTTCATGTTCAAGTACCATAATGCCATGATGTCTTCCAAGTACAAACTGAAAAGATTGAGTCGGATTACGGAATCTTATGCAGAGGCCTGCACTCGCGAACCATCATGGAAACTGTACTGTTCCGCATACTACGGCCGTTGCCTGATGGCTGGGTACAACCCTGATCACCTCAAGGCGCGCGGAGCAAGTATGCTCGAAGACGCATTAAGCGATCCCTCCGAGTCACAGCTTACAGTTCCTGACCGTCTCACATTCATCATTGACCTTGCAAATGCTTATTTGTACGGTGATGGCGTGGAAGATAATGACGCGAAAGCTTTCGACTTGTACCGCCAAGCCCAGAATATCAGCCCCATATTCAATGGCATAATAGCGACCTGCTATCTTGTAGGTATCGGAACTCCGGTTGATGTGGACAAAGCTTGTTACTACTATGCATTGAATTATGATGACCCGGGGCTGGATATCATACGACGCAAGGAAAGAAACTATGAAAGGATATATGCCGTATCCTACAACAGGATCAATGATGTATCAGCAGATATTCAGACAGATTATTATGAAGCCTTACGTTCAATTTTCAAGCATGATTATGACAAGGCTAAGGAACTGCTGAACAAGAACTGCACTCTCGGTCATACTCCATCAATGTATGCGTTGGCTGGTGTGTATGAGGAAACTGGTGATGACAAGTCCGCAACAGAACTTTACCGTCAGGCGATGTTCGCCGGATACCTGCCGGGGGAATTTGTTTACGACATGAAGCAGATGTACCAAGGCGTGAACAATCTCTCGATTTTTGAAAGCCGCGGGGAGTCAAAAGCATTTCCTGCCTTTGAAGAGCTTGCTGACAAAGGCTATCTTCCGGCGATGGAAATGTGTTCATTGTATGATTCCGGGACATTCGCCAAGAAATCAAATGTCGGTGCCGCAATCGTCAACGGCCTGGCTAAAGGCATAGCGGCGACTATGATTGCAGCCAATGAAATTATGGATTCCGGGCTGTTGGACGCAGGCAGTGGCATCCCGAACGAGCAAAACGTGGCTGCCATAGGCAGTTCAGGACAAAACAACAATCAGAATTACAACACATCCAGTAATTCCACTCACAAAAACGGAATGACACGGGAATATGAGTATGTAAAGACTGTATCAGGCATCTATGAGCCGGAGCAAACTGTGGCAAAGCTTCATATTTACCGCAGTCGTGACCATGGTGACTTCCGAGCCTCTACCGTGTACGACACAAAAGGACTGGACAGAGCCGCGACTTACAGAATCAACAGCGGTAGGAAAGTTTTCTATGAGGAACGCTATTCCAACTATATCTCCTATTACGGTCTCTGCACTTATTTCAACTATTAGAATGCAAAAGGGCACCAGATAGCCTGTAATGCGGACTATAGGCTTTTTGCAATGCCAGACAAAAAAAGAGTGGCGAAAAAAATTTTCCTCACCACTCTCGAAATCTTGCGATGCCTGATTACTCAGCAGGATGGATGGCACCCATCGGGCAGGCGTCGGCGCAGGTGCCGCAGTCAATGCAGGCGTTTGGATCGATGGTGTAAACGTCACCCTCGTGGATAGCGCCCTGAGGACACTCGCCTGCGCATGTGCCGCAAGCTACGCAATCAGTTTCTGAAATCTTGTAAGCCATAATTCAAATAAATAAAATTGTTTTCAATCTGCCTGCTTCCGGAAATGCGGAAACATTATGCAAATATAAATCTTAAAATCACAATATCAAACCCCATACCACAAAAACGATGAGGGCGAGTCCGACTTTTATCACTTTTGCCTTGAAGAACGAGGCTTTGCTGTCGGCCAGAAGAGGAAGCGATGCGTGGCCGTCCTGTACGATGGAATTCGCGAGCAGGACCGGGAACGGGATCACACCACTGGCGAACAATGTCACGAAGACAAGATGCGGGCCGGATTCCGGAATCAGGCCGATGACTATGGCCAGCAGGATCATCAGTGCCGTATTGTCACTTACCCAGGCCGAGATGTCGATGAAATTGAACAGGATTCCGATGACCAGAAGAACCCCGAAAGTCCAAAGGAATATGCTAGGAAGGTGCTTGCGGACAATGTGTTCCCAAAGATGCTCCTCGACAAAGTGATCCGACGCGAAAAGCAAGGCACCCAACACGACAAGGCTCAGCGCTCCGAAAAGCCAGAAAGTCCACTCTTCATTAAAAACGCCAAGCCCCTCTGACTCATCGCCTTCCTCCAAAAATCCAAGCAAAAGGGCGGCAATGAATATCACGACTCCGGCAAACAGGAATATTCTTGTCCTGTCAAAATGTCTGCCTTCCTTGTGGTGATGCCCGTCTTGATGCTCGCAACCGTCACCGTGCAGCTCAAAGGAATCCTCAAGGCGGGTAGGCAACGGTTTGTCTTTTGACGAAAACCGGTCAATCAGCAGTCCGGTCACGACAGCAAGTACGAAAAGAATAAGGAACAATAACGCCGCCTTGCCCGGGAACATCGCCAGCATCATGAACGACTCATCCCCTGCCGTGGCGATCATCATCGCCACCAACGCCCCGAAACTCAGCATCCGGTGCGTGTAAAGCGACACTGCGGCGAAGCCTCCGACGCAACCCGGGACCGAGCCAAGCAAAGCGGACACAAGCACTTGGGCGAAGCCGGATTTCCTTAAGGATCTGAATATCCTGCCGTCAGACTCAACGTTGAACGACTCGATGATCATCATCATAACTACCACCAAGCCGGAAATCAAGACTGCGCCACGCAAAGCGTCAAGTAAAACAGAAACGATCATAGCCAGCTATGCGGTCACCCAACCGGTCAGATAAAGATTGATGATGGGACGAAGCGGAGAGTTCGTGGTCAATGTCAAGACCACCAGGCACTCCCCCGCCGGGAATCCTTTCGTGTCGAACGTCACCTTCAGTTCACCCTTTTCTCCAGCAGGAACGTCGGTGAAAGCCTGAGCCTTCACGTGCGAACTCTCGGAATCCACCTTATATATTCGGAAAGGAGACTTGCCTTTGTTTGTGAATCTGAAAGAGCCCTCAACGCTCGTTCCGGCCTTGACCTTGCCGAAGGAGAACGTGCTTTCGTCCGCTATCGGGTTCGGACCGTCATTGCGTTCTTTTTCAGTCAGATTGGAAAAATTTTCCTTTGTGTACGTGAATATTCCTACGCGGCTCTTCCCTGCCCCGAGTTCGGGATTAGGGTCAGCGACAATAGCCTCCGTTCCCGCCGCGGCAGGTTCCTTCTCAGCAGACTTCGAAATAACCGCCTTGTACTGACGGCCGTCCACCGAAGGGGTCGCATAGTAATAGTTTTTGCCCCAATGGTTTCTGTCGGCGGTGACCGTGTAGTTCAGTCTGGCCGTGGACCGCGCCGGAACCGGATTCGGTGACACCTTTACCGAGAGTCCGTCACTGACATCAGAGAAACTGACTGTCAACGGTTTGCTTCCAAGATTAGCCACCAGCACCGTCCCGCTCTTCTGCTGTCCCTGAGACAGATTGCCTCCTTTGATGTCAACCTTTTTGAAGGCCAGATTGCCGAAATGGATCGGATAGAGTTCCCCAAAAGAAAGTTGCTTGTCGTGTGTCACACCTCTGAGTCTCAGGACAACAGGCTGCTTCACGCCCGAGAAATATGCGGTCAGGGACTTGTCGAACGGATAGCCACCCTTCTCGTCATTCTTGAAGGTAGCTTTGATGATTCCGGTCTCCCCCGGAGCGATCGGCTTCTTGGTCCACTCCACATTCGTGCAGCCGCAGGAGGACACGACATTGTAGATCAGCAACGCTTTGTCACCCACATTCTTGACCGTAAACGAGGCTGTCACCGGACCGTCAGAAACCAGAATGTCCCCGAAATCGTGCACGATCTTGTCCAGTTGTACGACACCACCGAATGTGTTGTCCTTACCTGAGCCTTGGGCGGCGATGAAGCCGCTGGCGGACACAAGCAAAAGCAGCGCGGCGGCGATATTCTTAAATATATTCATAAACTGCGCTTTTTAATATTCAAGGAATGCAATTTCCTTTCCATCGGCAAATTTACCACATTAAAGATACTTTTTCAAATCCCGGTTAAAATTTGTAATTTTGTACGATTATGCGATTAGACTAAATGGCGAATATAGAACAGAATTACGACTACACTGACGACAACATACGGACACTGGAAGGTGTCGAACACATCCGCAGACGTCCGGGAATGTACATCGGAAGGCTTGGTAACGGCTCCAACCCCGGGGACGGCATCTACGTGCTGCTCAAGGAGATTGTGGACAACTGTATCGACGAGTTCTCCGCAGGATTCGGCAAGCAGGTCATCATCAAGATTGAGGACAAACAGGTCACAGTGAGGGACTTCGGACGAGGCATTCCTCTGAACTCTGTCATCAAGGCCACGAGCCAGCTGAACACAGGAGGAAAGTTCGACGACAAGGCATTCAAGAAGTCCGTCGGTCTGAATGGTGTCGGTACCAAGGCAGTGAACGCCCTGTCTGAGAAGTTCTATGTCGAGTCTTTCCGAAACGGGGAGAGTTTCTGGGCGAGCTATGAGCGCGGAGTGCTTGTGGACAGCGGCAGGAAGGAGAACGTGAGTGAGAAGAACGGAACGCTGGTGGTGTTTACGCCCGACAGCACGATGTTCGGAGGCTTCGAGTTCCACATGGACTATGTGGAGACGATGGTCAAGAACTACTCCTACCTGAAAAAAGGCCTTGCACTTGTCCTGAACGGTACCACCTATAAATCCGAGAACGGTCTGCTTGACCTCGTGAAGGACTCCATCTCCGAGACACCGCTCTATGAGCCTATCCATCTTGTCGGAGAGGATGTCGAGGTCGTGCTGACCCACGGCAATTCCTACGGGGAGAACATCGCCTCGTTCGTCAACGGACAGAACACCCGTGACGGAGGAACGCATCTGGCCGCTTTCCGTGAGGCTATCGCAAAGACACTCAAGGAGTTCTTTAAGAAGAACTACGCTCCAGAGGACTGCCGTCAGGGCATAATCGGAGCGATCAGCATCCAGATCCAGGAGCCGAACTTCGAGGGGCAGACCAAGACCAAGCTCGGTTCTACCTATATGTGGGAAAAGGAGAAGACGGACGAGAACGGCAAGAAGGTGCAGAACCCGGACGGGTACATTGAGATCGACCGCGGCCCGACCATCCGTTCTTACGTCAACGACTTCATAGCCAGAAATCTGGACAACTATCTGCGCATCCACAAGGACATCGTCCCTGTCATAGAGAACAAAATCAAGGAGTCTCAGGCGGAACGCGAGGAAATCGCCGGAATCCAGAAGAAGACCAGAGAGAGAAACAAGAAGGCCAATGTCTATAACCGCAAGCTGCGCGACTGCCGCTTCCACTACGGAGACAAGCTGCCTAAAGGCAAACAGGATCTCGCGGAGCAGACGAGCATATTCATAACTGAGGGAGATTCCGCGAGCGGAACCATCACCAAGGTGAGAAAGGCTGAATATCAGGCCGTGTTCAGTCTGCGAGGCAAGCCGATCAACTGCTACAAGGAAAGCCACAAGAAGGTGGCTGAGAACGAGGAGCTGAACCTGCTGATCTCCGCGCTGGGAGTCGAAGACGACCTTGACAACCTGCGCTACAACAACATCATCGTGGCGACCGATGCTGATGATGACGGGATGCACATCAGGATGCTTGTGCTGACCTTCTTTATGAAATATTACCCGGATCTTATCAGGCGAGGACACGTGCATATTCTTCAGACCCCTCTTTTCAGGGTGGCGAACAAGAAGGAGAGGCGCTACTGTTACTCTCCGGAGGAGAAGGAGACCGCGATCAAGGAGCTGAAGACCTCCGTGCAGATCACAAGGTTCAAGGGTCTGGGAGAGATTTCTTCAGACGAGTTCGTGGACTTCATCGGCGAGAATATGAGGCTTGACCTCGTGAAGCTTTCCGACGAGGAATCAATCGCGGACATAATGGAGTTCTATATGGGCGACAACACTATCGACCGCCAGAACTTCATCCGCGCGAACCTGCGCTCCGAGGAGGAGCTTGAAGACGTAAACATCTAATATTCATTGATTATGTCACGTTGGGCGAAATTTTGCGGCTGGTTGCTGAAAAAGATGGGATGGACCACTGTCGGCGGTCCGGCTCCGGAAGACAAATGTGTCATTCTTGGCGTTCCACACACTTCCGTGTGGGATTTCGTCATATCCTATCTGTTCTACACGCAGTTTGACCGGACGGCGCACGTTATGATCAAGAAAGAGTTTTTCTTCTGGCCGGTAGGAATATTCCTCCGCAAGGTCGGCTGCATCCCTGTCGATAGGGGAAGCGCCACCGCGATGGTCAAAAGCCTCATCGAGGAGATGGAGAAAGTGGACAAGTTCCACCTTGCCATAGCTCCTGAAGGCACCAGAAAGGCCGTGAAGAAATGGAAGACCGGCTACCACCTGATCGCAAGAGAGGTCGGATGCCCGGTCTATATGGGCTACTTCGACTGGAAAAGCAAGCGTGTCGGCATCGGCGAAAAGGTTGAGCTGACCGATGACGCGCGCGCTGACACCGACAGAATCCAGGCGATCTACGAAACAATGCACTTCGAGGGCAAACACCCGGAAGGCTACATCACTCACTAACAGAATTAGTTATGCCGATATTCAGCCAAAGCAGGGAGAACTATGTCACAACCCTGGCCAAGCTTTTTGAATATGCCACCGACAACTACGCCAAGAGGCCGCTCTCGCGTTTCGTGGAAGGAGGGCAGGAATATACCTACGAAAGTTTCAAGCACACATGTCTGGAGCTTTCGCACCGGTTCAACCGTTTCGGAATCAGCGCGAGGGACAAGGTAGCCATCCTTTCCGGGAATATGCCGAACTGGACCGTGGCGATGTTCTCTTGCGTGCCGTTCGGCCGAGTGACAGTGCCGATCCTTCCGGACTCTTCCGCGAGCGAGGTCACGAACATCCTCAACCACTCCGAGTGCAAGGCGATCTTCGTGTCAAAGAGGCTTCTGGGGAAACTGAGCCAAGAGGTCATCGACAAACTGACCCTCGTGATCGACATCGAGACATTCGAGTTCATCAAGAAGGATGACAAGGCTTTCACCTGCGAGGGCCACGGAGTTGATCCGCAGGCTGATGACCTGGCCTCGATCATCTACACGTCAGGGACTTCCGGCAAGGCGAAAGGCGTGATGCTCAGCCACCGCAATTTCTGTCAGAACATCATCGCCGCCTACCACGCCCAGAAGGCCGGGAAGCGGGACCGTTGGCTGTCCATCCTGCCGATGTCGCACACTTACGAGATGGCATTCAGCGTGCTCTATCCGTTATTTGTCGGAGGATGCGTCTATTATATTCAGAAACCGCCTACTCCGAGCATTCTGATGCAGGCTATGAAGAAGGTACGCCCGACCATAATGTGCTCCGTGCCGCTGATCATCGAGAAAGTCTATAAGAGCAGCGTCGTTCCGACGATAGAAAAGAGCCGCATACTGTCCTGGATGCAGCAGCACACGCCAAGGATTCTGTACTGGATGATCGGAAAGATGCTCTACAAAAAATTCGGCGGCAAGCTGAAATTCTTCGGCATCGGCGGCTCGAAGCTCGACTCGACCGTGGAGGATTTCCTTAACAAGGCCGGATTTCCTTACGCCATCGGCTACGGCCTGACTGAGACGGCTCCGCTGATAACAAACGCCTGTGTGGGCAAGACCGTTGTCGGCTCGATTGGAGTCCCGGCATATAATGTAGAGGTAAAGTTGCAGAATGTCAATCCTGAGACCGGCGAGGGAGAGATCGTCGCCAAAGGTGACAACGTGATGCTGGGCTACTACCGCGACCCTGAAAGGACCCGCTCGGTGCTCACCGATGACGGTTGGTTCCGCACCAACGACCTCGCGTGCCAGGACTCCAAGGGACGCTACTACATCAAGGGAAGGCTCGGGAATATGATCGTAGGACCTTCCGGAGAGAACATATACCCAGAGGAGATCGAGCAGGTGATCAACACTTTCAGCGGTGTGAATGAGTCACTTGTGGTCGAAAGGAACGGCAAGTTGGTCGCTCTCGTCAAGTTCGACGACAATGTGCTCGACTGGAACCAGGAGAGAGAGGACAAGTTTTTCGACAACCTCCAGTCGATGAAGCAGGCTGTCCTTGAATATGTCAACAAGCACGTAAGCAAACAGTCCAAGATCGGCGAGGTAGAAGCGATGAAGGACAACTTCGAGAAGACCGCCACCCACAAGATCCGCCGGTTCAAATACAAGGACGGAGTGCAAAAGTCCGAAGATGCCGATCCACAAGAACCAGAGAACAAATCCGAGAATAAAGCTGCTTCACAAGAGTAACCTGTTCGGAAATCACATTGACAGACCGGATCCCTACCATTTCCGCTCACGGTAAGGATTCGGTTTGTCTGTTACAGGAAGGGCAGAGTCATTCTCTACCTTGACGCAATCGTGGATGCTGATCTCGGCATCCGGTTTCCATCGGACGAAGTCATTTCCTTTGATGGTCACTTCATCACAGAACTGCACATCAATCACCGGCAGCCCGGCGAACAGAGGCGCATAAGACTTTGAATCAATGAATATGTTGTCGGAGATGTCAAGCGATCCTACACTTCTGGCATAGACAATCTGGCTGTCAAAGGTCGAGACAGTATTGCCGGTAAAAACCACACGTTTATGATAGTGGAAATCATTGTCTCTTGCACCTGTGGGAATCTCCGGGGCAATCTGAAGAATGGCCTGAGGCCCATTTGCTCCGATGGCCAGATCTGTGAACGTGTTGTTTCTTATCACGATATTCTTTGTCCTGCCGGACTCGTACCAGAAATTGGCGTCACCACAGATGCGGATCCCTGCCATCTGTGAAGCGAAATCGCAGTCTTCGACAAGCACGTCACCGTAAGTTGACAACAGCAGGCTTCTTGCTCTGTTGTAGCGTACCGTACAGTTGCGGATCGTCACGTCAGCACCTCGGGAAAGATTCTCAAGAGCCAGATTTGTCGGATTATCGACTCCGGTCAGATCAAAATCCGTCTTGATCAGATAGGCTTTCCTGTCGGATTTGTCTATCGACTTGATAACTCCGGATCCGATGGGCCGGAGATTGGACTTGTCAACAAAACTGATTTGGTCGTCACTGTCCGCAAACTGGTTGCCCACCTGTTGGAAATGACCGAAACGCGCCCGTAATATGTTAGCTGACAGCACCGAATCCACAAGCATATATATTCCGTGAATATTGGTCGCATCGTCAAGCATACTCTCAAATCGGCAGTTTTCGATGGTTATCTTTCCGTCACAGCTGACAAAGTGCGTGGCGTCAGCTGATGTGGTTACCATCCTCAGAGACCCTTCGTGAGCGGCTGTGGAAAAGCCTTTGACCGCGATATTCTCCGAATATTCAGCGATAAGTCCCATTCCACCGCTTCTGTAGATGTGGACATTCTCAATATTGATATTTTTAGAAGACAACACCGCTATCGCCGGGAAACGACGGTTCAGCCCGGTAGGTCCTTTGTCATCCCAAACACTTCCAACCGGAGGTACATCCTTTGCGTTAAGACGGGTGAATTCTACCACACCATCGCCGAGATCTCTCGCTCCCATCTCACCCGATCTATATCGATGGTTATAAACACGAGTGTTATAGTACGGCCTATGGGTCATTGGATCAAACAAGATGCTCTCCCCCATCGCATACTCCCAGTCATAACCTCCAAAAAACAGTCGGTCGCCTTCAATCCTGTACTTTGTGTCAGGCAGCACCTTGACCGTGAAGCTTTTGACCACCGGATCATTAGACAGCACCGTCCCTTCGAATGTCCAAGGATAGTCGTAATCCACAGACACTCCAGTGATTGTGACATTTGATGATCCTTTGACCGCGAACGGCACCATACACCCGTGGAAAAGAAAATCAGTCTCCTCCCCTTCTATCGTCACGTTCTTCATATCCTTGACCAAGAAAGCGATCCGCTTGTCCCCGCTGTCGTTGTTGGAAAGTGTGAGGAACTCCTCAGCCCCCCGCTCCGGGTAGAACGGGTAAAGTCCTTTCTCAAAGCGGATCCTTATGTTACCCTTCGGGTGTTCTTTCAGGATACCGACCACAACCGGAGTATAGTCCTTGACATCCGGATCGAAAGCGACATCGACTGTTTTCACTGAACACGAACTCATCACTGCCATCGTAATGGCCACGATTACGGCGATTCTATGCATAATATTCATTGCGGGTACCTATTTTCCGTAAACTTACGAAAAACATTCTGAAGTACATCAATTCCTACCAAAGCAAGGTGGCAGATAGGTCTACCTATAGGCTCTCCAGCAATATTCTCGGGTGCAAACAAGCCACTTTTGCCCCCAGCACCTGAAAAATCAGACACCACGGGTGCAATATCGCCGTTCTTGCCCCCGAAGCCTAAAAATTCCCATTTTCAGGCAAGTGATTTTATGTTCAAGGCTAATCTTACAGCGAGTCCATTTGTGCCAAACGATCCAAAAGCTGTCAGTCGTTTATTTTAAGAGTCACCTCTCAGGGGAAAAGTAAGTTTCATATATTTCCCCTCCCATTCGCTTACGGTAAAGCCATATCGTTCGCAGGCCTCCTCTTTTGACAATCCTCGGTTCATAGCACCTATGACAGCCCAGATTGCCAGTTCTTCACGAGTCATTTCGCCTTCCATCATTTCGGCGTGCATAGCAGTTGTCAACTCTTCTTTTTTAGCCATTGTTTCAAAAGCTTTATGCTGCAAATTTAGGCAATTATCTCGAATGGTCTCGATTATCTTGACGGCTAAGATAAGCTGCGCACGGGCTCTTTTCAACAACTTGAGTGGAGCTGATGTCAGGTACGATTGTGTTGATGGTTACGAGAAGCTACTTACTGTGATGAAAGAATAGCGATTAAAAGCCGGATGTGTTTTTATTTGGAGCTTATGTGCTGCCCGACACGTTGGGCGAGGCAAATGTCGGCGGTGGCAAGGGCAAGGCCGATGACAGCGAAGAGCAGCATTTCCCACCACGGCCAGACGAGGGATAACGAATATGCCGCGAATGCGATAATGGGAACGGAGATAATGCTTGTCACAAGTCCGGAGACATAGCCTTTTAGAATCACCGCACGCACTATGTTAACAATGACATGCACTGAATATGCCATTAAGACTGTCGCCCAGACGCGTTCGGTCCATAAACCGCCGACGAACAGTGCGGCCGTCGCCAGCAGCATCATAAGGAAACCGGCACCGGTAGCCAAGAGGAAAGCCTTCACATTCATTCCGGAAAGCCGGAAGAGGATATTCAGTAGGTTCGGGCGTTCATTCATCAATGACACCCAACGCCGCCCTACCCATCGCCTGACCGTGAACACCACCTCAAGGGTATGGCAGAGGGAAACAGCAAGGATCGGGAAAACTATATACAGTACTGACAGTGCGCTCATATTCGTTGTTTATTTCATTTCAATAGTTTAAAAGATCAGTCCAAATCGACTACCTTACGCCCTTGACACTTACGACCATAGGCTTTCTTGGTGTTATCAATCCTAAAGGTCTTGTACTTCATTCATTTTTGCGTCACACATAAGAATTAATTGAACAGAAGCGGGGCGAACTGACTTAGGTAGATGCGCCAGTTGCGCCAGATGTGGCCACCGGCGGACTCCACGTAGGTATATTCATAACCAGCGCCATCTAGTTTCTTGCGGAAGTCGGAGTTGGCTTGGTAGAGGAAGTCATTCTTGCCGATGCCGATCCAGAAAAGTGATGGTTTAGTGGCGAACAGTTTCGCAAGTTTGCCGTCAAAGTTCTCATAGACAGGAGATTCCTTTTCCGGGAATATGGCGGCGGAGAACAGGCCGACGTACGAGAAAGTGCCGGGATATTCCTTTGATATGTGGAGCGAATGGAATCCGCCCATCGACAGTCCGGCTATCGCACGGCTTTCCTTTTTGCGGATAGTACGGTAGTGGGAATCAACATATTCAATGATTTCAGGGAAGGAGATTTCATAGGTGCCGTCCATGGTTTTAGGGAGATTGAACTGTGGTTGGACAAGTCCATGGGAGGTCTCGCCAGGAGCGGCCTCCTGCGAGGCGTTTCCGTTCGGCATCACCACGATCATTGGCTTCGCCTTGTCTTGAGCGATGAGATTGTCAAGGATCTGGGAGGCGCGTCCGAGTTCCATCCACGCCTGCTCGTCTCCACCCATTCCATGCAGCAGGTAGAGCACCGGATAGCGGGTTCTGCCGTTGTTTTCGTAACCGGCCGGTGTGTAAACTGTCATCCTGCGCCTCATTCCAAGCGAAGGACTGTCATACCAAACCTTCGACACCGTCCCGTGCGGAACATCATTGACCTTGTAAAGATCGGCCTGACCTCCACCTACCATGAATATACTTGTGACCGTGGCCACGTCCCTTATCTGATAGACATTCGACGGATCGTTCATCCGCTGGCCGTTGACTATGAACGAGTAACTGTATAGTTCCGGCTCAAGAGAGGCGCTGGTATATTCCCAGACTCCGTTCTGATTCTGAGTCAGTTCGGCGATTCCGGGAACCTCGAACTCTCCATTTGGTGTGCTGATTTTTTGCGGCGGCAGGAAATCGCCGGTCACCTGCACCCGTATGACATTAGGTCCAGAGTACCTGAAAGTCACCGTATTGTCATCATTGACCTGAGGTGACACCACCGGCACCCCGCTCCAAAGCTCCTGCTGCGCAAAAACGTCAGTGGTGACCATGGCAAACATCACCACAGCAATCAGGCAAAACAATCTTTGAATATGCTGCCTCATAACCATAACATATTTTTTTCGGAATTATGCACTTTCAGCTTTGGCCACGTTATCAACTACCTTGTAATTTGCATAGCCATAGTGCATAACCTCACTTTTCTTTGTCTTTGCAAGATAATGATTTTATTCCGCAAAAATCGCATCTGTGGCGAACAATCGTAAGTAATATTGTCAAGATGGCTAAAACTCTAACGAGTTAGTCGTAATGAGATTAAGGGACACAGCTCTTGTTTGGTTATTTCCTTAGTTTTTGCGAAAAAGTTCAACTAATCTGGCATTGCGGATTTGACATATTCATGGATTATTGCTTAATTTGCGGACAAGACTGAATGCCGCGGGGCAAAGAATCCGCAAAGCGAGTTAGGTTATATCGCACCTGACTCGCTTTTGTTTATTCGTGACCGGGTGCAAAATGGCCGTTCCTGCACCCGCAACCGAAAATTATTAACATCACGGGGGCGAAAGTGGCCTTATCGCACCCGCACAAAATTTTAAACTATGAAACGAGCTTCTTATGCTGAATCTGAACGGAACTGTGAAGCGACATTTGCCAATGGCTGTCCTTGGTGGCATCTCTACACGCCAGGAATGGCCACCTCATTGCTCTTCGCTGATGCTGATGACTTTCGTTATGCGATCAACCTTTTGGCCAGATGCCATAAGGACATCGGAACCGTGGTCATTGTCGCTTTTGAGATTATGAGCAATCATATTCATTTAGTTGTGAGTGGGAAAGAGGATGACATAAGGCGTTTTTTCGCGCTATTCAAAAGACGCCTCAAATGGTATATGACCTTAAAGGGACGAATGGAGGCCATCGGGCAGTTTACAATGTCACTAAAACCAGTCAATGATTTGAAAACACTGAGAAACACTATTGTGTATGTCAACAGAAACGGATATGTGGCAGATCCTGACCACACGCCATATTCCTACCCTTGGGGAACAGGAATGTTCTATTTCGGAGAACATCAGACCGGGAGGCGGTTAGGTGACTTTTCCTACAGGGAGGCCAGAAAGATGCTTCGGTGCAGGGGTGGAGAATTGGAAGGCGACTGTCTTGTAATCAACGGACATATCTCTCCAGTCTCGTTCTGTTCCATCGGTCTTGGCAAGGCGATGTTCCGCAACGCTCACCATTACTTCTTGATGATCAGCAAGAATATCGAGGCGTACAGCGAACTGGCAAACGAACTTGACGATGGGGAGTTTCTGACGGACTCGGAGCTTTTCACGCAGGTTAGCAAATTGCTTATGCGTAGCTATGGCACCAACTTGCTGAGAGAGCTGACCAAACCTCAAAAACTGGACCTGGCCCGCAAGCTACGTAAGGACTATCATTCTTCCAATGGTCAGATACGCCGGATTCTAAGTCTCACACAGTACGATGTGGACTCATTGTTTCCTTTGTCAGCCAAATAGGCAATGAGTGAAGACAACATAAGTGTCGGGTGCATAGTAGCGGATTCCGCCCCCGGACCGCTCATTTTAGGAGACATCGGGGGCATAAGTGCCAGTTCTGCACCCGAACCTTTAGGTTCAATGGCAACGGGGTGCGGAAATATACTATTCGCACCCGGGTCTATTGCTATAGACTGTTGTGGGGCAATGTGGCAAGCCTTGCACCCGGACTTGAATATCAAACAGAATGAAGATGAAAATGCAAGGTCAAATATGAATAGCTTGCATATTCATTGGCAGCTATGTGAGTGTGTTCTTGGAGGTGTTTGGAAATTTAATTATTTTTGTTTGGACAAACGAGGGCGTTTCCCCTCTTGTCGGTCGCTGCCCTATGGTGGCGAAAACCATTGTATTACTAACACATTTATATTCATAAATATTTTGAATATGAAAGAATACATTCTTGCCCTTGATCAGGGCACAAGCTCGTCAAGAGCGATCGTTTTCAACAGAAAAGGTGAAGCCAAGGCCGTGTGCCAGAAAGAGTTCACCCAACATTTTCCGAAACCTGGGTTGGTGGAACACGACCCTATGGACATCTGGTCTTCTGAATATGCCGTTATGACGGAAGCCGTGGCGTCGCTGGGACTCGGAGGATCGGACATTGCCGCGATCGGTATAACCAACCAGCGGGAAACCACCATTGTCTGGGACGCGGAGACCGGCAAACCAATCTGCAACGCCATCGTCTGGCAGGACAGGAGGACTTCTGATTTCTGTGATTCCCTCAAGGCGGCCGGGATGACGGAATTGATCCGCAAAAAGACAGGACTGATCATTGACGCTTATTTTTCCGGGACAAAGATCCGCTGGATTCTGGACAATGTGCCGGGTGCCAGAGAGCGTGCCGAGCAAGGGAAACTGCGCTTCGGAACCGTGGACAGCTGGCTCGTGTGGAATCTGACCGGAGGCCACGAGCACGTCACCGATGTCAGCAATGCGTCGCGCACCATGCTGTTCAATATCAACACCCTCCAGTGGGACGAGGAACTTCTTGACATTCTGAACATTCCGTTGTCGATGATGCCTCAGGTGAAATCGTCCTCCGAGATTTACGGTCAGACAAGCCTGCTTGGCGGAGAAGTGCCGGTGGCCGGCATCGCTGGAGATCAGCAGGCCGCGTTGTTCGGTCAGATGTGCACCGAACCTGGCTCTGTGAAAAACACTTACGGAACGGGATGTTTCCTTTTGATGAACACAGGAGAGAAGCCGATAATGTCGCACAACAACCTTTTGGCCACCATCGCTTGGAAGATCGGTGACAAGGTCAACTACGCTTTGGAAGGCTCGATTTTCGTGGCCGGATCCGTGGTTCAGTGGCTTCGCGACGGCCTCGGGATAATCAAGAGTTCTTCAGAGGTCGAGGCCTTAGCCGCATCTGTGCCAGATAACGGTGGTGTGTATATGGTTCCAGCCCTGACCGGATTGGGAGCCCCGTACTGGGATCCGCACGCCAAAGGCGGCATATTCGGAATCACCCGTGGAACAAAAGCCGCGCACATCGCGAGAGCCGCCCTCGAAGGGATCGCTTTCCAAACGATGGACATTGTAACCGCCATGGAGAAGGATTCCGGCATCCATCTGGGTGAACTCAAGGTGGATGGAGGAGCCTCCCGCAACAATCTTCTAATGCAGTTCCAGTCCGAGATTCTCGGAGCCAAGGTCATCAGGCCGCAGGTCACCGAGACAACCGCGCTTGGAGCCGCCTACCTAGCCGGCCTTGCCGTCGGTTTCTGGGAAGGCATTGACGATGTAAAGAAGCAATGGAAATCGGAACGCGTCTTCACCCCTACGATGGACAAGGAGACCGTCAATGCCGCGAAGGCCGGCTGGGCAAACGCCATAAAGCGTACACTTACAAGAGAATAAACTTTTTACAATCAAGAATATATGAGTCCTTATATCGCCGAATTTCTCGGCACATTAGTATTGATTCTTTTGGGAGACGGTGTCTGCGCCTGCTCAAGCCTTGAGAAATCCAAAGGCAAAGGAGCAGGTTGGGTCGTCATCACAATGGCCTGGGGCTTCGCCGTGATGTGCGGTGTGTTCATCGCAGGTCCATATTCAGGAGCGCACCTCAACCCAGCCGTATCGATCGGCCTTGCTGCCGCCGGATCTTTCTCCTGGAGTCTGGTTCCGGGCTACATCATCGCCCAGATGCTTGGAGGCTTTTTCGGGGCGGCCCTGGTGTGGGCCTTTTACAAGGATCACTATGACGCGACAGAAGATCCTGACACAAAACTCGGAACATTCTGCACAATGCCGGCGATCCCCAATCCAGGCAGGAATTTCTTTTGCGAGTTCGTAGGGACCTGGCTTCTGGTACTTTGCATCCTGATGTTTTCTACCCCTGGCAATTCAGCGGACATCGGTCTCGGCAGAATCGGAGCATTCCCTGTCACCATGCTGATCATGGCCATCGGAATGTCCCTCGGCGGAGCCACCGGCTATGCGATCAATCCGGCCAGAGACCTTGCACCGAGAATCGCCCACGCACTTCTTCCATTCAAGAGTCAGAAACGAGACAGCGACTGGTCCTACAGCTGGATCCCGGTCCTCGGCCCTATCG
>CAVKML010000034.1:0-30089 GCA_963657715.1 uncultured bacterium | reverse complement strand
GTGGGGGACATGCCGGTTGTGAGGCTGCCGCTGCCGCCGCCAATCTTGGTTCGTCTGTTCTGCTGATCAATACCGATCTTGCCAGTTTCGCTCGTATGTCCTGCAACCCGGCTGTGGGTGGAATAGCCAAAGGTCAGATCGTCCGGGAGATCGATGCTCTTGGTGGAATGATGGGATTAGTCACTGATGCCTCGACTCTTCAGTTCAGGATGTTGAACCGCTCAAAGGGGCCGGCAATGTGGAGTCCGCGCGCGCAATGTGATAAAACAGTCTTTTCTGCCTATTGGCGAAATATTCTTGAAAGTAATTGTAATTTAGATATTTACGCTGATTTTGTCACTTCTTTCCTCTTTGAGAATTCAAAAATCTGCGGAGTCAAGACAAATACCGGGGCAATTTTCAAATCTCATGCGGTTATTTTAACCACAGGAACCTTTCTGAACGGTCGGATGTTCATCGGCCGTACTTCTTTCGAGGGAGGCAGGATAGGGGAGTTGTCGTCGCATGGTCTGACCGAACAGCTCGTCAGCCTCGGTCTTCGTTCCGGCAGAATGAAAACAGGAACTCCTCCGCGCATCGATATTTCTTCTGTTGACACTTCAAGGCTTCTTCAACAACTCGGTGATGAGAATCCGGAGAGGTTTTCTTATTATGATCAAACTTCGGCTGTCCAGTGGTTGGGCAACCAGATGCCTTGCTTCATCCTTCACACTAATGAGAAGGTACATGACATCTTGAGATCCGGATTCAAGGATTCACCTATGTTTACCGGAATGATTACCGGCCGTGGACCGAGGTACTGTCCGAGCATAGAAGACAAGCTGAGGGTTTTTCCTGATAAGACTTCGCATCAGCTTTTCTTGGAACCGGAGGGGAGGGATACCAATGAATATTATCTTCAAGGATTCTCTTCTTCGTTGCCTTTGGATGTTCAGTTGGATGCTCTGCATTCAATTGAGGGGCTGGAGAACGCAAAGATATTCAAACCGGCTTATGCCGTTGAATATGATTATTTCGATCCTACCCAACTAAAAGATACTCTGGAACTGAAAGATATTGAAAATCTGTATTTTGCAGGTCAAGTTAACGGTACTACCGGGTACGAAGAAGCTGGTGCTCAAGGAATTATCGCCGGCATCAACGCTCATTTGAAAGTTCATGGTAAGGATCCTTTCGTACTTCGCCGTGATGAGTCATATATTGGGGTATTGATCGATGATTTGATTACCAAGGGGGTTGATGAGCCGTATAGAATGTTTACCTCTCGTGCAGAGTATAGGATACTTCTTCGTCAGGATAATGCTGATCTTCGACTTACTGAAAAATCTTACAAAATCGGCCTTGCTTCTGAAAGACGGTATCGGATTATGCAGCGTAAATATTCCGTGGTCGATTCTCTTGCGAATATGTGCGATAATGTGAATATGCGTGCTGACGTAGTAAATGAATATCTTCTCAAATGTGGTTCTGCTGCTCTTACAGAATCTAAACGTATCTCTGATTTGGCCTCTCGTCCTGAAATCTCTCTTGCCGGTTTGTTGGATTTTGTTCCACGTGGAACATTTTCTAAATTTTCAGTGGAGCTTCCGGAAGGGGGTAGCTTCGGTGAGAGGTACGACCGCAAGGAGATTATAGACTCGGTAGAAATCGGAATTAAGTATAAGGGTTACATCGAGCGTGAGAAGTCAATCGCCGAAAAAATCGCTCGTCTTGAAGATTTGAAGATCCCTCAGGGCTTCGATTTCGAGAAAGTTTCAGGCCTCACAATCGAATGTCGTCAGAAACTCTCCCGCTACAAACCGTCCACCATCGCTCAGGCCTCCCGAATCTCCGGAGTCTCTCCCGCAGACATCTCCGTCCTGCTTGTCTATTTCGGACGGTAAACATAGTTTTAATTTAATATCGTATATCAACGGCAAAACCAATATGACCTAAGCCACCTGCGCTTCGCGCCCTGTCCTGGTAAAGGGTGGCTTAGGTCATATTGGTTTTCGCCTATCGGGTATATTTATGTTTTTCTGATGAATAAAATTCTGAAATCATATTAGCACGATAAGGCAAAGACAAAAAGACTTGGCTACCCTTTACCCGGATAGGGCGCGCGTAGCGCGTAGGTAGCCAAGTCTTTTTATTTTTGCCGCTATTTTTCGGAAAATCTACATCATCTGCAACGCCGACTTGATGATCTGCTCGACTTTTGCGTTAGGATTAGCCTTGAGTACGGCCTGGATGGCCTTGTTGACGGCAGGTTTGGCGAAGCCGAGCATGACAAGGGCGCGACTGGCCTCCTCGACAATCTCACTGCGATTGCCACCGAGAAGTTCTGTGGAATTTGTTCCTTCACCTTTGACGATTTTGTCTTTCAACTCCAGCACGAGTCTTTGAGCACTCTTAACACCGATTCCCTTCACACTTTTGATTCTTGCTATATCTTCTGATAAAATCGCCTGTCTGATTTCCTCCGCCGACAGCGAAGAAAGCATCATTCTGGCCGAATTGACACCGATTCCGGACACGCTGATCAAAAGTTCAAACAATTCCCGCTCATCCTTCGTGGCGAACCCATAGAACAGTTCCGCATCCTCGCGAAGGTAATGGAATATGTAAACTGTGGATTCTTTCCTGTCTTGCAAAGCCTGAAAAGTCTGCAATGAAATCAGAATGCTGTATCCGATTCCATTGTTCTCAAGAATCAATTCGGCAGGGGAGAGCTCGACTATCGTTCCTTTGATGTAATCAATCATATTCAAAGATTTTTGTTCAAGGCAAAATTAGCACTTTTGCGCCAATTTAGCTCTTTCTCTTGTATCATTCTTTTTATGAATATTATTGTTTGTGACTTCTATGCTTCGTCACTTCGACAGGCTCGGTGACCAATGCTTTAATTTCTTTTTTGCGAGTAGTCGTACACTCCATTTCAATAACCGTCCATTCTTCCGATGCTTTTGATTATCTTTGTAGGATTGAATGGAGGTTTGACAATGAATATACAAGAACTCAGAAATATGTTTCCGGCGCTTTCGCGTACGGTCTATGGCAAGTCGCTTGTCTATTTTGACAATGCCGCCACCGCCCAGCGCCCGCGGTCTGTCATTGACAAATGGACTGAACTGACGGTCGGAGCGAACGCTAACATCCACCGCGCGGTTCACAAACTCGCAGCTGACGCTACAGACGAGTACGAAAGCACACGCGATGTGGTCAAGGAATATATCAACGCTTCTGCTCGTGAGGAGGTGATCTTCACGAGTGGAACTACTGGGTCCATCAATCTTGTCGCGTTTTCTTTCGGCGAGACATTCGTCCATGAATGCGATGAGATCATCGTTTCCGAGGCTGAGCATCATTCTGACATCGTTCCATGGCAGATGCTTTGTCAGAGGAAAGGAGCGACATTAAAGGTTCTTCATGTTGATGATGAAGGCCACCTTAATCTTGGCGAATTGAAATCTTTGCTGAATCCTAAAACGAAGTTAGTCGCTGTCGCCCAGATTTCCAATGTCCTTGGTATTGTGAATCCGGTTAAGGAAATCGTAAGAATTTGTCATTCAGTAGGTTGTCCCGTTCTGATTGACGGGGCGCAGGGTGTTGTCCACGAAGGTATTGACGTTCAGGATGTTAACTGCGATTTCTATGCGTTTTCTGGTCATAAGCTATATGCAGCTACAGGTACTGGAGTCCTTTACGGAAAGCGCAAGTGGCTTGACCAGATGCTTCCGTATCAGGGTGGGGGAGAGATGATTGCTACCGTGAAGTTTTCCGGCACGACCTACGCTCCGCTTCCTGAAAAATTCGAGGCCGGAACCCAAAACATCAATTCCATACCGACATTGAAACCGGCTATTGAGTTAGCTAAGCAAATGAATGATAGAGATTTGCTTGATAATCAGAAGGCAGTGTCCGAGTACTTGTTCAATGCTTTGACAAGTGATCCGAGAGTCCATCTTTACGGCGTTCCACGTGGAACGGAGTCTAAGATTCCTCTTTTCTCGTTCAGTGTCGATGGAGCGCATCATGAGGATCTGGCTCTGATTTTGGATAAGATGGGAATAGCCGTGCGTTCTGGTCAGATGTGCGCCGAGCCAGTTATGGACAGATTCGGAGTCACGGGAATGCTACGCGCATCCCTCGCTCCGTACAATACGATGGAGGAGGCTGAATATTTCATCAAGTCGCTGGACAAGGCGATCGCGATGCTGGTGTAGTGATGGACGGTCACTGAGCTTGCCGAAGTGACAAAATAGGAAGATGTTATTTTAGATATTAATTAGATGAACACACTGGAGGAAGCTAAACAGTCTGTGATTGACGATTTCTCGATGTACGATGAATGGCTCGACAAATACGAGTATCTCATCGACTTGGGAAAGAATCTGGAGACCTATCCTGAATCGGAAAAGACTGAGGATAAATTGATTAAAGGATGCCAGTCGAGAGTTTGGCTGGATTGGTGTCTTGAGGACGGAAAACTGTACTTCAAGGCGGACAGTGATGCCATCATCACGAAAGGGATAATCTCGCTTCTTATAAGCGTTTATTCAGGCCGCACTCCAAAAGAGATTGCCGCTGATGATTTCGGTTTCATCAATCAGATAGGCTTGAAAGAAAATTTGTCTCCGACCAGAGCGAACGGACTCGTCTCGATGATCGACACCATCAAGGCAGTGGCTTTGGAGAACAGTTAGATTTTTATACGCAACACTGAATTTATTCACTGAAAATCTAAAGTTGCAATATTCTAAGTTAGTTGTGAGTATGAGCATATTCAAGAAAAAGGAAGAAGAGGAAAAGGCGACGGCTCCGGAGCCACAGGTTGAGCGGGAGAGCGAGGTCCTTTCGGCGGAGGATGTTAAGGAACTTGCGCCGCTATATGACAATGTTGTTCTGGCTTTGAAACAGGTTTACGACCCGGAGATTCCGGTCAACATTTATGATCTTGGCCTCATCTACGAGCTTGTCATCAACAAGAAACACGAGGCTTTCATCAAGATGACATTCACAGCTCCGAACTGTCCTATGGCCGATGAGGTGCTTGATGAGGTTCAGAGGAACGTCACTGATGTTCCTGGCATAAAGTCTTGCAATGTGGAACTGGTCTTTGATCCGGCATGGGATCAGTCGATGCTCTCTGATGAGGCGCGTCTGGAACTTGGTTTGGACGACATAGATTCTTCCACCAACAGGGTGGATCCTGGTGTAGGCCCGGACTATTCAAAAGAGCCTAATTCCTGACCTGGCATCTTCAAAAATTGCATTTTGGGTCGCTTGGCTTTTGTTTGAATATTCATAAGCTGTTTGCGGCCGTTATTTGGATTAGAACGATGGCATTTGTCAGCATATACTTTTCCCTTGGCAGTAATCTTGGCAACAGAGAGAAGAACATCGAGGAGGCTCTTCGCCGCATGGACGAGGCGTTTGAAGGCCATTATACGGCTCTCTCGCGGCTTATCGAAACAAAACCGATGGGTTTCTCCGGAGGCAAATTTCTGAACGCCGTAGCGCTTTACAGAACCTTCAGACCAGATGTCCCGGCGGAAGACGCTGCCACGGAAGTCCTCCGCAAAATCAAATCAATAGAGCGCGCGATGGGCAGGATCGACCCTCCAGAATATGACGGCTCCGGCAACCGCATCTACCATTCCCGCGTCATCGACATCGACATCCTCTTCTACGGCAGCGAACGCATAGATATTCCTGACCTCGTCATTCCCCACAAAGACATAGAGAACCGCCCCTTCGTGATGATTCCTCTCCAAGAAGTCGCCAAACCATCCCTCAAAGCCTCATTCCCTGAATATTTTTAGTGTGGGACAACATCGGAAGTCTAAATAATTATCCTCCTTTTATTTGATTGTTCTATTTCTGGGTGCATAGCCTGCAATTATGCGCCCGATGTTTAACTGATAATCCATTTCAGGTGTGAATATGGCTTGTTTGCACCCGTCAAGTTTGTCCGGTGAAGGGCTGTGATCTCCGGACATAATGCAAAAGAGTATTGTTCCATAAAGATGATGAGTGCAATAATCATTAGGCTACTTTTATTGTCTAAAATGAATTATTTGATTTGGATTATCCGTTTTGGATAATTATATTTGCTGGAAAAGAAATCAGGTATGGAGGCGATTCATAATCCATTTATAACCAGAGGATATATTCCTGTGGAGTGTTTCTGCGACAGAGTTGACGAGACACAGAGATTGGCGAAGTCGTTGATAAACGGGAATGATGTGGTGCTGTTTTCTCCTCGGAGGATGGGGAAGACTGGACTGATCGGACATGTCTTCGACAAAGAGGAAATCAAGAGTTCTTATTACACATTTTTTGTTGATATTCTTCATACTACAAGCCTTCGGGAATTCACTTTCTTTTTAGGTAAGGAAGTGTTCAGATCTTTGCAGCCGGCAGGTCGGAAGGTTATTGATAAACTCGTGGTAGCATTAAAATCACTTCAGGGCAAGATCACGTACGATTCCACGACAGGGCAACCATCGTTCGGAATCAGTCTTGGGGATATTCAGAGGCCGGAGTTTACGTTGGAGGAGATATTCACTTACCTTGACAATGCCGGGAAGCCGTGCCTCGTGGCAATTGATGAGTTTCAACAAATCAATGAATATGAGGATAGTAATGTCGAGGCTCTTCTTCGCGGACATATTCAAAAAATGAAGAATTGTCATTTTGTGTTTGCTGGAAGTAAGAGGAGCATTATGAGTGCTATGTTTCAGTCTCCGGTACGTCCGTTCTATAAAAGTGCTGATCCTTTGGATCTTAAGGCTATTGACAAAGGCATTTATTTGGATTTTGTCGAAAGGAAGTTTAATGTATATGGAAAAAGTGTCTCTAAGGCAACAGTTGAGTACGTCTATGACTTGTTCGAGGGATATACTTACTATATGCAAAGGACTTTCAATGAGGCTTTTGCATCGATAGATAGGGGAGAGGAGTGTTCTATGGACGTGGTAAGAAAAGCCATAGACAACATCCTGTTAATGAATGAGGTTCAATTCGCAGAGCAGATGTCGAGTCTTACCGAGAACCAAAAGCGTGTGTTGGCCGCCATCGCGAAAGAAAGGCATGTGCGGAAAGTAAACACAGCTGATTTCATAGGTCGTTATCAGCTTTCAACGGCAAGTGTTGTCAACGCAGCCATCCGCAGACTCCAGAAGGAAGACATCATCACCGTTGATCTGAAAGAATATTCCATCCCCGATAAGTTTCTTTGGCTGTGGGTCAACCGGCAGTACAATAATGAGATGGTGTCTGTCCGGTGAGAGGCTGTTATCGCCGGGCAAAACGGCTAAATAGCATTGTTTGTCCGGCGGAAGAGTGGTTTGGGTGGACAAACCGCAAGGAGGCCGGGAAGATAGGAGACGAGTTTCCGCACCGTTTCTCCCGCCGTGTTTCCGCCAAGATGATTCTTGCGTGAAAATGTGTATATTTGTAAGTTTTTAGGACTTTGAGAATTTTAAAGTACACAATACTATGACACAGGACGAACTGTTCAAGGTGCTGGTGGCACATTGCAAGGAGTACGGGTTCATATTCCCGTCAAGTGAGATTTATGACGGATTGGCTGCGGTCTATGACTATGGGCAGATGGGCGTCGAGCTGAAGAACAACATCAAGCAGTACTGGTGGAACGCTATGGTAAGGCTGAACGAGAACATCGTCGGCATTGATTCCTGCGTGTTCATGCACCCTAAGACTTGGGTGGCTTCAGGTCACGTGGCGGCGTTCAATGACCCGCTCATTGACAACAAGGACTCCAAGAAGAGGTACCGCGCAGACAACCTGATCGAGGACTATCTCGGCAAGATCGAGGAGAAGATGAACAAGGAGGTCGAGAAGGGACGCAGGAAGTTCGGAGAGGCTTTCAACGAGGAGCAGTTCCGCGCCACCAATCCTAACATCCTCAGGGAGAAGGCGAAATACGACGAGGTTCACAACCGTTATGTCGCTGCCGAGCAGGCCAACGACCTTAAGGAGTACAAGCAGATCATCCTTGACTGCGACATTGTTGACCCGATTTCAGGCACGAAGAACTGGACTGACGTGCGACAGTTCAACCTGATGTTTTCCACCCAGATCAGCAACACCGGCAACGCGGATGACAAGATCTACCTCCGCCCGGAGACGGCGCAGGGAATATTCATTGAATATCTCAACGTCCAGAAGACGGGCCGTATGAAGATTCCTTTTGGAATCGCCCAGATTGGCAAGGCCTTCAGAAACGAGATCGTCGCGAGACAGTTCATATTCAGAATGAGGGAGTTCGAGCAGATGGAGATGGAGTTCTTCTGCCGCCCTGGCACCGAGATGGAGTGGTTCAAGAAGTGGAAGGAGAACCGCATGAAGTGGCACGTCAGCCTCGGAATGGGCGCTGAGAACTACCGCTTCCACGACCACGAGAAACTGGCTCATTACGCCAATGCCGCTACCGACATCGAATTCAACTTCCCGTTCGGTTTCAAGGAGTTGGAAGGAATCCACTCACGTACAGACTTCGACCTCGGAAACCATCAGAGACTGTCTGGAAAGAAGATCCAGTACTTCGATCCGGAGACCAACGAGAGCTATGTTCCTTACTGCGTGGAGACTTCCATCGGTGTGGACAGAATGTTCCTCGCCGTGCTCAGTCATTCCTACAAGGTAGAGCCGCTTGAGGGAGGAGAGAGCCGCGTTGTGCTGAGCATTCCTGCCCCGCTGGCCCCTGTGAAGGTCGCTGTCCTGCCTCTTCTTAACAAGGACGGTCTGCCAGACAAGGCGCAGGAGGTGATGAACGAACTCAAGTTCGATTTCAACTGCCAGTACGATCCTAAGGATTCAATCGGCAAGCGTTACCGCCGTCAGGATGCCATCGGTACTCCTTTCTGCGTGACCGTTGACCACGATTCGCTGAATGACAATTGTGTCACCATCCGTGAGCGCGACACAATGGAGCAGAGAAGGGTTCCGATCGCCGAACTCCGCTTGATCATCGACAAGGAAGTCAACATGAACAACCTCCTCAGGAAACTTTAATTGAATATGTGCGTTCAGCGCTATCAGGTCATCTGACCCGTGGCACTTAACGCATTGATAATTAATGAATATAATAGATGTCCTCCCGCTGGAATCAAGTGAGGGGACATTATTTCTCTTTCGGGCAGTTGATAGTCCACTTATTCATTGCTCTCGGTGAGTAACTTGCGCATCTCGTCAATGTCGGGCAAAGCCTTTCGCATGACCTCACTCATGTCCTCAGCCGTTTTATACGTGGCGACTCCCATAGGACTGTTGTAGTCACGGATGACATACTCCACGAATGCCTTGTTGGCACTTTTACAGAGAAGAATGCCGATGGTCGGGTTCTCGTGAGGTTTGCGAACCTTGTCGTCAAGAACCTTCATGTAGGTTTGCAGCTGACCTATATAAGCGGGCTTAAATACCCCCTTTTTCAATTCAACCACAACCATACAGTTAAGTTCACGGTTGAGAAAAAGTAAATCGGGGAACATCTCTTCACCAAATATCTCCAAATTATATTGGTTGCCGATATACGCAAAGTCGCGGCCAAAAGTCATAATGAACTTCTTGATGTTGCGGACAATAGCTTGCTCAATCACTCTTTCATCAACATCCTCTGGCTTGTCAACCTCCATTTCCTCAATGTTGATATAATCAAGCAGATACTCATCCTTAAACATGCCGACTGCCTTACGGGCATCATCGACAGGCATCGTCTGCAGAAAATTATTTGCAGCTGCACCTTGTTTCTTGTAGAGTTCTTCCTTTAAGCGTTCACGCAAGTCGTATTTGTCCCATTTGTGTAGAACGGTCTGATGGATATAGAAAAGAATTTCATGAATGTCTTTAGTCTTATGTAAAATCTCCATGTGATGAGTAAAACTAATCCCAAGAAATTCTTCTCTGTTTATTTCGCTCGCCATTGGCGACCATTTTTGCAGAGACAGAGAGTCTATGTCTATTACGTCCTTATTATCAATTGGTTGTAATTTGTTCGCCATTGGCGAGCAAATTAGGTAAGGCATCCAAAACTCATAGAAAGAACGCATATTTCGAATGTTTTGCGCAGAAAAGCCACGAAGTCCTGGCAATTCTCTACGCAAATGTTCACTTATGTTCTCAATGACAGAACTTCCCCATACACCTTGACGGGAATGAACAGAAACGTAATTACCTATGCCGAAATATAATGATAATTGTTCACCGGTTATCATTTTTGCAGCTCTGTATTGGCTTTGCAATATGGCATTCTTGATGTCTTTTACCGCTTGCTTATATTGTTGTACAGATGTTTCCATATTCAGATACGAATTTGAATGCAAAGGTAAATATAATAACAATTCTGCGTGAGCGCACTATATAATCGTTTATTTAGCAACATAATGAGAATTACTCACCGTAAACAAGGGCTAAAGTACATAATTCCGATGAGGATTAAAGGTCGTTAATCCTAATAAGCAAAGAGAACCTCTAACCTGAATTTTTCACGTTACAAAAATTCAGAACAGAGGTTCTCTTTGCTGGTTTAGTAATCGTAATTACTTATGAACCAAAAGACAAGCTGCGCAGAGAACTGCTGCAAGGCGATGTCGTTTATTTACCAAGTGAATTAGAATTTTAATTCCACGCGGATAGGGTAGTGGTCGGAAGGCTTGCAGAAGCCCTTGATCTTGCGTGGGTCACGAACGGACTCGGCGAAACCGGTGCGGATGATCTCGGCGGAACGGACTCTCTTGAAAAGAGGCTCGGTCATATAAACGAGGTCGATTCTTTTTCCGGACAGAGTACTCGGCTGGAAATCATTCGGATACAACTTCTCGATAATGTCGATGTACGGGGTGTTGTTCCTGATGTAGTCGTGCACAAGGAAATCCTTGTCATCCTCGGCCATCTTGTAAACATAATTGTCCACACGTGATCTGGCGTTGAAATCGCCAAGCATCATCCAGTACTGCGAAGCCGCCTCAGGAACACTCTCGATGGTCTGCTGGCAGATATATTCCATCTCCTTTGCCCTGTACGTTGCGCCTTCTTTCAGAGCGGTGCTTGCCTTTTTGTCCTCGGCTGTGTAGGAATATTTATAAGGCCAGGAATGGATTGTGACGATGTTGAGGGTCTTTTTACCGACTTCGACCTGAGCCACGGCCGCTCCGTGCACCACAACGATGTCATCATCGCCACCGTTGACTCTCTTGACGATGCTGATAGGGTACTTTGACGTGATTACCTGCGGGAAAGTGTCCCTCTTGCCGCTTACCAGCACATAATTGTGGCCGTAGCGTCTGGCGAGAAGGTCCCAGTTCCACGGAAGATAAGCGTCCTCGCAGTTCTCGATTCTCTCTCCGGAATCTGTCTTGTAGCGGGATTCAGCCTCGCACCAGACACAGATGTCCGGAGCCTCGGACTTCACGAATTCCACAAAATTGTCGTAGTTGTTGCCTTGGTCTGACCACATTCCGTTCTGGATGTTCCAGTAAAGGATTTTCAGATCACGCCCGGTGGCCGGAAAAGCCAATGCCGAGACCAGAACCGCGATGATCGCGATAAATAATTTCTTACGCATAAATATTATTGTTTAGATATTCTGATTGTTAAAAGACTTTGCCAAATCCTCGGCAACATCTTGCTATGCAAAATTAATAAAATGCTGATAATATACCTGCTTCAACCTATTCCTTTTCCTGAAAGGTAGAACCCAAAAGGCAAACGAAGCCTTATTCTGGAATATGCCAGTGATATTCATAGCAAAGGATGCTGAAAAGGCGCAGGTTGGTGTGGCGTGTAACTGATTGGTAAACAGGTAATAAAACAATCACCTTCAGTTGATCCTAACCGAAGGTGATCGCTTTAAAACTTGATTGATAAGTAGTTATCTTCCACGACCCTATTTCATAGATGTTACCTGATAAGGGGTTTGCAAGGCATAACGCGCGGCCTGAAGAGCCACAGGGGCGTTGGCATCGGTTACAGGGGTTGAATAGGAACCTGATGTCGTGCTGGAATTGCCGTACCTGTAGGCGTTCTTGTCAAGCTTCACATTATCGAAGGACGGGGAGATAAGCTTCTCGAAGACCATGCAGGCAGCGGCATAGCGGCTGATACCATAGTCCATATGGTAACCGTCACGGGTCAGGCACATCTCGTTGTTCAGATCCGATGTCCTGAGGTTCTGGAGACAGGTGCCAGTGGCGATCACGTCCTTGAACGGAATGTCGGCCATAAGCTTCTTGGTCATATCCACGATGACTTTGTACATATCCTCTGTCGTGGTGAAGTTGATCTGTCCACGGTCTGCCGTGGCGATCTTGCTCATATCGTGGTAGGCCTGGGACATTATGAAGTAGAAGTCCGGAGTCTTGTCCGGGCAGTCTGCCTTGATCTTGTCCACAAGGCCTTGGAAGGCCGATTTCTGGCTGGCTGTCCAGTCCCAAGCCACGGCGCGGCCGGTGTGCTCCTGGATGGTCACGATGTCCCATTTGTCGCTGGAGACGATCTCGTGCAGGCTGTGTCCGGTGACATCCGTCCAGGATGTGGCTCCGTTCTCGCACCTGTAGCAATGGTAATCCACTGAGGATGTGTAGCCGTCGTTATATTCAAAGACACGCCTTCCGCCGTAGTACATGTGGTAGAGTTTGATGTCCTTGATTCCGGCGGCCGCGAGGAGGCCCGGAATATGCTCGACCGCGTCCTTGGTGAAGCTGTTGCCGATGAAGAGGATCTTCAGCTTGGCGTTGGACTCGACAGGAGGCTCCGGATCCTTGACACCGATGAGATAGGTGATGTTGGTCAGAGTTGTCTTGCTGGCTCCCTGTTGGCCAAGGTAGTTCTCCTTGGCCGCGTCGGTATATTCATCGGTCACGCCCTTGCCGTCGTTGTAGGTTCCGACGGTGCCTCCGGCGACGCTGTTGCTCCACGAAGCCTTGCCGTTGTTGTAGGCCCAGAACAGACCACGGTACTTGTTGTCTGACTGGACGTTGCCGTAGTTGGCGCAGTTGGTGAACTCGCAGTTGTTGGTGAGGTTGGCGATGCCGGCGGTTCTGGCGCTCGTGGTCGAGATTATGTCGCCGTAGTTGATGCAGCCGCTCATCGAGGACACGTTGGCCACGTTGCAGGCGATGTTTGCGATTCGGCCCTTGTCTGGACCAGGGCAGCTGTTCAGCTGGTTGCCCTTGTTGATGCAGTTCACCATCTTTGTCCTGCGGTTGGCGGCCGCGCAGATGCCTGAGGTGCGGCAGGTCGCGGAGGTCATATTGCCTTCGTTCGAGCAGTTGGAGATAGTGACGAAATGCTGTGTGTCCGTCGTGGCGGTTGAGAAACCCACGATTCCGGCGATGTGGAAGGCGTTGGCTCCGCCCTGATCGTTGCCGTCGGCGTTCTCGGCGATGATCTCTCCGAAGTTGTCCACACTGTCGATGATCACCTCGGAATTTTCCGTGAACACATAGCCTATCAGAGCCATGAACTGCGCTGCGTTCTTGACACCGGTCTTGCTCTGGAATGTCATCGGAGCGTAACTGTGGATGTCCCGCACGGTGCCATCGTAGAGCAGTCCAGCGATCAAGCCGTGTGATGTGCTCTTGGCCGGCGACTGGACGGTGAGCGAGCAGCTGGACTCGAAGATGAAGTTCTCAACTACCGCTCCCGGGCCGATGACTCCGAACAGACCGAATGTTCCACCAGTCTCGGCCACCTTGCTGACAGCCTTGAAGTTACGGATCTTGTAGCCTTGGCCGTTGAACTTGCCTGTGAACATAGATCCTGTCACAGTCAACTTGTTGCTGACAACAGCGAAAGTGGCGTTTCCGATAGGTGTCCAATCCTTTACCGAAGACATGTCGATGTCGTTGAGCAGATTGATTCCGCCCGCTGCATCCTGCCATTTCTCAAGGGAAGCGCCCGAGTTGACAGCGGCGGAGAACTCCACGAAATCCTGCGCGGACGCGATTCCCTTTGTCAGAACCTCACCTGCGAACTCGTTGCCGGAGGCAATGGACGGCTGGGTCTTAGGAGTGAAGAATATCCAGTCCGCGAAGTTGTCTGCGGTGATTGTAACCACCTTGCTTTCATCTGAATATGGACCAACCTTGCCACCGACTTTGTTGTTTCGGATGGTGATGGTCTTGTTGTTCGTGTTTGCAAGGATGGAGGCGATGAACCTCTTAGCGGCGTCAGTGGCGTTGAATATGTCAGAGCGCACCGTACCGTAGTTTTCACAGCCTTCCACCACGCAGGAGTTGTCGTTGGTCTGGCCGGCGATTCCTGCCGCGTAGCCTTTCGTGGTGTTTCCTGCCACGGCGAAGGTGATGTTACCCTTGTTGACACAGTTGATGGCTGAGGTCTGGATATTCAAGGCAGAGACGATACCTGCCACACGGGTGTTGGAGGCCTTTGTGTCCGTGTTAGTGATGTCAGCGTAGTTCTTGCAGCCTTCCACAGTAGCGTTCTTGTTCAGAGTCGCCACGACTCCGGCGTTGCGGGACGCCTGCACGTTCATCGCACCGTAGTTGTCGCAGCCCTTGATCATCACACGCAGGGCGGATGAGGCGGACTCGGCGTAACCTACCACGCCACCGATGGAGAAGGCGGTGCCTCCGTTCTTGGTGTTGGTGGTGTTCACGGACTTGAATATTCCGAAGTTGGAACTGTTGGTCACCTGCGCGACAACCTCTCCCGCTGAATATACAGAACCGGCGATTCCTCCGAATCTCTGGCTGACATTGTCGGCTCCTCCTGAAATGTCGAATGAAGCTGACGATGCGCAATGATCAATGGTTGAGTTAACAACCGCTCCGGCGATGGCTCCTCCGCTTACAAGAAGCTTGGAAGAAGATGTGATAGATGATCCTTCACCTATGGTCAGATCCTTGACAGTGGCTCCGTCAAGCACTCCGAACAGGCCGTAGGAGGCACCTTTCACGGCATCGGCGGGTACGGTTATATTCAGACCCTTGATCGTGTGATTCTGGCCGTAGAAAGTGCCTTTGAAGGCCGCTCCGCTGACTGCCGTTCCAGAGAATGTACCGTTTCCGACAGGTGTCCAGTCCTTGACGGAGGAGATGTCGATGTCCTTTTCAAGGTAGGCATCCATATTCTCGGTTCCGTCCTGGGTGTTTACTCCCTGTGCGAAAGCCACGAGCTCATCGGCTGTGCTGATGAGGATCTTGGTGTCCTTGGCCTTGTTGAAGAATACTGGTCTCAGGACAGTCACCTTGTCCAGATCCGTGGCCATCATAATGAGGTGGCCGGAGGTGAAATCATTTCCGAATGTGACGCTGACCTCCTTGGCGGTCTTGTCCAATTTAGCCTGCACCGACTTGGCCTCGGCGATCGCCACGATGGCTCCATCGGCCTTGCTTCCGGTGACATCGTAACCGATCTTCAGTTCCTGTCCGAGATTGGCGACGGTGAGGTTCAGGGATGATGAAAGGCTGAGGTTCAGCGAGTTCTGAATAGGAATGGTTATCTGTGAACCGTCTCCGAGGGTGACGGAAAGATTCCCTTCCGCATCCTTGGTCACGGATTTGAAGATAGATGCGCTTCCGTCAGCGGCCTCGATCGGATTGCCGGCCGAATCCAGAATGCGCTCGCCATCGACTGTCCAATAGCCCTGTTCATCCGTGGAGATCACAGGAGTCTTTCCAGCTGCCGGAACACTTTGTCCGTCAACAGTGATGTCCTTGGTCTCGCCACCAACGGTGACTGTCCAGTAATAGAGTCCGTTCTCGCCCTTGCGCACGCCTATGACCGGAACGTTGAGCAGTTGGTCGGTCGCGGCCACGACCATTGTCTTTTCCTCGTTCTTGCTGTCCAGATAGGTCAGCACATAGCTTCCGTCACTGTTCCTGTCGATGGAAGTGACGACATTGCCGGAGGTCAGCAGGCCGAGTGTCTCGACCTGTTTGTTCGCCTCGTCTATTCTGGATTGAAGCGCCGCGAGTCTGTTCTTGATGTCATTGAGCCGGTTCTGGAGCGGATCCTCATCGAAACCGCATCCAGTGAAGGCGAAAGCCATCATCAGAACCGACACGAACATATTCATTAATCTTTTCATTGTCTTCATTTTATTGGTTGTCAGAAGCATCGAAATACTTAGAGTTCTGGTAGCCGTAGGCATTGTAGATCGTGGCGTCCGGCGCTCCTTCAGGATTGCTCTTGAAGTCAGCCCATTCGCCGACCTTTCCGCCTCTGGTGCAGCCGGAGATCTTGATGTTGCAGTAGCCTGCCGCCCAGCCCGGGCCGTCTCCGCCAGTGTGGTCTTCCGCCTGCGGGGTGATGTGGCTGAGGATGATTCCGGTGTTGGAGCATCCGGTGATGATTCCACCCTTGAAGTGGCCTACGAATCCACCTACGCGGCATCCTGTGTGCGAGAATATGTTTCCGCTGTTGACGCAGGATTCAACCGTCACGTCAGCGGCCTCTGAGCCACCGATGATTCCGCCCATTCTCTTGGCGTTGGTATAGCCTTCGAAGTCAAGGTAATTGTCCTCGATGAGACCTGCGTTGACGCACTTGCTGATTGTGACCTTGTTGCCGGCCTTTTCGGTTCCCTGGATGGAAGCGAGGATTCCTCCGCTTCGTCCGTTAGGGCCGGTAAGATGGCCGTTGTTCGTGCAGTTTATGAATTGGCTTTCCTTGCCGTTCTTCACGAAGGACATTATTCCGGCGACCTGCAAGCCGGTTCCGCCGGCCTGCGCGTTGGCGACTTTGGACTTCACGAGGATGTCTCCGTTGTTCTTCACGGCCTCGTCCTTGGTTTTTCCGCCCACGGTGACGTTAGAGCCGCTGCCGATGATTCCGGCAAGGCTGGTAGGCATAGCCTGAGGGCATTCTCCCTCAAGGATGATGCTGACATTGTTGGTTACATTGGTGATAGTCACATTCTCGGCGTAGCCGACGATTCCGGCCACAGAAGGTGTCACGTCAGGTGTTCCTGTCAATGTGATGGCATCTCCGGAAGCGCCTACGGTGAGATTGCTGATCGTGGCTCCGTCAGCCGCTCCGAAGAGTCCATAGACGTGGTTCTTGCTCATATCACAGGTCCAGTTGATGCCCGTGATGCTGTGTCCCTTGCCGTTGAACTTGCCCTTGAAAGCGTTGACGAATGTGTAGGCAGGGGTTCCCGAACCCTCGCCGGTGGCGTTTCCGATAGGTGTCCATTCGATGCCGGTAAGGTCGATGTCAGCGAGCAGGCAGACTTCTCCGTCAGCGTTCTCCCAACGGGTCGTGGACGCTCCGGCGTTGACGCTGCGGATGAACTCCATAAACGTGCTGAGATCCGCGATTCCCTTGTCCTCGGACGGATCGTCTCCGCTTCCTCCGCCACCTTTCACGATCGGATTCTGCTTCACGAGAATCGATGTGGAGACCTCGTAGAGGCTGTTCTTCAGGATGATGCGGCCTTCACGAGGAGTGTTGGTCTTGCTTTCGAAATATTCAGCGACAAAATTGAATTCCGAGGTCTGCAAAGCCTTTGTCGTCACGGCCTTGAGCCAAGATTCATTCTCCTTCGCCACCGCAGCCTCGACATCGATGTTGTGCGAGATCCTGATGGTGAACGGAGTCATATCCCCGCCAAGGTTGATGACCGGTTCACCCATCGGGGTGATGAGCTCGTTGTCCTTGATGTAGTTCTCGAAGTCGATGACGGTCTTGCCGTAAGAGAAGAACAAAGGCTTGTAAACGATGTCGTCCCCGGCGGTGGCCATAATCACGACATTGCCTTCCTCTGCACCTTCCTCCATCGTCACGGAGATCGTCTTGAGGCTCTCGTTGACTTTAACCTTCACGTTGTAGGCCGTCAGATAGTCCACAACGGCATCCTTGGCCATTGTTCCGCTTACCTTGTAGCCTACTTCCACAGGCGCGCTGTAGCTTTCGACGGCAAGGAATGACGGAGTTGTGAACGCTATGGCCAGCGATTCGTTGTACTTGACGGAGAAGCTGCTGCCGTCGGTCAGGCTGAACACCACGAGGCCGCTTTCACTGTCAGCCACGACATTTTTGAATATGTTGCCGGTCATATCCTTTGCGAGAACGCCTGTGCTCTCGCCGTTGACCGTCCAGTAACCGTCCTTGTCTATTCCTACGGATGGCGCTGTGCCTGAGACAGGCATCTTGTTGCCGTCTTTGTCGGTAATCCACTCCCAGGTGGTTCCGTTGTCCTTGGTCAGCCTCCAGTAGAGGACACCTTCATATTCAGAAACACCGATCATCGGCGACTTGTCGAGGTCTGAAGCTTTGGCCAGTGTGACAGTCTTCTTATCTCCGTTCCTGTCCTGATAAGTGATGACAAAGTTGCCTTTTTCATCGGTTCCGACGCGCGAGATGAAGTTGCCGGACACAAATTCCGAAACCGCCTTCAGTTGCGCCTCCAGATTGTCTGCTTTCTGCTCGAGGGCCGCGACACGGTTCTCCAGGTCGGTGATTCCGTTCTCGATCTCGGATGAATCATACGAGCAGGAGAAAAGCGTGGCCGCCGCCATAAACATTGATATTATAGCAGGTATCTTTCTCATAATGTGCTATTTCTTACGTACATACATATAATTCAAACAACTGCGCTCTCCCTTCCCGTCGCTTGGGCTGCTGACGAGGCCTGAGACGCCGTCTTTCTTCGCCCACATCGCTGACGAGCCGCCGCCGTCGAAGCGGGTCGAGTTCCAGGCTCCGAGACGCAGGGCGATCTCCGTGACCTCCTCGGCGTTGACTCCGATGGAGAATCCGACCTGACGGCCATCGATCTCGGCGATCATTATTCTCGATCCGCTCTTGTCAACGCAGACGAATGTCATCGGGTCGATTAACGTGCGGAAATCGTGGCTCGGAGGAACGGTGTTGAGGGTGTTCTCTCCGTCGGTGACGTAGTGCCACATCGTTGAGTTCTGTGTCTGGATAGGCTTCACAACGCCCTCCACATCCATCTGGGCCATAAGCCGGATGTTGTCTCCGACTTTCACCGCCGATGCGATCTCGTCAGCCGTGCTTCCGGTGATCTGGATGCCGACTTCCTTGCGGTCAGTCAGGTAAGGAACCTCCGTAAGAGCCGTTGACCTGCCGTCAGCGATTGCCGTCACGGTGGCATCGAACCAACCGTCGTTCACGGTCATATTCGTTGATGAATATTTCGCCGTGATGTACAATGCATTCGCGCTGAGTGGGTTGGTGATGCTTTGTTTCTCAGGATGAGGGTATTTCACGTACCTTGAGGTGTAGAGGTTCACAGGGTAGGATTTCATCCTTGAAGCGTTCCTGCCGCGCACAATCGTGTCGTTGACCGAGAAGAAGTTATATTCCTTGCCGGCCACTTCCATTTTGCCGGTGAAGGTCTTCTTGCCGCAGGAAGCGGTGTTGTTCTTGAAGATCGTGAACGCCCACGCGTGGTTTCCTAGGTTCGCCACGACCGCAGGGTTGTTCATATAGACAAGCTCGCCTTCCTCAATGTGCGCTCCTCTGCTGATTCCGTCGTTGGAGTCGAAATAGCCTGTGTTCACTCCGGCGATGACATCCTCTCCGGCAGCGGTCTTGCGGGCGCATAGCTGCGAAAGGGTCTCACGGAGGTTGAATCCGTTGTTCTTGTTGGAGTTGGCGTTAGGGTTCGGCACGATGTCATCGGCGTAGGATGTCGTGACCTCGATCGCCGGGTTTGTCAGGTCGATCTCCAGAACGTGCATCTTTCTGGTGATGTTCTTGAACTCCATGCTGTAGTAGTTGCAGCCCGGGGCGAGCAGTTTCTCCTCCACGGTTTTCCAGAGCTCGTTCTCTGTCTCCACTGAGAATGTTCCGCGCAGACGGACCGTACGCACCGCAAGATGACCGCTCTCGTCCGCCGCCATCAAAGTGAACTGCCCTTTGCGCAGCGGATCAGGAACAGCGACCTTAATTTTGCCGTTTGCCTCGTCAACCGAAGCCTCGACACTCTCGGACCTTGTCACTTTCAAGACAGCGCCGTCAATGGCCTTTCCTGTCAATGAATATGTGAACTCAAGCGCGGTTGTCCCGTCTTCGACCTTCAGTTCGTCCTTGACTTCCTTCCCGCCGAAGAAAACTTTCAGGGAGAAGCTTTCAGCCGTGTCAACGGTGACTTTTGAACCGTCTGCCAATGTGAGAGTTACAGAACCGTCCTCGTTCTTCTCTGCTGAGGCTATCAAAGAAGCCTTGTGCCCTGAAGACTTGATCTTGTCACCCTTGTTGTCAAGAATATACGATCCGTTTTCCATCCAGTATCCATCCTTGTCGGTGGTGAGAGAAGGGGTGCGTCCAGCTACCGGAATCTTGGCTCCGTCCTTGTCCGTGAGGATTGTCGTCTTTCCTCCGACGGTGATGGTCCAGTAAAGGACACCGTTCTCTTCCTTGGTGCCGATGATGTCCACACTCTTGATGTCGTCCTTGCCGGCTACGATGGCCGTGGCTTCTTTGCCGTCTGAGGTCGTGTACTTGATGGTGAATCCGCCATCGGTGTTCTCCTTGATGGAAGTGATTATACCTCCATTCTTTGCAGCCGAAAGGAGGCCTATCTGGCTCTCTAGCTCTGTCAGTGATGCCGTGAGTTCGGCTATCTGTTTCTGAGCCTCGTCCACCTGCTTCCAGAGCGATGAGTCATCGTACTCCGAGCAGGACACCGCAAGCAACGCGGCGGCCAAAGCCTGAAACAATATCTTATGTCTTTTCATATTTTTTGTCGCTTACTTACTGTTAATAGCCAGGGTTCTGTGTCAGGACACTCTTCCCGGTCGTCTCGTCGATCGGATAGATCTGCATCTGTTTGTTAGGGATAGGGTAGAGGTAGTCCTTCTCCTCCCACTTGTAGGTCTGGTCCTTGAACTGCACGAGGTAACCGCTGGTGCCTTCCGAAAGGGTGTTCTCCTTGCCCGGAGCCACGTTTAGGGTGTTGTCGCAGTCTGTCTGCGGAGCGCTTCCGCTGTAGATGCAGAGATCCGGTTTGCCGTCGTTGTTCATGTCATATTCCCCAAGTCCAGGGAACCAGCATCCGATGAATCCAGGACCGAGAGTGTTGGATCCAGGGCAGATCTGCTGTCCTTCGTGCCAGCGGAGCATGTCCCAAAGCCTGAAGCCTTCGTTGACCAGCTCGACTGTCCTTTCCCTTCTGATCTCAAGAATAAGACCCTTGTCAGCGCCTTCCAGATGCTTGTCCGTGTAGTACGAGCTCAGGAACGCGTCCGGAGCGGCGTTAGCCTTGGCCACATCAAGTGCCGGCATTCCGACTCTCGCGCGGATCACGTTGATGGTCTCATCGATCACGGTCTGATCTGCCTGACCTAACTCTGCCTTGGCCTCGGCGTAGTTCAGAAGCACCTCTCCATACCTGAATATCGCATAGTCGGTGGTTGATGTGGTGGCTCCGTCGTGGGTGTCGTCCGAGAAATATTTGATCGGACGGTAGCCGCTTCTCTCGTAGTCCTTGCAGCTCGGGAAGTATTTCGTCGAAGCGTCAGCGTTGACGGCGACATAGTCCGGAGCCGCGATGGTCTGCGCCATACGTGGGTCACGGCCTGTGAACTCCTGGTTGTATTGCATCGTCTGCCATCCCTCCTGGTTCTGGAAAGGCGTTCCGTCAGCCATAAGATAATGATAGGCAAGAGCCCTTGTCAATGAATATCTCTGGTTCTTGTACGTGAACTGGACTCCATGGCGGATTTGCATCTCAGCCGTGTTGAGGAATCTTCTGGACAGGATTGTCTCGTTGGTCTCAGCGTCCTCAAGGACGAAATAGTCACGGTAAGGCTGGCCTTTGACGATGGTCGCTCCGTTGTACATCTTGTACTTTCCGCTCTCCATCACGGCCTTCGCCGCCTCGGCTGCCAAATTGAGGAAGTAAGTGGATGAAAGCGTGATGGTTGTGCCATCCTCTTTCGTGTAGGACTCGTCCGCGATGTCGTGGTACTTTCTCCAGGTTCCCTCGAAGAGGGCTATGCGGGATTTCAGCGCGTAAGCCGCATATTTGTTGATCCTGTAAACTCCTTCTGACCAAGAGACAGGCAGACCGTCAATGGCGCGGTCAAGGTCTTCCATTATCTTCTGCATCACGAAACCTCTGCTGTCGCGTGGCCTGTAAAGGGACTCTTTGTCGGAGTCAGAGATGACGTGGTCATAGAAAGGAATATCCCCGTACTTGCGTACCTTCTCGTAGTAGAAGACGGCTCTGAAGAAATAGGCTATTCCGTCATATTTCTTGCGCACATCCTCGTTGGTGCAATTGACTGAGTGCTCCAGATAGTAGTTGATGGATCTGAGATCCGACCAGGTGCTTGCGCTCCAGGTCTCTGTCTCGGCCTGACGTGTGCCCCTCTGGATGCTGCTCAGGGACAGATGGAACTGAAGATCGTTGTCCTGAAGAGCCCCGTCGAAGGTGTCATCCGGTTTCGGCAGCATGGCATAGAAGCCGTTCGTGGCGAGAGTGAGTTCTTTCTCATTGGTGTAGAATGTCTCCGGAGAAAGGGCTGTCTCTGGGAACTTGTCAAGGAATCCCTCACAGGATGTGAAGGCCAGAGCTGACAGTAGTCCCGCGATAAGAATGTTGTATGTAGTCTTCATTATCATATTCATTTAGAATGTTATGTCAATTCCGAAAGACACTGTCCTTGAGAATGGGTAGATGCAATCGTCATCCTGATTTGAGGATGCGGTGGCCACTTCCGGATCGACATATTTGGTGTGCTTCTTCATCGGTGACCAGTACCAGAGGTTTTCACCCGTGAGGTAGAGGCGCACTTTCTCGACGGCCTTGTTCTTCTTCAGAGGAAGGGTGTAGCCGAGAGTGATGTTCTTGAGTCGGAGGTAGGCCGCGTTCTGGATGTAGCGGTCTGTGTTCACGCCGAGCGCGCAGTTCGAGTAGGTCTCGTAACCCCTTCTTCTTGGGAAGTAGGTGTTTCGGTTGTCCTCTGTCCAAGTCTTTGACTCAAAGTCGGTCGGAACGAATGATGACGCCGGGAATCCATAGAGGCTCCAGAAGTAGGAGCAGTTCTTTGGAGGCATCCAGTCGCAGTGTCCGACTCCCTGGAAGAACACGGAGAGGTTGAATCCGTACCAGTCCACATCACCTCTCAATGAATATGTGTACCTTGGCCTGTTGTTTCCGATGATGTAGCGGTCGCCCGGATCCTCAAGGGTGTTGGCTCCTGTGTTGATGACACCGTCACCGTTCCTGTCCACGAACTTCACGTCTCCGGCCATCAGTTTCGCCATTGAAGCCACGCCACACTCATAGACTACCTTGTTGACGGCTGTGTCGTTGATTCTGGATTGATATTCAGCGGCTTCCTCATCGGTCTTGAAGAGTCCTGCGACCTCGTAGCCCCAGATGTCTCCAAGCCTTTGGCCGACATAGTGCTGGCTGAGCGACTTGTTCGGGTTGTCGAACTTGGTGATGGTTGTCACATAGTCTCCGAGCGATCCGCTGATGGAGTAGTAGAGAGGCTTGCCAGCCGCTCTGATCTGATCTTTCCAGGAAAGGGTGATCTCGTAGCCTTTGGTCCTGAGGTCGGCTCCGTTGATTTTAGGCGAGCTTGTTCCGAAGACCGCCGGAAGCTCCTGTGAGGAGGTCAGCATGTCCTTTGTGTCCCTGATGTAGAAGTCTGCGCTTGCGCTGAGCCTGTTGTTGAAGAATCCGAGGTCGAATCCGAGGTTGTAGGTGATGACCGTCTCCCAGGTGAGTCCCTCAGTGATAGCTCCCGGTGTGCTGACCTTACCTGCCTTGTTCGTGCTGTCGAATGTGTAGTTCATCATTGACGTGGTAAGGGTGCTGATGTAGGAATAGTTGCTGACCTGCTGGTTGCCGAGCGAACCGTAGGACACACGCACCTTGGCGAGATCCCACCAGTTCTTCAGGCCTCCCCAGAAGTTTTCCTCCGAGATTCTCCAACCGGCTGAGGCTGAAGGGTAGAACGCCCAGCGGTCGCCTTTGGCGAAACGGGATGATCCGTCCTCGCGTCCGGAAACCTCGAACAGGTACTTGCCGGCATAGTCGTAGTTCACACGGGCGAAGAAACCGAGTGTCCTGTAGGCTGTGTTGCTCTCGTCAGCCCTTTCGATGGTTCCCTGCGCCATATTGATGAACGCCAGTTTGTCGGAGATGGATCCTTTCTGACGGATGGTCGAGGTTGAGGATCTGTAGTCCTGGAACTGCGTACCGGCCACGGCAGTGAAGTTGTGCTTGCCCCACGACTTGTTCACGTTCAGGTAGGCGTTGGATACGTGGCCGTTGAGGTAGGCGCGGGCCTCGTGATAGAAATCATAGACTGAGCCGTTGGTCATCTCCACGATGTTCTTCATATTCTTGTCCCAAGTGTTTGCTGTAGGGTAGGAACGGTAGCTGTTGAGGTTGTCCCGCCTTCTGTAGGTGTAGTCAGCCGTGATGTTCATCCATTTGGTGAGGTCGAACACAAGTCTGTTGGTGACAACCCAGTAGTTCACCTTTCTGGAGTTCTTGTTCCTTCCGTCCGTGAACACGCCGCCACGTCCCGACGCGATAGGGGAGTCGGCGAACTGGATGCCGTTGGTGTACATCGTGGTGGTTCCGTCAGGGTTCACAGGCACGATGGTCGGGCTGATGTTCTGGGTGATGTTCCAGAGAATACCCTGCGAGGTGAGATCCTCCGAACCGTCCTGCTCCCAGAATCCGCCGTAGTTGTAGGCCGAGCCTTCGTAGCTGAGGTTTCCGGTGTAGCGGAGCCACGGCTTCACCTTGGCGTTCACCTTGGCGCGGAATGAATATCCGTTCATGATGTCTTCGCTGGCGTTGTTGAAGACTCCCTCACGATAGAGGTAACGACCGCTGACATAGTAGTTTATCTTGTCGTTGCCACCGTTGATGGTCACATTATGCTCAGTCTCGGGACGGGATCTTTTGAATATGTAGCCGTACCAGTCGAAATTACCAAGGTAGCGGTACTTGCCCTTGTCGTTGGTATAGACCCAAGGCCTGTCAGGATTCTCGGTCTTGTCGTTCCTGCGGTCGTAGAGCATCTGCATCTCCTCGTCCGTGTAGTTCCAGGCGTTGTAGCCCTTGCCGGAATGAAGTGTGAACTCATTGGAGAGGTTCACATAGTCGTAACCGGTGGTGATGAAGTCCGTGCGAGTGGTGTTGAAAGCCACGCCTCCACGGCCATTGTAGGTGACTTTCAGGTCTCCTGCCTTTCCGCTCTTGGTGGTGATGAGAACCACACCGGCGGAGGCTGTCGCACCGTAGATCGAGCAGGCCGACGCATCCTTGAGCACGGAGACCGACTCGATGTCGTTAGGGTTGACCTGCGAGAGCGAGGACTCAATTCCGTCCACGAGGATCAGCGGGCTTCCGGAGTTCAGGGACACCTGTCCACGGATCTTCACACTGTACTCCTTTCCTTCGATGGAACCGTTGCTCATACTCATCACGAGGGACGGATCCGCTCCCTGAAGTGCCTGCGCCGTGTTGGTCACCGGCCTGTTGTTCAGATCCTTACCGCTGATGACTCCGACCGCTCCGGTCAGGTTCACCTTCTTCTGGACTCCGTAACCCACGACGACCGACTCTTCCAGAAGGTCGATGTCCTCCACGAGGGTGACCACGATCCCGGCCGTCTGGCTTCCGAATGTGGCGGTATATTCCTTGTAGCCCATCATCGACACGGTGTAGGTGCGACCCGGAGCCGCCTTGATGGAGAAGTTGCCGTCCAGATCGGTCATCACCACATTGTCTTTCTTCCCGTCGAGCAGGATCATCGCTCCCGGCACAGGACCTGACGCGTCAACGACTTTTCCGGAATATTCAGCCGGCGCCTCCGCCTGCTGTCCGTTTTTCACCACGAGGATTATCTTCCCGTCCAGACTGGCCTGCATCCCGGTTCCGTCCAGAATGGCCGTCATCGCTTCCATCACGGTTTTTCCTGACGGAGGAGTGACCTTTCTGTTCACGTCGAGAAGACTTTCATTGTAGGCTACCGTCATCCCTAACTGATGCTCGATGGCCTCGAACGCTTGTCTGACAGTCATTGTCCCTGTCCGGAAGTTCACGACCTGGTTCTGTGCGTGAAGTCCGATGGTTGGAATGATGACCAGCAGAAGCGTGATCAGATAATGTTTAATCTGCTTCATAGACTGTTTTGTTGGTATTTGGTTTTTAACGATTTATGTGATATTCATTAATATATTCATTCATAATTGTCCTGCCTTTCTTTTGTGGGCGGCGGTTTGTGGTGTGCTGGCTTTATCTTATGTAAACGCAGTTGTTCTCGATGCGGTACCTCATTCCCGGGACAAGCTTGCAGATCGCGCCGAGCATCTGGTCCAGCGTCTCTCCGTGCACGAACTTGGCTGTCAGGATCATATCATCGTACTTCCCGGAGGTGATGTAGGTGTTGAGGCCGTACTTCCTCTCGATGGCGCGCGCTATTCCATGAATATTCTCGGAGCGGAAGCACATGTCCCCTCGTTTCCAGGCTGTGTCCTCCGCGGAGTTCACGTGTGTGAGGGTGGCCTCTCCGGTGGCTCTGTCGTAGGAAAGCCTCTCGTCCGGAACCATCAGGAAACTTTCACCACTGTCTTTCAATGTCGCGGAGATGCTTCCTTCGCACAATGTCGCGGCGGTGCTTCCCGACTCCGGATAGGCGTTCACGTTGAAGGTCGTTCCGTGTACCTGAATCGCCAGATCGGAAGTATTCACTGTGAAAGGAATATTTTGATTATGAGTTACTTCAAATATGGCCTCCCCGGACAGGAACACAGTTCGCTCGGCGGCGGAGAACCTTTCCGGGAATATTATCACGGAGCCTGCGTTGAGCAGAACCTTTGAACTGTCCGGCAAGGTTATTTCCCTTGTCTCTCCGTTGTGGGTCGATATCTCGCACAGTCTTGCCGGTTCGGACGAGATCACCGTTTCCTGTCCGTTCAGTCTCTCGTTGACCTTGAGGGTGGCCCAAGGCACAAAGAACAGGACGGCGGCCGCCGCGGCGCAGGTTGTGGCGATTCGGAATATCCTGTGCCTTAACCCTGTGCGTATTATCTTTGTCTGGGCATTCTCAAGCCCGTCGGCTGACGCCATCACCTGAGTGAACGCCTCGTCCAGTTCTTCCTTTGGAAGTGTATCATTGTAGTGGTTCTTCCACTCGTCACGGATGTCCTTGTCTGTCATAATTATGGGTTTAACCGACATAAGACAACAAAACCGCCCCTTACACCCAACGGAAATCTGAATTTTTTATAACTTTGTCCCTTGGCCGGTCGCTGTGGTTCGGCAAGCTCACCAACCTGCGATCGCTGAGCCCATACTTTCGGTCGCTGAGCCTGTCGAAGCGCCGCCAAAACCGGCTATAAAATATAATATGTTGACAGAAAGCCAGGAAAGATTCTTGATGGAACGCACCGCCGAAGGCGACCGCAGTGCGTTCCGCCAGCTTTTTGACAACTATTACCCGGTGGTCTTCGGCTTTATGAAAAGCCTTCTCCAAGTCAAGGAGGACGCCTCCGATGTCGCCCAGGAAGTCTTCATCAAACTCTGGCTGATGCGTTCCGCCCTTCCCGACATCACATCCCTGCGCTTCTATCTGTACCGGATGAGCCTCAACCAGACCATCAACTTCATCAAGAAGAACAAGTCCAACGTCCGCTCCCTCCTGACCGACATTCCGTACGACCAGATGGTCGAGGATGTCATCGATATGAAAGACAAGGAGGCGTTCATTGCCGCCGTGGTGAGCCGTATGCCCGAGCAACGCCGCAAGATATTCATAATGAGCCGCCTTGAACACCGCACCAACGACGAGATCGCCACCCTCCTCCACATCAAGAAGAAAACCGTTGAGAACCACCTCAACCTCGCCCTCAAGGAACTCCGTACCGCCCTCCCCGCCTCCCTGTTCCTCTTCATCACCCTTTTCCAATAATTACTCCCCTCCGTCGGCGTTGGGTGGTTTTATGAATATTTTTGTAGCAAACAGCCCAGTAATTCAGTCTTTATAGCAAACGGTTTTTTTATGAACGCTGACGAACAAGAATTTAGCGGATTGGTCAAAAGGCATAAGGGGACGATCTACTCGGTCTGCCTTATGTTCTCCAAGGATCAGGACGAAGCCAACGACCTGATGCAGGAGGTGTTGGTCCGGCTCTGGAATGGATTTGGCACTTTTCAGGGCAAGGGCGATGAAAAAGGTTGGGTGTGGAGAGTAGCTATGAACACCTGTATCACGCAGGACTCCAAGAAGAAATCCTTCATAAAGGTACCGTTGTCTATATGAGTCAAAAAATGTGATATTTTATATTAATATTTGTCAAAAAATGTGAAAATATTTCTATTTTTACATCTGAAAATGTGAAATAGGTTATGGAACTCCTTAAGAGAAAGATAGATACGTTTCTTTTGGATTGGAAAGCCAATGAAGGACGAAAACCTCTTATTGTCAAAGGGGCAAGGCAAATCGGCAAATCGGAATCAATCAGAGCATTCGGCAAGAAGAATTACGAGTCTGTGATTGAGATCAATTTTGTCTTGCATAAAAAGTTCAGGGCGATATTTGATGACGGGTATGAGGTTGACACAATAGTCAAAAACATATCCCTGCTTGAGCCATCGTGGAGGTTCATCCCTCACAAGACATTGATATTCTTTGATGAACTCCAGAAATGTCCGGATTGTGCGACTTCCTTGAAATCATTCTGTCAGGATCGCCGCTATGATGTGATCTGTTCCGGATCGCTGATGGGAATCTACTATGAGGAAATAGAATCCAATGCTGTAGGCTACAAGGATGACTACGATATGCATTCTATGGATTTTGAGGAGTTTCTTTGGGCAAAAGGATATTCTCCGGAACAGATTGAGGATCTCTATGTCCATATGAAGACACTGACTCCTTTCACAAAGCTGGAACTTGACACGATTACAGGTGTCTTTCGGGACTATATGATTGTCGGTGGTATGCCGGAGGTGGTCAGAACATACATTGAGAATGGACACTTTGGCGGGACTCTTGCTATTCAGAGGCAATTGTTAAAGGACTACGAGGAAGACATAACCAAATATGCGAAAGAGACAGACAAGGCAAAGATTCTTGCGGTATATAATCATATAACTACGTTTCTGGCCAAAGAAAACAAGAAATTCCAGATCACGAAAGTTGCCAGAAATGCCAGGAGCCGTGAATATGTAGGAAGTGTCGAATGGCTTAGTGAAGCTGGTGTGGTCAACATCGCATATTGTCTTGGAAATGTGGAGCTTCCTCTGAAAGGAAACTATGATCCGTCAAATTACAAAATATATTATCACGATACCGGCTTGCTGATTGCGTCTCTTGATGAGGAGGCCCAGGAAGACTTGAGGGCGAACAAGAACTTCGGTACTTATAAAGGTGCTATTTACGAGAACATAGTCGGCGAGATGTTGATAAAGTCTGGATATGAACAGTTATATTTCTACAAGCGTGACAACCCGTCACTCGAAATGGATTTCTTTGTGAGGGACAAGGATTCGCTAATTCCTGTTGAGGTCAAGGCTAACGATGGCTCTACAGCCTCTCTGAACAACCTGATTGATTGGAAATCATATTCCGATGTCCATTACGGCATCAAACTCGGCTACAAAAACATCGGATGGAACGGAAAGTATTACACTTTCCCATATTTCCTGACGTTTTTCCTGAAACGCTTTTTGAAAGATAGATCAGCTTCCGAAAGAGTTGTTGTGGTCAACTAATTGAGAATTAGATAATTAAATAGATGTCCTTCTGGCGTGTAAGACTAGGAGGACACTCGTTTTTGTTGCTGATTATGACCTAATTAGCCTCCACTACCATTTTATTATAATATTGCTTTAATGCGCCGAAATGGTCAGCAAGGTCACTGAGCCTGTCGAAGTGACCAGACAAGAAGAGGCGCGTAGTTGCCAAGGCGAGCCGAAAAATGTCTGTGAATATTGTATATATTTGCACTGCATACCTTGGTGCAGCGAACCACTTTGCAAATCTAAGGTTTGCATATTAACCGTAATAGAGATAACAGGCAATGAATAATACAATTACCATTAACCGGAATCAGACGAGAATACATTTCATTGGTATTCTGCTGTGTGTCCTGATGCTGTCATCCTGTGCGAACAA
>CAVKML010000033.1:1255-32162 GCA_963657715.1 uncultured bacterium | reverse complement strand
GATATATCATAGGGTGGCTACTTCATGGAATCACGGCATCGGCACAAGTCAATGAAAGTACCACAATCCATGAAAATTCAATTTGTTTTAATCTTTGGATTTACATATTTTTGCAATCCTGTTACAGATAATTGCACAAAACAATAATTAATATCTCAATCGATGAAAAGAATCATCTTAGGATTTGCGATCGCAGGCATAGCAGTGTCAATGGCCTCCTGCGCGCAGAAACAGAACACGCTGACCGCCACCGAGAAGGCCGACGGGTGGGTACTGCTGTTCAACGGAGAGAACCTTGACGGCTGGCGTGACTACAACGGAGACTCTCTGACCAACGGTTGGACCGTTGTGGACGGCTGCATCCAGGCTTCCGGCAACGGGGCAGATGAGTCCGGCTACATCGTGACAGACAAGAAGTACGAGAACTTCGAACTCTCATGGGACTGGAAACTCACCCACGGCGGCAACAGCGGAATGCTTTACCACGTCGTCGAGAACCCGAAATTCAAGGTTCCTTACGTCACCGGCCCTGAATATCAACTCATAGACAATGAAGGATGGGAGGAAGTGAACGCGCCTGCCAAACTAGAGGAATGGCAGAAACTTGGTGTTGACTACGCCATGCACCTCCCTGACTACAGCAAGATGAAGGTCAACCCTCAGGGCGAGTGGAACAATTCCAAGATTGTCTTTGACAACGGTCACGTGGAGCATTGGCTGAACGGCGAGAAGATTCTTGAGTTCGAGGCATGGACGGACGACTGGTTCGAGAAAAAAGCCAGCGGCAAATGGGGCAACGCCACTGAATATGGTCTCGCTCACGAGGGCGTGATCTGCCTTCAGGACCACGGCGATCCTGCATCATTCAGGAATATCAAGATCAAGGAACTGCCACACAAGGCCGGTCAGGAGGTCGAACTTTTCAACGGCAAGGATCTTCACGGCTGGGAACTGTTCGGCAGCATGCGTACAGGTGTCGATGAGGAAGGCAATCTCGTGACCGAGAATGGCGAGGATCTTCGCTACGGCTACCTCGGAACCCGTGAATATTACAAGGATTTCGATCTGACTGTCGAGTTCAAGCAGTGCTCGAACGGCAATTCCGGCCTATTCTTCCATTCATTTGTGGAAGGCGGCTACCAGAACAACATCGTGAACGGTTGGCAGTGTGAGGTCGCCCCTAAGGGTCAGGACACCGCAGGCATCTATGAGTCATACGGGCGCGGCTGGCTGGTTCAGATTCCGGACGAGAAGGAGGATATTCTCAAGGAAGGCGAATGGAACACCCTTCGCTTGCGTGTAGAGGGCGACAACGTGAAGACCTGGCTGAACGGCGAGCCTATGGTTGACATCAATGATGAGTTGATCGGTTCCAAGTCCGGCCGCATCATGCTTCAGATCCACGATGGCAACAACATCAAGGTTCTCTGGAGAAACTTCCACCTGACAACGCTTTGATTTCCCGTATAAAATACGGTAATGAACAGACAGAATTTTTACACAATAGGAGTCGATTTCGGCTCTGATTCGGTGAGGGCATTGCTGGTCAATGCCCTCACTGGGGAATATGCCCACACGGCAGAGGCTCTGTACACCAGATGGGGTAAAGGACTTTATACCGACAGGGCTAAGGCAATGTTCCGTCAAAACCCTCTGGACTATCTCGAAGGCCTTGAAAAGGTGCTGGCTGATGTCGTTTCGCATTGCCCGTCACCGGAGGCGATACGCGGCATCTCCGTGGACACCACGGGCAGTACCCCATGTCTTGTGGACAAGCACTGCAAGCCACTCGCTCTGCATGAGGAACATAAAGATAACCCAGACGCGATGTTCGTCCTCTGGAAAGACCACACGGCTGAAAGCGAGGCTGCGGAGATCAACAATGCCATCAGAAATTCCGGCAAAGAATATTCCTGCCATTCAGGCGGTCACTACTCTGCTGAATGTTTCTGGGCGAAAGTCCTCAAAACGCTACGCCATTCACCGGAACTTCAGAAAGATGCTTGCACCGCCATAGAATTGTGCGACTGGATTCCGGCTGTACTGACAGGGGTGAATGACATCACGGAGATGAAATCAGGACTGTGCGCCGCCGGAGCGAAAAGATTGTGGGCAAGGGAATGGGGAGGATTCCCTCCGGAGGATTTCTTCGTAGGAATTGACAGCCTTCTTGTTCCTATACTTAGGAATATGCCGACTAATATATTCGGTTGCGACAAGGCGGCGGGAGTAATTTCGCCGGAATGGGCAGACAGACTCGGACTTTCGGGAGACGTGCTTATAGGTATAGGAAACATCGACTCCCACTCCGGAGCTGTGGGAGCTGGTATCTCCTATGGAACGATGGCTATGAATCTCGGCACATCAGCCTGCTTTATGGCAGTCACACCGCCGAACGAGCATATTATAGACGGTGTTTTCGGACAAGTGGATGGATCTATCCTCCCGGGTATGACGGGATATGAGGTCGGAATGTCAGCGTTCGGGGACATTTTCGCATGGCTGAAACGAATCCTCGGATGGGCGTCGGAATGTGGCCATGACAATCAAGACTTCGACATTCTTCAAAGGCTTTCTGAAGAGGCCGGGAAACTTGAGATCAGTCTGTCAAGTCCGATTTCCACAGGTTATCTCAACGGAAGACGTTCCCCCGCCCCCGACAGTTCACTGACCTGCACCATCACTGGATTGACCTTAGGAACATCACCTGCGGAGATCTATTACGCGCTTGCCGAATCCGCCGCGTTCGGTGCGAAGGCCGCTATTGACCATCTGATAAACAATGGAGTGCTTATCGAGCGGCTTGTCGCCATAGGTGGCATAGCGTTCAAGTCCCCTTTCATAATGCAGCTTATGGCCGATGCCAACATGAAAAGAATCGAAGTCCTTGACTGCAAGCAGTCATGTGCCTTGGGAGCGGCGGTCAACGCATCTGTCGTGGCCGGTCTGTACACCGATGTCCCGACGGCCCAAAAAGCCTTATGTCCGCCGTCCGTCCACACCTACATCCCGTCTCCGGAAAGACATGAGATGCTGGAGCGACGCTACCAAAAATATCTTGAGCTAAGCAAATTAAAATAAATGGAGAATCATTCTTTCGGTAAACGGCGAATATTCATTGTCGCCACTCTCTTTGTAGCGATCATCTGCAACTACCTTGACCGCCAACTACTTTCCATATTGAAACCTGAAATTCTGGACTACTTTGGAATAGGGGATATTCAATATGCCTGGATCGTGAACGTGTTTCTGATCTGCTATGCGATAATGTATCCGATCTCCGGCATACTCGTGGACAAGTTCGGTCCCAAGCCAGTGATCTCAGTCGGAATCGTCGTGTGGTCACTTGCGTGCATCGGAGGCGGTCTGTCAACGAACGCCGTGCTTTTCGCAACGTTCAGAGGCATCCTCGGACTCGCCGAGCCAACCATCATCGCCGGCCAGATTGTCGCCGTGACGGTATGGTTCGAAAAACGCCACAGAGCCACGGCCAACAGTCTCTGCACGGCCGGTGGAGCGTTGGGAACGGTCATCGCTCCGCTTGTGATAGCATGGATGGCAAGGATCCTGCCTTGGCATAAGGTGTTCATCCTGTCCGGTTTAGTCGGTTTGGTCATAGCTGTTGTATGGGCGTTTGTCTATCGCAATCCCGACAAGGAAGTGCTCGCGAGGACAATGGATGCGGATGAGGACACGGATAACGGGCAAAAATCCATCGAAGGATCCACGGCTTTCACATGGACAGGTCTGTGGAAGACCCGCTCATTGTGGGGTATATTGCTCATACGCCTCATAAGCGATCCCGTATGGTACTTCTGCTGCTTCTGGCTGCCGGGCTACCTCAGAAGTTTGGGAGAGGCACAGGGACTCAGCCAGCAGGCCACTCTGGACATGATCCAGTACATGGGCGGTGTGCCGTTCTTCTTCAGCGCTATCGGCGGCATACTATCGTCCGTATTCTCCGACCATCTTGTTAAGAAAGGAATTCCTGCCCTCAAGGCAAGAAAAATAATGATGATAGGAATATCATTTGTAGCACCTATATGCGCGCTGACACCTCTCGTGAGCGGATGTGAGTCCATAGCGTTCGGGGTCAGGGCCTGGATGGTAGTGGGCATATTCAGTGTGATCGCCGTGATGTGCTCAAGCTGGCTCTACACCATTTGCGTAGTGGTGGCGGAGGCGTTTCCGGTAAGGAATGTGGCCAGCGTGGTCGGCATCACAGCGGGAGCGGGAGCTGTCGGAGGAGCCATATTCAATGTCTTTGTCGGATCATTGCTCTCGTCAATGGGCAATGTTCTGTTCGCTGTGATGGGCGTGCTTCACCTCATCGCTTCGCTTGTGCTTTGGAAAATGGTACGGCCTGAACGACCGGCACAGTATGTAAAGAATGTTTAAAAATCAAACAATTATGGAAACAAAAAGAACTTACACCGAGCCGGCGAGAGAGATTCCGGTAAGGGACGATGTGGATATTCTTGTAGTCGGTGGTGGTCCTTCCGGCATCATGGCCGCGAGGGCAGCGGCAGGCAAAGGTCTTAAAGTCATGCTCATCGAGAGCCGAGGCTATGTCGGAGGCAACCTTACCCTCGGTCTGCCTATTCTCGGATTTCTCGGAAGAAAAGGCAATCAGGTCATCGAAGGCCTTCCTCAGACGCTCATCAACAGGCTCAGGGCCAAGGGGAAAGCTTCTGAACACAAACCTTGCAAGAACCATGTAAGCCTCACGATCATCGACCCGGAAGCTGTGAAGGATGAGGCACTGGCGATGCTGGAGGAAGTCGGGGTAAAGATCCTGATGTACGTTTTCTGCTCGGGAGTCATCAAGGAAGGTGATGACGTTAAAGGTGTCATCATCGAAAGCAAGGAAGGCCGCGAGGTGATCATGGCTAAAACCGTCATTGACTGCACCGGCGATGCTGATGTCGCATTCAAGGCTGGCGTTGAATGCCATAAGGGTGACACTGACGGAGGCATGCAGCCACCTACCTTGATGTTTTCGATGCGAGGTGTGAATATGCCTGAGCTGAGGGACGCGATCGTGAACCATTCCGATGAATTCGACATGGACGTGATGCCGACCGAGCAGTTCAAGGACGGTCCGTTCATCGTGGTGGGTTTCAGAAAGAAGATCAACGAGGCCAGAGAGAAAGGCTATGATATTCCTGTGGCGAGAACAATCCTCATCACCAGTCTCGCCGATGACGAGATCTGGGTGAATATGTCCAGAGTATGTGGAGTGGATTCCACAAATCCGGAAAGTTACACCGAAGGGGAAATCAAAGCCAGATTCCAAAACGATGAGGTGGAAAGATACCTTAGGGATTATATTCCAGGATTCGAGACCGCATGGAGGGACAAGGTCGCTCCGTTCATGGGAATCCGCGAGAGCCGTGTCATCAAGGGTGAATATGTGCTGACCGCTGATGACATCCTGAACTGCCGCAAGTTCGAGGACTCTATAGGTGTCGGCAGCTACCCGGTTGACATCCACCACAGCCACGGAGACGACTGCACGATGATGTGGTGTCCGGATTGCTACGACATGCCTTACCGCATGCTGGTTCCGGAAAAGGTCGAGAACCTGCTCGTGGCCGGACGCTGCGCCTCCATGACTCACGAGGCGATGGCATCCGCAAGAGTGATGTCCACCTGCATGGTCATGGGCGAGGCGGCCGGAAGGGCGGCGAGGATCGCCTTGTCGGAAGGCGTGCCGGTGGCAAAGGTCAATGTGGACGAAGTGCGCAAGGAACTCAAGGAGACTGGAGCGTACCTCAGAGATTAATGAATATAATTGTTCAAGTCATGAATATATTCAATAATAAAATATTGATTCATACGGTTTTGAGTCTATGCCTCGCGGCTGCGTACATCACCCCGGCTAATGCCGCCGGGAAAGGTCTCAGCCGTGACGCGCAAGAGAAAGGCACTCATCGCATAATGACCTGCAACATCCGCATAACGGGACTGCCGGAAGATGCCAAGAAACCGGGCCGCACCTGGGAGGAAAGACGTGAGGTCTGCCGTGATGTGATATTAAGCCAGAAACCCGACATCATCTGTATGCAGGAGGTCATCTACGATTCCAATGAATACATGAAGAAAGAGCTGAAAAGTTACACTTCGTTCGGATTCGCAGGTCCGGAAATGGATCCATTCACAGAAGGTTACCATTTCATCGGAAAGAATGTGATTTTCTTCAAGACATCCCGATACGAGATGCTGGGTGCCGGTTGCTACTGGCTGTCGGAGGAGCCGCTCATCGGTGGCACAGTCTCATGGGGAACCACAAGGGCAAGGCACTGCAACTATCTCAGGCTGCGTGACAAGAAAACCGGCGAGGAGTTCCGCATTCTTGACACTCATCTTGATCACAAGTCTGACAACGCAAGGCGTGAGCAGGCCAAGATGCTGGCCACGGAGTCTGGTCAGTATGCCGAGGATTTTCCGCAGATCATCTGTGGCGACTTCAATTCAAGCATAACAGACGGTGCCGCCCAGACACTGCACGCCGCCGGATGGAAAGACGCTTACGAATGGATGGGGTTCCAGGACCGCTTCTCATACCATGGTTTCAAAGGCGAGAAGTACACCAAGAAGAACACCCGCATCGATTTCATCTATCTGCACGGCAAGGCCAAGCCGGTTCATTGCCGGATGATCACGGAAGGGATCAAGGGCATCCTGCCAAGCGATCACTACTTTGTGATGGCGGATGTGAAGTTTGGAGACTAAAAGTGCCACGGCAGTGATATTGACAACATCTATTGAGGAATTCTAGTCCAATCACTAAAATCATAAACGATCTGAAAAAAAGGTCAGCTAAAAAAACATTAGCGGCCTGAAAAATAAAATCCCGATTTTTGGTAACGTGCAAAAATCGGGATTTTCTTTTTTTCAGGCCGCCTGTTGATTGAATCTCAGCAGATTGTCATCCAACCACTTTGTTCCTACAAGCGCCTTATAGTCGCCGGTATCCTTGCCTGAGCGGAAATTACGGAAATATTGGTTCTCTGAAAGGACCTTTCCGTCTGCGGAAGTCAGTTTGAGATTCACTATGCAAAGGCCGTCCGGCACGTCAGCGACATCGATAACTGGTGTCGTTGTGTCTTCCGCAGGACTGACAAGAGCTGTTTTTGAATATACCTCCGTGCCGTCTGGGTTGACAACAGAAACGCTTGCGGTCAGGTTCTCAAGGTTCCCTCGACTGGCGTTCACGACTTCAATCTGGCTCGTGGCCGGATTCAACTGGATGTGCAATGGCTCACAGGCTTTCTTAACGGCGGCACAAGCGGCTGTAGGACGGAACCAATAGTCGTAGGTCTGCCATGCAAGACTTGGCCAAGCGCTGTGTGACATCCAGATCAGGAGTCCCTTACGTCCAACGTTGTTCGCCTCGTACATCGCACGGTAGCCATCGTAGTTGACCCATTGGGCATATTTAGCGAAAGTCTCGGCGGACTCCATCGCCTGATCTCCGAAACGTCTCCTGACCATTCCGACAAACGCGGTGTCGCCCTGGGCTCCGGTTCTGGTGAAATCGTGCTGTCCCCAGACATCATTCGTCGGCCAGAGATGATCAGAAGTAAGCATCTGACGCAAACTTTCATATTCCATAATTGCCGGCATCCCCCTCTCACTGTGGAACTTGGATGTAGGATTCTCGAAATAGAAGGATGGCTCCACGGCACGATATGGCCCGTGACCGCTGACACCATCATCCGCGGAACTTGGAATATAAACGATGTCGGAATGAAGGGCTTTCACAGTCTCGATCAGGCCGGCGTTCAACGCTGCCGGAGGATAGCCCTCGTTACGACCGCAATACAGGCCAATGCTCGGATGCTTGCGGATAAGGCTTACATAATCCCGGGCATTCTCCAGAAACATCACATTGTCGTCAGGATCAGGGCCGTCGGCCGGGTTGGCCAGCCAGAAGTCCTGCCATACAACGATTCCGTACTTGTCGCATGCATCATAGAACTCCTCATCTCCCGTCTGGCCTACCCAGTTACGGATCATATTCAGATTCATATCCCTATGCATACGTGCCGCGGTGTCATATTCATTGGCACGGTAGCAGAGATTATATTCACTGAAGCCCCAGTTACCACCTTTAGGGAAGAAGCGGCGGCCGTTGATGAACATTTTGAGGTCGCTCATCACGTCGCTGTAGGTGAACTCTCTGATGCCGGCCTGCCAATCGATTGAGGTCATGGCTTCGGTCTCTCCGTCAGGGATGAATGAAAAAGTCGCTTTGTGCAAAGTCGGCTCGCCGTAGCCGTTAGGCCACCAAAGAGCTATTTTTTGATTTTTCAGTTGCGGATATTTCTCGGGAGTGAATATGACTGTTCCACTCTCCCCTGCCTCAAGTGTCATCTTTTTGGAGAACTCAATATCGCCGATGGTTCCCCGCAGGGTTCCGCTAATGGTTTTCTCCGGTCGCTGAACCTGTCGAAGCGACTTGGAAGCCACTTCCACAACCTTGACCGAAACAGTCATCGATGCAAGGCCGTCTGTTATCTTACTCTGGACCAGCGGATCACTCAACTTCACAGCCTCAGCCTTCTCTATCCGCACATCGTTCCAGATTCCCATATTGCGTCCTCTGACAGTAGGCATCCAATCCCAACCGACGGTTGCGTGGAAAGTAGGATTATCAGCCCCGAGCTGACCTCCGTTGAAGTCCGGACTCTCGGCATTCTTCTCCTTCACGGCCGCAAAATGGGCCGGCTTGATGATGTGGACGGCAACAACATTGTTCTCGTCCTGAATCAGGTCCGTGATGTCGAAACTCGCCCGCTTAAACGCTCCGGCGATGTTCCCGACATACTTGCCATTCACGTAAACCTCAGCTTTCCAGTTGATTCCGTCAAAAGATAGGAACATAGACTCACATTCCTCTAGCTTAGACGCTTCGACAAGCTCAGCGGCCGAACGAGGAGTCCACCTGTACCAGAAATCCGAATTGAAGAACGACTCGGAAATCTGTAGATTATTGTCAGCGATCCCAGGATCCGGAACAGCGCCGGCGGCAATGTAGCTGTAGAGTACGGTTCCCGGCACGACAGCCGGAAGCCAAGAAGAATCGTCATATTCGTTGGTGGAAATAGTCTTGCCATCTCCTGTAACAGCGGAAGCACGCTGAAGTTTCCACTCAGGATTGATTTCTTCAACCGCCTTAGTTCCAAACACTTCCAACTCACTCAAAACAAAATGGCCACTCTCGTCAGCACCTTCCATCGAAAGGCGTACATAACGCGCGTTCCCTGCCGCCTTGAATGAATATGTCAGTGAATCCGTCTGTGGAAGAGTTGCGATTTTTTTCCAAACTTCCGCATCATCCGAGACCTCAATGCAGCCATTCGCCGCCTTATGGATCCAATGTAAACGGATCTCGCTGAATTTTCTCTTCGATCCAAGATCAACCATCAGCCACTGAGGATCTTTCCCGGCGCTCATCCATGCGCTGGAAAAAATCTCTGACGAAAGCATATTCATGCCTCTTGATTCCTTAGAATCGTATGGCCCGGTGTCCATATTCTTCCCGAAAGAGGATCCGTCTGAAAAATCCACAGATTTGATGACCCAGAAAATCGCGCCTTCCATGTTGAATTCAATCTTGAAAAGACTAAAGTCAACAGCATTGGAAAGAGGAATCTCCAGCGCAAGTTCACAGGCCGGACGAGTGATTGTTTCCGTCAATTTGTTCGGATCCATGATCACCTCCGGCTGTCCCCTTTTCTCCCCGGGAATGCCATTTCCGGAAGCGACCCCGACAAGCCTCATATTATCATGAGATGTCCCTGCAAAGCATTTCACCGACCAACCTTTAGAAGCTTCCTCGTATGCCATGTAGCCGCGCACACGAACACACCCCGCCGAAAACCTCTGCGCGCTCCATTCATATTCAAAGAAATCCCCGTCACCCTTCAATTCGTTTCTTGAATATGGTCCGGCGTCAATCGTCCACTCTTTCTCACGTCGTGGCAGTTCCCCCTCAGCCGTGCTGACTTTAAGCCAAGCCGGTTCGTCAGTCTCCACAACTCCGTCCGTGACCAGCTGCGCGGTAAGATTATAGTCATAGGAAGACGATGCGTATGCGGCCTTGTTCAAAGCGATATTCTCAGTCGCATCATTCGATGAACAAGAAACCAATGCCGCGACAATCATCATCGCTGCGGCATAAGACAATTTCTCGACAGTCATAACTTGCTATTAATCAGTGAAAGCGGAGGATACAGGATTCGAACCTGTGGGGCCTTTCAGCCGACTTGTTTTCGAGACAAGCACCATAAACCACTCGGACAATCCTCCGTGTTTTGCAATGCAAAATTAACAAATTTTGGAATAATTATCAATTCGCGTCTGATTTTATCACGCGACGCTTCCTGATTTCCTCCTTAGTCAGCGAGACTGCGATCAGGAACTGCGCCAGACAGTAAGTCAGCATCACCCAGAAGCCACGAAGAGGAATCGTGATGTCTGTGAACACCCCAGTCGCCAGAATCGTGTCGGAAACCACGAAAAGGACATATCCGATGACAGTCACGACATAATGACGGCTTTTAGTTTCAATCGCAGCCATGATTCCGGCATGGATGACAAAGGCGAAAACACAGGCATAGGCCGTCACACACATTCCCATAAAACCCTTCACCGCAAAGAATTGAGATGCAACGCTCATGATAATGATCAATAACGCAAAAAGGGCGATGCTGAATATCCTTTTACGACCGTTTTTGTCAGGAAATGGTATTGTACATAAATAAAACAGATGCCCGATAAGAAAAGCGAACAGGCCAGACAAAAAGAATCCCTGGCCGCTGAACATCAGCAAGACATCCCCAAGAGCCCCGAACGCCATGGCCAGCATCAAAGTGACAACCCTGCGCCCGCGTACATCATTTTCACTCAAAAACAGCCAGCAGAACAACGCCAGCGACGGTATAATCAAAGGTTTGGTGCACACCGCCAGAACATTCACACCAACGAATTTACCGACAATATTCCCGACCGAAGCAAGAATGAACAGACCGAAGGTCAAATATTGTGAGATCTTTAAAGGCTTCATCTTCTTTGAATATTTCCGCCAAAATACACAATCATATTCATCCTCGCAAATTATTCCTTCAAGGATAGCTTCCTGACAGACAAAGGAATCGGATGAATGGACTCCGGCTCGATGTTCCTCCGCACCGCATCCGCCAGATTCCGCAGCGCATCCTCTCTCACCTGCTTGGACAGCTCACACTCCCAGACTACAAGCACATTCCACCCCAAAGCCTCAAGCGCGGCTATCTCCTGGGCATCCCGCTCCTTGTTCCGCCGGATCTTCTCCTGCCAGAACTCCACATTCGACCTCGGCATCCTGAACTTATCGCACCCCGGATGCCCATGCCAGAAACACCCGTTTATGAATATCACCGTGTGATATTTCCGCAACACGATGTCCGGACATCCCGGCAATCTCTTGACATGGAGCGAGTACCGAAACCCACAAGCATGCAGGTAACGTCTCACCACCATCTCCGGCCGTGTGTCCTTCCCCCTGATCCGCGACATGCAGTAATGCCGCTGCTCCCGTGTCATCGTGTCGGACATTTCTCTTAAACATTCACTTAACGAAACACGAAGATAACAATAATAATGATTGCGAAGAGCGTAATTCATCGGCAATCGCGCTTTTGGAAGGCAAATAGGCACTCCAGAAGCGTGAATATGTAAAAATAACGCCCGCCCGGGAAGGGCGGACGAATGAAGTCTTATCCATTAATATGATAGTGAATATTTACTTCTTGGTGATCCGGGCGGTCCAGCCGCCGCCGGGAGCCATGTGGATCTTGAACTTGCGATCGGTCGGAACCGGTGCGGACTCACGTTTGTAGTCACGGGCGGCGCGGTCGGCGTTGATGCCGTCGCGGAAAATCTCCATTGCCCATTCGCCTTCTCCGAGGAAACCAAGATCCAAAGTCAGATCACGAGTTCTCCAGTCGTTGAGAGAGCCGACATACCAAACGTCGCCGCTGCGGCGGGCAAGGGTGATGAAACGACCGAGGACACCGTTCACGGCCACGCTCTCGTCCCAGACTGTCGGACACTCGGCGATGTACTTAGTGCACTCCGGCTCGGCCATATAATTGGACGGAGAGTCGCACAGCATATTCAGAGGAGAATCGAAGACGACATATTCAGCGAGCTGGTGGCAACGGGTGCCCTGGCTCATCGCCTCGGAGTTTACCGGATGATAGTTCTTCTGGATGGAGTTGCGCATCGCGCCCTGAGTATAGTCCATCGGACCGGCGGCCATTCTGATGAACGGAACAGTGACATCATAGGTCACCTGATCGACCGTAGGCTTGCTCCATTTCATCTGCTCTAGGCCGAAGACACCCTCGTAGTTGATCACGTTAGGATAGGTGCGGTTGAGTCCTACCGGCTTGAAGGCTCCGTGGAAATCAATCATGAGACCGTACTTCGCGGCGGTTTCGGCCGAACGTCTGAAGAAGTCCACCATATACTGGTCGTCACGATCCATGAAATCGACCTTGAAGCCCTTGATTCCCATCTCGGAATAATGCTTGCAGACATTCTCCATGTCGCGGTCGAAGGCATAGTAGCCAGCCCAAAGGATGAGACCAACGTTATGCGCCTTGGCATATTCACAAAGCATCGGAAGATCGATTTCAGGGATGACCTGCATCAAGTCGGCTTTTTTGTTGACAGCCCAACCTTCATCAAGAATGACATATTCAATGCCGTGCTTCTGCGCGAAGTCAATGTAGTACTTGTAGGTGTCGTTGTTGATGCCGGCGCGGAAATCGACTCCGTAGAGGTTCCAGGCGTTCCACCAGTCCCATGCGACCTTGCCAGGCTTTACCCAACTGAAATCCTTAGCCGGATCAGCCGGCTCGCCAAGTTTCCAGACCATGTCATTCACCGCCAGATCAGCATCGTTGGTGGAGACCATGATTATCCTCCACGGGAAAGACTCTCCGGCCGAGCATGCGGCGAGATATTCCTCACGCTCCTTGACAATGCCTTGGAGCATATTGTGACCACCCTGCTCGACGACCTTAGGGTATGGTGCGAAGCGTCCGGAAAGCATTGTGGCGTCGCCTTCATTATAAAGGTACATTCCAGGATAGTTCACCAAGCCAGATTCGGTGATGAGAACTTTCATTCCGCCTTCTGCCGAAACCGCGATCGGAAGGAACGCCAGACGCTCCTTGTTCCACTGCGACAACGCATGAAGGGAATATGTGTTCTCAAAGGAATTCCAATACTGACTTTCAAGGGTTTCGGTGTGCTGTTTCACATAAGGAACATAAACGTCCCAATCCTTAGAAAAATTGAACTGCGCCTTCTCCGCCATAACCTTCGATTCATCCTTCAAAGAACTGGTGAAACGATAGGCCACCCCTTCGTCATAGGCGCGGAAAGCAAGCGAGAACTCTTTGAATATGAGAGTGATCTCATTGTAGTTGTCACGAACCTGCGCCTTCTTGTAGGCGAAGGTCGGGAGGATCTGATCCACATTGGCCTTCTTGACCTTGCGGACCTTGTCGTTCTCTCCGAACACGATGCCGTCGGACAGGGTCATTGAAATCTCCGACGCGTCGATCAAAGAGATGGCATCCCTCGACACAGAGTACGAAATGTTTTTACCTACCACCACAGTGGCTGTGAGATGGCCGTCAGGCGAAACGACCATGTAGGTCACATCCTTGGCCGAAACCGGCAGAATGGCCGCAAATGAAACAGCTGCCGCTGCCAAAACAGTTTTGAGTGTCATAATGAACAATTTAATTTCTGATAAATATATGGAATCAGATGCTAATTAAAAATACAAACCTTAAGGGTATGGTGTCCTCCTCCCAAGGTTTTCGTGTTGGATGACGACACAGGAATCTCCGCCTTTGTGCCTTCCGGGACATCAATTGTCAGAGTCGCCGTCCTGGACTTGGCTGATTTTCTGCTTATTGAGACACGAATCATTCCATAATGGGTTTCAAGAGCGGCGGAGGCTGTCTTCAAGGTTCCAAGCCGCGGTTTGACTTCAAAAGTTTCAAATCCAGGAGATGTCGGCTCGATGCCACAGAGTTTCTGACTCAGGATGGTAAGCGGACCGCCGCTCCAGGCATGGTTGATCGTGCCGCCGCCGAAGCCTTCGCTGCCGATGCCCCACCCCTCGAACAGGGTCGTGTAGTCGTACTTCAACATCTTGGCATAACGGGACTTCATTCTTTCTATGGCAAAGTCGGCATGTCCCATCTTGAAAAGCGCCTCAAGGACGTATTTCTCCATATAAGGGCTGGCGTGGTATTCCTTTTTAAGAACTTCAAACAAAGCAGGATACTTATCCGGTGACGCGAGACCGGAAACAACCGCCATAGCTTGGGCGCGGTCATCTGTCTGTTTCTTGTAGTTCGGGTCACGGTAGGCGGAACCGGTCCAATACTGAGCGTCAAAGGCATCTGCGATTCTTTTCATCAAAGCATCGATCGTCTCCACATCCTTCCGCTTGCCGAGAATGCGGGCGAATTCCTTCTGAGACTTGAGCGCAAGGTAATACCAGCAGTTTGTCAAGACTTCCGTGTCAATGTCATCGCCCCAATCGCCCCAATTCCAATTGCCAGGACGGACATTCAGAAGACCGTTATCCTTGAAGCTCCAAAGGCCGCTCCGGAACAGATAACGCTCAACATTCGGGTAGATCCCAGCCACAAAACTACTGTCACCGCTGAACCAGTACTGCGTGTGGAAACCGTACCAACCCACGGAAGCAAGCATCTGGAGCGGAAGCTCGCTGACACGATTGCCGGCCGGCACCGGAGAATAGATCACCCCGTTCGCCGCCTGCCAGTTCATAAGCTCAAGGATCCCCTTTCGGGCCAAAAGCTGGCTGGACGGAGAAAGTGCGTAGAAAGCCTCTCCAAGTTCGTTGACGGCATCGCCCCACCACTGCGCGCGCTCACGGTCCGGACAATCCATATAGCTGTCTCGCATGGTGATGTAAAGGGTTCTGGCGGAACGTTTCCAAAGTTCGTTAAGGAACGGATCCTCACACTCAAAGGAGCCGGAGAACTCGGTGTCGTAACCAGTCTCACGATATTTAAGGTCAAGGATTTTCACTCCGGAAGGCACTATGTACCAAACCTCGTGACCATTCATCCAGCCGAGGTTTTCATATTCCTGAACGCCTTTTCTGGCGATATATTCGGCGCGGACATTGTTCTCGCTGCCGCCACGGTAGTTGTCTGTCATGATCCTGACCATCTCTCCCCCATTCGCCTCAACCCTGAGGTAAGGAGTGATCTGGGCATTGTAAGGCAGCCTGCAATAGACAGTGTCATTGGACTGGCGGACGGAGACATAGTCCTTAAGGCCGTAGTCCTTCCACATAGGGATCGGGCGTTCCACGAGTTCACCCATAGCCGGCCAGACCATCTCGTCCACATTTGCCGCGGCATTCATTTTCCGGCGTACATCAAAGCCCGGCATATTCCAATCCATCTGCTCCTTGCGCGCGTCAAAGCGGATGTTGCTCTCCGAGAGACGGTAGTTCGGGTGTGGCGCGTCCGTGCTGCCGTAAGCCGGATTAGGGACGCAGACCCAGGACTTGTCAGAGAGTATTTCCAGTTCCGGCGAGACTGCCTCGAAGATCAAAGCCGCCTGACCGCTGCTGTTGTGGCTGAAGCCCTGCTTCCCGAAGTGCCAGAGCAGAATGGCTATCGTGTTGTTCCCTTCCTTCAGGAAAGGAGCTATGTCAACCTTGTCGTAGTATGTTCCGTTAGGGAACGGTCCTCTCTTGAGTCCTCCCTCGAAGACGGCAAGTTCGCCATTGATCCACATCCAGTACTTTGAATCAACCGCGATCTTTGCGACAAGTTTGTCCGGACGTTTGGTCACATTGACTTCTTTGCGGTAGGAAATCCATGTGTTGGCTGTACTCTGGACCCAAGAATGGGTGATCCAATGGGCCTTCCAGTCGGAACGGGATTCCGCGCCGGCGAAAGATGTCGAAGCAAGGGTCAAGGCCGCGGCGATAGCGGTCTTTCTGATCAGATTTGAAAGTTTCATTGTCTATGCATTGATTACTGATATCAGTGTCCATCAGCCATGCGAGATCCACAGCCACTTCCGTTATGATGCTTCGCAATAGCCAGAAAGACAAATATAATCATTTTCGTCGATGAAATATGGACGTTCGTCGATTTGAGTTGAATAAAATGTGCCACTCGGCTACTTTCGCCTCCGGATTTTGATCATCAATGAATATGAAAAAGTACGTTATCATCATTATCACAGCCCTGGCGGTCTTCTCCATGACCGCCGGAGCTCAGACCAAGAAATGGACGTTGCAGGAATGCATCGACTACGCCGTGGAAAACAACATAACCTTGAGGCAAAGCAGGAACGCCCATCTGGCCGGACTTGAAGACACGTATCAGGCCAAGGCGGCCATGTTCCCTACACTCAACGCTTCAACCAGCCAAGGAATAACCAACAGACCGTTCTCGGAAAGCGGGAACAGCACGGTTGTCGGCTCGGATGTCTATAGCACATCCAAGGCCACAAGCTGGTCAGGGAACTATGGATTGAACGCCGGGATGACACTCTACAGCGGAGGCAGCCTTCGCACGGCGCTGAAGCAAAGCCGTTTGCAGAACTCCGTCGATTCGCTGTCCGTGGAAGAGAACACTAATGATGTCGTGCTCTCCATCGTGAAGGCCTATATGCAGTGTCTCTATGCTTCCGAAGCTGTTAAGGTCAGCGAAAGCACCGCCGAAGCCTCGAAGGCACAGCTGGACAGAGCCGTGAAACTCAAAAACGCCGGAGAACTCAGCAAGGTCGATGTCGCTCAGTTGGAAAGCCAATATGCCAGCGACCTCTATCAGATCACATCCGCGAAGGCCTCTTTGGACAACTACAAACTTCAACTCAAGCAGCTTCTGGAACTCGGAGTCAGCGATGAGATTGAACTTGAGGAGCCTTCCGATGACGAGGCTGGAGTCCTGAGACTGCTCCCGAGCAAGGAAGAGATCTATTCAAACGCGCTTGAATCTATGCCGGAGATAAAGAAAGCCGGGCTGAGCGTCCAGGCGGCCGATCTCAGCATCAGGCAGGCCAAGTCGGCATATTCCCCTACCCTTTCCGCTACGGCAAGTCTTGGGACAACGAATGTATCTGGGGGTAGCGATTCGTTCAGCAGTCAGCTGGAGAAGAACTTCAACGAAAGCATCGGCCTTAGCCTTCAGATTCCGATTCTTCAGGGCAGGAAGGCCAAGACCGTGGTCAACAAGGCGAGAATCGAGGCCGACAACAGCAGACTGGAGCAAATGAGCGTGGAGAAGGCTCTGCTCAAGGAAGTTGAAGACACTTATCTGGAGGCGGTTTCAGCGCAGTCCAAATACTCCTCCGCCAAGGAACAGGAAAAGTACGCCGAGCAGAGTTATGAGCTCACGGCCGAGCAGTTCAACGTCGGGATGAAGAACACAGTGGAACTGATCACCGCCCAGAACAATCTTCTGAACGCCCGTGTCCAGCTTCTCCAATCAAAATACACGGCATTGATGAACAATGTCCTACTCGACATTTACCAAGGAAATTACAAAATCAATTAATATGAAAACCAAGACTTTATGGATCACAGTCGGCGTCATCTGCGCCGCTGCCGCTCTCTGGCTGATTTTCCGTCCGACCGGAAAACAGACCGTCACCCTTGAGACAGCAAGGGCTGAAAGAATAGACATCTCGAACTCCGTCACGGCCACCGGAACCGTCGAGCCTGTCACCAAAGTGGAGGTCGGCACGCAGGTGTCCGGCATCATCGACAGACTTTATGCGGACTACAATGACATCGTCAAGGCCGGTCAGGTCATCGCCGAGATGGACAAGGTGAACCTCCAGGCCGAACTGGCATCATCACAGGCGCAACTCTCCGCCGCAAAGACGGAATTCGAGTACAGAGAGAAGGAATATAACAGGATCAAGGCATTGCACGACAAAGAGCTGGTCAGTGATTCTGAATATGATTCCTCATATTATCAATACGAAACCGCCAAAAATGCGTACAATCAGGCGCAGGCATCTTTCACTAAGGTAAAGAGGAATCTGAGCTATGCGACGATCACCTCTCCTATCGACGGGGTCGTCATCAGCAGGGCCGTGGAGGAAGGACAAACAGTCGCGGCCGGATTCGAGACCCCGACCCTGTTCACGATCGCGAAGGATCTCGCTGACATGCAGGTGATCGCTGACGTGGACGAGGCGGACATCGGTCAGGTTAAGGAAGGCCAGAATGTAACCTTTACCGTGGATGCCTATCCGGACGATGTGTTCAACGGCACCGTTCAGCAGGTCAGGCTTGAGGCCACAACAACTTCAAATGTCGTTACTTACGAGGTTGTGATCACGGCCCCTAATCCGGATCTTAAACTTAAGCCGGGACTTACGGCCAACGTGACCATCAACACTCTTGAAGAGAAGGACGTGCTGGCAGTGCCGACAAAGGCGCTGAGATTCAATCCTGATCCAGAGATGCTTAAAGGAATCGGTATCACAGTGAACGGCATCGCTGACGAATCCGAAAAGACTGTTTGGGTAAAGAACGGAAACTCTATTTCGCCTAAATCTGTGGCAACAGATCACACAAGCGGTGACAAGACAGGAATCGTCAACGGCTTGAATGACGGAGAGGAAGTCGTCATCGGTCTCACCGCAGATGCGCCAAAGAAGGTGGAAACGGCGGAAAGGAGTCCGTTCGCGCCAGGACCTCGTGGAGGCAAAAAATAAATGAATATGAAAGACGTTATCAAACTTGAAGACATAAGACGAAACTTCGTCGTCGGTGAAGAGACCGTCCACGCGCTGAGGGGCGTGTCCTTCACCATACAAGAGGGCGAGTTCGTCACGATCGTCGGAACCTCAGGATCAGGCAAATCCACACTTCTGAATATTCTTGGATGCCTTGACACTCCGACTTCCGGTGAATATTACCTCGACGGGGTCTCGGTCAGGACGATGGACAAGAACGAGCGGGCAACATTAAGGAACCGCAAGATAGGTTTCGTGTTCCAGAACTATAATCTTCTGGCGAAGACCACGGCCATAGAGAATGTGGAGCTGCCGCTGATGTACAATCCGAAATATTCAAAGAAAGAGAGGTACGAGCGTTCGGTGGAGGCTTTGAAGGCTGTAGGTCTGGGTGACAGGCTGGAGCACAAGAGCAACCAGATGTCCGGTGGCCAGATGCAGAGGGTCGCCATCGCAAGGGCGCTTGTGAACGATCCGGCCGTGATACTCGCCGACGAGGCGACCGGTAACCTGGACACACGCACCAGTTTCGAGGTTCTGGTCTTGTTCCAGAAACTGCATTCCGAGGGCAGAACGATAATATTCGTGACGCACAATCCTGACATTGTAAATTATAGCACGAGGACCATCACCCTTCGGGACGGTCGTGTCACGAGCGACATCAGGAACGAGCATATTCTTGACGCGGCAGAGGCCCTTGCCAAGCTGCCGGTAGAGAACGACTGCTGAAATATTCAAATTTCATCCTGCGACGAGGCAGGATATTCATAAAAGATTTTTGCGATGAATTTCGGAAATTTATTCAGAATAGCGCTCAAGGCTTTGGGCAACAACAAGTTCAGAGGATTCCTGACGATGCTGGGCATCATCATCGGTGTCGGCTCCGTCATCACGATGCTCGCCATCGGGCAAGGCTCCAAGAAGAGCATCCAGGCCGAGATCAGCGAGATGGGGTCGAACATGATAATGATCCATCCTGGTGAGGATATGCGTGGAGGTGTCCGTCTCAGCGCCGATGACATGCAGACATTGAAGGTCAAGGACTTCGAGGACATCCGCAAGGAGTGTTCGCACGTGGCGCTTGTCTCCCCTTCCGTCAATTCCTCAGGCCAGGCCGTCTATGGCGCCAACAACACTCCGACCTCGGTTTATGGTGTCAACGAAGAATTTCTTGACATCAGAGGCTACAAGGTGCAGGACGGCGACATATTCTCGGAACAGGACATCAAGACGGCGGCTAAGGTTTGCCTCGTGGGAAAGACTGTCATTGATCAGCTGTTCACTAACGGTGAGAATCCTGTCGGCAAGGTCATCCGCTTCGGCAGCATCCCGTTCCGCATCGTCGGAGTGCTGGAGAGCAAAGGCTACAACAGTATGGGAATGGATCAGGACAACATGATCATAACTCCTTACACCACTGTGATGAAGAGGATCTTAGCCGTCACATACCTTCAAGAAATCGTCTGCTCCGCACTTAGCGAGGAATATACCGACGAGGCGATCAGCGAGATCACAGATGTCCTCCGCACCAACCACAAGCTCAAGGAGTCCGATGACGATGACTTCAACATCCGCTCCCAGCAGGAACTCTCCTCAATGATGACCAGCACCAGCGACATGATGTCCACCCTTCTGGCGGCGGTCGCGGGAATATCCCTCCTCGTGGGTGGCATTGGCATCATGAATATCATGTATGTTTCTGTCACTGAACGCACAAAGGAGATAGGCCTGCGGATGAGCATAGGAGCCAAAGGCCGTGACATCCTTGCCCAGTTCCTGATAGAGGCTACCTTGATCAGCATAACCGGCGGACTTTTAGGGGTGATCTTAGGTGTGGCAGCCTCGTATATTGTCAAAGCTGTACTCTCTTACCCGATCCTTATCCAGTCCTGGAGCATCGTCATCTCATTCCTCGTCTGCACGATAATCGGCATCTTCTTCGGCTGGTACCCGGCCCGCAAAGCCTCAAACCTCGACCCGATCGAGGCCATCCGGTACGAGTAACTCTTATATCACATTTCACATTTGAGTGTTGGCGACAGCGAAAAAAGGCAAAAGCCAAATTATGCACGGTAGACCAAGATTTGACTTTTGATTTTTTCGCTGTCGTTCGATAACTTTAATGTGCCTTGTGCATCTGCCATCCGGTGCATGGCCCTATCTCCGGATCGAAAGTTAAAGCAAGGAACAGGATTTGTAAAAGTAACGCGGATTTGCGATATTTGGAAAAAGAAAGATTATGAGCCAGTTTGACACTTGCTTTTTTGAGAGGTATGCGCGGATCTCGTTGGAGACGCTGTTAGACATGAGGTTCGCGGAACTGCTGAACAAGGACAGGCCGGATCTTCAAAGTCCGGATGGGGCTTCGCTGGGCATTGAGGTGACGAGGGCGATGCCGGAGACCAAAGAGGCTGCACAGTCGATGCTAAAAGAGATGGCAGGTGTAGCTCCTGTTCCGGAAGAGCGTGAGGACTTTGACACGATCCTCTCATCTGGCTATGGCTACGGTCTTCAGGGAGGACGCTATGTCGGAACCAAGGAATACGACTATTGGTCGATGGCCCTTCCGATGCGCCGGATCATAGAGAGCAAGGTACGCAAGGCCGGTGATGGGTTCTACGGTTCATTCAAGACACTAGACTTGTATGTCTTCTGCAAGGACAGCCTAAGCGAAATCGAAGTCTTGGACATTCTCCGCTATACGATGAGGCTTCAGGAAAGCCAGACGGCCAAATACAATTGCCTGTACCTCTCCGAGATCAGCGGTCTTGATGTCTGCAATCTCTCTGATGACATCTCCGACACGTACCGTGTCTCCCGACACCCGATCACCCATGCCCAGCGCAAGGAATTTTTCCACAAAGCCCTGAATGGAGAAAACAGCATGGAGGATAAATCCCTGATAATCAAGCCATAGAACAAGTGTACTCCTTCCTCAAACAGAGAGGAGGACATCTTCTCAAACCACACATTATCAACCAGTTATCCTCCACGCGAATTGCATGGCAAGTCATAAAATTTTTATTATGTTTGCGACTAGATGAACTCTATGAATATGAGGAAAAACAGTGTTGGATTGATACACGTCGCGATATGGGCGGTTATCCTGGCGATGCCGTTCTTCTCGCCTCAACCAGGAAGGTCGCTTCACGGTGGTCTGGCTTTTTCACGCTTCCTACCGGTGACGGTCTCGTTTGTCATTGTGTTCTATACCAACTACCTGTTTCTGATAAAGCGTTTTCTGTCCAACAAACGGTTCGGGGCATTCCTGTTCTGGAATGCGCTTCTGATCGCCACCGTAAGCATAGCCGTCCATCTTTTTTTCAAGTACGTCATCGCTCCGGATGTTCCCCCGCGACCACACACCACGCTCGACACCATCAGTTTCACGTTCCGCAACACTGTGATCTACTTTGCGATAGTCGGGATAGCCGTGGCGGTCAGGATGACTGCCGAGTGGTACGATAACGAGGCTCAGCGCAAAGAGATTGAAAAGAACCAGGCGGAGGCAGAGCTGGCAAACCTAAAGAACCAGGTCAACCCGCATTTCCTGTTCAACACTCTGAACAACATCTATTCGCTGATCCAGATTGACCCCGCCCAGGCGCAGGAGGCCGTCCACGACCTCAGCGGAATGCTGCGCTATGTCCTCTACGAAAGCCAGAAGGACACCGTTCCACTCTCAAAGGAATGCGAGTTTCTAAATGAATATGTCAAACTGATGAGCGCGCGGCTTTCTTCCAGCGTTAAACTAAGCGTAACACTGCCCGACTCTCCGTCAAATCTCCTAATTGCCCCGCTTCTATTCATCCCGCTCGTTGAGAACGCCTTCAAGCACGGCATCAGCGACACAGGTGAATCTTTCATCAGAATAGGTCTCAAGGAAGAGGGAGAATACATTTCCTGCCTCGTCGAGAACAGCTGTTTCCCGAAGGATGACACTGACAGAAGCGGCTCAGGAATAGGCCTCACAAACCTCAAGCGCAGACTTGACCTGCTCTACCCGGGAGCATATTCATTTGAATATGGCAGGGTACAGAGCGTTTATCGTTGTCTGCTTCGAATCAAGACAGGAATATGAACACCATCAGTTGCATAGTTGTTGACGATGAGCCGTTGGCCGTCAGGCTGATGGAATCGTATGTGGCGAAGACTCCGTTCCTCTCGCTCAAAGGAAGTTTCACGAGCGGGACGGCGGCATATTCATTCCTTCAGGACAATCCGGTGGACCTGCTTTTCTGCGACATACAAATGCCGAATCTCAGCGGGATGGAACTCTCTAAAATGCTGCCGGAGAAGACAAGGATCATATTCACAACCGCTTTCAGTGAATATGCTGTCGAGGGGTTCCGGGTGCGGGCGCTGGACTATCTTTTGAAGCCGATCTCGTATGACGATTTTCTTTCGGCGGCGCTCAAGGCCAAGGAATATTTTGAGCTCGTAAGCGAAAGGTCGCTTCGACAGGCTCAGCGACCATCCACACCGGTCACCGAGCCTGCCGAAGCGACTGAGCTTGAGGTTCGACGTGGCTCACCAACCAACGAAATGACTGGGCCTGTTGTTCAACAAAGCTCACCGGTCACAGAAGCGACTTCACTAAGAAAAATCAAAAGCATCTTCGTCAAGACCGAGTACCGTCTCCAACAGATAGTTCTGGACAATATCACGTACATCGAGGGACTAAAAGACTACGTGAAGATCCACCTGAGCGATGGCTCCGCCCCGATCCTGTCACTGATGCGCATGAAAGCCCTTGAAGACACGCTCCCGAAGGAAGATTTCGTCCGTGTCCACAAATCATTCATCGTCCGTCTCGCCGCAATTGAAGCCATAGAGCGCAATCACATTATCATAGGGCCTGACCGCATTCCTATCGGAGACACCTACCAAGCTACCCTCTTCAAATCACTGTCCGGCACTACACTCATGCCCGACAAATGATAGTGCCTACAAGTTTCCTACTTATTCCGGAAGTTACAGATGTGGAAGTACAAAAGCATTTCCCGTGCGCAGCAATATTGTTTTGACGCACAAGGAAGTGCTAAAAGAAGTTTCGTGCGTCAAAAACGCATAGGGCTAATATGCCGCTATCCCAAGGATGTAAAGGTCTTGTCAAGGACTTCTTCAATAACCTGTGGGAAGTGCTTCATTTCAAGGGCATGTTCCTTGGCTGCGATGTCGTCGGGAGTGTCATCGGGAGTGATCGGAGTACGGAACTGGGCGATGATCTCTCCGCCATCCACATTACGGCTTACCCAATGGACGGTCATGCCGGTCTCGGTCTCACCCGCCGCCTTGACTGCCTCATGGACGCGGTGGCCGTACATCCCCATCCCACCGAATTTCGGAAGAAGAGCAGGATGAAGGTTGATCATCCTGTGGCAATATTCATTGATCAGGAAGTCAGGGATGACCAGAAGGAAACCGGCAAGCACGATGAAATCGATTGAATATTCACGCATCAGCGGCAGGACAACGTCCTCACGGTTCAACTCTGACTTTGGCAGGACACGGGTAGGCACACCCAGCCTTTCAGCCTTCTCCAAAGCTGGAATTCCGGCCTTGCTCGCCACAACAAGATAGACGCGCGCATTGTCCGAGCCATTGAAGTACTTGATGATATTCTCACAGTTTGAACCACCGCCGGAGACGAAGACCGCCAAATTTATCATATTCATCATCAATTATTTATCATTGGAAGAAGGTAGTTGACGGATGTTAAGGTCACGCTGCGGGAACGGAATTTCTATGCCGGCTTCGTTCAATGCGTTGTAGATCCGCTCGTTGGCGGCTGCGATGTAACTGGTGCGCTGTTCGACCAGAATATATTGCTTTACAACCAAGTCCACGCTGCTGTCACCAAAACCGCCAAGAACCACCTGGATTCCGTACTTTTCCTCTACTACCTGACGGCCGAATCTGTCCGGTTTGCGCAAAGGAGATAACGCCCTAAGAATCACCTTTCTCGCATGCTCAACATCGGTCCCGTAAGCCACTCCGACAGGAAGGCCGAGGAACTCGTAGGAATTGTTGCGAGTCAGATTCTTGAAATTCTTGGCAAAAAGGGAACTGTTCGGGAAGGCCATGACGCTGCCGTCTGTCGCCTCGATCTGGGTACTCTGGTAAGTGATGCTATCAACCTTGCCACGGATTCCGTCACACTCAATGTAATCACCGACGCGAAGGCGGCCGGACATCAGCTGAACACCATAGAAGAAGTTATTGAGGATGTCCTTCATGGCGAAACCGAGACCGGCCGCAAGACCGGCGGTGATCACGGACAGAGACTTTGTCGGGATATTCAGAAGCGAGATTGTCACGATGAAGTAAGTTCCCCATGCCAGGATTCCGATCACATTGTTCGCCAGAGTCAGGTTCAGCTCATTCTCACGGATCAAGGACGCTCCTGTCTGCCGGAGGGTCCTGCGCAGTTTGTAAATCCTGTAAAGGGCCCTGGCCACATAGCAGAGGTATTTGAAGACATAGAACAAACCGGCGGCCAGAACCATCTTGGACACAGACAGATGCAGGTACTCGTAATTGAAGAACGGGTAGAAGAACATATCCATGCATATTTCCGTCAGATCGAACACCTCGGAAGCCATGTAAAGGCAGAACGGAATCGACAGAAGATAAAGCACTGGAATGCAGACCATTTCCACGAGGTCATAGAGCCAGGTGACAAGGATGAACGAGCCTTTGTCCTTGCCGACATCGTTCTGATGCTTTAGCCTATAGGCACGCACAAGGACATCAACCCTTCTGTGACGGTACTTCTTCAGCAGATCGTCGCAAGCGACAATCAACTGGAGCACCGTCAGCTGGAAGATCCACCAGATGTACACCTGCAAACCAAGCAGACAATATCCTACTACTGAAATCACAAATGTGATGGCTGTCACCACAAACGATGCGACAGCGTAGGAATTGTCACTCTTCGGCACCTTGGGACCGTTGCGGTGGATCGAAGCCCACTGCCAGAATCCAAACACAACCAGCAGCGGAGGGAAAATCAACGCTATCAAGCTGTTAGGTATGAATATGATTCTGAACGTTATGACCAACAATCCCATCAACATGATCGGGGTGTAGATCCGCATACCGTAATTGATCTGCTTGCTGTCGTGGCGGATCAGAAGCGACGTCAGGACCGCGATCAGCAACAGAGCGAACTCGATCAGCAACCCAGCGGCCATAGTGAAGAAATGCGATGTCGAAGAGACGTTTCTGGCGACCGCTATTACCACCACAAACAGAATCGCCGCCCCCAACATGAATATGGCCGCCTCCCTTTTCCGGAACCATTCCGTCCTGAAAAATTTCACCTTACGCATCAACATCTTGACAATCAGCATGCTCAGCAAAGTTGCGATGGCTAGGTAGATCAGCACCATAAAGGAGAATCCGATGACCATCGGCCCACGCCATTCACTCTTGACATCGGTAAAGTAAGCCCTGCCGTATTTGTCGTTGAAATCTTTCGCGGCTCTCTGAGCATAGGATTTGACGTGCGTAAGAATCTTCCAATAATTGTCCTGCCCCTCTATGAATATCTTCTTCTGGACCATCTTGTAGCGACTCTGGGCATAGTCGTATGCTTCTTTAAGACGCTTGTCAGTGGTTTCGTAATATTCATTGTCCTCGATCATGTGGTCACGGATGTCCGTGAACATCTTCAAAAGCCGTGTGGAATAGAAAAGACAGCTGTCCCTTGACACCTGTGACAAGCTGTCCAAATGAAAGGATTCGTGTTCGTGATCTTCTTCAAGCCCGACAAAATGATTGTGTCCGGCATGCTCCGGATCTTCCGAATGGGCATCCGTGTAGGAGTCGTTCGGGAGAAGATGAGTCTGGAGCGTAGATGCCAAAGAGTCCAGCAATGACGGTCCGCCGAGGCTGTCCGGCAGCTCAATCAGCTCAGGAGGAAGCACTTTCAGAGCCGTGACCAGCCTGTCGTACCTGTCAATCTCAACATCGAGGTAAGATATGATGTTGTCGTAAGGCATACGGCTCTGCGTAAAGTTATGATACTGATCGGTAACCTGCTGGAGAGCGTAGGTGAGGTCGAACGTGAAGTCCTGCTTCTGCGAGTACAGCATCAGAGACAGCTCGTTACAGCTCTGGATAAGATGCACAAGTTCCTCATGCTGCTGATCATCCTGAGACTCGAAGGACATCTGGTTCTTCTCCATCTCGACATACGCCTTCCTGAGTTCATAGCGCAACACCTGAAGCGTCTGCGCCAGATCCTTCTCGTTGAACACACCCCATGACGGAGCCGACACCATCAAAAGTCCGGCTACTGTCAATATGATCCTCTTGAATATCTTCATCTTTGAATATAATTAATTCCAAACCTTGGTCTCTGAACAGGTGATCATCAGCGACTGCCCGCCGCAGCTCATTCTGAAATCACCGGCCTCCAAACGCCACTTCCCGTCGGCACCGACAAAAGCCAGTTCCTTGGCCGGCACAGTGAACGAAACCACTTTGCTCTCCCCCGGCGCAAGCTCAACCTTGGCGAACTCACGCAGACGCTTCACATCCGGAATAAGACTGGCCACAATGTCACTTGAATATAGCAGGACAGCCTCCTTGCCGTTGTGCGAGCCGGCGTTCCGGACAGTCACCTCAACTCTGAGGTCATCTTCCGAGGTGAACTCAGGGCCATTCAGGCACTTGAAGTCAGAATATTCAAAGGTGGTGTAGCTGAGTCCGTAGCCGAACGGCCACTGCACGTCCATAATAGCATCGTAGTTATATTCACCGGCCATCGTCTCACGGCTCTCGCTGACCTTGTAGTCGTAGGTGTGAAGCGAGTTGACATATTTAGGATAGGTGAATGGCAGTTTTCCGCTGAAGTTTTCCTCTCCGGAAAGCAGAGCGGCCAGTGCGTCACCACCATAGTTTCCAGGAAGCATCACATCCACAACAGCTTTCGCCATAGGTTCAATCTCACGCAGAACCCTAGGACGGCCTTCGTTCAGGACAAGGATTATCGGCTTGCCGGTCTTTGACAACGCCTTGACCAATTCTTTCTGATTTGAGGAAAGATCAAGGTCATCGATGTTGCCAGGAGTCTCACAGTAACTGTTCTCGCCCACGCAGGCCACAATGACATCCACCTTTGACGCGGCGGCTACGGCCTTGGAGATCTGTTGCGCATATTCCTTCTGCCAGGCTCCTGTTGCCCAACGGTCTGTCTCATCGTAAATCACACCGGGCTCGAAAAAGACATTCCTCTCACCGAATTTCTGGGCTATCGCCTCATAGATTGTGTTGCAGTCTCCGGCGAACCTGTCGGCATCACCCTGCCAGGTGTAGGACCAGCCACCGTTCAACGCTCTCATCGAATTTGCGTTAGGGCCTGTGACCAGAATCTTCTTGCCATAGTCAAGCGGAAGGATATTCCCCTCGTTCTTGAGTAGAACTTCGGACTCGACCGCCGCCACGTAGGATGCGTCCTGAAACTCTTGGCAGCCGAACTTGTCGTAACCGATGACATCCCATGTCGGATTGTCGAACAATCCGAGACGGAACTTCAGACGAAGCACCCTTCGCACAGCGTCATCGATTCTGGACATCGGAATCAGACCGGCCTCGACAACCTCCTTCAATTCGATGCAGCAATCAGGGTCGTTCGGTTCCATGATCATGTCGATTCCGGCATTGACCCCCATTGCAAGAGCTTCCTTTCTGTCCCTGGCGACGTGATCCCTTTCGTACAGGTTGTTGATGTCTGCCCAGTCGGTGACGATCAGACCATCCCAGTTCAAGCCATCCTTCACCCAGCCGGTAAGGAGTTCCTTGTTGGCGTGCGTAGGGATCCCGTTTATCGAAGCGGAATTGACCATCAATGTCAACGCACCGGCTTCCAGGCAGTCCTTGAACGGACGGAAGAACTTCTCTTTCAAATCGTTCTCCGCCACAACAGCCGGAGTCCTGTCCTTGCCTGAGACCGGAACACCATAGGCCATGAAATGCTTCACACTGACGGCTACGTGCTTACTGTCAATATGGTTAGGATCGTCTCCCTGAAGGGCTTTCGTCTCGGCCACGGCCATCTCGGCATTCAGATAAGCATCCTCGCCGAAACTCTCCCACTGCCTTGGCCAGACAGGATTGCGCCCGAGATCCATCACGGGAGAGAACACCCAAGACACCATAGCGGCTCTTGTCTCATAAGCCATAGCCTCACCCATAATCCGGGCATATTCCCGATTGAAAGTCGCGGCAAGGTTTATTTCCTGCGGGAAAAAGGTTCCGTCCGACAGATAACTCGCACCGTGAATCATATCAAGACCATAGATGCAAGGGATGCCAATCTCCTCCATGGATTTCTTCTGGATCTCACCAACAAGTTTGGCTGTAAGCTCACGGGGCTGAGCCACATCTCCGAATGTGTTCAGGATAGAACCTACTTTCATCTCACCGATGACCTTTTGAAGTTTCTCCGGATCAATTTCAGGCTTACCTTGAACAGTGACTGTCGAAGATGTAAGCTGAATCATCTGACCGACCTTCCCGGCCAGATCCATTCCTTTCAAGACTTTCTCCACCTTGGCCTCTATCTCAGCGTCACGGCTGATTGCTGGAGCAACGGAAGATGCCTCACGTTGTCCGCAGCCTTGGACAAACAGCAGCGTCGCGGCAAGGGGTAACAGAAAGATATTCTTTTTCATATTGAAATTACTTTAGATTAATTCAGCGAGCCTTGGGCCCTGGCCCGTCAAGTGAGTATTTCAGTGAATATTATTGAGGATCATTTACTTTCAGAGTGTCAATCATCTGTCTGTAATGCCTGAAAGTCGAGTCAAGCGCCGGCATATTCCTTGGCCTTATCGGCTCTGACGGAGGAGAGTCCATCTTCAAAGGATTGATCGGAGATCCGTTTTTCCAGACCCGAAAATCCAGGTGAGGGCCTGTCGAGAGACCTGTGGAACCGACATAGCCTATCACATCGCCTTGACGCACCCTAGCTCCGGCCTTGATTCCGGAACCGTAGCGGGATAGGTGCATATAACTGGTGGTATAGACAGAGTTATGACGGATCTTCACCGTGTTTCCTCCACCGTTCGTCCAACCTGCGCTCACAACGGTACCGTCACCGATAGTCAGCACCGGAGTCCCGACCGGAGCGGCATAATCCACCGCCGTGTGAGGCCTCACACGCCCCGTGACCGGATGCTTGCGGTTGTAGGAAAATCCGGAACTGATCCTTGTGAACTTCAGCGGAGCCTTTAGGAATGCTTTACGAAGACTCTCACCTTTCTCGTTCCAATAAAGGTTGCCATGGTCACCTTGATCAAACATGATCGCGGGAATCATCTTCTCATCCCTGATAAACTCCGCATAATAAATTGTGTCAACGGCGATTATCTCGTCATCACACTTTCTCTGCTCGTAAAGTACCCGGAAACGGTCACCTGGTTGGAGGCCGAAGAAGTCAACCGACCAAGCGTAAATCTCGGAAAGCGGCACGATCAGCTGAGGCGACTTTCCGGCGGCCAGCATATCGTTCCAAAGGGAAGATTTGATCGTCACGTCGGCGAACTCACGTGAACTCTCTACCGGCTTCGACCATCTCCATACAGCGAAAGGATCGGTTGTTCTGAAGATCACCCTGTCAACCTTGCCACTTTCATACACGACATACTTCAGTGCCGGTCCCTCGGTGCTACCAGTCCCGCTCGTGTCAAACTGGTAATATGCCTGAACCTTGTTCCCGGCACGCATCTTTCTGACATCGAAAACCGTGTCGCACGCCAAAGCCATCTTCGCAGCATCATTCATAGACAGCCCCAGACGGTTCATAAGTCCGGTGAACGTCTCTCCGTTCCTCACCGCATCCTCGGCAAGGTCCAGCGAATCCGGCCAAAAGCCCATCGGAGGAAGTGTATCCTTCACTTCCTCAACAATTTCCACTTCGCTTTCCGGCGACTTCCTCTTGCACCCCGGCGACAGAAGGACGAAGGCAAAGGCTAAAAAAACAAAAAGAATATAAAGAATTTTTCTTTGCATAACTGCAAATTTAAGAAAAACCCCTATGAAACAAGACGTTAATCAAAAAAATTGGCTAATATTGCAT